>CACOWV010000001.1 GCA_902630945.1 uncultured Pelagibacteraceae bacterium
ATTCGATCGCAATCAAACCATCAACGTCAGATAAAATAATTTTGTAAGGACTATTAAATTTCTTAAGAAATTTTTTTGCTTTATCATTATCATCTTTATAATTTAATCCTATAATTTCTATGTTATTTTGATTAGTTAATTTTAACAAATGAGGATGTTCCTCTTTACATGGAACACACCATGATGCCCATATATTCATAAGGTAAAATTTATCTTTTTCGAAGAGTTCACTTGAACTAATTAAATCATCTGAGTCAAATAATCTGGCCTCAAAAAAAGGGATGCTTTTGTTTACCTTAACGTTAGGAGTATAGATATTTGAATTTTCTAGACTTCTATAAAACATTAAAAATACTATTACGAATAAAAAAAATATGAGTACTGGAAAAATCTTAATTTTCATGTCTCTTAAATACACTTATTATTCCTCCAAAAGTAATTAGCAAAACTGATATCCAAATCCAAATCATAAAAGGTTTAATTTGATATCTAACATTAAAGTAATCTTGATTTTGAACTAAATTAATAGTTATAAATTTATCTGTGAATAAATTTGTTTTAATATATGCCTCACTGGTAACAATATTTGGTTGATTATATATTCTTAACTCAGGTTTAAAAATATCCATATCACCCTCTATATTTTCAATTTTAAAATTTCCTGTAATTGCGTTGTAATTCTTAATATTATTTTTATCTATACTAACAAAATTTATTTCTATTTTTTCTGATTTATAAGTTTCTCCAACTCTTAAATTAGTAATGACCTCAGTCGAAAAAATATTATTTAAAAGAATACTTAACATTAAAAGACTAAAACCAAAATGAGCTAAATTTTGAGATAAGTTATTAAATTTCTTTATAAAAAAATCTCTTGAAGTTATAAAAAACAAATAAAAAGCAGCTGTCACCAAAATAGTATTAATGAGAAAATCGATATTGAAATTTTTTATTATAAATATGGATATTAAAAGAGAAATAATTAAAAAAATAATTAAATATAATTTATCTTTTAAATCAGATTTTACCCATTTTAATTTTGGACCTATTGCCATTGCAAATAAAAAAGGAACTAAAAAAGGTATTAATAATTTATTATAAAAAGGAGGGCCCACAGATATTTTTTCTGATGTGATAACTTCTAAAAAAATTGGGTAAATGGTTCCAATTAAAATTACAGTAAGAAAATACATCATGAACCAATTGTTTAAAATTATCGATGATTCTTTGCTTAACCAAAAAAAATTATACTCTCTTTTATCTTCCGCTTTATGAAAAAAGAAAAAGATGAAAAGAGATAAAAATATTAAACAAAATAGAAAAATTAGAATGAATAGTCCTCTTTGTGGATCGTTAGCAAAAGTATGAACTGAGTTCAAAACTCCTGACCTTACCAAAAAAGTTCCACTCATGCTCAATGTAAAAGTTGCAATCGATAAAATTATTACCCAAGATTTAAATAATAATTTTCTTTCTAAAATTAATATACAATGAAGAAGCGTTGTTAGAGCTAACCATGGCATTAAAGAAACATTTTCAACAGGATCCCAAAACCAAAATCCACCCCATCCCAATTCATAATAAGCCCAAATAGAGCCAAGCAAAATTCCCAATGTTAAAAAGATCCAAGATAATAAAATCCAAATTTTGATGTGCTTTGCCCATTCCTTTGAAATATAATTTAATGAGGTTGCTGCAAGTGTTGAAGAAAAAATTACAGATGATCCGACATATCCTAAATACAAAATTGGAGGGTGGATTGCTAGAGCCGGATCTTGTAGAATTGGATTTAAACCTAGTCCCTCTTTAGGAGTAGGAAAAATGTAATTAAATGGACTTGAAGTTTTAATTATAAAAATGAAAAATCCAATAATAATAACCTGCTGGAATAACAAAGTTAAAATTCTATAATTCTTGTCTTGTTTTTTTGATTTTATTAAAAATAAAAATATAAATAATGTTAATACTAATAACCAGAGTAACAAACTCCCTTCATGGTTTCCCCAAGTCCCAGAAATTTTATAAAAGATAGGTTTGGTAGTATGTGAATGATTAAATACTGTTTCATTACTAAAATCTGAATTTATAAAAGATATTATTAATCCTATAAAACTAATAACGACAAGAAGGAGTTGTAAAAATGTAAATGTAGTGATTCTTGCATCAAAATTATTGGAACTTTTAAAATTTTTATAAGAAAAAAAAATAATAAATAAAGACAGACCAAGTCCAAATATTAAAGAATAGAATCCAATTAAACTCGCCAAAACTATTTCTCCTCTAAAGCTTTTTTAATTTCTGGCGGCATATAATTTTCATCATGTTTAGCTAAAATTTTTGTAGCTAGGAACAAATTTCTATCTTTTAAAAATCCCTCAGCGACAACACCTTTGCCTTCAGCAAAGAGGTTTGGAATAACACCTGAATAAATCACGTTTATTTCATTCTTATAATCTGTAACAATAAACTTTACTTCTTCTTCCTTGACTAAAATTGACTCTTTTTTGACCATACCACCTATTCGAATCTTTTTTTTTTCTATCTCTGGTAACGTTTTTATTTTTGTTGGAGACTGAAAATAAACTACATTTTCTTCAAGAGATTTAATTATTAAAAATGTAGATAAAGATAAAATAATTAATGCTAAAAGTAAAAATATAAATCTTAGTTTAACTTTTCTACCATACATGGTTTGAAAGTTAGATATTTGATGTATTAGATAAAATTTCTTTATTAATACTTTGAGATTTTGCAAAAGCTGCTCTCTCTGAACTTAAAGTTCCAAATTTTGCAATAAATTTATTTTTTTCTTTATTATGTTGAATTTTAGTTACAACATAAAGTAAAGAAAAACTGATAAGAGTGAATAAAAATGCGGACCAAACATAAAGTCCATATCCATTCATTATTAAAATTTTATCTATCATAATCTATCTAAACCCTTATTTTTTATTTTTATCAGTTCTGTATTATATTTCATTAAAAAAATTAACAGAGAAAATAGAGCAAATGCCGCAGTCATAATCAATAATGGATATAACATTGAAATATGAATTGATGATTTAGATAAAATATTTATTGAGGCGGGTTGATGTAATGTATTCCACCAATCTACAGAATATTTTATTATTGGCACGTTTATAATGCCCAATATTGTAATAATTGATGTAACTTTAAAAGCTTTGTCATCATTGTCATAAATTCTCCATGCAATAAGATAAATAATATAAAACAATGCAAGAATTAACATAGACGTTATCCTTGCATCCCAAGCCCACCATGTGCCCCAAGTTGGTTTACCCCAAATTGATCCAGTAACAAGTGCAATAACACTAAATACAAATCCAGAAGGTGCTAAACTTTTTGATATTAAAAAAAAATTTCTTATTTTAAATGTATATCCAACTAAAGACAAAAATGTGATAACAGAAAAAGTTCCAAGGCAAATCCAAGCGGCGGGCACATGAACATACATAATTCTAACTGAATGACTTTGCTTATAATCTTCAGGAGATAAAATTAATGCTTCAGTTAACCCAATAGAGAGAATTATAATAAATAATAATAGGACATATTTTGGTGCCCTAGATGTGATGGAAAAAATTTTATTTGGTTCAAAATATTTAAACATTTATATTTGCTATTTTAAATGAATTTAATAATTTTATTAGGAAATAATTGTCTGATCAAGAATGTCAGAGGGAGATAATAACGAAGGGTAAATATTTAACATCCTTGACCAGAATTATAAATATTTAACAAACTGCTGTGTCAAAGTTTTGAGCTAAATGTGTTGAAAAGATGTTTTTTTTAGTTTGAAAGCTTGAAATAACTTGATCCCTTTTTGCCTGAGAAAATTTCCTCGATTAATGGATGTTTTATTGGCTCGTCAGAATCATCGGTTAATAAGTTTTGTTCAGACACATATGCTTCATATGTAATTTCATCATTCTCAGCTAACAGATGGTAAAAAGGTTGATCTTTTCTAGGTCTCACATTTTTTGGGATTGATTGATACCATTCTTCAGAGTTATTAAATTCAAAATCTACATCATATATCACACCTCGAAACTCAAAGTGCTTATGTTTTACAATGTCACCGATTGAAAATTTTGCTTTTTGAATTGGCATTAACATTAGTATGGGTATTTAAAAATAAAAATCAATAAGAAAAATTTTAAATTTTTGTATAAATATTATTTATGTTAATATCTTTTCAGTGAACAAATCATTTTTAAAGTTTCTTACGGATTTTGGGCCATTAGTAATTTTTTTTTACTACTACTACGATAGTGATAAAGATCTAAAAATTGCTATACCACCATTCATAATTGCGACAATAATAGCATTGGGTTTAATGTGGTTTCTAGAAAAAAAATTACCAAAAGTTCCACTGGTAAGCGGAATATTAATTACTTTTTTTGGAGGATTAACAATTTATTTTAACAACCCCGTTTTTATTTACATCAAACCTACAATTATAAATATACTATTTGGTCTTGCTTTAATATTTGGAAGATACTTTACAAATGAGCCAGTTTTAAAAAAATTAATGGGAAAATCAGTTTCATTAACTAATGAAGGATGGGAAATTCTTAACAAAAGATGGATATATTTTTTCTTTGGACTCGCTATACTAAATGAAATCGTTTGGAGAACACAATCAGAAGAATTTTGGGTAAATTTTAAAGTTTGGGGTTTATTACCCATAACTTTTATTTTTACTGCTTTCCAAATAGGACTAATTAATAGATATAAGATAAATGAATAATAATTTAAGATTAGTAATTAATAATGTTAATAAACAAATAGAGGACAAACATTTCTTTGAAAAAGATGAATTAAAAATTATTTTAGATCTTTATGCTAAAATGGTATCTGAAGGTTCCTGGAGAGATTATGGTCTAAGTATATCTAGTAAGCAAGTTGGTTTTAGTGTATTTAAAAACGCTGCTGACAACGCTCTCTATAAAATTTGCAAAAATTTTAAACCCAAAAATAAAAACCTTAAATATTTAATAACTGATACTAATGGAAAAATTCTTAAAAATTCTTATGATCTAAATATATTGTTAAAAAATACTATTTGGAAAAAACTTTAAAAATAAATTATCTTCTCTGACCAAAAAGTCTTAAAAGCATTATAAACAAGTTAATAAAGTCGAGATATAAAGTTAAAGCTCCCATCACAGCTTTTTTTCCCATCAATTCACCTGTGTCGCTTACGGAATACATATTTTTAATTTTCTGCGTATCATATGCTGTAAGACCTACAAAAATTAATACACCTAAAATTGATATTACAAAATACATCATAGAAGACTTCATGAATATATTTACTAATGAAGCAATAATAATTCCAATTAATCCCATCATTAAAAAAGATCCAAGTTTTGTAAGATCTCTTTTAGTTGTGTAACCATACAAACTCATTGCTCCAAAAGTACCTGCAGTTATAAAAAAAACTCTTGTGATTGAAGTTTCTGTATAAACAACAAATATTGATGACAATGATAACCCCATTAGGGCTGCAAATATCCAAAAAACTGTCTGAGCCTTTGCTGCGCTCATTTTATTGATCCCGAAACTCATGTAAAACACAACCCCTAAAGGAGCCAACATTACAACCCAAGCTAAACCAGAAGCATAAATTGAATTACCAAAGGACGTAAAAACCAGAGGAGATAAAGATTGAACAGCTAACTTGAAAGTTATCAATGCAACTATTCCTGTAACTAAAAGGGCTGATCCCATGTAATTATAAACTCTAAGCATGTAAGCTCTTAAGCCTTCATCCATTACAGCTGTGTCTTGTGCTGCTGTTTTTGCTCTTGCTAGTATTCCTTTTTTATCAAATTCCATAATGATTGAAATATATAGTCTTTTACTAATTATTCAAGATACCTTAAAAGGTTATAAAGATAATAAATTCTAAAAAAACCTTAATGAATTACAAAAAATTAGGAAATACAGATCTAAAAGTTAGTACAATTTGTCTCGGAACAATGACTTGGGGTGAACAAAACACTCAAACAGAAGGTTTTGAACAAATGGATTATGCTTTAGATCAAGGTGTAAATTTTTGGGATACCGCAGAAATTTATTCAATTCCAATGAGAGAGGAAACCTATGGAGAGACAGAAAGAATAATTGGAAATTGGTTTAAGAAGACTGGCAAAAGAGACAAGGTAATTGTTGCGTCTAAAGTATGTGGAAATACTTCAAACAAATACATAAGAGGTGGTGGCTATAACTTTGGAAAAAAAAAAATTACTCAAGCTTTAGATGAAAGTTTAATCAGATTAAAAACAGATTACATTGATTTATACCAGTTGCACTGGCCTGAAAGAAATACAAATTTTTTTGGAATGCATGGATATGAACATAATGAAAATGATAACAGCTGGACTCCTTTTGAGGAAATACTTGAAAGTTTAGAAAAATTTATCAAACAAGGAAAAATTAGATATGTGGGCTTATCAAATGAAACTGCGTGGGGTTTATCAAAGTTTCTTGAAATCTCTAAAATAAAGAATCTACCCAAAATGATGTCAGTTCAAAATCCTTATAATTTGCTTAACAGAACCTATGAAGTTGGACTGGCGGAAATTTCTATTAGAGAAAAAAGTGGATTATTAGCTTACTCACCATTAGCTTTTGGTTATCTTACAGGAAAATATAGAAACAATAATTTGCCTGCCAAATCAAGAATGAGACTATTTAAAGATTTTACGAGATATAAAAATGAAAATGGCCAGAAAGCTATAGAGGAATATTATAAGATTGCAAAAAAGTTTAATATTGATTTTACCCAAATGTCCTTAAAATTTTGTGAAATTCAACCTTTTATGACAAGTGTTATTATTGGTGCAACGACAATGGAACAGTTGAAAACAAATATAGAAAGTGTAAATGTAACTCTTACAAAAGATGCAATAAATGAAATTAATAAAATTCAAAAAAAATATCCAAATCCATGTCCATAATTAAAAAAATTTTGATATTAACAATTATTTTTTATTTTGCTAATTTGTCTAAAACTTTTAGTGATGACTTAAAAAAAGTTGGTAAATTTAAAGATTGGGAAGTTATGATAATGTCAGAAACTTCAGGTAAGGTTTGTTTTGCTCAGTCAACACCTGTTTTACAAGCGCCAAAAAAGACTAAAAGAGAAGCAAGATTATTTGTTACATTTAGACCAAATGAAAAAATTTCAAATGAAATTAGTGCTACAGCAGGGTATGAATTTAATAAAAATAATTCTGTTTTAGCAACCTCTGGAAATAATAAATTCAAATTTGATATCAAACAACAAGGCTTTGCTTGGATGACTAGTAATAAAAAAGAAAAAATTATGGTGAAAGTAATGAAAAAAGGCTCAAGAATAATGGTTACTGGTTATAATGAAAAAGGATCACAAACAATAGATCATTATTCACTTCTTGGATTTACAAAAGCATATAATACTGCAAAAAAAGCTTGCAGTTAATTAATGAAATCAAAAAAAAGAATTGTATTAGCTTACTCTGGTGGTCTTGACACATCTATAATATTAAAGTGGCTTCAAGAAAATTATAATGCAGAAGTAATTTGTTATACTGCTGATATAGGTCAAGAAATTGATCGAAAAAAAATAATCAAAAATGCTAAAAAACTAGGTGTTAAAAAAATTTTAATAAAAAATTTAAAAAATGTTTTTGTGAAAGATTATGTTTTTCCGATGATTAGAGGTCACGCAATTTACGAAGGTGTTTACTTATTAGGAACATCAATCGCAAGACCCCTAATAGCAAAAGATCAAATAGCTACAGCAAAGAAATTTAAAGCATACGCTGTATCACATGGTGCAACTGGCAAAGGTAATGATCAGATAAGATTTGAGCTAGGTTATCATTACTTTAATAAAAAAATAAAAGTTATTGCTCCTTGGAGAGTTTGGAAGTTGAGATCAAGGACAGATTTAATAAATTATGCCAAAAAACATCATATAGCTATTCCTAAAGATAAAAGAGGGGCGCCACCTTTTTCTGTGGATGATAATTTATTTCATACATCAACTGAGGGAAAAATTTTAGAAAATCCAAAAAATTCAGCTCCAGAATTTATTTTTCAAAGGACCACCTCTCCTGAAAAAGCACCAAGCAAAGCAATGTTTATAACTATTAATTTTAAAAATGGTGATCCCATAGGTATAAATGGAAAAAAAATGAGTCCTGAAAAAATTCTTAATAAATTAAATTTTGTAGCTGGAAGAAATGGTATTGGAAGAGTTGATTTAGTTGAAAACAGATTTCTTGGAATAAAATCAAGAGGAGTTTATGAAACTCCAGGTGGAACACTTTTAATACAAGCTCATAGAGCGATTGAGTCAGTAACATTAGATAAAAAAACTATGCACAAGAAAGATTCAATTATGCCTAGATATGCAGAACTGATCTATAATGGCTATTGGTTCTCAAAAGAAAGATTTAAACTTCAAAAAATTGTAGATTTAAAAAGAAACAAAGTTAATGGGTCTGTAAAATTAAAGCTATATAAAGGTAACATAACTATTCAATCTAGAGACACTAAAAGCTCTGCATACTCAATGAAAAAAGTTTCTTTTGAGGAAAATAAATCATTCAACAAATCAAACGTGGAGAAATTTATTAATTTTCACAAAAAAAAGTTAGAAAAGTAGCCGATTATATGGGAGAAATTTGGGGATTGTTTATTTTTGAAAAAAACATAATTTAAATTAATGGAATCATTAAAAAATTGGATGAGAGATACAGCAAATATTCTATTTGACGATAGTAAAAATGATTTACGCTCTCTTCCTAAAACTGTAAGATTACAAATTCTATTAGTTTTAAGTTTTATTTGGACAACTGTTTTTAGTTTATACGTATTTTCATACACAACTTTTGTATTTGGTTGGACTGGACTTTTTTTAGCTCACATTGGATTAATTTTTGCGGTTTACATGACATTTAAACATTTTCATAGAGCAGAAGAAAATTCATCTAGTGTTTTTAAAACAAAAAATTTTGACCCCTTTAAAATAATGGTTCTTGTTTTTGTAATTGTATTTATATTTGTCTTTTCTAAAGGAATAGAGGTATTAACTAGTCCAAACCCATACTCTTATTCAATACCTTATGAAGGTTCATCAAAATCAGTGTTTGAAAAATGGTTACCATTTAGTAAGGATAAATAATGCAGAATATAGCAAAAAATTTACAACTAGTTTTAATGTGCATAATTTTAGTAAGCACAGTTATAGCTGTCGGAATTGAAATAAAAAAAATGTTTTTAAATCAATCCGTTACTTTAGCAGACTTGCTTTTAATGTTTCTATACTTAGAGGTATTAGCAATGGTAAGAGTTTTTTGGGATCAACAATCAATTAGTATCACATTACCCCTCTTAATAGCAATTACGGCTCTAGCCCGATTTATTATTCTACAAGGAAAAGAAATGGATCCTGCGGCGCTTGTTTACGAAGCGGTTGCAATAGTACTTATTGCTGGAGCAATAGTAATATTAAGATTAAGACATAGCGACAAGCTAGGATTAAAGAAAAAAAAATCAAAGTAATTACAAATGAATTTTGAAGCATCGAGGGCTAAGGCCATTGAGAAATTGAATAACTTTATTGAAAATAATCTTTCAGATTATTCAAAATTAAGAAATTTTGATTTTGGTCCTGAAAATAGATCTAATATTTCTTGTTTATCCCCTTATATAACTCATGGAATAATCAATGAAAAAGAAGTAATTGAAAAATCACTTAGTAAGTTTTCCTTTTCAAAAAATGAGAAATTTATTCAAGAAGTTTTATGGCGTACATATTGGAAAGGATGGTTAGAATTAAGACCAAGTGTTTGGACAGATTATTTAATTGAATTAAGTAAAATCAGAAATAAATTTAAAAATAGTGAAAGCTATCTAAATGCAATTAATGGCAAAACTAATATTGGATGCTTTAATGAATGGGTCAATGAACTTAAAGAAAATAATTATTTACATAATCACACTAGGATGTGGTTTGCTAGTATCTGGATTTTTACTTTAGAACTGCCTTGGCAATTAGGGGCAGAATTTTTTATGAAAAACCTATATGATGGAGATGCTGCTTCAAATACTCTCGGATGGAGATGGGTTGCTGGAATTCAGACAAAAGGAAAACATTATTTAGCAAGTGAGTGGAATATCAAAAAATTCACTAATAATAGATTTAGTAATATTGAATTAAATGAGAATGCACCTCCAAAGATATCTGAAAAAATATACTCAATAATTAAACAAGATTTTAATAATCCTCAAAAAATTGAAGATAAAAATTTATTAATTTTTGAAAATAATCTCTCTTTTGAAATCACTGATTTTTATAATTATAAATTTAAAAAGATTTATTTAATTTCGAATAAAAATGAAAATAAGTCTATCAAATTGAGTGAAAAAGTAATGAAATTTAAATCACTACTTATTAGTGACCAGGAGCAAAGATTAAAAGATAATTCTATTGATTGTGAGATTATCGATATAAGTGAAATAAAGAATATTGAAAATAGCTATGCTTTGTACCCAACAGTTGGTGAAAACTTAGATTATTTGCATTCAAATGATATTAAAATAGATTTTTTATATAGAAAACTTGATAACTATTCATGGCAATATTGTAATAAAGGTTTCTTCAATTTTAAAAATTATATTCCTAAAATAATTTCAACTTTTAATTAAAACCACCTAAACATTCCAATAATTCCAGCCGTCGCGTAAAAGAATTGTAAAAATAATATTCCTCTATGGCCACCTCTATAAGCCCAAATTCCAATTAAGATTGCAGATATTAATAATAAGCAAAAACCAAAAAACTCTATGCCAATATTCATAGCTACAAATAAAGAATACAATATTGCAGTAATAACTCCCGCCCATTCAAAAATTTTATTATTCATAAAAGTTTTTTAAAATTATTATAAAGAATCTTAGAATAATTATTCATATCTGTCATATTTTCTTTTGCCGATTGATCAAACTTTTCTAGTGCACCATCACCTAATTGATCTTCTAATGCTTTTTTATACTCTGGCACACATCCCCACTCATTAACCGTTGTATCTTTAATTTCGATATGAAACTGGATCCCATAAGCATGATTTTGATATTTAAAAATTTGAAATTTAGTAACAGGAGATGAGGCTAATAAAATAACATCTTTATTATGTTCTATTCCTTGAACCTCATATGAATGCCATTGCAAACTTTTAATTTTATCTGGAAATTTAGAAAATAAATTATCTTGATTTTTTGCTTTGGTAAAATTTATATCCATCATGCCAATTTCAGCTGGACTGGACTTTACAACTTTACCTCCAACTACTTCACCTAATAACTGGCAACCTAAGCAGAAACCTAAATAAGGTTTTTTTAGATTAACAACAAACTCTTTAATTTTTTTTTTTTCTTCAATTAACCAAGGATATTCTTTTTCCATAAAAGTATCCATTGGGCCACCCATGCAAAACATTCCATCAAATTTATTTAAATCATTTGGAATTTGTTCACCTTCATCTAGCTCAATTGTAGTTAGATTTAATCCATCAGCCAACATTAAATCTTTAATGTAACCAGGATCTTCAATTTTAATGTGTTGTAATACAATTATGTTCACGAAATTAGCTTAGCTTAGAACACTTCTTAGAACAATATTTTACTCTATCCCAATTAAGCTTCCATTTTTTTCTCCAAACAAAAGGTCTTTTACAAACGGGACAAATTTTCGATGGCAGGTTGTTTTTTTTCATTAATTAGAGGCCTTGAATCTTTAAATTTTATTTTTATATGAAACTTATGAGTTTAAACAAATTCAGTTTTATAATTAACAAGTTTGATACGATTGATCAATCTGAAATCGCTAATACCATAATTAATAATATAAAGATTAAAAAGAAAAAGATAATTGATTACTTTCCAGATACAGAAAGTAATTCTGACTATAGGGCTGTAAAAGGAATGCAAAATGATCCCAGGTTTTATCAAAGAAGTGATACTTTACATAATTTTATTTTAAAATTTTTGGGGAATGAGAATTATAATGGATTAATAACAGAACAAGATATCCAAAACTCAATCAAAGATGATGTAGTAGATCCTAATGCAAAAGATTATAAAGATTTTGAAGAATTTTGGTTTGAATTGAATAATGATCGAGCCGGTTTAGAATCCTGTGTTTCAACAAGTAAAGACATACAAAAATCAATAATTGAGAGATGTGAAGAAGCGGGTGATTTTATAAAAGATCAAATGGCAAAGCATTGGATTAGAGATGCAAAGAGAGAACATCACAGAAGAGTAACTATGGATTTAGATACCAATTTTTCACCTGCCCTTAAAAATTCTGATGATATTGCAAATCTTGTTGAAATTATATCTAAGCATATGCGTATAAGTAATGTTGGTTTTAAAGATACAAAAGAACTAATTATACAGAAATCTATAGCTGCTAAAATCTTCAGAAAACTCATAAAAGAAAAAATAAATATAAGTATTAAAAAAAAGGTAGAAGATTATAGTTTTAGTCATAAATTTGATGGAAATCCATCATATCTTGATTTTGATGTGACTGTGTTCTCAGACTACTTAATTTATTTTGGAGATAAAGTTATACAAAAAAGAGAGGCAAAAAAATTAATTACCTATGAAGAGGCAAAAAAAACGTTCTTGGATAAGCTTTATAATGACGTTACTGGAAAGTTAATGTTTGATAATAATTCTAAAACTGATCAAGTCTAATCAAATCCTTTTAAATTTTCACAAGTTTTTCGCAAGTTAAAAAAAGAATTAACCCATAACTATCAATATTCGCAAATACTTATTTTTAAAAAAATAACTATTTTATCCTCATGACCACAGAGGATAAAACAACCAATGGTAAGCTCGGACCTCTGTCCCGTCTATCTTTCTTTCATTATCCGAGCTTACCAAAAGGAGATCTAAATGATCAATATAAAAAAGCTACCTGCAGTTATTCCATTACCTGCAGATATTAGTGAAGAAATCAAAAATGGTAAACAAGAGGAAACGCTAGATGTTAATATACAAACAGTAGCAGTTCCAAAAGCAATCATGTCAGAACCAGATATGTGGATGCCTCAGCTTTTTAATAAGATTGAAAAAGCTTTTGCACCAAAGCTGGGTTATGAAAATCAAAATAAACTGGCTATCACTTTACCTCTTATAAGAGAAATAAGGGGAGATTATAAATCTGAAAAAGTGATGGTATCAATTATTGCAGTTGATGTTTCACCTGTCATCAAAGAGGAGGCTATATATGAATAAAGATATATGGACTTGTTGGAAAAGAGACAGTCATTTCAGACTAACTGAACCAAGTATAACTATTTCTAAGGATGGCATTACTTTTAATGCCTCCTTAAATAAAATAGTTGATGTTACGAGGTTCTTAAATGTCATGATTGAGCTTAATCATCCTGATAATGAACAAGCTAGTAAAGTACGTTTCGTTCTTAATAATTATGAAGAGAGTGAAAAAAACTTCAAAATTACTAGAGCGAGAACAAATGAAGATAACCGAAGAGGTTTTGTTGCTTGTAGAAATTTAATTCAGTTTCAGCCAAAATTGAAACGATTAAGTGAAAATAAAAGATCAGGAAGGAGACTTGAAGTTAAGAGATTTGGTAAAGATGCTAATTCTTTTTATTTTGATTTAAATCCTTGTTTTGAAAGCTCGGTAACATCTACAGCTGATCTACCAACTTTAGGTGGTGTCTATAGGTATTTTGATAAAGCTGAAGTTGTTTATATAGGTAGAGGAAAAAATATCAAAAGTAGATCTAAAGATGTACAAAGAAATAATTGGGTATTCGATAAAATAGAATATTCTTTGATTTCTGAGGAAGCAGATCAGGTTCTGTGGGAAAGCAACTTTATTGAGGCTTTTAAAAAAGAATTTGGTCGTCTACCAAGATACAATGAACAATCTGGTGCACAAATACTTCAACTTAATTAGGAGGTTAGATGAGTAAATTATTTAAATTAAGCCCTTCTGATTTTGGTTTTTTGTACGATGAATGCAAGAGGTGTTTTTATCTTAAAGTGAAACATAACTTCAACAGACCTAGAGGTATAATGCCAAGTATATTTATCAAAATAGATGGTATTATGAAGGATTACTTTGAAGGAAAATCACCTAAAGATATTACAGCCGCTTTACCTGATGGAAAAGTTGAGTTTGGTGATAGATGGATACAATCGAAACCTTTTCTAGATAAGAAAACTGGCAATAGATGTTTTATAAAAGGAAAGACTGATACGGTACTTGGTTTCAATGACAACACATATGGTGTTGTTGATTTCAAGACCTCAAATGTAAAAGATGGTAATGTAGAAAAATATTCAAGACAGCTGCATGCCTATTCTCTTGCTCTTGAGAATGCTGAACCAGGCAAACCTTCACTTAAACCAATATCAAGAATTGGATTATTTGTAGTCGAGCCAAACTTATTTTTAAAGAATGAGAACAACGAGTATCTCTTTAAAAATATTGTTAAGTGGCAAGAGATCCCAAGAAACGATATTGGTTTCTTTGACTTCTTAAGGGAGGTTATGTCACTTCTATCACAAGATAAAATACCTGAAGCAGGTCCTTACTGTTCTCATTGTGAATATATCAAAAAAAATAAGCTAAATAATTTTGATAATTTCAATAATAAATTAGCAAGCTAAATTTTTGGCGCCCTGTAAAATGGGCGCTAAATTGTATTTTGTTTTATGAATTTATCTGCAGCTGACAAAATTAATTTTTTTCTTTCAGTTTTCATCTTATCAAAAATTCTTACCATCATAGAAAGTCTAGGATTTTTTAAAAAAAATTTTCTATTACGATCAATAAATCTCCAATACAATCCATCCATGATGTTACACCAATCACCTTTTTTAAAATCCATCATTTTCATAAAGTAGCTAGAGCCACATATGTAAGGTTTGGTTGCAAATATTCCTCCATCACTAAACAATCCCATTCCATAAACATTAGGCACCATTACCCAATCTGAGGAATCTACAAACATCTCCATAAACCATTTGTAGACAATAACAGGTTTTATTTCACAAAGATTCATTATGTTAGATAAGATCATTAATCTTTCAATGTGATGCGACCATCCGTGGTTTAAAGCATTCTTAATTGCATAATCAAGTGGGGGTAATCCAGTTGTACCCTCGTACCAAGATTTTTTCATTTTTCTATTTTGTTTGAAGAAATTTCCAGTTTCCATTTCATTTGAATAACTTTGATAAATTCCTCTCATAAATTCTCTCCACCCAATTACCTGACGTATGTAACCTTCTAGTGAATTTAACCTTATCTTTTTACTTTTATGAAACTCTAAAACCTTTTTGATAATTAATTCTGGAGTAATCAAACCTAAGTTAATATATGGACTTAATGCACTATGAAATAAAACATTATCTTTTTGATCAACAGCATCTTCATAATCACCAAATAGATTTGATTTTTCTTTGATAAAAAAATTTAAAAGCTTGATGACATCATTATATTCAGTAGCGAACCAAAAATTTTCAGTTTTACCCGGATGATCTTTGAATAATTTTTCAATAATTGGTTTTAGTTTTTTAGTATGATTAGTTTCAGTTATTTTTGGAAATTTTGGAATTGAAATATTTTTTGGTAATTTATTTCTATTATCTTCATCAAAGCTCCATTTGCCTCCAATTGGGTTTCCATCCGAACCCATTAATATTCCGGATTTTTTTCTGACATCTTTGTAAAAGGTTGCCATGAAAGGTTTTTTTGATTTGGATAAATATTGTTTAAATTCCTCTCTTGAATTTAAAAACATTGGAGTTTGTATAACATTCCATTTTATTTTTTCTTTTTTGAGAAATTGATCTATTTTTTTTTCAAAAAATTTATCTTCAACTTCAAAGCTTGAAATCTCTTTTATCTTTTTTGAATTAATTACTTTTTTTAATTTTTTTATATAATCATCCTTAAATTCTTTATCCTCAATTTTAATGTACTCTAATTTAAATTTATCTCTTTTGAGATTGTCGGCATGTGAACGCATCGATGATAAGAAAAGAAGTATTTTTTGTTTATGGTGTTTTTCATAAGTGCATAATTGGTAATCTTCAGCCATAAAAAATAGGTGATCCTTTTTGAAGCGGTTCAAGTATTTTGATGGAAATAATTGATTACCCAGTATAAAAAATAACTTCATAGTTAAATATAACGAATAAAATTTTTTATGTCAGAAAAATATCTTATTTTTGGTGCGACAGGTTCAATCGGATCTAGTTTAGCTGAACAATTGGTAAACTCAGGAAATTCTGTTCATTTAGTTGGAAGAAATGAAAATGAAACAAAAAGTATTTCAGAAAAACTTGGTTGTACTTTTACTATTGCCGATGTTTTAGAAGATGGATTTATTGAAAAGGTTAAAAATGACATTTCAGATATAAAAGGTGTTGCTTATTGTGTTGGTTCAATAGATTTAAAACCATTGAGAATGGTGAGTGAAAATGATTTTAATAAATGTATGAAATTAAATCTCTATTCGGCAGTTGAAGTTATTAAAGGTTATCAAGAAAGTTTAAAAAAAAATAAAGGTTCGGTAGTTTTATTCTCTACAGTAGCAGCACAAAGAGGATTTACTAATCATGCGATAATCGCTTCGGCTAAAGCCGCTGTTGAGGGATTAACTGTTTCATTAGCAGCTGAATTTGCTCCAAATATTAGAGTTAATTGTATTGCACCAAGTTTAACTAATTCAAAGATTGCGGAACCAATGTTGAAAAATAAAGCATTAGCAGATGGAATAGCAAAAGCTCATCCTTTAAAAAGATTGGGTGAAGGAAAAGACTCAGCCTCTCTTGCAAAATTTCTTATTACTGATGACAGCTCTTGGGTTACTGGTCAAATTATTGCTGTAGATGGAGGAAGATCAAAATTATCTTAAAAAATTATGTATATTGCAATGAATAGATTTAAAATTGTTCTTGGTAAAGAAAAAGAGTTTGAAGATGTTTGGAAAAATAGAGATACGCATCTTGATGGTGTAAAGGGATTTAAGAATTTTAATTTGATTAAAGGTGACACTAATAAAGAATATTCTCTTTATTCATCTCATAGCACATGGGAGTCTAAGGAAGATTTTATAAATTGGACCAAATCAGAAGCATTTAGACTAGCTCATAAAAACGCAGCACAGCATAGAGATTTATATTTAGGACCACCAGACTTTGAAGGCTTTGACGTAGTTTTCTAGTTAATATGAAAATTCTTTTCATATTATTGATCTTCGTTTTTCCAAATTTGGCAAATGCAAAAAATTTTGATTTTAAAAAAATTGTAGATCTAAAAGATCCATGGGGATCAACTTTCATTGATGAAAATAATATACTCATCACTGAAAAAAGTGGGTTTATAAAATTAGTAAATATAAATAATAAAAATATAGATCTAATCAACCATAACTTAAACTTTCTTGAACACGGTCAAGGTGGTCTCCTAGATATTCTTTTTAAAGATAATTTTGTTTATATATCTTACTCAGAGAATAGAGGTGACTGGAAAACTAGCACTTCGATTGCGAAAGCAACATTTAATAATAAAAATTTAACTTTTAAAAATATTTTTCAAGCAAATCCACCAATAGATTCTGGTTATCATTTTGGGTCTAGATTGGCGATCAAAGACAATTATCTTTTTGCATCAGCTGGTGAGAGAGGCCAAGGAATGATTGCGCAAGATCCAACAAAACATCCTGGAAGTATTATTAGAATTAATCTAGATGGTAGCATTCCTAAAGATAATCCAAAATTTAATGATAAACCTGATTGGTTACCAGAAATTTTCCAAATAGGAATTAGAAATCCTCAGGGCCTTGTACTTTCACCATTCGATGGCAAAATTTATATGAGTAATCATGGGGCAAGAGGTGGTGATTGGTTTGGTGAAGCAAAAAAAGGTGAAAATTATGGTTGGAAAATTTTAGGATGGGGAGGAACCAATTATTCTGGTATACCTATTGGTCCTAAATGGAAACCAGGTTTTACTAAAGCTATACATTATTGGGTTCCTTCAATCGCCACGAGCGCAATTACTATTTATAAAGGGGAGGAATTTAGTGAGTGGAATGGACACGCTTTAGTAACTTCACTTAAAGATAAATCTCTCAGGAAATTGATTTTTGACGATTTAACTAATGTTAAAGAAGATATTATTTTCAAAAATGAAATTGGAAGAATAAGGGATATACAAGTACACCCAAATAGTGGAAAAATATTTTTTTTAGCGGGAGATAGTTTGTGGTTAATGGAAAAAAATTAATCTATAGTTTATTTATTTTAATTGGAATTATTTTTTATAATTGTTTAAGTATTGCAATGGAAAAAACTTATCATCATTTACCAGATGGAACATTTAGAAATCCAGAGGGTTCACCAAAAAGAGACCCTAATGTGAAATGGTCTTACAAAATATTTAATCAAGAAAAAAAGAAACTTGATATGACTGTGCCAAAAGAACATGTCGTAGAGAAAGGGAAAGTTTTAGAAAACCTAAAAAAATATCAAGAGGATGATTATGTGGCTTGGATAGGACATGCTACATTTTTGATTAAGCTAGGTGAAACCACAATAATTACAGATCCTGTTTTTTCTAAAAATGCTGGACCTTTAATATTTGGTCCAAAAAGGTTTACAGAACCAGCATTAACACTTAAAGAAATTCCAAACATAGATTTATTTTTACTTACTCATAATCATTATGATCACCAAGATATGTCTACAATTAGAAATTTTCCTTACAAAAATGCTAAAGTTTTACTTCCCTTAAAGCTAGGAAAATATTTTACAAGATATAAAGATGTAAATGAAATGGATTGGTACGATGAAATTAAAATAAAAGATAATCTCAAGGTTACTTTTTTACCTGCAGTCCACTGGTCTAAAAGAAGTCTAACAGATACTAATAAAACTTTGTGGGGAAATTTTTTAATTGAATATAATGGAAAAAAAATTTTTTTTAGTTGTGATACAGGAGTTGGAAATATCTATAAAAATATAGGAAACAAATATGGTCCGATTGATCTGACATTTATTAACATTGGTGCTTATAATTTTTATCCAATAATGCCTTACAAAGATAAATCAGTTTATCATACAAATCCAGAGGAAGCATTACAAGTTGCTAGAGATTTAAAAAGTAAAAAGGTAATCGGAATGCATTGGGGAACTTTTGTTCTTTCATTAGAACCTATAATGGAACCACCAATAAGATTTAAGGCTAATGCTGATAAATATGGATATAAAAAAGAAGATGTAATTATCTATCGCATAGGAGAGTTTGACTCTTTGAAAAAATTATTGAATTATAATTAATCCTCTAAAATTTTCTTTTTTGCTTTTTCGAATTCCTCTTGTGTAAGAATACCTTCGTTGAGAAGTTTATTTAGTTTTTCTATCTCATCACTTAAATCTTTTTTTTCATCTAAGGAATAATCGACTTGATCTGTATCAGTTTCTAAGTCTGAGTTCTTATTTTCTTTTTTTGCACTCATACCATTCATTATAGCGTTGCCACCTAAGTATAAAACAAATGCTAATATAGGTACTACTAATCCAAAAAAAATTATTTTTTCCATAAATTATTCCTCATCTTCCTCTCTCCAATTTTTCTCATACATTAACCAAGCTGCAAATATGACAGAAAACGTTCCAACTATCATACCATAATCAAATCCAGTTTGCTGGTCATATAGATACCAGCCTAATTGTGTTGCCCCGATAGGAGGCACCGTTAGTATAAGCATAAGAATAGCTATTCTATAAGGATATTTTGGTTTTTTCATATTAATACCTTATCAATATTAATATTTAGTTTAAGCCCTAGAACTAAAGATGTGACTAAATACACCTGACCAAACTAAATCGTATTTGTAATTCGTTAAATATTTAAAAATCTCGCTTTTAGAAATTTCTTTTTCGTGTATTTCAACACAAATTAATTTTGGCTTAAATTTTTCTATTGAAAATCCTTCGAGTACTTTTAAGTCTGCTCCCTCGACATCTATATCTAATAAATCTATATTAGTATTATCTAATTTCGTTTTTTTTAAAACAGTATCAAGTGTGAAAGAGTTAATTTTTGACTTTTGAATATTGCCTTGAAACACTTTTTCAGCCTGAGATTTTTCTATAGTGCTAATCTGACTTAATTTTTTTTGAAAATACATGTCTATAACTTCATCTTTATTTGATACAGCAAAGTTATAGTTGAAATCATTTGGTCTTAAATGGTTAAATAAATCTATCGAAAATTCATGTATGTCTATATTAATTCCTTCCCACCCTTTTTTATGAAGTAAATAAGTATTATTTCTATGAATTGGATGGTAACAGCCAACATCAACATAAAATCCGTATTTCTTATTTTTAAAAAAATTTTTTATAAATAAATCTTCTCCATCCATTGAGTAAGATTTTCTACTCAAAAAAAATTTATGCTTAAAATATATATTATGAATTATATGAATTTTTTTTTTAATTTTTTTGATCATAAAAGTATGGACTTTTATTTTTGTGATCTTTTAAAACATTCTATTGTATTTTTTAATAAACATGCAATTGTCATAGGGCCCACTCCTCCGGGAACAGGAGTCAAAGCTTTTGCATTTTTTGAAACTTCTTTAAAATCTACATCACCAACTATCCCTTTTTCTGTTTTATTAATTCCAACATCAATTACTATTGCGTCTTTTTTAACCCAGTCACCTTTAACTAGTTCGGGAATACCAACTGCCGCAACAATAATATCTGCCTCTAAACATTCTGATTTTAGATCTTTAGTTTTGGAATGTGTTATTGTTACAGTGCAGTTTTCTTTTAGAAGAAGTTGTGTCATTGGCTTACCATTTAAATTTGACCTTCCAACCACAACAGCATTTTTACCACTTAAATTTGGTTCAATTTTTTTTATTAGTAAATAGCATCCTAATGGTGTACATGGCACAGAACTTTCATATCCAGAAGATAAATTGCCGACATTCATTGGATGAAAACCATCAACATCTTTTGATGGATCAATGGTTTCAATTACTCTTTTTTTATCAATGTGTTTAGGTAATGGTAACTGAACTAATATTCCAGATACTGAATTGTCAGTATTGAGCTCCATAATTTTATTAAGAACCTCTTTTTCATCAACTGTCTCCGGATATCTTATTACTTCTGATTTTAATCCTACCTCATTTGCTGATTTTTCCTTGTTACGTACATAAATTTGACTAGGTGTAAGGTCTCCTATTAAAATAACTGTAAGACCTGGAACTTTATTATATTTTGCTTTTAAATCTGAAACTTCTTTCTTTAAACCTTCTCTTAATAATGCCGCTTCTTTTTTACCGTCAATTAGTATCATAAAATTTTAGAATATTATTGGTGCAATGTAGAGTTTCATACACATTTCTATAAACCAAATCAATAGAAGTAAAATTATTGGTGATATGTCTAAAGAACCCAAATTTGGTAAAAAACGTCTAATTCTATTTAAAAAAGGATCAGTCAATCGATAAGTCAATTCTAATATTGAATAAACAAATCTATTTTGAGTATTTAACACGTTAAATGCTATTAACCAACTAATTAATACATTGGCTATAACGACATACGAGTAGAGTTTTAAAATCTGTAATACTAGATAGAAAATAGCAATCATTTTTTTTCAATGTAAATAGACTGGCTTGGAAAAGCAAATGAGGCATCATTCTTTTCAACTATTTGTTTAATTTCTATTGCCAAACGTTCTTTTACTGATAACCATTCATTCCAACTATCAGTTTTAGTAAAACAGCGAACATACATATCTATTGAACTATCAGAAAATTTATCAACTCTAACTGCCAATCCTATAGTTGTATTAAAATCCTCACTTTTATTTATGTGACTTTCAATTTCATTTCTTATAGTTTTTAATTGTTCTACTGTAGTATCGTATTGAAGAGTTATAATCCAACTTATCAACCAATTAGATGTTTCACTTATATTTATGACAGCATTTTCTGCAAATTGAAAATTTGGAATAATTGCTAATGATTTATCAAATTTTCTAATTGTTGTAGATCTGAAACCAATTTTTTCAACTATACCTTCAATTATACCATCAACTAATATCCAGTCTCCAATTTTAAATCTTTTTTCAACAAGCACTAAAATTCCTGAAATTAAATTTTTAAATAAATCTTGAGCACCTAATGCAACAGCTACTCCAAATAATCCAAGACCAGCAATAATAGGCCCAATTTTTATCCCCCATAATTCTAACACAGCTGCTAATCCCAAAATGAATATAAGAATCTTTAAAGATTTAATTATCCAACCAATTAATTCCCGCGTTAAAAGTTTATCTAGGCCACTCAAAATATATGAAACTGGTTCAATGACTTGATGAATTACCCAAAAAATTAAGATTGTAATTAAAGTTCTATTGATTGTATCTACAACCTCACGCCCATCAGTAGAAAAAGTCATATAATAACTTGCTATAAAAAAACCTAACACGATTGGCAAAAATCTTGCAGGCCCTATAAGAGCATTTACAAAAGTATCATCTAATTTATTTGTTGTTCTCTTAGAGATAATTTCTAATTTTTTTATAATTAATTTACTAATCAAGCCTCTAAAAATTAAAAAAATTAAAAATATTCCTATACCAATCAATATTTGAAAAATATCTACACCGAGAATTCCTTTATTCCATACAGACAAAAATATATCTGAAAAATTATTTATTAATTCCATAATCAAATTTTATATAACAAAAACTCCTCTTCTCCAGGATTAAAAAGGAATATTTTTTTCCATTTAATTTCATTCAATATAGACGAAGTTTTTTCACCTATACACATTAAATTTGTGTTCATCCATATATTTTCTGTTTGATGAATTTTTATAAAATTCAAAAAACTAGAAGCACTGTTTTGAGAATAAACATAAACTATATCCGGAATGTTCATTTTTAATTCCTTAACAAATTTTTCATTAGATATGTTATTATGACTTACTCTATAATTAATAATCCTTTTTACACTGAAACCCTCATTTAACAGCTGTTGGTCTAAATCAGAAGAAATTATTTCACCGCTTATATACAGCAATGTTTTATTTTCAGACACATAATTCTGTAAAATTAATTCTTTTAAATTTAAAACATTTCCTTCAGCAGCAATAGTATTATGAAAACCAACACTTCTAGCTTTTTGTTCAGTTATTTCACCAACACAAAAACACATAATATCTTTATCAACTTTATTTAAATCTAGATTTTTTACTGCATTTGCGCTTGTAAAAATAATTCCACCATAATTAGAAAAGTTAATTTCCTCATAATTAATTTTTTCTATATTTAGTAATGGAAGATGAGAAACTTGATGACCTAATGATTTAAATCTTAAAATTGTTTCCAAACAATCATCCAACTGTCTAGTTAATAAAATATGCATATTATCTTTTATATGAATTGTTTGATTTAGTTTTTAAAATTTGACCAATTTCTTTCCCAATTTCTCTAAATTTTTCAATTCTTACATTTTTTTTTTCATAAAACCTTTTTGAACCGTCTAAAGAAAAAAGCTCAGCTTCAACAATAATATTATCTCCATCAATTATAGAATGTGCACCTATTGCAGTTTCGCAATCTCCTTCTAAAACTTTTAAGATATTTCTCTCAGCATGTGCTCTTTTATAAGTTTCATCATGATTTATTTTTTTTAAAAGAGAAATTATCTCTAAATCATTTTCCCTACATTGGAGTGCAATTATACCTTGACCTGCACTTGGAATTATTTCTTCAGTTGAAAATATTTCAGTTATTTCATTTTCAAGTTGTAAATATTTTACTCCAGCTAAGGACAATATTATTGCATCATAATGGCCTTCATTTAATTTCTTTATTCTAGTGTCAACATTGCCTCTTATAATTTTGCAATCAAGATCAGGTCTTAATTTTTTTATTTGAAATTCTCTTCTATATGAAGATGTTCCTACTATAGATTTTATATTCAATTCCTTTAATTTTTTTTTCTCTCTAGAAATCAAAATTTCTTTTGAATCATTTCTTTTTAAAAAACTATCAGTCATTAAGCCATTCGTCTCAATGGTTGGTAAATCTTTTAGAGCATGAACTGCTATATCAATACTTTTCTCTTGAAGTTCTTTTTCTATGTTACTAGAGAATAAGCCTTTGCCACCAATTTCAGATATTCTTTCATCTTTCACTTGATCACCTATTGTGGTGATTGATTTAATAACTATTTCTTCATTGCTTAAAGATGTATTTTGCATAATAGCCTCTTTAGCTTTTTTTGCATAGAGTAATGCGAGTTTACTTCCTCTAGATCCTATTATTATTTTTTTTCTCATTAATAAATTTATTTCTTTTTTGTTATGAGATTGTACAATTATTAAAAACTATTTGAATGAATAAAAAACCTTTAATTCTTGGAATAGAATCAAGTTGTGACGAAACAGCTGCATCGATTATTACAGAAAATAGTCAAGGAAATCCTATTGTCTTATCTAATATTGTCTCAAGCCAGGTAGATGTCCATAAGAAATTTGGTGGGGTTGTGCCTGAACTTGCTGCCCGATCCCATCTAGAAAAAATTGACTGGATAGTTCAGAAGGCAATTGAAGATAGTGGGGTAAAAATTGAGGAAATAGACGCTGTAGCATCAACAGCAGGACCTGGTTTAATTGTTTGTCTATCAGTTGGATTGAGCTTTGGAAAAGCTGTTGCTCTTTCTTTGAATAAACCATTCATAGCAGTAAATCATCTTGAGGGTCATGCTTTAAGTCCAAAATTAAATTCAGAATTAAATTATCCATATTTATTTTTACTTATTTCAGGAGGTCACTCCCAGTATTTAAGTGTAAAGAATTTGAGTGAATATAAGAGGCTTGGAACAACTATTGATGATGCTATTGGAGAAGCATTTGATAAAACTGCGAAACTCTTAGGCATAGAATTTCCTGGTGGTCCACAAATAGAAATTTTGGCAAAAAAAGGCGATCCAAATAAATATAATTTACCAAAACCAATAATTAATAAAGGGGGATGTAATTTATCATTTGCAGGTCTTAAAACAGCAATTTTAAAAATAACAAAAAAAATTAAAACCGACCAAGAAAAATTTGATCTTGCTGCGTCTTTTCAGAGAACAATAATAGAAATTCTATATAAAAAAACTAAAATTGCTTTCGTTGATTTCGAAAAACAAATTAAACCAAAAGAAAAAAATTTTGTTGTTGCAGGTGGGGTTGCAGCCAATAAAGAAATAAGAAAAATGTTAATTAATGTTTGTAAGGAAGAAAACTATCAACCTATCTTTCCACCTATTGAACTTTGTGGAGATAATGCAGCGATGATAGCAATGGTAGGGTTAGAAAAATTTAAATTAAAACAATTTGATAAATTAGATCATCCAGCAAAACCAAGGTGGCCTTTGGATGAAGGAGCTATTTTTTTAAAAGGTGCTGGGGTGAAATTATAATTATGGGAAAAAATTACTGGTTAATGAAATCTGAGCCAGATGTTTGGTCTATTGACCAACAGAAAAAAGCTGGAAGTAAAGGAGCGGCATGGGATGGTGTCAGAAATTATCAAGCAGCGAAAAATTTAAAAGCTATGAGAAAAGGTGATCAATGTTTTTTTTATCATTCAAACATTGGTAAAGAGATAGTTGGGATTATTGAGGTTATAGAGGAAGCTTACTTGGATAAAACTGACCAATCTGGTCGGTTTGTAGCCGTCACAGTTAAATTCATTAGAAAACTTGAAAGACCTATTTCGCTTGAAAATATTAAGAAAATTGAGGAATTGAGCCATTTATCTTTAGTTAAACAAAGTAGATTGTCTGTAATGCCTATAGATTCTAAAAGCTGGAAAATTATAAATAACATGGGTAAGATTTAACTGAAAATATTTATGCCAAAAAAAAAAAGAAAATCAAAGAATAAAAAAAAATCTTCAAAGAGAAAAGTAATAAAAAAAAGAAGAAAAATTTCTAAAAAAAGAAGGAAAGTCAAAACTAAATCTTTAAAAAAAAGAAAGATTAAAAAAGTAAGCACTAATTCTGTAAAAAAATCTAAAAATGCATCATCAGAATTGATTTTTAAGACTAAAAAAGAGTGGATCAAAAATAGTTTAGCTAACAAAGTTCAGTATCAAAACAAGTATAATGAATCGATTAAAAACAATAATTCATTTTGGAAAAAAGAAGGAAAAAGAATTACTTGGATTAAACCCTATAAAAAAATAAAAGATGTAAAATACAGCAAAGACGAAGTTAGAATTAAATGGTATGAAGATGGAACTTTAAATGCATCTGCCAACTGTATAGACAGACATTTAAAGGATAAAAAAGATAAAACAGCGATAATTTGGGTTGGAGATGATCCTAAAGATACACAAAAAATTTCTTACAAACAATTACATCAAAAAGTATCAAAAGCAGCTAATGGTTTAAAAAAACTTGGTATAAAAAAAGGTGATAGAGTAACAATATACCTAACTATGATACCAGAATTAGCTATACTAATGTTGGCATGTGCGAGAATTGGGGCTGTTCACTCAATTATCTTTGGAGGATTTTCTGCAGAATCTATTTCGGGAAGAGTAAATGATTGTGAGTCAGAATATATTATCACAGCGGATGAGGGGGTTAGGGGTGGAAAAACTATTCCTCTTAAAGCAACAACTGATGAGGCACTTACAAATTGTCCTAATGTAAAAAAATGCATTGTTGTGAAAAGAACTGGAAACTATGTTTACTGGAATAGTGAAAGAGATGTTTGGTATCACGATTTAATCAAAGATGTTTCAAATCAATGTGAGCCTGAAGAAATGAACGCAGAAGATCCACTTTTCATACTCTATACATCTGGTTCAACAGGAAAACCCAAAGGAGTTTTACACACTACTGGTGGATATATGGTCTACGCATCAATGACACATCAATATATTTTTAATTATAAACCAAAAGATATTTATTGGTGTACGGCAGATATTGGATGGGTAACTGGACATAGTTACATTATCTATGGTCCTCTATCCAATGGCGCAACAACTATAATGTTTGAAGGTGTACCAAACTACCCCGATAGTTCTAGATGGTGGCAAATAGTTGATAAATTTAAAGTAAACACTTTTTATACTGCTCCTACTGCTATAAGAGCTTTAATGAGAGAGGGCGATGAACCTCTAAAAAAAACTTCAAGGAAATCTCTTAAATTGCTAGGCACTGTAGGAGAACCTATTAATCCAGAGGCATGGATGTGGTATTATAAAACTGTAGGTAATTCAAAATGTCCTATAGTAGACACTTGGTGGCAGACAGAGACAGGAGGTATATTAATCGCTCCTCAAACTGGTGCAATTCCTTTAAAGCCAGGTTCCGCAACAAAACCTTTTTATGGTATAAAACCATGTCTTGTTAATAAAGATGGCCTAGAAATAAAAGGAGCCGGTGAAGGAAGATTGTGCATTTCACAGTCCTGGCCGGGTCAAATGAGAACCGTTTATGGTGATCATCAAAGATTTATTGATACCTATTTTTCTCAGTTTGATGGAAAATATTTTACCGGTGATGGTTGCAGGAGAGATAAGGATGGATACTATTGGATTACTGGAAGAGTTGATGACGTGATAATAGTTTCTGGTCATAACCTTGGTACTGCTGAAATAGAAAGTGCATTTGTTGCACATCCAAAAGTTGCTGAAGCTGCTGTTGTTGGTTATCCACATGATATTAAAGGCAATGGTCTATATTGTTATGTTACCCTAAATGCTGGAGAAATAGAAACCGGCGATCTTGAAAGAGAATTGAAACTTTGGGTAAGAAAACAAATTGGCCCACTAGCAACTCCAGATTTAATACATTTTACTCCAGGTCTACCTAAAACAAGATCAGGAAAAATAATGAGACGAATTTTAAGAAAGATTGCAGCTAATGAACACGAACAATTGGGAGACACGACCACTTTGGCTGATTCAAGCGTTGTATCAAGTTTAGTTGAAAATAGAAAAAATATTTAAAATTTAATTCTCTCATTAAATTCTTTTTGAACAACACCCCATTTTAAAATTACCGAGTTAAGAACTATTTTACGATCTAAACTTTTTAAATCTTCTGCAATAGGTGCCCATTTATATAGTGACAAAGCACTGGGATTAAATGGTAAATCATTATGATAGTTGTCCCAATTAATATTTTGTAATCTTTCATCAAAACTTTTTTTAGCATTTTCTATAATATCAATCGGCATTTTATTTGAAGTTTCATCATCTAAAATTTTTAAAAAAATTTCCTTTGCCTTTTCAGTATCCTGATAATTAAAATTTGCTTTCAATTTTGAAAATGTAAAAAAAGTTAGATCTTGAAGAGCAACAGCATAAATATTCCACTTAGCTAAGTTTACTGATTCCATAAATGTGTCATTTTCAAAATGAAGTACATATCTTGTCCCCATCCTCGTTTTTAGGTAGCCATAGAGGGTTACTTGACTTACCCAGGCAGATTTTGTTTGAATAAAATTTTCAAGTTCATCTAAATTACTAATTTTCCCCTTAGGGATGAAAGCTTTAAACATAGCAAATAAATAAGTCTTAAAATCATGCCAAGTCAGATCTTTCCAAGTAAGTTTATATTTTCCCATAAAAATAGCTTAATTTGCAACTTATACCCTAAAAAGCCTACTAATATGACTAATTTTAACACTTTAAATCTCTTTCATTATGGGTATGGTTTTGGCCAGTTATAACTAAAAAGAGAGAGGTATAAATGTCAAAACAACAACAACACTGGGAAAAATCCAGAGGTTTGCTATTCATGACACTAGCAATCTGGTTTGTATTCTCAATTGGCATCTTCCTATTCGGAGCTGAAATGAACGAAGTTACGGGACCATTTGGTTATCCGTTAACTTATTGGTTTACTTGTCAGGGTTCTCTTGGAATTTTCGTAATCCTAATTTTCTGGTTTGCGAACAGACAAGAAAAAATTGATGAAGAGTTCGGCTTTTCAGAGAGAGGAGATGACTAATGATAAAAGGTAATTTTATAGACAATTTACCTAAGGTTTATGGAATCTATACAGGTGGTTTTTTAGCTTTCATAATCATTATGTCAATTGCCGAGCAGATGGGTATGACAGCGAAAACAATTGGTATTTGTTTCGTTGCCTTCACAGTAGCCATCTATGCTATAATTGGTTATCTATCACGTACAGCACAAGCTGATGCGTATTACGTAGCTGGAAGACAGGTACCAACCGTATTCAATGGAATGGCGACTGCAGCAGACTGGATGTCTGGTGCATCATTTGTTGCAATGGCTGGTGGTATTTACTTTAAAGGTTACGGATATATGGCACTACTTGTAGGTTGGACTGGTGGATATGTATTAGTTGCATCTTTATTAGCACCATACTTAAGAAAATTTGGCTGTTACACAGTCCCAGATTTTATAGGTACAAGATACGGTGGTAATTTAACAAGGTTTCTTGCAGTAGTAGTTTTAACTGTTGCTTCATTTACCTATGTGACTGCTCAAATTAACGCTACAGGTACAATTGCATCTGTTGCACTTGATATTCCATTTCAATACGCTGTCTATGTTGGACTAATAAGTATTTTATTATGTTCAATGTTAGGGGGTATGAGAGGAGTAACTTGGACACAGGTTGCACAATACATTGTACTTATCATAGCTTACTTATTACCAGTATTCTGGATCAGTAATAAAATGGGTGCGGGTTTCTTCCCTCACTTTATGTTAGCTGATGAAGTAGCTAGAATTGGTGAACTTGAACAGCAATTTGGTTTTATTGCAAACTCAAAAGAAAATCTTGCAATGGTACCAAAAGGATTAGCTGGAATAACTAAAGCTCACTCGGCTGTAAACGCTACGCCATGGGCATTTATTTCATTAGCATTAGCGATGATGATGGGAACAGCATCGTTGCCACACGTGATGATGAGATATTTCACTACTCCAAGTGTTAAAGCAGCTAGAAAATCAGTAGGTTGGTCATTATTCTTTATCTTCCTACTTTATTCTTCTGCTCCAATGTTAGCAACTTTATCTAAATTGTCATTGATTGATCCGTCATTACCAACTGGTATTATCGGTAAATCAATTGCAGAAGTTCAAGCGATAGATTGGTATCAAAACTGGAACCAAGCAAACTTAATGTTTGTAAGCGACTTTAACGGAAATGGAACTCTTGAGTTAAATGAGTTTTTCATGGGTGGTAAAGCCGTTGTGTTAGCAACTCCGGAAATAGCTGGATTACCATATGTAATCTCAGGTCTAGTTGCTGCTGGAGGTATGGCTGCTGCCATGTCAACAGCTGATGGTTTGATTCTAGCAATTGCAAACGCAATCTCACATGATGTTTACTATAAAATCATCGATCCAAAAGCTGAGACTGCTAAGAGACTAGTTGTTGCAAGGGTATTACTTGTAGTGATTGGTTTTGCTGGAGCAACTATTGCGGCAATGGAGATCCAAGGTATCTTAGGTTCAGTAATCTGGGCTTTTGACTTTGCGATGTCTGGATTGTTCTTCCCACTTGTACTTGGTGTATGGTGGAAGAGAGCTAACAGAGAAGGTGCTATAGCTGGTATGGCTTTAGGATTAATTTCTGGTGCTGGTTACCTAATTTGGGTAAGAAACGGCGGAAGTGGATTCTTAGGTATTACACAGTTAACGTTTGGTATCTTTGGTTCAGCTGTCAGCTTAGTAGCTATGGTTGTTGTAAGTTTAATAACTTCAGAACCAAGTGCTGCAACACAAAAAATGGTTGATGAGGTTCGTGTACCTTCAGGTAAATCGATCCTTGGCAAACAACACTAAATAATTTTTTAAAGGGGCGATTAATTTCGCCCCTTTTAATTTCCACACTTATCAAATATAAATTCATAAATGTCTGCTAACTTTCATCCTTTGGTTTATATAATTGATTATATACTGGGTGTAATTATGTGGACCTTGATTGGAAGAGTAGCAATGAATATTTTTCAAAGAGAAGATTCTCAATTTTTCTTTATGAAAGTATTTGTAAAATTTACAAATCCTTTGCTTAAAATATTTAAACCAATAACTCCTGCATTTATAATTCAACCCATAGTACCTTTGTATGTAGCTTGGTTTTTCTTTATGATAAGGTTTTATTTAATGCCATGGGTTTTAGGTTATTCTGTGATGGGCATGTTATCTTTTCCTTTGGAAAGCGAAATTTCGAGACAAATTTACCAATTTTTTAATTCAATTAAATTTTAAAAATTGATACTAGTATGACTAGTTATCAATGAAAAAAATAAAAATCTCACCATCAATTTTATCAGCTGATTTTAGTCAGTTGGGGGAAGAAATAAAAAGACTGGAAAAATGTGGAGCTGATATGATTCATGTTGATGTGATGGATGGTCACTTCGTGCCAAACTTAACTATTGGGCCACCAGTAATAAAAGCATTAAAGAAAAGTACCTCAATGTTATTTGATGTACATTTGATGATTTCACCAGTTCATAAATATATTGATGATTATTCAGATGCAGGTGCTGATATAATCACAATCCATCCAGAGGCAACTGATGATTTAGATTTATCTATCTCAAAAATAAAAAGATTAAAAAAAAAAGTTGGTGTATCTTTAAATCCAGAAACCAAGATAGATGTTATAATAAAATATTTAGATAAAATTGATTTAGTTTTGATAATGAGCGTAAATCCAGGTTTTGGAGGTCAAAAATTTATGCCCGAAGTTTTATCAAAAATAAAAGATTTAAAAAAAATTCAAGAAGAAAAAAAATTAGATTTTGACATTGAAATTGACGGTGGAATTAATTTTGAAAATTGCAAAACAGCGATAGAAGCTGGAGCAAATATATTAGTTTCTGGAACAACAATTTTTAAAAGTAATAATGGAGATATTAAAAAAAATATTGAGCTACTAAAATCAAAATAATTTCATGATTTACATAAATCGTTTTTTTTTTAGTATTTTAAATCAATTAAGAAAATTTTATCTAAATTCAAATCTGTACGAAAGAAAAATTTCTAAGATTTATAGTAATGAGTTGATTTACAAACCAAGTCCTTATCTATTATCATCTTTAATTAAATATCAAAAAAAAAAATTCAAAATTGATGATTTTTCTTTAGATAAAATTTGGAATTATAATGAAATAAGTAATAAAAAATTTAAAAACTTAAATAATTTTTACTGGTTTTTTAGTTTAGATTTAAAATCATCTAAACAAACTGCACAATCGGTGATTTCTAATTGGATTAATTACAATCAAAAATATAACGATAGAACTTGGGAATTTGATTTAACTGCAAAAAGAATTATTGCTTGGTTGTCTTGTCATAATCTCACATACGATGGAAGTAACCAAAATTATAAAAATATTTTCAATATGATGATTCAAAAACAAACAAACCATCTCATCAATGAAGTAAGTAAATCCAAAATTCTAGATGATAAGCTAGTTGGTTGTGCTTCAATAATCTTAGTAGGACTTTGTTATCAAAATGAAAAAAGATATTTATCTTATGGATCAAATCTTTTAAAGAAAATTTCAAAATTAGCTTTAGATAATAATGGCTTTACAAAATCAAGAAATATTAAGCAATTAATTATTTTTCTTAAATATTTTGTTCTTATAAGAGAATGGTTTAAAGAATCTCAAATTAATATTCCTGAACACATTGATGAAACAATTTATTACCTTGGGCAAAGTTATGCTTTTATTTGGCAAAATATAGGTTCTGATCTTTTATTCAATGGTAATAATATTTCAAACAATTTTGATTTTGATAATTATTTAAAAAGATTGGGATATAAATTTAAAAATGAAAATAAGGAACATGCTGGTTATTTAATATTCAAAAATAAAAAAATTTGTTTTGCTATGGATGTTGGTTCGACACCTAATTCAAATCATACAAAAGATTATCAATCTGGGGCTCTTTCATTTGAAATAATATCAAATGGAAAAAAATTAATTAGTAATTGTGGATATCATAAGAAAATTAATAATGAACTTAATCAGATCTCAAAATCATCGGCTGCTCAAAGTACCTTGATAATTGATGATAATTCTTCGTGTAAATTTTCTAAAATAGATAATCACTTAATTATAAAAAAAGGATTAAAAATATTTAAGAAGAGTAGTATTTTTGAAAAGAATTATTGGAAAATTAATGCTTCTCACGATGGATACTTAAAAAAATATAATTCAATTCATGAAAGAGAAATTGAATTTTATCCTGAAAATATGATTTTTATTGGAACTGATAGAATAATAAAAAAAAAGGCGAACAAAAATTACAAATTTGATATTAGATTTCATGTTGAACCAAATATCAAGTTAATGAGAACACAAGATAAAAAAACAATCCTCATAGAATTAATTGATGAAGGTTGGAAATTTACGTGTAATAATTATGATATTGATATTGATAATGGTTTATATTTCGGTAATAAAAATTCATATATAGAAAATCAAAACATTTTCATATCAGGAGTTTCCAATAATCAAATTGAAGATATAAAATGGGAAATAAAAAAAATATGAAGAAAAAAATTCGCACTGCTTTAATATCATTGTCAGATAAATCAAATCTTAAACCACTCTTAAAAGTCCTCAAAAAATTTAATATAAAAATAATAAGCTCTGGTGGTACTTATAAAAAAATAAAAAAACTAAGATTTGAATGTGTGGAAATATCAGATTTTACCGGTTTCAATCAAATTCTTGGTGGAAGAGTAAAAACTTTACATCCAAAAATTCATTCAGGAATTTTAAATATTAGAAATAATAAAAAACATCAAAAAGACATAAAAAAAAATAACTTTGAAAATATTGATCTTGTTATTGTAAATTTTTATCCATTTGAAAAAGCACTAGCTCAAAAAAAAAATCATAAAAAAATTTTGGAAAACATAGATATTGGTGGACCTACTATGGTGAGGGCTGCTGCAAAAAATTATGAAGATGTAACAGTAATAACCTCTAATGATCATTATTTAGAATTATTGAATGAACTTAAAATTCATAAGGGCGCAACATCTCTTGAATTTAGAGAAAAAATGTCACGAATTGCCTTTGCACAAACAGCTTATTATGACTCTCTAATATCGAATTATTTTAGTGAAAAATCAAAAAGTCCTTTTTCAGAAAAGAAAATTTTTTTTGGAAACTTAGTAGAAAAATTAAGATATGGAGAAAATCCTCATCAACAAAGCGCAATATATTCACAAAATCAAAACTTTAATTTAAAAAAAATTCATGGCAATCAATTAAGTTATAATAATTACAATGACATATTTTCAGCTTTAAGCATTTCAAAAACTTTACCAAAAAATAGAGGTACTGCAATAATAAAACATGCAAATCCTTGTGGAGTATCAATCACTAAAAATAAATTAGATAGTTTTAAATATGCTTTAGCTTGTGATCCAATTAGCGCATTTGGTGGTATTGTATCTTGTAATTTTAAAATTAATCATAAATTAGCAATAGAGTTAAACAAAATTTTTCTCGAGGTAATTATTGCCAATGGCTTTAATTTGAAAGCATTAAAATTATTAAAATCAAAAAAGAATTTAAGATTAATTGATGCATCTAATTTTAACTTTAATCAGTCTCATAAATTCAGCTCAATTGGTAATTCAATTCTATTGCAATCAGAGGATAATAAAATCTTTTCAAAAAGGGATTTTAAGGTCGTTTCAAAAAGAAAACCAAATAAACAACAATTTGATAATCTGATTTTTGCATTTAATGTTTGCCGTTATGTAAAATCTAATGCAATAGTGCTTGCAAGTAATTATACTACAATTGGAATCGGTTCTGGACAACCAAGTAGAATTGATAGTTGTAAAATTGCAATCGATAAAATGAATGAATTTACAAATACAAAAAATGATATAGTGGCAGCATCAGATGCCTTTTTTCCTTTTGTAGATGGTATTGAAAAACTTGTTCAATCAGGAGTGACCGCTGTAGTACAACCGGCTGGATCAATTCGCGATAAGGAGATCATTAAATTTGCTAATGCAACAAATACTGTTCTAATTTTTTCTAAAACAAGACATTTTAGGCATTAAATTTGATCTATTTTAGCAGCCAAAATAAAATCGTTCTCAGATAAACCTTCAATAGCATGTGTGGTAATACTTATTACGGCATACCCCCATCCAAAATTTATATCAGGATGATGCCCCTCCTCTTCAGAAATTTTTCCAACTGCATTTACAAAATTTTGACTATCCAAAAAATTTTTAAATTTAAATTTTTTTTCCAATAAATAATTATTTTTTTCATTTTTAATTATACCCCATCCATCTACTTTTTTTTGATACTTATGAATTTCTGAGATATCAAAAGGAATTACTCCTCCTTCACATGGAACACATTTTTTATTTAATAAATCACTCATAAAATTGGAGCGGGCAAAGGGGGTCGAACCCTCGACCTTCTCGTTGGCAACGAGACGCTCTACCACTGAGCTATGCCCGCTTATAAAAGATAATATAAATAAAGCTAATTTTTAAAGCAAGCAATAATAAAGATCTTATCAGTTTAGCCACTTGTACTTATCTATATAATGTCTAATTAGTCCTCGATAAGGATCATATTTTTTTCTATCATATTTATCTATACTGCCTCTTATTTGGATATTGCTAGCAGTTGATATTAGAAGATCCTTTCTTTTGTGAAAGTTCAATATACTTTCAGACCATTCTAAATTACAAAATGAATAAATCTTTTTTGAAATATCACTTATATTATTAGTCAATTCGTCAAGTTCAATATTAAGAATTTTTTTAGGATATTTTTTTTTATAATATTCGATTATTCTTAAATAATTGTCTGTATAGGTAATAATATCCTTAATTGAATGGGTCCAAGAAAGTTTAGATAATGACTGTTTGTAAATTGCAATTATATTATCATTTATATTTCTAGTTGTATTGATAAAGACTGCTTGTGGAAAAATTTTTAGGATTACTTCAATATAAAAAAAATTTTCTAGTGATTTGTCAACAAATGAGTCATTATTTTTATGTAAGTTTTTGCTTTCAAATATCTTTAAAATTTTATGTTCGATAGATTTTAAATCTATAATAAAATTATTTTGATCTGAAAAACCTTTGGCAATAATACCATTAAAAATATTTGACTCACCTAGTGATACAATTTTTTTTTTTCCAGATGTTAATAATGCTTCAGTAACAGTCGATCCAGATCTCGGTAATCCAATAATAAAAATTGGTTTGAAATTTTTCAATTTACTACTATCAATGAAATTAGAAAATTTAAAATTATCATGTTTTTTTGTTATAACTTCATTCCAATAATTTAAAGTTTTTTTATTAATATTTTTCATAGATTCAAAAGAGAGCTCGTTTGCTTTTTTTAAAAATTCTATTTCACGAGAAAAATTATTTTTTTTTTTTTCATATTCAGCAAGTAAAAAATATCCGTACGCTATTTCTAATGTTTCATTTTTTTTATTACTCATTAGTCTTAATAGATATTCTATTTTTTTATCATCAATAAAATTTTTATCTATTCGACTTAAATTAAAATAAATAGATATTCTTTCTGGTGATAATTCTATTGCTTTTAAGTAAAACTTTTTTGAATTTTTTAAATCACCTATATTTTGATAAAATATAGCTAAATTTACTATTACTAATAAGTAATCTTTTTTTAAATTAAAAGATTTTAAATAAAATTTTTCTGCTTTAATTAGATTTCCTTCTTTCAAAAAAATATTAGCTAGATTATTTAAAACAATATAATTTTTATCATTTATTTTAAAACATTTTTCCAAATATTTTTTTGCATCTTGAAAATTTTTAAGTCCATCATAAGCAAGATATAAAGAATAATAAAGTTTAATGTCTATTTTAATATTTTTTGAAACTTTTAGAAAATTCAATAAAAGATCTTTTGCCTCAGAGTAGCTCTTATTTTCCAATAAAGAGGATGCTTTTCTGATAATCTCCAATTGATTACTCATTTTAAACTAATTATTTTTAGACATTATTAGACAATTATATATATTGATAGAAAAAATGAAGCTTCCAAATAAGATCCCTGTTTTTCCATTAAGTAATTTTATAATTTTTCCCAAAACTACAGTCCCTCTAAATATTTTTGAACCGAGGTACATTGATATGATTAATGATAGTATGAAAACAAATAAGTTTATAGGTATGATACAACCAAAAAATTCAAAAAATGACTTTCAATCAAAAATTCAATTATATGATATTGGTTGTTTGGGAAAAATAATAAGCTTTAAAGAAGCTGAAGACGGTAGATTTTTGATCGAACTAAAAGGTTTGATTAGATTTCAAATTTTAAAAGAGATTCAAACACAAAAAAAATACCGTGAATTTGAGGTATCTTTTGATGATTATCATGAAGATATGGTTGAAAAAAAAATAAATCTTAAATTTTCTGATTTAGAATTAATCTTTAAAGATTTAAAAAATTTATTTGAAAAAAGAGGTTTTATTATTAATTGGAAAGAACTAGAAAAACAAAGTTTAGATGAAACGATAAATGCACTTGCCATGGCCTCACCTTTTACATTGGAGGAAAAACAAGTTCTTCTTGAAGCAAAGAACCTAGATATTCGAAAAACTAAAATTTCAGAAATATTAACAACATATACATTTGATCAATTCAACAATAATACTATTCAGTAATTTTAAATTGATATTCCACTATCTGCTAATTTAGTAAAAAAATTGTTAGCAGATTTATTTTTTCCAAAAAACTGCAATGATTTACTTAAAATTTTATTATTCATTCTACTTTCCAAATTAAAAAATTCATACACAAAATCTACACCTGTAGAAAAAAGATAATTTTTATGTTTAGTTTTTCTTTCAAAATCCTCACAAATTGAAGAGTTTAATTCTAGACCGTGATTTAATTTAAATTCAATTAAATCCATTAAACATTTAATATCTCTAATAGTCATATTAAAACCTTGTCCAGCTAGAGGATGAAGCTTATGCAGTAAATCACCAAAAGCCATAATATTTTTGTAGTGATAATTTCTTAAATTAAGCGAATTTAATTCAAAATTTGATATTTGATTAATTTTGAGAATTGAATATTTCTTATTATATCTTTTTATTAAAGATTTTATTTCTAAATCTTTTGTTCCTCTCGCTGAATAAACTACTGATGTTTTATAATCTGAAATTGGTAAAAATGCTAATGGTCCTTTTTTTGTGAAGATTTGTACAGCTGTTTTATTTTCTGAAATTTTTTTATGATCTATTATAGCAGTATGTGCATAACTGCTGTATTTTTTCTCTAACCTTTTATAGAAATATTTTTTGCTTAATAGGTTATTTCGTTCACAATTTATAATCAACTTATAATCATTTATAGATTTTAATTGACCCTTTTTTTTGTAAAAAAATTTGTCTTTTTCAAGTGATGACTTTAAACTCTTATATAAATCAAAATTTTTGACAATTGAAAAAAGATTTTCATTTTTTTTTTCAAAATTTAAAATTTTTTCATTTTTTAAATTATCTGAATAGATTTCAATCTTGTTTATATTCCACAATAATTTTTTTAAATTGAGAATATTTTTATTAAAGAAATCAATATTAGCTTGTGAAATACCAATTGTCCTTGATTTGTTTATTTTGAGTTTTCCTTGATTAGAATAAAAATCTACATATATACCTTTATTAACTAAAGCTTTTGCTAACGTTATACTTACCAAACCACCACCAACTATACATACGTTCATAATAATTTTAATTTTAACAATAAAAATTAGATGATACAAAGTGATAAATTTGATTCATCAAATATGGATATAAAAAAAATAGCCAATTCTGTTATTACTTTTACAATTAAACGATTAATTGAGATTGCAGGTGTTATTATTTCTTTATTAGGTGTGTTGCTATTAGTTTCTTTAATCACTTATTCACCAGATGATCCAAATTTTATTTTTCCTGACAACACAGAAATTAAGAATTTACTAGGTATTAGGGGAAGCTATATATCTGATTTATTTTTACAATCGGTTGGCCTTATTTCTTATTTAATCTCAATAACATTTGTATTAACTGGAATTTCTATTTTTAAAAGAAAAAACTTTTTTTTAATTATTGAAAATATCTTTTACACAATACCTTATTGTCTTTTAGGATCTTTATTTTTGGATTATTTTTATAAAAATGCTTTTGAATTATATATCAATGGTAATGGAGGATTTATTGGTGGTTATCTAAATAAAACAATTTTAACTAATATTATCAACTCAAATGAAACTGTATTCTATTACATTCTAACAATTTTTATTACTATTTTCTTTTTACTTAGTATTAATTTTCATCCAAAAAATTTTTATTTATCTTTAAAAAAGATATTATTATCCCTTTTCAAAAAAAATGAAAAAAACTACACAGATAAAAATGAAATAATAAATGAATATATCCCCCAAGAAGAAATTAAAAATTTAATTCAAGAAGATTTGCCATTTATAAAAGCAGAAAGGTCACAAAATTTAAACAAAAAAATTTTTGAATTGCCATCTGTTTCCTTGTTAAATATTCCAGCAAAAAAAGAAAAGAGCAATTTAAAGAATAATGAAAACAGCGATCCTACCTTTTTAGAAAAAATTCTTTTAGATTTTGGAGTGGATGGGAAGATCAAAAAAGTAAGCCAAGGTCCTGTTGTTACATTAAATGAGTTCGAACCAGCTGCTGGTGTTAAAATTTCAAAAATAGTAAATCTATCTGATGACATAGCAAGAAATACCAGCTCAGAGTCCGCTCGTATTTCAACTATACCAGGACGAAACACAGTTGGAATTGAGCTACCCAATCTTTCAAGAGAAAATGTTTGCTTAAGTGAAATTCTTAATGAAAAGAATTTCAAAAACAAAGATATAAAATTACCAATTGCTCTTGGAAAAAATATATCTGGATCCCCTGTGATTGGAGATTTAGGATCTATGCCTCACTTACTTATAGCGGGTACAACTGGCTCTGGAAAATCAGTTTGTATTAATACAATTATTTTATCACTCTTATACAGACACACTCCTGAAAAATGTAAATTTATTTTAATTGACCCAAAGATGCTTGAATTATCAACGTACGAAGGAATACCACATTTGCTCTGCCCTGTAATAACCGAAGCAAAAAAAGCTGCTTCAGTTTTAGGGTGGGTAGTAAAAGAAATGGAGAGTAGATATAGATTAATGACAAAAGAGGGAGTGAGAAATATTGATGGTTATAACAATAAACACAAACTTCCAATGCCATTTATAGTAGTTGTTGTTGATGAAATGTCTGACTTGATGCTAGTTGCTGGAAAAGAAATTGAAAATTATATTCAAAAGTTATCACAAATGGCTCGTGCAGCAGGTATACATATAATTATGGCTACTCAACGTCCCAGTGTTGATGTAATAACTGGAACTATCAAAGCAAATTTTCCAACCCGTATTTCTTTTCAAGTTACATCAAAAATCGATAGCAGAACAATTTTAGGTGAACAAGGTGCAGAGCAATTATTAGGTAAGGGGGATATGTTGTATATGTCTTCTGCAAATCGAATAGTCAGAATTCATGCACCATTTGTCTCTGATGTTGAAATAGAGAAAATAAATAATTTCTTAAGATCTCAAGCAGAGCCAGATTACGTTGATGAGATATTAAACTTTGTTGATGAGAAAGAAATTAATGAAACTTCAAAAAATCAAGAGGATAAAGATGATCTTTATCAAACAGCAGTAGAAATAATTAAATCTGAAGGTAAAGCATCAACATCATTTCTCCAAAGAAAACTTCAGATTGGTTACAATCGTGCTGCAAGAATAATTGATATGATGGAAGCAGAAGGAATAGTAAGTAAAGCTAATCATGTTGGAAAACGTGATGTTCTTTAATCTAAAAATCTTTTATTTTCTTATATTTTTAATTTTATCTTCTAAAGTAATTGCAAATGAAAAAGATGGTATAATTCAAAATTTAGAAAATATTCAAAATATCACTTTTGATTTTGAGCAAAATATAAATGGAAAAATTGAAAATGGTAAATGTACTATTGAATATCCAAAAAAAATAAACTGTAAATATAATCTTCAAAATAACAAAGTTTTAATTTCAAATGGGAGATCTATTGTAATAAAAACGTCCAATAGTTTTTATATTTATCCAATAGAAAAAACTCCTTTAAATCTTATTTTAGATAAAAAATTTATATTAAAAAAAATATCGAATTTAAGTGCGAGGATCATAGAAAATAAATATGTTAATTTTAAATTTTCTGAAAACGACAACGAAATAAATCTTTTTTTCGATAAAAAAACATTTAATCTAATAGGCTGGCAAACACTCGATATATATCAAAATTTAAGTATAACATATTTGAATTCAATAATAAAAAACCAAAAACTTGAAAAAAATTTATTTAAATTACCAAACCAAAATTAAATTAAATAGTCACTGTTTCTTTTTTAAAAATTTTCATTCCTCTTGAAATGTAATTGTCTAATGCATTTTTATGATCTAATGAGCATGTATGAACGCATACTCTTTTGGCTTCCTCTAAAAAAGAGTTCTTGATTGCTGAAGATAAAAGATATGATCCTAATTTTTGATTTTGATATTCTTCTAACAAGCCTAGATAAGCTATTTCAATTTCATTTTTATCAGAATGTAAAATTAATTCGAAATAACCTGCTAAATCATTCTTTGCAGTTAATACATATGTTTTTACGTTTTTATTAGACACATATTCAATCCAACTTCTATCGCTCCATTCTAATCTATCGATCCAATTGTGTTTTTTGCCAACTTCTTTATAAAAAAATTTATTTAATTGAAAGTTTGCTGGTTGTATAAATTTTATTTTATAATCTTCTGAAGGAGAATGAGACTCTCTTAATTCCTCAAGAGAATTAATTTCTAGATAATTTCTTTCAATTTGTTTATTCACTCAACCATTCTTCCGACTTTTTCACCGCCAAATAAATGAAAATGTAAATGAGGTACTTCTTGACCTCCATTGTCACTAATGTTAGCCAAAGCTCTATAGCCTTTGCCATTTTCAACTGAAATACCTAATTTTTTTGCAACAATGTTAATTCCTCTAATTAATCCCACTATCTCATCTGGGTTAGCATTTAAGCTAAAATCATCTAAATCAATATACCTACCCTTTGGTATAACTAATGCATGAATTTTTTTTTGAGGGTTAATATCATGAAAAGATAAAACAAAACTATCTTCGTAAATTTTTTTACAAGGTATTTCACCTCTAAGAATTTTTGCAAAAATATTATTATCATCATATTCCATAGAATTATTATATATTTATTAGCTAATTTTTCTCAATAAAAATTATCTCGGAAATATTGATTTTATTTTCGATATAATTTCCTTTTTCAATATATATATTTTTTATCATTTTATTCATTATTTCTGCTTCTCTATCAGAGATATATTGTATTTTTTTAATATTATTATCTTTTATTGAAATTATTATTTCTTTTGCCCCAAACTTTAAATTATCTGGATTTAAATGCAAAGCTGATAAATATTGAGAGCTATCTTCAATAATATAGATACCGCTTTTTTTAAGTTTTTTAAAAAAATTATTAAAAGTAATTATTTGATCTTTTATATTATGACTTCCGTCATCTATTATTATATCAAATTCCTCATTCAAAAAAACACTCAGTCTTTCCAGAATGTCATTAGATTGTGTATCTACATAAATTGGTCTTATATTTTTTGAATATACTTTTAATTGAAATGGATTTATATCTGCACAAATAATCTTTGGTGTATCAAAATAATTAAAAAAGCTCGCTGTAGCTGCACCTCTTAAACTGCCAATCTCTAAAATATTTAAATCTCTTAAATTCTTATATTTCGAGAGATACTTTTCATAAAAAGGAGAATAATTATGCCCATTAATTTTTTCATTATTTATTACAAATTTTGAAGCTTTATCTGAATTAAATTTAATAAACAAATCATCAAAACTTGTTTTCCTATCAATCTTTTCTTTCTGATCTAAATTATTTTTGCCCAAAGAAAAAAGTTCACGACATTTATTTAAAATAAACTTATATGGGTAATTAAATAATTTCCTAAAAGCTTTAAAATATTTTTTTTTGGCCAGGTCTACTTTGATCGATTGAATATAAGAAAAAAAAAAATCTTTTAGTTTCATTGATCCATAAATTATTTTTGTTCAAGCCCAAACTTAATGTATTTATACCAAGCTCTTTCATGAAAATAGTATAAGAACATTTTTGTAATTACTTCCATTCCTGCTATAGCCCCAGCCCAATTCCATTCACCAGTTATAAACCAGGCTATTATAAACGTATCGGTGGTTGCAAGAACTCTCCATGTTAAAGTTTTTGCAATATGCCTTTTCTTGGTTACATGTTTCATGCGTCATCCTTTCTATTTTCTCCTTTTTTTAAGTTCATCCATTACATCTTCAATTCTTATATCGTTTGCTTCTAAATAAACGATTAGATGATAAAGAACGTCCGCACTTTCATGTATCTTATTGGTATCTTTTTCTACAGCCTCAATAAGTTCATTAATTTCCTCTAGTACTTTTGCTTTACTTAAAGAATTATCCTTAAGTAACTTGTTTGTATATGAACCATCAATTGGTTTTTCTTTTCTTTCCCTAATAATTTGAATTAAATTGTTTAGAGTATCAAACATACTAAATTCTAACAGGTATTCCTTTTGAGTCCAAATAATCCTTGGCTTCTTTTACAGAGTGTTTTCCATAATGAAATATAGAAGCTGCTAAAACTGCACTAGCTTTTCCCAATTTAATTCCATCAACAAGGTGATCTAAATTGCCCACGCCACCTGATGCAATAATAGGAATATTTACCTTGGATGAAATTTTAGACATTAATTCAATATCATAACCAGCTTGTGTTCCATCTCGGTCCATTGAAGTAACTAACAGCTCTCCTGCACCATTTTTTTCCATTTGCTTTGCATACTCCAATGCATCAATGCCGCTGTTATTTCTTCCACCATGAGTAAATACTTCCCACTTATCTCCATTTTTTTTTGCATCAATTGCAACTACAATACATTGGGATCCAAATTTTTTTGAACTATCAATAACTACTTTTGAATTTTCAACTGCAGCAGTATTAATTGAAACTTTATCTGCACCACAATTTAGTAACTTGTTGATATCTTCAACACTCCTTATACCGCCACCGACAGTTAAAGGCACAAAACATTCCTTTGAAGTTTTTTTTACAACTTCATAAATAGTATCTCTATTTTCATGTGAGGCTGTAATATCAAGAAAGCAAATCTCATCTGCCCCGCCATCACTATAAATTTTTGCTTGCTCTACAGGGTCTCCTGCATCTTTTAAATCAATAAAGTTAATACCCTTAACAACACGACCATTTTTAACGTCTAAACAAGGAATTATTCTATATTTAAGCATCTTCTTTTACCATTTCTTCTAATTTAATATCACCATCATAGATAGCTTTACCAACTATTATACCTTCAACATTTTTTAAATTCTTTGCCTTTTTAATATCTTCTATTGAAGAAACACCACCAGATATTATCACAGGGCAATTTGAAATCTCGGCAACTTTTGATGTCTCATCGAAATTTGGACTTTGTTTCATACCATCTCGATTGATATCGGTATAAATCAATCTACTAACACCATAATTGTTAACTTCCTTTAAATAATCTAGAGCTAATTGGTTAGAATTTTCTTTCCATCCAGATATTGACAAATACCCATCTTTAGCATCCAAGCCTAGAGCAATTTTATTTGGAAATTTTTCACATGCTTCTTTTAAAAATTTTTTATCTCTTATAGCAGCACTTCCTAAGATTACTTTCTCAACTCCAGCATCGATATATTTTTGAATACTACTAGAATTTCTGATACCACCGCCCACCTCAATCTCTAAATTAAATTTACCAACTATATCTTTAATAATATCTAAATTTACTGTTTCACCAGTTAAAGCACCATCTAAATCAACAATGTGTAAATTTTTAAATCCGTAATCTTTATATTTCCCAGCTTGTTCAACTGGAGACATTTCGTACTCAGTTTTATTATTAAAATCTCCTTTAACTAATCTTACACACTTTTTATCTTTAATATCTATTGCAGGAAATATTTTCATTTTTCTTTGTTCTTTCTTTTTTCTTTTCTCCAAAGAATAAAAAATAATAAGATTAAAGCTGGTTGTAGAATAACAAATATGACAATGTTAGCTAGATAATAACCAAATCCAAATTCCCCAGGAGCGCCTCCTATCACTTGAAGAATATAAACGCAGAACATAAAAAAATCTGTAATAATTTTTTCAAACATTTTAAATTTTTATAAAGTTTTCAATAATTTTTAATCCCAATTTATCACTCTTTTCAGGGTGAAATTGGGTTCCAAAAATATTTTCTTTTTCAACAGAGCAAACAATATTTGATGAATAATCTGTTGTTGCTGAAACTACTTTTTTATCAACTGGTACAAATTCATAACTATGAACAAAATACATATGAGAATTATTTTCTATATCTTTAAAAATTTTACTATCTTTAACAATATTGATTTGGTTCCAGCCAATATGAGGAAGTTTAAATTTTCCACCTTGATTATCTATTTTCGAAACTTTACCTGAAATCCATCCTAACCCCTTAGTCTCAGTTTCTTCATAGCCAACATCAGCAAACATCTGCAAACCAACACAAATTCCAAGAAGAGGTTTTTTATTGGTCATTACAAATTCGTTAAGTGTTTCTTTTAGACCATCAATATTGTTTAAAGCTTCTACACAGCTTTTAAATGAGCCCTGCCCAGGTAAAACCACTTTATCACTTAATTTGATCTTATTTAAATCTGAGGTAACTTCGATATTTACTTTGTCTTTAGCAACTTCTTTAAAAGAGTTTATTACCGAGCTTATATTGCCCGAGTTGTAATCAACGATTGTAACTTTCATTAATTTTATAATGAGCCTTTAGTAGAAGGAATTGATTTACTATTCCTGGGGTCTATCTCTAATGCAGTTCTTAATGATCTTGCAAGTCCTTTAAAACAAGACTCAATAATATGGTGACTGTTATCACCATAAATATTTTCAACGTGTAAAGTAATTCCAGCGGCTTGGGAAAAAGCTTGAAACCATTCTTTAAATAATTCTGTATCCATTTCTCCAAGCTTTTCGACTTTAAGATTAACTTTCCAAATTAAATAGGGTCTATTCGAAATATCAATTGCAACACGTGATAAAGTTTCATCCATTGGGATCATTGCGTGAGCATATCTTCTAATTCCAACAGATTTTTTCAAGGCTTTTTTTAAAGCCTCACCGATTGCAATCCCAGTGTCTTCAGTTGTGTGGTGAAGATCGATATGCGTATCTCCTTTAGCTTTTAGGTTCATGTCGATTGAAGAATGTTTAGATAATTGTTCAAGCATGTGGTTAAGGAAACCTATGCCTGTGTCAATTTTGTATTTACCTTTGCCATCAATGTTCAAATCAACACTAATACTTGTCTCTTTGGTTTTTCTGCTAATTTTGCCTTTACGTTTCATATTTAAAAATAGGTATACATATATTATCCAATTATGGCAATAATACTAAACTTGGACTTGAACTATTTAATTTAATATCCACTTATAACCTATGACAACAATTGTATTAGTAAGAAAAAATAGCAATGTAGTAGTTGCAGGTGACGGTCAAGTCAGTATGGGAAATACTGTTGTCAAAAGCACTGCTTCAAAAGTTAGAAAAATTGAAAAAAGAAATGTTGTAGCTGGTTTTGCAGGCTCTACAGCTGATGCGCTAACTTTATTCGAAAGATTAGAAGCAAAATTGGAAAAACATGCTGGTAACTTGTCTAGAGCTGCTGTTGAATTAGCAAAGGACTGGCGGACAGATAAATACTTAAGAAGACTTGAGGCGCTAATGGCTATTGGAGATAAAGAAAATAGTTATATAATCTCTGGAACTGGTGATGTGCTAGAGCCTGAAGGAGATGTTATTGGAATAGGGTCTGGTGGCAATTATGCTTTGGCTGCTGGTAAAGTTTTAATGGAGACTGACATGAGCGCTGAAGATGTTGCTAAAAAAGCGATTGAAGTTGCCTCTGAAATTTGTGTTTTTACAAATAATAATATTAAGGTTGAAAAAATTTAATGGAAAAATCTAACGTTACTCCACTGGTACCCAAAGATAAAAATTCAAAAGATAACGAATCCTTAGTCAGTTCATTGTCTCCAAGGGAAATTGTTTCTGAATTAGATAGATTTGTTGTTGGACAAAACAAAGCTAAGAAAGCTGTTGCTGTAGCTCTAAGGAATAGGTGGAGAAGACAAGCTTTAAAAGGAGAAATGAAAAATGAGGTTTTGCCGAAAAATATACTAATGATTGGTCCCACTGGAGTTGGAAAAACAGAAATATCAAGAAGACTCTCAAAACTTGCTGAAGCACCTTTTGTTAAAGTTGAAGCAACAAGATTTACTGAAGTTGGTTATGTGGGAAGAGATGTGGAACAAATTGTGAGAGATTTAATTGAAATAGCTATTTCAATGGAAAAAGTTAAAAAAAGAAAAGAAGTTCATGCTCAAGCACAAAAGCTTGCTGAAGAAAAAGTTTTAGATGCATTAGTAGGAAAAAAAGCAAGCCTTGCAACTAGGGAAAGTTTCAGAAAGAGATTAAGAAATGGAGACCTGGATGACAATGAAATTGAAATAGCAGTAAGTGACTCAGGTAGTAATAATACGTCCTTTGAAATACCCGGTATGCCAGGAGCAAATGTTGGAATGATCAATATTGGAGAAATGTTAGGTAAATCGATGGGTGCCAAAGAAAAGAAAAAGAAAATGACAGTAAAAGAATCACATGAAATTTTAATTAATGATGAATCTGATAAATTAATTGAACAGGATAAAATTGTTAAAGCTGCGAAAATATCAACTGAAAATAACGGAATAGTTTTTTTAGATGAAATAGACAAAATATCTGGCAGAACAGATAGAGTGGGCGGTGATGTATCAAGAGAAGGTGTACAGAGAGATTTATTGCCATTGATTGAGGGCACAACTGTAAATACAAAATATGGACCTATCAAAACAGACCATATTTTATTTATTGCATCTGGAGCTTTTCAACTTGCAAAGCCATCTGATTTGTTGCCTGAATTACAAGGAAGATTACCAATTAGAGTAGAGTTAGAAGCTTTGACAAGCGAGGATTTTAAAAGAATTTTAAAAGAACCTGACTTTAGTTTAATCAAACAATATATTGCTTTACTGAAAACAGAAAATGTTGAACTTGAATTTTCTGAGGATGGAATTAATACAATTGCAAATATAGCTTCTGAAGTAAACTCGACTGTTGAGAATATTGGTGCTAGAAGATTGCATACTATTATTGAAAAAATTCTTGATGACATTAGTTTTACAGCAACCGATCGATCTGGAGAAAAAATAATAATTAACAAAGAATATATAAATAAAAATTTAGATAATTTAGTAAAAGATACCGACTTATCTAAGTTTATTTTATAATTTTTTTTTTAAAAAAATATAAAAAGCTCCATCGCCACCATCACTAATGTCTGCATCTTCAATGCTATTTATTAAATTCATCAATTCATGTTTGCTTTTAATGAAATCTGGTACTGAGTATCTTAATATCCCAAGGTCTTTTGAAACATAAGGATCTTTCTCATTTTGTGAGTGCAAACCTTTGCCGGTAACTATTAGTAATTTATTAACTCTTTTTTCGTAAGAATCTAAAATTAACTCTGTAACTTTTTTATTAGCATCGCTAAGTGAAAATCCGTGTAAATCAAAAGTTTTTATTTTCTTTGCGATTTTTTCTTTTGAATTGAGATCTTTATTGGGCAGACTTTCACTATTAGATAAAAAATTTTCCCAGTCTTTTTTATCTTTATCTGAAATTTTTTTGTTCAATTATGTTAAGATATCTACTAGTTGCCAATTAGGGTTATTTGATCTTGTGTCTCTAGAAAATACCCAAGTGTCATAGATTTTCTTTATTTTTTCTGGATCCCCAGAAATTATTTTCTTATCTTTGTCTTTTATACAGGTTATTACCTCTGCTACAAAATTAACTGTTACTCTTAATATATCATTTATTTTTTTATGTTCTTTTATGTTTGCAGTATTTACTCCAATAAATGTGATTTCTGCAAAATGACCTCTTTTGCTTCTTTCTCTAAGCGCATCATTAAACTGATCTTGAATTTTTTTGCTTAAAAGAGGTCTGCTTTTGATTAGTTTATTATCATCATCACTAAAATCTGTGATTATTGTTTCGTATGCAATTTTTGCTCCTTTAATAAATTCTTTTTGAGCTTCTTCATCAAAGGTTTTGTTTTGATTACTTTTTATTTGTGGATCTATATTTTTTAAAATCTCCTCAAATTGTGGCGGAGCTTTTCCCTCGAAACCTGTTCTTTTTCCTAAAATACCCCTCAATCTGAGAAATATGAATCCAGCTATCATTGCAAGTAGAATGATATCAATATATTCGAAACTATAATTCATATTAATAATTTAATTACTATGTTGATTAATTTCAACTAGCAATTACATTAAAGACAAATGAACACAGTGTTATTAACCGTTATTTTGGTTCCTATAATTGAAATCTACTTATTTATTAAAATTGGGTCTCAAATAGGAGCATTAAATACTATTTCACTAATTTTTATAACCGCAATTATTGGAATAATTTATGCAAGATATGAGGGTTTAAACACTTTAAAATCGGGAATTTCACAAATGATTAAAAGTGAGATGCCTGCATATGAAATTATTTCGGGTGCCGCGATAGCGTTTGCAGCATTTTTATTAATCATTCCAGGCTTTGCAACAGACCTGGTTGGATTTTTGTTAATCTTTCCTTTAACTAGAAAATTGATTTTTGGAAAACTCACAAAAAAGTTTAAGAAAGAGACACCACCAACAAAAACTTATATAGATGGAGAATTTGAAGACATAGACGATAATGATGAGCGAAAATTATAAAATACTTGGTAAGTATATAAAAGATATGTCTAGTGAAACCCCAGACGTAGAAACTTATTTGTTTGTAAAAGATCATATTTCAAAATATCAGCTAAATATAGATATCAACTCTAAAGCTCTTAAAAATAAACTTATCGAGATAAATACTACGTTAAAATTTGAGGATAAAAACGAGAATGATAAAAAATCATATTTTGAAATGATATACGCAACAATAATAAGAGTTGATGAAAAAATTAAAGAAAAAAAAGACTTAGAAAAAATAATCCTATGTGATGTTCAAAAAGATATTTACCCAAATCTTGAAACAGCTTTTCTGAATCTTTTACATAATTCTGGATATCCTGGAATTAATTTTGAAAAAAAAATCGACTTTGAAGAGCTTTATAATCAAAGATTCAATTAAAAAAGTTTTTTTTTAAATTTGTTTTTAAATATCGTGAATGATTTTCTATTTCTTTAGGAGTTAATTTTACGATTTTTTTAAAATAAAGAATTTTTTTTGAAATAAAATCTTTATTTTCTACTATTTCTTGTTTGTTAAAATCAAGCTTGGGCTCTTTTTGATCTATTAGATTTATATATACTTTTGAAAGTAAATCACAATCGATTAAAGCAGTGTGTTGAGTCCTTGTTGAATTATCAATACCATATTTTTTACAAAGAGCATCTAAACTTACCGAAGAACCAGGAAATTTATTACGAGCCAATATTAAAGTATCTATAACTTCATTTTTAAGTGAATTTTTTCCCAATATTTTTAATTCATTATTTAAGTGTGACAAATCAAATTCGGCATTATGAATTATCAATCTCTTTCCCTCAATAAAATTAAGAAATTCATCAACAACTTGACTAAATTTTTTTTTATCTGATAGGAATTCGTCTGTATAGCCGTGAACCTCAAGGGCTTTTTCTGACACTTTTCTCTCTGGATTTAAATAACAATGAAATTTTCTTTTTGTGAATATTTGGTTTTCCAATTCTATACATCCGATTTCAACAATTCTATGTCCATCTTTTATAGAAAGGCCTGTTGTTTCAGTATCTAAAACTACTTCTTTCATGATTTAATTATTTTTAAGATATTTTTTATGTTTTTTCTAACAAATTTTTCAGAGAAATTATTTTTAATTATAAAGTTAGATCTTTTTTTTTTGAGATTTGAGGAAAATTGAATTTTTCTAAACCGATAAAGTAATCTTGGGTTGTAATTTTTTCTTTTTTTAAGTCTTCTTTGAATATCTTTTTTTTTTGCTTGTACAAATATTAAAATATCTTTTTTTGTGTTTATTTTATTTTCCAGCAATAATGGAATATCTAAAATGACAATTTTTCTTCTTTTGTTTTTTTTTAAAAAAATATTAAATTTTTTTCTTACCTCAAGGTGCACAACTTTAGTAATTTTTTTTAAATTTGTCTTTTTATCTAAAATTGCAAAGGAAATATCATCTTTTTTTAATGGAAAAGAATTAAAATATTTAGGTAATATTTTTTTTAATTTTTTATAAATTAATCTATTTTTTTGATATAATTTTGCTACTTCATAATCTGCATTAAAAACTGGATATCCAAAGTTATTTGCTACATAACTTTTGCCAGATCCAATATCCCCTAAAATTCCAATTCTAATCATTTAATAAACTTATTACCTCTTGATTAATTTCTGGCTTAATCCCATGCCAGATAGTAAAAGATTTTTGAGCTTGATATAAAAACATCATCTTTCCGTTAATTGCTTGTTGACCAATTTTCTTTGCATTTAATAAAAAATTTGTTTCTTCGGGATTATAGATCAGATCATAAAAAATAACTTTCTTAGTAAAAAATCTTTTTTTATATTTAGAAAAATTTAATGGTACTCTATCTTCCTCATTGAGACCCAAGCTTGTACAATTTACTACAATATCAGGTTTGCCCATATTTCCTTCATCTTTGCACCATTCATATATGAAGTGTCCACTAAAAGACTCTGGTGTAACTATTTGATCCATTAAAATTTCTGCTTTTTCTCTTGTTCTGTTGGTTATTGCTAATCGCCTAACATTGAGATTGCACAAACCAAGTATTATAGCTTTGCTTGCACCTCCTGCTCCTATAATCAATGCTGATGCTCCCTGTTTAGAATAATTTTTTAATGGGCATGATTGTTCAAAACCATAAACGTCAGTATTGTCTCCCATTGCAATGTATTCGCCATTCTCGTATTTCCTAAAAACTGTATTTACTGCTTTTACAGCTAATGCTGTATCAGTATAGCCATCTAAATATTTTATAATTTTTTCTTTGAAAGGAACAGTAACGTTGAAACCTTCAATTTTACCATCACGCACATCATCACATAATTTTTTTAAATCTTCTTCTACAACTAATTTTTTCTCATAAATTGCATTAAGATTATTTTTCTTTATCCAATAATTATGTAATTTAGGAGATAAAGAATGTTCAATTGGATTGCCAATTACCAAATATTTATTCATAGTTTTTTAGATAATCCTTAATTTTGTCAATTGGAAGGCCCATTATAGTATTTTCATCTCCTTTTATATCTGAAAATAATTTTCTACCCTCCCCTTCAATCTGGTAAACATTATAGGCAAATAATTTATCATCTGAAATTTTTGCTAGATAATCTTTAAGATCATTTTCAGTCATATCTTTCATTTTCAAGGTGGCTTTATCAGTATGTTTCCAAATCATAGATCCATTTTTAGAAATACATACTGAGCTAATTAAATTGTGGCTTTTTCCGTTTAATTTTCTTAAAATTTTCATAGCTTCTTCCCTATTTTCTGGTTTTGAAATTAGCTCACCATCTAAATCGATGACACTATCTGCTCCGAGAACTAAAACATCATTTTTTCTTTGACTTACTTTGTTCGCTTTTAATTCTGCTAAACTTATTGAAATTAATTCTGGTGAAGCTTTTTCTTTCAATAAACTTTCTTTCACAACATCCTCATCCAAATTTGAGGGTTCAACACTAGAAGCAATATTATTATTATCTAGTATTTCTTTACGAACTTTACTCTTTGAAGCAAGAATAAGCTTAGTCATTACTTTTATATATTTCGTAAATTTTTATAACAGAGGCAGCTGTTTCTTCTACGGATTTCCTAGTAACATCAATAACTGGCCAATTATATTTTTTAAAAGTATTTTTTGCATGATCAACTTCTTTTCTAATGTTCTCAATATCTGTGTAAGATTTATTTTCAGACTCTTTTAGTGAATTCATTCTGTTTTTTCTTATATCTACCAACCTCTCAGGTTCGGTATTCAACCCAATAACACAAGTAATTTTGGGATTTTCTTTAAGAACTTTTGGAATAGATTTTTCATTTACTAATGGAATGTTAGATGTCTTAAATCCCTTGTTTGCTAAATAAATAGATGTTGGGGTTTTACTGGTTCTGCTTACTCCCAATAAAATTATATCTGATTTCTTAATTTCTTTAACTAAATTTCCATCATCATGGTTCATAGTAAATTGAATTGCTTCAATCCTTTTGTAATACTCTTCATTAAGTGCGTGTTGCCCACTTGGTACATGTGATGCTTTTTGGTTTAATAATTTTGAAAAACTTAATATCAGGTCTCCCAAAACACCAAAACAAGGTATATTTTTATCATTACTAGAATTTGCTAAATATTTAGCAAGGCTACTATCAACTATTGAATATAAAATTACTGAATTAGTAAATTTTTCTGCCTCTGACAATATTTTTAAAATTTGATTTTCTGTTCTTGTAAAAGAAAACGTATGAATTTTATAATCTATATTTTTAAATTGAGCCTTTATAGCTAAAAAAATTCTATCTAGAGTTTCTCCAGTGGAGTCAGAAATTAAATAAATTTGATATGTATTGTTCATGTATTAAGTGTTAGTAACTTTTTATTATTTAAATCAAATTGGACAATAATAAAATTTTAATTTTTTTGTTGTAAAACAAGGGTTTTATTAACATTATTAAACAAGTGTATAAAGTTTTTAACTATTTTTAATAATTTACTAATAAGCTTCAATTTTTCTTATATAATTAATTAAATTAAGCATCTAAATGTTAATAAAATGTTTATAAAATGTATACTAAATTTAATCACCAATATTCACAGGCTATATTACTAATACAATAAACTATACTTATTTATTATGACAATGCTCAAAGATGTAATTATTAACAAAAAGACAGATATAAATCCTATCTGGATAATGAGGCAAGCTGGAAGGTATTTACCTGAATTCAGAGAAATAAGGAAAAAAAATTCTGATTTTATTAAATTATGTTTAAATCAAAATTTAGCCACCGAAATAACTTTACAACCACTCAAGAGGTTTGATTTAGATGCTGCTATTATATTTTCTGACATTCTAATGGTTCCCTATGGCCTTAATCAAAAAGTGGAATTTAAAAAAAATTTTGGCCCATTATTAGGGGATATTAATATAGAAGAGATTTCTGAGATTAATGAAGACGATTTCGTTAAAAAAATCAATCCAATTTATGAAGCAATTAATTCTGTAAGAAACGATGAAATACTAAAGAATAAAAGCACCATTGGTTTCGTGGGTGCACCCTGGACTTTGTTGGTTTATATGATCAATAAACAATCTCCAAAAATTAAATTAAAGGATAATTTTTTTGATGATGATATTTTAATAAGAAAAATTTTAATCATTTTAGAAAAATTTTTAAAAATTCATATTAAGAATCAAATAAAAAGTGGTGCTCAAATAATTCAAATTTTTGATAGTTGGGCTGGTTTATTAGAAAAAAAAGATTTATTAAATTATATTTATTCGCCAACTTTAAATCTAGTAGAGTACACAAAATCTTTAAATATTCCTGTTATATGTTTTCCAAGAGGAATTAATGATTATAAAACTTATTGTGAAACTGTAAAACCTGATGCCATATGTATAGATTATGAAGTAGATCCAATAAAAATTTCAAAAAATATTAAAATACCTGTACAAGGCGGCATGGACCCCAAGGTTCTATTAACTGATAAAGAAAATTTAAAAAAAGAGGCAAAAAAATATCTAGATATATTTAAAGATCACCCTTATATTTTTAATTTAGGTCATGGAGTTTTGCCAGAAACGGACCCCAATATGATGGATTGTTTAGTGAAAATAGTTAAGGATTATTAGATTATGAATTACGAGCACCCCAAAAGAAAAACAAAAGTAGTATTTGTTCAACTTGGATCACCTGAAAAACCGACACCAAAGGCTTTGAGAAAATATCTCCGTTCATTTTTGGGAGACCCAAGGGTTGTTGATATAAATCCCTGGATATGGAAAATAATTTTAAATTTTTTCGTATTACCTTTTAGACCACAAAAGTCCGCAAAGCTTTATGCAAGAATTTGGGATGGCAAGAGTTTTCCACTTATAACAAATACTAGAGATTTTACAAAAAATGTTAGTGAGGAATTAAAAAAGATAGACCCCAAAGGTTATGTTGAGGTAAATCATGCTTTTCTTTTGTCTCCTCCTTATGTAAATGAGGTTTATGATAGTTGGGAAGAAGATTTAAAAAAGGGAATAGGCGCAACCAAATTACTTGTTATACCAATGTTTCCACAATATTCAGAAAGCACAATTGCATCTGGAATAGATGCTCTTGCTAAAGAATTATCAAAAAGAGTAAAGATACCAACTTTTGAAGTGATAACAAATTTTCATAGAACTCACGCTTTTATTGATAATTCTGTTAATCAAATTGATCTAAAACTAGATGAATTAATTAAACAAGGAAAAAAAATTGATAATTTAGTAATCACCTTTCATGGAATGCAAAAAAGGCGAGTTGTAAACAAAGGAGATGATTATTATAGACATTGTTATGAAACGTTTTGCCTAATCTCAAATAATCTTAAAAATATTAAACCTGATCAGTGTATAATGAGTTTTCAGAGTCGATTTGGATCTGAAGAATGGATTACACCTTATACCGAGGATGTTGTAAAAGATTTAATTTCTAATGGTAAAAAAGAGATTGCAATATACTCTCCAAGCTTTGTAGCAGACTGTTTAGAAACCACCGATGAATTAGGACACGAGCTGGTAAATGAGGCAAAAGAACTGGGCGGCAATATTTATCCAGTTAAATGTCTAAATACTAATAAAGATTGGTGCAAAGATTTTGCAAAGTATACATTTGTGCAGGCCGAGGGTTCGGCGCAAGATAAAGAAGATATAGAATATAAAGTTGATAAAAAATATTATCAAAAGATGCCACAACAAATAATGAATACAAAGTAATATTTGTAAAATGCCGGTTTCATTAATAATTTATTCAAGTACAGACGGTCATACCAAAACTATTTGTGAGCGAATAATTAAATTTTCAAATGATATAAATAAAACCAAAGTTGTATCTATAGATGAGGCGGCCAAACTAGATTTATCTAAATTTAATAAGATTATAATAGGGGCAAGTATAAGATATGGCCGACATTCTAAAAAACTTTACAAATTCATAAAATTACATAAAGATTTATTAGAGAAAAAAGAAGGTATTTTTTTTTCAGTTAATGTGGTTGCAAGAAAATTAGAAAAAAATTCTCCCAACACAAATCCTTATATAAAAAAGTTTTTGAAAATTTCTAAGTGGATTCCAAAAAAAATTGCTGTATTTGCTGGTAAAGTTGATTATCCTAATTACGGTTTTTTTGATAAATATATTATTCAATTGATAATGTTTATTACCAAAGGGCCAACAGATACTTCCAAATCTTATGAATTTACTGATTGGTCTAAAGTAGACGATTTTGCTAAGGAATTGTGGTCAAATAACTAGAAAACCAAGAAATATCGGCACTTTTTTATAGTTACGATCTCTCTTGAAAAAGTTGAGAGAGTATATATATTAACTTTATCTATTAAGTCCTTAATAACTTCAAATCATGAACATTCAAGAACTAAAACTTAAATCATCAGAACAGCTTATTACACAGGCAGAAGAACTTGGCATCGAGAACGCTAGCACTCTAAGAAAACAAGAAATTCTTTTTGCAATATTAAAAAAAGTTGCCGAAAAAGAAGAAATTACTGGCGCAGGGGTGCTGCAGTTATTACAAGACGGCTTTGGATTTTTGAGAGCAATGGAGTCAAACTATTTACCTGGTCCAGATGATATTTATGTGAGTCCTAGCCAAATTAGAAAATTTGGTTTAAGGACTGGTGATACCGTTGAAGGACCTGTAAGAGCTCCTAAGGAAGGTGAAAGATACTTTGCACTTTTACAAGTAAGCAAAATAAATTTTGAAGAGCCAGAAAAATCACGACATAAAATAGCATTTGATAACTTAACCCCTCTATATCCCGACAAACAACTTGTTATGGAAGTTGAAGCTGTTAAACCTGACAAGAAACAAGACCTAACACCAAGGTTAATTGATCTTGTAAGCCCCATAGGTAAAGGTCAAAGATCAATTATAATTTCACCACCTAAAGCTGGTAAAACAATGATTTTACAAAGTATCGCAAATTCAATTGCTAAAAATTATCCAGAATGTTATCTAATTGTGTTGTTAATTGACGAGCGACCTGAAGAAGTTACAGATATGCAACGAACAGTTAAAGGCGAGGTTATTAGTTCAACATTTGATGAGCCTGCCCAAAGACATGTTGCTGTTGCTGAAATGGTGATAGAGAAAGCCAAAAGATTAACAGAGCATAAAAAAGATGTTGTTATTTTGTTAGATTCTATTACTAGATTGGGAAGAGCATATAATGCTGTGATACCAAGTTCTGGGAAAGTTTTAACCGGTGGTGTAGATGCTAACGCCCTTCAAAGACCCAAAAGATTTTTTGGTGCTGCTAGAAATATTGAAGAGGGTGGTTCATTAACAATTATATCCACAGCCTTAATCGATACTGGAAGTAGGATGGATGAAGTAATTTTTGAGGAATTCAAAGGGACAGGAAATAGCGAGACCGTACTTGATAGAAAAATAGCCGATAAAAGAATATATCCAGCAATGGATATAACTAAATCTGGAACTAGGCGAGAAGAACTATTATTCGACAAAAATGATTTACAAAAAATGAATGTTCTACGAAGAATTATTGCCCCAATGGGCACAATGGATGCAATAGAGTTTATCAGCTCTAAGTTAAAAGATACTAAAAATAATGCAGAGTTCTTTAATTCAATGAATAAACCTTCTTAAGGTTTTATCAAATGGTCTTGTCTCAGGATCTAAAATTAAAATTAAAAAAGTTATTTGAAGAAAAAAAATTTGATGAAGTTGAATTTTTAATTGAAAATCAAATAAAAGATGAGGATAAATCTGCGGGAATATTAAATCTTCTTGGTGCATCAAAAATAAATAAAAACAAAAGCGATAAAATTAATTTAATTTCTGGATTAAGTGACTTTGAGAGAGGATTCCTTAAAGAAAAAGAGACAAAGAATGGGTTAATTTGTTTACAAAATTTCATTAAAACAGCCGTAGATCTTTATGATATTGATAAATCTGACTTAATTCTAAATAAAGTTTTTGAACATTTTAATAAAGCTAAAATTTTTTGGAAATACGATAAAAGGCTTTTTATAGAAATGATCAGAGTTTTTAGACGCTTAAATAGCGTAGATCAAATAGTTCTTTTATATGAGGATATTATAAGGAACAAAGATTTTTCAATTGGAAATCTTTGTTCATATATATACTTCAAAAATTTTCAAAAAGATTGGTCACAGGAAAAATTTCTTGAGTATGGCAGATTTTTAAACACCCAAATACGCAATGTGGGTGTCGACCTTTTACCAAAAATTAGAAAATCGAATGGTGAAAAAATAAAAATTGGGTTCTTATCTGCTGATTTAAGAGGAGAACATTCAATTACATACTTTTTAAAAGATATTTTAGTTAATTATGATAAAGAAATTTTTTCAGTAGTCCTGATAAGTAATCAAGAAATAGATGATGACACTTTTGCAAAACTGTCTGAAAAAGTAGATGAAAACATCAACATTAGCAGTTTAAGTGATATTGAAGCTCTTAAATTATTAAGAAATTTAAAAATCGACATCCTAATAGACTTAATGGGCGTAACTTCAGAGCAAAGAATTGAATTATTAAATCTTAGAATTGCTCCAGTTCAAATATTATGGTTGGGTTATTGTAATACTTTGGGAATAAAAAACATGGATTATATTATTGCTGATAAAAATTTAATATATGAGAATGAGAAAAAACACTATTCAGAAAAAGTACTTTTTTTACCTGAAATTTGGAATGCTCACTCTGGTCTCACAATTAAAAGAAAAGAAAAAATTTTTCCACATACTAAAAATGGTTTTATAACATTTGGGTCTTTTAACAATTTTAATAAGATCAATGAAACGGTAGTAAAGACTTGGTCAAATGTCATAAAAAAAATTCACAATTCTAAACTAGTATTAAAAACATCAACAAGAATTCAAACAAAAAAAAGATTATATGAATTATTTAAAAAATATGGTGTCGATAAATCAATTATATTTTTGGATCATAAAGATACATATAAAGATCATTTAGAACTTTATAATAACATAGATATAGCTTTGGATACATTCCCTTATAACGGCGTAACAACCTCTTTCGAAGCTATATGGATGAGTGTGCCTGTTTTGACTATGAGGGGATTTAATTTTAAATCAAGGTGTGGTGAGTCCATAAATAAAAATTTAAATTTAGACGAATTAATTGCAGAAAATGAAAATGATTATATTTTAAAGGCAAGTAATCTTGCAAAAGATAAGATTTTATTATCAAAAATAAGCAATAAAATTTATTCTTCTTGTTTATCTTCTCCCCTTTTTGATACAAAAAAATTTTCAAAAAATTTTTTTAAATTACTGAAAGAAGTGTATAATTAATCAAATTTTAGATGACAATATATGCATTATCTACCGGGCCTGGAGTTTCTGGGGTAGCAATAATTAGAATCTCTGGTCCAGAAGCATCAGAGGTTATTAAATCCCTTACAAAAGGTGGATTACCAACGCCTAGACTAGCTACGCTTCGAAAAATAAACAATATCAACACTTTTAGACTTATCGATGAAGGGATAATTATTTGGTTTCCTGGCCCAGAGAGCTACACAGGAGAGGATATGGCTGAAATTCATGTCCATGGAGGGAAAACTGTTGTATTGGCGGTACAAAATGAAATTTCAAAGGTAAAAAATTGCAGATTAGCAGAACCAGGGGAATTTACTAAACTTGCTTTTCAGAATGGGAAGATAAATTTGTTAAAAGCTGAGGGTATTGCTGATTTGATCTCAGCGGAAACTGAAATTCAGCGACAGCAGGCTATAAAAATTATGAAAGGAAAGTCTTCTGAAAAATTTAACGAGCTAAGAGAAAAACTATTAAAAATTTTATCTTTTATAGAGGCCAAGATAGATTTTCCAGAGGAAGACTTGCCTGAAGATAATCTAAAAAAAATTAAAAAAGATTCTTATGATGTTTTAACTGAGATAAAAAAAATTCTAAACGATCAAAAGGTGGGGGAAATAATTCGAGAAGGATTCAAAATTGCAATTGTAGGTCCAACAAATGTTGGTAAATCAAGTTTATTAAACAATCTAGCAAATAGAGAAGTTGCTATAGTGTCCGAGATTGCAGGAACTACACGAGATGTTGTTGAAACACACTTAAATATAGATGGATATCCTGTAATAATTTCAGATACGGCAGGTATAAGAGACTCAGAAGATGAAATTGAAAAAAAGGGGATTAAATTATCACTCAAAAAAGCTGAAAATGCTGATCTAAAACTAGTTGTTATTGACGCAAAAAGGGTTGATTTTAGTAGTTTTATGAACGATCTGATTAAAAATGATGCAATTCTAGTAGTCAATAAGTCTGACTTATTAAAGGAAGAATTAAGCTCAGAAATTTCTAAGCTGGATCATGTCCTTATATCATTAAAGAATAATCTAAATATAGATAAACTAATTTCAAAAATAAAAAATAAATTAAAAAAAAAATTTATTTCTGAGGAGGATATTTTAATCACCAGAGAGAGACACAGACAACATTTGATTCAGTGCGCGGATTTTTTAAAAAACTTTATAGACAAAAATGATAAAAAAGATTTTGATAAAGCAGCTGAAGATTTAAGACTAGCAACTAGACATTTGGGTATGATTGTTGGCAAAGTTGATGTAGAGGAGATATTAGGTAGTATTTTCAACGATTTTTGTATTGGAAAATAATAGCATTTTTGCTGTATTTTAAGGCATATTTTTACCATTTTCGTTGATAAATGTAGCTTATTTAAGAAAAAAAACTCAAATCTTGTAAATATTTAAATCAAATATAAATTTATATCATGAAAAAAGATCTATCTTTTGATGTAGTTGTGATCGGAGGAGGCCATGCAGGTTGTGAGGCGGCAGCGGCATCTGCACGGCTTGGAATTAACACTGCGCTTTTCACCCACAATAAAAATACCATTGGTGAAATGTCATGTAATCCTGCTATTGGTGGTCTAGGTAAAGGTCATCTAGTAAGAGAAATTGATGCTTTAGATGGGGTTATGGGAGTAGTAGCTGACAAGTCTGGAATACAATTCAGATTGCTAAATAGAAGTAGGGGTCCAGCAGTAAGGGGACCTAGAACTCAATCTGATAGATCATTATATCGTAAATTTATGCAAGAAAAACTTCTAAACTACTGTAATTTAAGCATTTTTTCTGATCCTGTAATTAAGTTTATTTTCACAAAAAAAGAAATAAGTGGCTTTTTTACTGCTAAAGGCAATAAAATAAGTTGTAGCAAGTTAATCTTAACAACTGGTACATTTTTAAATGGTTTAATACATATTGGTGATGACCAAACGCCCGCAGGTCGATTTGACGAAAAACCAAGCACTGGTTTGAGCGAACAGCTTGAGAAATACAATTTTAAAATAGGTAGGCTTAAAACTGGTACACCTCCAAGGTTAGACTCTAGAACAATTAATTTTCAAAATTTAGAAAAACAATTTGCAGATGATGATCCTTATTTTTTTTCTTTCTTAACAAAAAAAAATGAAAATAAACAAGTGTCATGTTCAATGACATACACCAATGAAAAGGTACATAAGATCATTAAAAAAAATTTAACAAGAAGTGCAATGTACTCAGGTAGTATACAGGGTGTAGGTCCAAGATATTGTCCTTCAATAGAAGACAAAGTAATAAAATTTGCTGATAAGATAAGACATCAGATATTTTTAGAGCCAGAAGGCCTTTATGATCATACAGTTTACCCTAATGGTATATCTACTTCTCTACCAGAGGTTGTGCAACACGAAATACTCAACAATATCAATGGTTTAGAAAATGTTAAAGTAATTAGACCAGGATACGCTATAGAATATGACTATATTGACCCTAGAGAACTTTTTTTAACTCTTGAAACAAAAAAAATAAAGAATTTATATCTTGCAGGTCAAATTAATGGAACAACAGGGTATGAGGAAGCAGCAGCTCAGGGGCTTGTAGCGGGAACTAATGCAGCTCTGTCTTTAAAAAATATGGAGCCATTTATATTAGATCGTTCAGACGCTTATATTGGAGTAATGATTGATGATTTAGTTACAAAGGGTGTTGCTGAGCCTTACAGAATGTTTACTTCTCGAGCTGAATATAGATTAAGTCTTAGATCTGATAATGCTGATTTGAGACTAACAAATAAAGGGATAAAAATAGGACTAATCTCAGATAAAAGAAAAGCAATCTTCGAGGATAAATTCGAAAAGTTAGGTAAAATATCAATGCAAATGGCTACTTTAAATATCTCGCCTTCCAAAGCAGACAAATTCGGTATAAAAATTGCTAAAGATGGAGTTTTTAGAACAGCTGAAGAAATTTTAACTCAAAAAGAAGTTAATATGACTAAAATTAGAGAGATTTGGCCTGAAATTTTAGATAATGGTTCAGAGATCGACGAGCAAATTGAAATTAACTCGCATTATAGGGGTTACTTAAAAAAGCAAAAGGCAGATATCTTAGCGTTCAAAAGAGATGAAAATTTAACAATACCCGATAATATTGATTATGATCAATTTTCAGGCCTTTCTAACGAGGTTAAAGCTAAATTTAAGGAAATAAGGCCTAAAACTATGGGTCAGGCACTGAGAATAGACGGAATTACACCTGCAGCAGTATATATTTTGTTGTCACATGTTAAAAGAAAGTCTATTAAGCATATAGCTTAATGGATAATGTAATTTTAAATTCTTACTCTAAAATTTTAAATCTAAATGTTTCACGTGAAACTTGTAATGAATTTGAAAGCCTAATCTCAATGATCTTAGCTAAAAATCAGGAAATAAATATAATAAGCAAAAAAATGCTTGAAAAAGAGGCAATAAGAGAGCGTCATATAATAGATTCAGCGCAAATTATTGATTTTGTTGATTTAAATTATAATACAACCTGTGATTTAGGAACAGGTGGTGGTATGCCAGGCTTAATCGTAGCTATAGCTATGAAAAAGATAAAAAATGAGATGAAAATAAATCTCTATGAAAAAAGTTATCATAAGTGCGTATTTTTAAAAGAAGTTTCAAAAAAGTTAAATTTGAACACAGAGGTAATTCAAAAAGATATTTTTACAGTTAAAAATGTTGAGACGGGTACGATAATGTCTAGAGCTTTTAAACCAATGCCAATAATTCTCAACTTAGTAAATAAAAATTTTAAAAAATTTAAAAACATAATTTTTTTTATGGGTAATACTGGTAGAGAAATTTTGAATGAAGCACTCAGAGAATGGGAAATAGATTATGAAGAGAAAAGTAGCCTTACAAGCAAAGGCTCTTTTATATTAAACGTCAAAAATATAAGGAAGAAGATTTCATGAAAATAATTTCGATTATTAATCAAAAAGGGGGTGTTGGTAAAACAACAACCGTAATAAATTTAGCATCTGCTTTATCTCAACTTGGAAAAAAAATTTTGGTTATTGATCTTGATCCGCAAGGAAATGCAACAACAGGTTTAGGATTATCCAATACTGAGAGGTCTGACCAAACTATTTATGGAATATTGAACGGCTCTATGCCAGTTGCAAATGTAATAAAAAAAACAAAGTTCGAAAATTTAGAATTAATTAGTTCAAATGTAGATCTATCAGGTTTAGAGGTAGAAACTGCTGGTGATAATGATAGAGCATTCATTTTAAAGTCTAAATTAACCGCATATTTAAACGATTCTAGAGCATTATATGATTATATCCTTATAGATTGTCCACCATCGCTTAGTTTATTAACAGTAATGGCCTTAGTATCATCAAACTCACTTTTAGTTCCACTGCAGACAGAATTTTTTGCTTTAGAAGGTTTAACTCAACTAATGAAAACAATTGATCGTATAAAAATTAATCTCAATCCAGATTTAGAGATACAAGGAATATTATTAACTATGTATGATCGAAGAAATAAACTCTCATCTCAAGTAGAGCAAGAGGCAAGAGATTATTTCAAAGATAAAGTATATCGAACAGTGATACCTAGAAATGTGAGATTGTCCGAAGCACCATCACATGGGGTACCAGTTCTTATATATGACAAAAGTTGTCCAGGAAGCAAATCTTATTATAACTTTACCGACGAATTTATTGTTCAAGAAAAACAAATTGGGAGTGCAGCTTAATGGTGTCTAAAATAAAAAAAGGACTAGGAAGAGGCCTATCATCTTTAATTGGTGAAACCAAAGTTGAAACTAGTACAAATAAGCTTTTGTTAAGTGAAATAGTGCCTAATAAATTTCAACCAAGAAAAAATTTTGATGAAGAAAATTTAGATGATTTGACAAATTCAATAAAAGAACGTGGTGTAATTCAGCCGATTATTGTAAGAAAATCAAATTCAGAAAGTTCTAAGTTCGAAATTATTGCAGGTGAAAGAAGGTGGTTAGCTGCTAGAAAGGCAGGTCTTCATGATATTCCAGTTGTTGTGACTGAAGCAGACGACTTAAAATCACTTGAATTTGCTATTGTTGAGAACGTACAAAGACATGATTTAAATCCTTTAGAGGAGGCTCAAGGGTATAAAAAGTTAATAGATGAGTTTTTGTATGACCAAGAAAAAGTATCTAAATTTATAGGTAAAAGCAGAAGTTATATTACTAATTCCTTAAGATTACTTAATTTACCTAAAGATGTTTTAGATTTTGTAGAGAAAAAAAAACTTACAGCAGGTCATGCTAAAATTCTTGTTGGATTAGAAAATGCTTCTTTTGTTGCAAATAAAATAATAGAAAAAAAATTATCAGTTCGGCAAACAGAAAATTTTGTTAAAATTTTTAAAAAAAAATCCAAATTTACGAAATTTTCAAAAGATCCTAACATAAAAAATTTGGAGCAAGTAATTTCAGATAAAATCGGATTAAGTGTCATTATAAAAAACAATCGTAAAAACAAAGGAACTATTACTTTTTCCTATCATGACTTGGAACAACTTAATAAGATAATAGATATTATAAAAGCTAATTACTAGTTTGTTCTAATACAAAATTTGTCACTAAATTTGTCGAATTTGTAGGATATTTTTTTACTAATAATTCCACCTTATTTACTTCAATTAGTAGTTCTTTTATTTTATCTAAATGCAAAATTTTAAGTTGATCTCTCAAAATATCTTTTTCTTTCCAAAAAATAGGAGGTTTAAAATTTGAAATAGTTTTTTCAATATTTCTTTCTTGTAAATTTTGTAAGTGGATTTTTGATAATCTTTTAAGTTTTCTAATAAATATTTTAAGAATAATTATTGAATCTTCTCCAGTGAAATTATTTTCATTGAGTATGTTTATTAATTTTTTTTGATTTTTTGTTAATGAATAGTCAACTAATTCATTTAAATCATAGTTTTCACTTAAATTAGTTAATTTAAGAATTTCTTCCAAGTTAATTTGTTTTTTATCCCTCAGAAAATTTTCGATTTTATCAAGTTCATTTAACAAATTAATTCTGTCTCCACGACTTCGTTCAACTAATAAATTTATATTTTGTTGTGATAAAGATAATTTTTTTTCTTTAAAAAAATTAAATGCTATTGAACTTAATGTTTTTAAATTATCCTCATAAAAAGGTACACATATTGTATTTTTTGATTTTTCAAATAAATTTCTTATTTTAGATTTTTTTTCTAAGGCTTCGCTAACTAATAAAATAGTAACATCCTCAATATTTTTTTCTAAGGCCTCTTCTATAAATTTATATAATTTATCACTTGCTCTATTAATTTGTATAAATTTTTCTTTTTCAAAAAAAGATTTATTAAAGAAACTTGTTAAAATGTTATCTGAATTTTTGATAATTTCACTTTCTTCATATTTTTGAATATTATCTTGAGAAAAGTGTTGAAATTGATTTTTTATTGTCTGTTCAATAAGACCTTTATTATTACCATAAAACAAAAAAAATTTTATGTTTTTTATTTTATTTGGATTTAATTCAAATGACTTTATTATCATTTATAGATTTAAATAAATAATTAGTTCTTCAGTTATTTTGTTTATTAAATTGTTTTGAACATTAATTTCATACTCATAAAGATCAAATTTGTTTTCTATATTTTTATAAGAAAATTCTTCTTTAAATGTTTTTTGTTTAAGAGTTTTTCCTTTATCAATCAAAGTTATTTGTAAATCAATTGTCATCCGAAAAGACTCTGGTTGTCCTTTGGAGTTTTTAGATGTTTCTGAAATTGTTTTATTATTTTTTAATATAAGTTTTTCATATGTAAAATTTTGTTGATCTTGTTTTAAAAATGTTGATGAGATAAAATTTCGATTAATATCTTTATCACCAAAAAATTCTATTTCTTTGAAAGAAGGTTTATTAAAATTTTTATTAGAGTATAATGGTTGATAACCACAACTAGTTAGGAAGAATATAAATATTATTAAAAAATTTCGCATTATTTTATTATAATATTAATTAATCTATTTTTAACATAAATAGTTTTAATTATTTTTTTGTTATCAATATATTTATCAACAAGTTTCATTTCTTTGATTTTCTCTAATAAATCATTTTCTTTGATTTCATCTATTAATTTGATTGTATTTCTTTTTTTTCCATTAATTTGAATTACAATAATTTTTTCATCTGATTTAAGATACTTTTGATCTACTTGAGGCCAATGCATTTTTTTTAAACCAAGTTTAGATAAACATTCAGATGCTATATGTGGTATTACTGGTAACATAACAACTAAAATTTTTTCAAAATTAATTTGCAAATTTTCGTAATTTTTATTTTCCTCTACAATTTTTTTTAAGTAAGAATAAATTTCATGAAAAACAGCAATTATAACATTGTATCTAAATTTTTCTAAAGCAAAGTTAATTTTATCGATTGATTGATTAGTAAAAAATTCAATTTCTTTTTTTGAATTTACTTTCTCTTTTTTGATTAGTTTATTAATTTGATCATTTAAGAGCCAAAATTTCTGAATAAACTTAAAAGCAGATGACATACCGCTTTCTGACCATTGAATGTCTTTTTCTGGAGGACTATCAGAAAGAATAAATAGCCTTACTGCATCTGCTCCGTAGATCTGGATCATTTTTTCAGGATCAATGGTATTTTTCTTAGACTTTGACATTGACTCAGATGGTCCCACATTAACAATATTGTTTGGATGTTCTTTTGAATGATAATTTACACCATCATCTGAAAAAACTTCATCTGGACTTAGCCAATTTCCTTTTTCATCTTTATAGGTTTGATGACAAACCATTCCTTGGGTGAATAAGCCCTTAAATGGTTCTTTAATTTTTATTTTATTGTTATTTAGTCTAATTGCACGAGTAAAAAACCTAGAATATAAAAGATGAAGGATGGCATGTTCTACACCCCCAATGTATTGATCTACTGGCATCCAATAGTCTAAATCATTTTCGTCAAAACTTTTTTCTTTGTTATTCGCTGAACAAAATCTTAAAAAATACCAAGATGAATCAACAAAAGTATCTAATGTATCAGTTTCTCTTTTATATTTTTTTCCATCAATAATTATATTTTTCCAGTCCTCTTCAGCATCTAAAGGGTTTCCACTAGTTTGTATATTTATATTTTCTGGTAATAAAACTGGCAAATTTTTATCAGGAATTTGTTTCAAATTATTATTGGCATCATAAGCCATGGGTATTGGGCAACCCCAATATCTTTGTCTGGATATTCCCCAATCTTTCAATCTATAATTAATTTTTTTATTCCCAATTTTCTTTTTTTCCAAAATCTTTATGGTTTCAGCAATAGATTCATCAGGTGCTGATAAGCCATTTAAAAATTCTGAATTTATTATTAAGCCAGATCCTGAATAAGCTTCTTTATTAACAATATAATTATCATTTTCATTTTTAGGCTTTACTACAGTTTTAATTTCTAAATTATATTTTTTTGCAAAATCAAAATCTCTCTGGTCATGAGCTGGGCATCCAAAAACAGCCCCGAATCCATAGTCCATTAAAACAAAATTTGCAAAATAAACAGGGACTTTAATTTTTTCATTTAAAGGATTAATAGCCATAAGATTTGTCTTAAAACCAATTTTTTCTGCTTGAGCAATAGATTCTTCTGTCGTACCAGTCTTTGAACATGCTTTCTTGAATTCATTAAAATCTTTATCATTTTCATAAAATTTTGATAATGGATGATCGACTGATAAAGCTAAAAAGGAGAAACCAAAAAGAGTATCAGGTCTTGTAGTGTAACATTTAATAGACTTTATTTTTTCAGAACCTTCTATTTTAAAATTGATTTCACATCCATAGGATTTTCCAATCCAATTTTTTTGCATCGTTTTTACTTTTTCTGGCCATTGTTCTAGATTTTCTAAATCATTCAATAACTCTTCAGAAAAACTCGATATCTTAAAAAACCATTGATTAAGTTTTTTTCTCTCAACTGTTGCGCCTGATCTCCATCCTTTACCGTCAATCACTTGCTCGTTGGCTAGAACAGTATTATCAACTGGATCCCAATTAACATAGCTTTCTTTTCGATAAACTAAACCTTTATTGAATAAATCTAAAAAAATTTTTTGCTGATGTTTGTAATAATCAGTAGAGCAGGTTGAAATTTCCCTATCCCAGTCAATTGATAAACCAAGTTTTTTTAATTGTGTTTTCATGATCTTAATATTATTTTCTGTCCAATTCTTTGGGTTTAAATTATTCTGCCTTGCTGCATTTTCAGCAGGCATCCCAAATGAATCCCAACCCATTGGATGCAACACATTAAAACCTTGAAGTATTTTGTAACGAGCTAAGACATCTCCTATAGTGTAATTTCGCACATGTCCCATATGAATTTTACCAGATGGATAAGGAAACATTTCAAGACAATAAAATTTTTTTTTCTTATGGTCTATTTCTGCTTTAAATGATTTATTTTTAAGCCAAAATAACTGCCATTTTTCTTCAATTAATTTGAAATTATATCTTGATGGCTCAGACATTTAAGGTTTTAATTTTAAGTTCTTAAAAGTTTTTCGGTAATTTTACATCACCAATTTCTTTTTTTGTTTTAACCAGATCTTGTTTTTCTATTCTTGCAGCTTGCTTTAAAATTGCTAATTTTATTTCGTTATTCGTTGAGTTTTCAATTGTGCTAATTTTACAATTATTAAACGTTTCACATTTTTTTTTATGAATTATAATTTTAATAGCATCAGATCTAATTTCATTTGATAAAAATCTTACAGCTATTTTTATTTCTTCGTTACTGTCTCCTTCGCTAAACCAATCTGTAATGATTATACCTCCTCCGTAATCAACAACACTCAAAGGCGCAAAACTTAATTTATCCATCGAGGCCCTCCACATTGGGTTTGCAGATGAAAACATAAAGTCACCTCCTTTTTTACCTAACCCCGCGATCCTAAATCCTCTTCCTTCTTCCATGTTTTTTTTAATTCTTTCATCAGCATTAACAGGAACTTTTCTCGCATCTGTAGGTCTATATATCCCACAGGAGTTGAAAAATAACATGATTGATATAAATAAAATAAGCTTTTTCATAAATTCATTTCAATTCTTGTAATAATAGCTTATTTTATTAAATAAAAGATGTATTTATCATGTGTGATAAAAATACAACAAAATTGAAAAAAAAGCCTTAATTAGCTAATAATTGTTTAAAATTGAGACTTTCCTAATAATTTACCCTCATTCATATATGAATTAACAACAAAAGGAGAAAATATGAATAATTTTAAAAAAGTAGGTTTAACAGCTTTAGCTGGTTCTCTTGCTGCTGTTTCAGCTAATGCTGCTGAAATGTCTGTAAGTGGTGCTTCAGTTTTAACTTACACAACTAAAGATACAACGGAAGCTACAGGTAACCCGTTTGGTATGAAAACAAACTTATCATTCACTGCATCAGGTGATGTAAATGGTATGACTGTTTCTTACATGCAAACTTCAAAAGACCAATTTGCTGGTATGTCATCAGCTAGATTGTCTATTGATATGGGCGACATGGGAACTTTAGCATTCGACCAAGGTTCTGGTTCAGGTCTTGGAACAATCGATGATAAAACTCCAACAGCAGCTGAAGAAATCTGGGATAACATTGATACAGATGGTTCTTCTGGTGCTAATGGTTTAGTTGGTGCAGCTGGTTCTTCAGGTGTATTTAACTACATCAAAACAATAGGTGGAGTTACTTTTAACGGTGCTATGAGAAGAGGTTCAGGTACTAAGAACTCTGACGGTGGAGTATCAGGTGCTGGTCAAAGCGCTTATGACTTTGCATTAACTGGTTCTGGAGATATGTTCGGTGTTGACGGACTTTCTTGGGGTGCTGGTTATGGTGAAGCTGAGAACGGTTCACAAACTGTAACAGCTGCTCATGACGAAAATGGTGATGACGAGCATATGACTGGTTTCGTAAACTACTCATATGGTCCAGTTACATTTGGTTACCAAATGTCTCACATCAAAAAAGGTGCATCTGCAGGTGTTGACCAAAACGTTGACGCTTGGGGTCTAGCATGGAACATAAACGAAAACCTATCAATTTCTTATGGTGAAAGAGAAGTAGAATTTGACAATCCTTCTGCTGCTAACATCACTGAAGAAGGTGAAGGTATCGCTATAGCTTACACTATGGGTTCTATGAAAATTGCTGGAAACAGAAACGAAGTTTCTGACAATGACAACTCTTCAGCTGATACAGCTAAAGACGAAAATACAGAAATCGCTGTATCTTTTGCGTTCTAATCTAATTTAGATAAAATATTAAAAGCCCCGACTTTACAGTTGGGGCTTTTTTTTTACAGCTTATTTTCCAATATCGTTAAGTATTCTTTGAATTTATCAAAAGCTTTTAGTGAAGATTTGTATATAGGTTTTCTTGCCTGAGATGTACTCATGGTTTTAATAGGCGATTTATTTTTATGAAAAGCTAAGCATTTTTCATCCCATTCTAAATTACAAAATTTTATTATATCTCTTATCTCTTTTTCTGGATTTCTAATTAAATCTTCATATTTAATATCAAAAATTTTCTCAGGGAAATTCGATTTCCAAAAATCCATGAGACCTTGATAATTTTTGTAATATTCAGCTAGATCTTCTTGAGAGTAGGTAAAGTTTAAACCACCTTCAAATAAATTCTTATACATCGATAAGCAATTATTTTTTGGATCTCTTATACAATGGATAATTTTAGATTGTGGGAATAAAAGATTTATAAAGCCAATCCATCTAAAATTAAGTGGAGCTTTATCAGTTATATATTTTTTTGGAGATTCAAAGTTTTTAATGAAATCTAAATAATTTGTCCTTAGTTTGTTTATAATTGAATAATCATTAATTAAATTAGAAAAATCATCATTAAGAGATTTTTCATTATTAATAAAAACATCTTTGATTATATTCGGTAATATTGGAAGTTCGCCACCCCCAAAAACTTCACTATGAGATGAAACGATCTGTTCAACTAAAGATGTCCCAGATCGAGGCATTCCTAAAATAAAGATTATATTTTCTCCAATTTTGTCTGATTGAGGTTTTAATTTGTTTTCAGTAAATTTTTTTTTTATATCACTAAATAAACTTAGCTCATTTCTTACATCATAATTTAAAATTTTCTTTTTTAATTTATTTCCATTTATCAAATTTAGAGAAGCTTCTTTTATATTGCCAATATCTTCCTCAGCTTTTGCTAAAGAAAAATATATATCAATTTTTCCCAAATTATCTGAATCAAAATTGTTGATTTTTTGTTTTAACTCCAAATAATGATCATCACTAACATCATATTGTTTTGACTGACTTATTAAATGATCGGCTCTAGTAAAATTTGGATCTATCTTTAATGTTAGTTTAGAGTAAAAAATACTTTTTTCAAAATCACCTATTCCTTGATGAGCTAATGCCAAAGAATATGATGCAACAGGATTTTGATTTGAGATTGATAAAGCTTTCTCATATAGTTTTATTGCCTCATCAAATTTATTTAAATCTCTTTTAAGATTCCCAAGATTAATATATGCATTGATGTAAGTATCATTTAATTTGAGTGCTTTATTGAATAATTTATCAGCCAGATCGTATTCTAAAAGATTCTTATGAGATAAACCCATATTATTTATAAGCGCAATATTATTTGGATCTAATTTAATTCCATTTTTAAAATTTAATTTTGCATTTATATAATTTCCATTATTTTGATAAGCTGAACCAACTAAATTATGCAGAATAACGTATTCTGGGTTTTTTTTTATTAATAAACTCCCTTTAGAAATTACATGATCGTAATTTTTTAAGTTAAATTGATTAATTAGTATTTGTATTTGTTTTGATAAGTTTTCATTATTCATTTTTGAAATTATTTCTGAAAATAAGATATCCCAGAAAAACCATATATGTTAGCTATTTTTAATTTTTTTATATTTTTTTTACTGATACCTCCAAGAGCAATGATTTTTTTTTTACTTAAACGTGATAAAAAATTAAATCTTATTATTCCTAATCCTTTTTTATAATTTTTTGTTTTAAATATTGGAGACAAAAAAATTAATTTAATATTTTGTTTTTCTTTTTCTTTTATTTCGTAAATATTATGTGCAGACCCCATCAATAAAAAATTTTTTTTTAACGCAAAATTCCCTAATTGTAAATTTTTAACAAAAGAAGGAATATATGCTCCATCTAAACTGAGATTAATTGCTAATTTTATATTATTTGCTAAGTAAAGTCTGCGATTATTATTTTTGCAAAAATACTTTAATTCTAAAATTTTATTTTTGTTATTATCTTCCTTATAATTTCTAAAAATGATACCAATATTTTTATTTAAATTTAGTATTTCTTTTTTTTTAAAGTCTGAAATAAAAGTAAAAATACTAGGAATTTTATTATGCATAAAAGTATTACTAATTTAATCGATATTAAAAAAGAAATAAATTCAAAAAAAGATAACTCTGTTCCAAACCCTAAAATAATTGCGGTAAGTAAAACCTTTTCTTTAGAAAAAATCATACCATTGATTGATTATGGGCATCATGATTATGGTGAAAATAAAGTTCAAGAGGCAATCGAAAAATGGACAGTGATAAAGAATAAAAATCAAAGCTTAAATTTACACATGGTTGGAAAATTGCAGACCAATAAAGTTAAACAAGCTCTAAAAATATTTGATTATATTCATTCATTAGACTCAGAAAAATTAGCAAAAAAGATTTCAAAAGAACAAAAAGATTTAAAAAAGAATATTAAACTGTTTATTCAGGTCAATATTGGTAATGAGATTCAGAAGAATGGAATAGATATTAATGATTTAAAAAATTTCTATAAGTTCTGCACAAATGATTTAGGTTTAAATATAATTGGTTTGATGTGTTTACCTCCTGAGGGGTTAGATCCATCTATTTATTTTGATAAGATGAAAAAAGCATCTGATAATTTATCTTTGAAAGAATTAAGTATGGGCATGTCATCAGATTATATGACTGCCATAAAGTTTAAGGCGAGCTATCTTAGAATTGGTTCGAAAATTTTTGGTAAAAGAATTTAGAAAATTTTTATTTTTGTTTTTTTATTGATTAATTTTAATAAGATAAGAAAATCTTTTTTTTTTAGAGCTATACAGCCCAAAGTATTTTTAAAATTATTGGTTAAATGAATAAAAATTGCACTACCCTTATTCGATATTACTTTTTTAGTATTATATAAAATAGGAATTAAATAATCGTACTTATGATCTCTTCTAAAAATTTTTTCATGTTTTATACCCTTTCTAATTTTTATTAGCTTATTATAATTTTTTTTATCATTTGGGTCATCGCACCAACCCATTTTTTTTGTTATGGGTATGCATTTTAATTTTGTTATTGGATTTTTACATCTATCTCTTCGATAATAAAGGTCACCTAAATTATAAATTCCTGAAGGTGTTTTTTTATCTCCTTCAATTTTATTTTTGGTGGTTCCATATTTCCCTATACAACAACGAAATATAAATTCTTCACAAACAAGAGTTACTTTATTTTTTAACAATATTGTCATAACTTAAATATACATGAATTCTAAAAAAATAGGTGTATATCAATACGATATTTTGTTTGAAATTTTAGAGGAAGTAAAAGAAAGATTAAATTTTGATGTAATAAAAGTAGATAACGAAACTCAGATTAAAGCAAAAGATGATTTAAAGGACAGTTTTCTATTATTATCGAAGAATCCAATTCAAAATTATAAGGACTTACTCATAATAGATGGTGGTCCAGTCAAAATTGAAAAACTTATTGAACAAATAAATTTAAGATTTTTAAAAAATAAATTTAGTTCTCAATCAGATTTAGAGGTTGGGTTTTATAAGTTAAATATAAATTCTAGAGAAATTGTCAGAGAAAAAAAAATACTTCAGTTGACGGAAAGAGAAATAAATTTAATTCTATTTTTAAAAAATGCAAAAAAACCTGTCAAAATTCATGAACTACAAAAAGAGGTTTGGGACTATAGTTCTCAACTAGAGACACATACCGTTGAGACTCATATTTATAGATTAAGAAAAAAAATTAAAGATAAATTTAATGACGAAAATTTTATAATTAGTTCTAAAAATGGTTACATTGTGAAATGAAAAAAAAAAATAAAATAGCGAAAGATTTATTTACAAGGAAATATAAACTCAGAATAGTTAAACCAAAAAAAGGTAAAGGAAGTTTTAAGAGAAAAAAATAAATATTTATTCTAATTAAGTCTAGCCCCAATTTGTTGAATTATTTTTGATGACATTTCAGTTCCTTTTTCAAGGCATTCTTTTTGAGAAAAATTATTTATTAATCCATGAAGATAACCTGCAGCAAATAGGTCCCCAGCTCCTGTTAGATCAACTATATCTAAATTTTTTTTAATCCCAATTTCCTCTATATTTTCACCATTTAAAGACACAGCACCATTTTTTCCTCTTGTAACTACTAAATGTTTATTTATTTGTTTTGCAAATGAAACCACTTCATCAAAATTTTTTGCATTAATTAATGACATTATTTCTTCCTCATTTGCAAAAGTAATATCTAATTTCTTTTTTACTAAATCTAGAAAATGAGTTTTATGTCTGTCAACACAGAATTTATCTGATAATGACATCGAGACTTTTTTAGAATTTCTAATGGCTTTATCAAAAGCTTTTTTTGGTTCACCCTCATCCCATAAATAGCCTTCTAGAAAAATCATTTCAGAATTCTTTATTACTTTAGAATCTATGTCGTTATCGTTAATTTTTCCTGCAATTCCTAAAAAAGTACACATTGTTCGTTCTGAGTCAGGCGTAATTAAGATAAGACAAGTACCCGTAGGTATTTTTTCTTTTTTTTTTTTATAAAAATAGTTCACTTTCTCTTTTTTAAGTCCAATTTCATATTTTTTTCCAAGATCATCATCTGAAATTTTTCCTATAAAGCCCACATTGTTGTTAAGTTGAGACAATCCTACAATTGAATTTGCTACTGAACCTCCTGAGATAGTTTTTTCTATTTTTAGATTTGATAAAAGATTTATAAATTCATCCTCATCAAAAATTAATTTCATATTTCCTTTAGCTAAATTATTTTTAGTAATAAAGTTTTCATCAATCTTGCAAATCACATCTACAATTGCATTTCCTATACCAATTATTTTCATATTAGGCTTTTTTAGTTTTAATGGGTTTTTTTCTATTAGGATAACAAGTAGTGCAAATTTTACAAGTTAATCCATAACAATCTCTAGCTTTACAATATTCTCTTCCATAATAAATAATTTGAAGGTGAAGTTTATTCCAATTTTTTTTTGGAAATAATCTTTTTAAATCTTTTTCGGTTTGCACAACATTTTTTCCATTCGTTAGCCCCCATCTTTGAGCTAATCGGTGAATATGAGTATCAATCGGAAATGCTGGGTGACCGAAACCTTGAGACATAACAACACTAGCTGTTTTATGTCCTACACCTGGAAGGTTTTCTAATTCTTCGAACGAGTTTGGTACTTTACCATTATGTTTTTCTATAAGTATTCTTGATAAATTATAAATACTTTTTGATTTAACTCTAAAAATACCAATTTTCTTTATTAAATTTTCAATTTTTTTTCTTCCTAATTTTTTAAAATGATTGGGTTTAAAATATTTTGTATAAATATTTTTTGTAACATTATTAACGTTTACATCTGTGCATTGTGCGGAGAGAAGAACTGAAATTAATAAAGTAAATACATTTCTACTTTTTAAAGGAACTTTTATTTTAGGGTATGTCTTATTTAAAATTTTTAAAATAATTTTAGCTCTTTGAACTTCATTCATTATTTAAAGTTCATAAGGTCTCGCATTGAATAAAGACCAGGTTTTTTACTCATAAGCCACTTAGCAGCTGATAACGCTCCTTCAGAATAAAGAGTTCTATCAAATGCTTCATGATTTAAAGTTATTATTTCTTTACCACTTGAGAATTTTACCTCATGTTCTCCGATTACTTTACCTTTTCGTAAAGAGTTAAAGTTAATTTTATTTCCATAAGGAAATGATTTTTTATTTAAATATTTTTTTCCTATTAAATTATAAAAGTTCTTTTTTTTTCCTTTAGCTATTCCATTTCCCAACATTAATGCAGTGCCAGAGGGATAATCTTTCTTATTTTTATGATGAACTTCATATATTTTGCTTACAAAATTCTTTCCTAATGAACTAGATGTAATTTCAGTAAGATACATTAAAAGATTGATACCCAAACTCATATTGCCAGCTTTTAATATGGGTATTTTTTTAGAAAATTTTTTTATCAAATTTTCTTCATTTCTTGTAAATCCTGTTGTTCCAATGACAACTCTTTTTTTCAGTTTTGCTGCAATTCTAAGAACCTGAAAAGTACATTTAGGGACTGTAAAATCAATAATTAAGTGAGCTTTTTTAAATATTGTTTCTTTATTTAGATCTACTCTTATGCCATTAATTTTTTTATTAATAATTTTATTTTCAGTCAGTGCAACAATTTTAAAATTTCTATCTGATTTAATAGATCTTATAATTTGTTGACCCATACGCCCCATACATCCAGTGACTGCTAAATTTATTTTTTTCATTTAAAGATAAGATTTGAAGCTATCACAACACCAGCAACAATTATAGACCAAATCAATAAATTTTTTAAAAATTGTTTTGATTTTAAATTTGTTCTTAAAAAAGCAGGAAGTACAAGAATAAGAACTGCTATTAAGAAAATTGCAGGGATAATTTTACTCATTCTAATTTTTTAATTATTCCAAAAACTTTTAGCTTTTTGAAAAAACTTCTTTATACTAGGATTTGATTTTTCATTTTCAATTTTTCTAAATCTCTCTAATAAATCTTTTTGCTCTTTGTTTAAAAATACTGGTACTTCAGTCTTAACTTGTACATAAAGATCACCAAAATCTCCTCTTCGCATAAATGGCATACCTTTACCCTTAAGTCTAAATTGTTTCCCATCTTGTGTACCATCGGGTATTTTAATTTTTGCTTTTTTTCCATCAATAGTTGGAATTTCTATCGTTGTTCCAAGAGCTGCGTCTGCAATGGATATTGGAAATTCAAAAAATAAATTAACATCTGATCTTTTAAAAAGTTCATGAGATTTAATATTAATAAATAAATACAAATCTCCACTTGCACCTCCTCTTGTACCAGCTTCTCCTTTTCCTGCTAATCTAATTCTTGTTCCATCGTCAACTCCCTTTGGAATAGTTACTGATATTTTCTTTAAGGTTTGCTTATTTCCTTGTCCATTACAATCTGTGCATGGATTTGTAATCTCTTCACCACTACCGGCACATTGAGGACAAGTTTGTTGTACTGTAAAAAAACCTTGATTTGAACGAACGCGACCGTTACCCCCGCAATATGTACATCTATCAGGACTAGTTCCTGTCTTCGATCCATTTCCTTTACAAGTATTACATTTTTCTGAAGTTGAAAATTGTATGTTTTGTTTTTTTCCTAAGTAAGCATCCTCAAGTGTAATTGTTAAATCATATCTTAAATCTGAACCTCGATTAACGGAATTTCTTCCTCGAGAACTCCGTCTTCCTCCTCCAAAATCTCCAAAAAAATCTTCAAAGATATCTGAAAAATCAGCACCACTAAATCCACCAAAGCCACCAAAACCTCCTTTACCACCTCCTCCATTTTCAAAGGCAGCATGACCAAAATTATCATAATTTTCTTTTTTTGATTTATCAGAGAGAACACCATATGCTTCGCTTGCTTCCTTAAATTTGTCTTCAGCAACTTTATCATCAGGGTTTTTATCTGGATGATATTTTACTGCTAATTTTCTATAAGCTGATTTGAGTTCATCAGGGCTTGCGTTTTTGTTAACGCCTAAGACATCGTAGTAATCTCTTTTAGCCATGCATGCATCCAGGACAAATAGATGTCAGTTAAGCGCTTTTCTCTTTATTCTCGTCTTTTACTTCTTCAAAATCCGCATCAACAACATTATCGTCTTTTTTTTCCTTTTCGTCTTTTCCGTCATCCTTATTAGAATCTGGTTTTGTATTTTGTTGTGATTTATAAATTGCTTCACCAAGTTTCATTGAAGCCTGAACTAGAGCTTCAGTTTTTTTCTTTATATCTTCGATGTCTTCACCTTTTAAAGAATCTTTTAATGCGTTTGATCCATCTTCAATAGCTTTTTTTTCAGCATCAGAAACTTTAGTACCATGCTCTTTAAGGTTTTTTTCGGTTGAATGAATTAAGGTGTCTGCTTGATTTCTAACATCAACTGACTCCCTTTTTTTCTTATCAGCTTCTTTATTTGCCTCAGCATCTTTAACCATTTTTTCGATTTCTTCATCGCTTAAACCTCCAGACGCTTGAATCTGAATTTTTTGTTCTTTTCCAGTGCCTTTATCTTTAGCAGATACATTAACAATTCCATTTGCATCTATATCAAAAGTTACTTCTATTTGCGGAACACCTCTAGGAGCTGGTGCAATACCAACTAATTCAAAATTACCTAACAATTTATTGTCTGTTGCCATTTCTCTTTCTCCCTGGAGGACTCTTATAGAAACTGCTGGTTGGTTGTCTTCTGCTGTCGAAAATACTTGGCTTTTCTTTGTCGGTATAGTTGTATTTTTTTCAATAAGTTTTGTTGATACACCTCCAAGAGTCTCTATACCTAAAGATAATGGAGTGACATCTAACAAAAGAACATCTTTTACGTCTCCTTGTAATACACCTGCTTGTATAGCTGCACCCATTGCAACAACTTCATCAGGATTTACACTTTTATTCGGTTCTTTACCAAAAAAATCTTTAACTTCATTCAATACTTTTGGCATTCTAGTCATACCACCTACCATCACAACTTCATCTACTTCACTTGCAGAAATACCCGCATCCTTTAGAGCTGTCTTACAAGGTGGAATAGTTCTTGCAATTAAATCTTCAACCAAAGCCTCTAACTTAGCTCTAGTCATTTTTAAATTGATATGTTTTGGCCCAGTCTTATCAGCTGTTATGAAAGGTAAATTGATATCTGTTTGTTCAGCAGAAGATAATTCAATTTTTGCTTTTTCTGCAGCTTCTTTTAATCTTTGAAGGGCTAATTTATCTGATTTTAAATCAATACCGCTATCTTTTTTAAATTCTGCGATCAAGTAATTTACAATTGAATTGTCAAAATCTTCTCCACCTAAAAAAGTATCACCATTTGTAGATTTTACCTCAAATACTCCGTCCCCTAATTCAAGAATAGAAACATCAAAAGTTCCTCCGCCTAAATCATATACAGCTATTTTTTTATTTTGTTTTTTATCTAAACCATATGCAAGTGATGCAGCAGTTGGTTCATTAATAATTCTTAGCACTTCAAGGCCAGCTATTTTTCCAGCGTCCTTTGTTGCTTGCCTCTGAGCGTCATTAAAATAAGCAGGAACTGTTATTACTGCTTTAGTTACAGCTTGACCTAAATATTTTTCAGCAGTCTCTTTCATTTTTTGTAAAATAAAAGCTGAAATTTGAGAGGGTGAATATTTTTCACCTTTCGATTCAATCCAAGCGTCTCCTTTTTCAGAATTTACTATTTTAAAAGGTGCAGCTTCAATATCTTTTTTAACAGTTGGGTCTTCAAAATTTCTTCCAATTAATCTTTTAACTGCAAAAATAGTATTCTCAGGATTAGTAACCGCCTGTCTTTTTGCTGGTTGTCCAATTAACTTATCATTCTCTGTAAATGCTACAACTGAAGGTGTTGTTCTTGCTCCTTCAGCATTTTCTAAAACTTTAGCCTGGCTACCTTCCATAATAGCAACACATGAATTAGTAGTACCTAGGTCGATTCCAATTATTTTGCTCATATTATTTTGTTTTAACTATTTGTACTACTCTCATATAGGAGTTAAATTTCATTCTACAAGTTCGTACAAAAATTATTTATCCTCCAAATTTTCTTTATTTTCCTCATTTTTTTTATCAATATTGTCAGGTTTTTTAGACACACCAACTAAAGAAGGCCTCAACAATCTATCTTTTATGGTAAAACCCTTTTGTATTTCTTGAATTATTGTTCCAGGTTCTTTTTGACTATCTTCTATCTCCATCATAGCCTGATGCAAATTTGGATCTAATTTCTTGTTCAAGCTTTCAATTGGTTTAATGTTATTTTTTGTGAATATTGAAATTAGATCTTTGCTAATTATGTCAAAATGTTCAAGTGTTTTATGTAATGCTTCAGAATTTTTCAGTGACTCATCATTTTCTAAAATTTTCTTTGATCTTTCAAGATTGTCTATTAAGCTTAAGGCTTCCTTCGCAAAATTAAATCCTCCATATTCATAGGCTTCTTCTTTTTCTTTTTCAAATCTCCTTCTCTGATTTTCCATTTCTGCAAAAGTTCTTGCAACTTTATCTTCAAGATCTAAAATTTTTTCCTCAGGTGTTTTCTCTTCAGGTAACTCCTTTACAGTTTTCTCATTTTCTGAGGTTTGAGTTTTATCTGTTGACTTAACTTTTTCATCTTTATCTTTTGAAGATGTATTATTTACAGATTGATAGTTTTCTTCTTTTTCCATGAGTTCTTATATGGTAAGAAAATTAAAAATTTCTAGATGTTAAATAAAAAAATTAAGAAATTGCTTATAGGTACCAATAATAAGGGAAAATTAAGAGAAATAAGAGATTTAATTCCCAAAAAAATCAAAACGTATTCAACTACTGACTTTAATTTAAAAAGTCCAAAAGAGAATGGAAAAACTTTTAAAGAAAATTCTTTGATTAAATCAAAATATTTTTCAAATAAATCTAATCTGCCTTGTATTGCAGATGACTCGGGTCTAGAAATAGATCTTTTAAATAAAAAACCTGGTATCTTTTCAGCAAGATGGGGAGGTAAAAATTCAAATTTCAAAAAAGCCATTAAAAGAGTTTATAGAGAACTTTATAGAAAAGATAAGAATTGGATGAAAAGAAAAATAAAAGGTAGATTTGTTTGTGCTCTATCTATTTGCAATTTAGATAAAAAGATTGGATGTGTGACTGGAAAAATTGAAGGTCATATCGTATATCCACCAAAAGGAAAAAATGGCTTTGGTTATGATCCAATATTTACACCACTGAATTTTAAAAAGACATTTGCTGAAATGAAGCCCTCACAAAAATATAAAATTGACCATAGGTTTAAAGCGTTTAAAAAAATTAAAAAATTTCTTTAAGCTTTCCATCTTTTATTTCATAAAGATTAAGTCTATGATAAATCTTGTTATTCTTGATTTCAAAAATTCCTATTTTTCCTTTAAATGAATTTTTCTTTTTAAATAATTTACTTAGATCAGTAAGATTTTCATTTAAAGATAAATAATAAATAAGCCCCACCAAATCATAACTTAACAATGAAAGATAATTTGGATATTCGTTGAACTCGTTATAAAATTTTTCTTTAAAATTTTCTAAATTTTTCTTATTAATGGACGGATAGTAAATTGGTTGAATATTTTTTTCATTAAGTAAGCTTTCATCAAACCATTGGTTGAAAGTTATAAAAAATTTCTTTTTTGGTGAAACATCAGTATATAAAAAAGAAGTTACTACACTTTTTAAGCTTTCATCAAAGTCTGGAATTATAATTGAGTCAAAATTTACATTACCTATAGTGTATTTTTTTTTGAGCTTCTCAAGTTGCTTTTCTTTGTCTGCAAGATCTGAGTCTTCCACTCTTTTAATTTCATCAAGTAAATTTTGTTTTCTTCTTTTGTAATTTGTAATTTTTTCAATTTGAGCAGTAAGTTTAGTAGGTTCTGTGTCATAGACATAATTTTTATAAATTTTAATTTTTGATTGACTTACAGCTCTTTTGATTTCATTTTCATAATCAAGCTTAGGTGTTAAAAAAATCGTTTTATTTAATTTATTAAGTTCAATAAATTTTTTAATGGTATTTAATTGTGAGGTGGCATTTACTCCAGAGCTAATAATATTATTTGGCAAATCTAAAGTTTTGTTTGTCAAAGATACAAAAGTAATATCTTGAAGTTCTTTAAGATAATTTAAGTTTTTAAAAAATACTGGTCCAATTACAATTTTTATACCGTTATTTTTTAAATCTATTGCAGATTTAATAGTTTTATTTGGATCAGAGCCTGTATCTTTGGGATATATTTCTAATTTATTAGAGTTTATATCTTTCAATGCAATTCTAGTTGATTTAATAATCTGTTGACCAATTTCTTTATCATCGCCAGTAAGAGGAACTAATAGACCAATCTTAATCTTTTCTTCTGATGAAAATACGAAACTATTACATGATAAGAAATAAAAAATGATTAAAGATAGAATTTTAAAAAATTTATACATTTTTCATGATACTATAATATTTTATTTGTAATTATGGATAGAAATTCTGAAACTCTTAACAAAGAATTAAAAAAAGGCCTATATTTGGTATCTACACCAATAGGTAATTTAAATGATATTACTCATAGGGCAGTCGATATTTTGAAAAAATCTGATTTTATATTATGTGAGGATACTAGAAATTCAAAGATTCTTCTTAAAAGGTACAATATAAAAACTAAATTGATTTCTAATCATAAATTTAATGAAAAAAAAAATTTACCACGAATAATTGATTTATTAAAAAGTGGATCAATTATATCTCTCATATCAGATGCAGGCACTCCAAGTATTTCTGATCCAGGTGCTGTTTTGGTTAATGAATGTATTAACAGTAATATTGATATTGTTCCTCTGCCAGGCCCATCTTCAGTAATCTCAGCAGTGTCAGTGAGTGGATTTTCTGATAAATTTTTTTTCTATGGTTTTATTCCTGAAAAAAAAAAAACATTAGTCGATGATTTTGAAGATCTTTCAAAATTAAATTTTACTATAGTATTTTTTGTATCCGCAAAAAAATTTAATAAAATTGTACCGTATATTAAAAAAAATTTTTCAGGACGAAAAATCCTGATATGTAGAGAAATGACAAAGTATTTTGAAGAATTTTTACGAACAGACGTAGATAAGCTTCATTTTCTTAATTTTGAATTAAGGGGAGAATTCACAGTTGTTATATCTGATAACTTATCTAATAAAAAAACTTCGCTAAAATTAGATGAATCAGATAAAAGATTAATTAGTCAAATGATAAATAAATTATCTGTTAAAGAAATTTCAAATTTAATTAGCCATAAAAAAAAAGTGTCTAAAAAAGAGATTTATAAATATTGTATCGAAATCAAAAATGAAAAATAAAATTTTAATTTGTTTATCATTAATGATGATCTTATCCGGATGTGTTGGAGTATCATCAAGTGGAATATTTGGGACTGGAGTAAGTGTTGCTCTAGACCCAAGGTCAGTAGGAACTCAGATAGATGACTCAATAATGCAAAAAAATTTAAGTGCAAGGATTATTCTTCTAGATAAAAAATATTTAATTTCAGTAAATTCGAAAGTATTGGATGGAAGAATTTTTTTAACAGGAAAAGTAGATAATCCTGAGGAAAAACTTAAATTGACAAAAATGGCTTGGGAAACAGATGGAGCTAGATCTGTTAGAAATGATATAAAAGTTAAAGAAGAATTTAATTTTAAACAATCTGCTAAGGATATTTTGATTACCTCTCAATTAAGGACTGCACTAATCTTAAATAAAAACATTAAAGCTACAAATTATCAAATTGATACATATAAAAAGAAAATATATCTCTATGGAATAGCAATAACTTCTGATGAAAAAAAAGAAGTTATTGAGGAAGCAAAACAAATTTTAGATGTTGAGGATGTTATTGCGAGCATCTTACTTGTAAATGAGTTAAGAATTCAAAAAAATTAGATTAATTTTTATTATAATCAATCACGTCAGCCGAATACGCTGCAATAGAAGCTAAATTTAATATTTCTGATGTAGAGCTTCTTAATGGAGCAACTTCAATAGGCAAACCTAAACCAATTAATAATGGTCCAATTACTTTTGTATCACCCAATGATTTCATCATTTTATATGAGATTGCAGCGCTGTGTTGACCTGGCATAATTAGTATATTTGCATTACCAACTATTTTAGAGAATGGATAAAGATCTTTATATTCTTCATTTAAGGCAACATCTGGTTGCATGTCACCATCAAATTCAAAATCAACTTTTTTTTCTTTTAATAATTCAACAGCATCTTTTATATGTTTAGTTCTACTTGTTGAGGGTTGACCAAAAGTTGAATGTGATACAAAAGCAACTTTTGGCTCAAATCCAAATAATCTTACTACACGAGCTGCAGATATTGCCATTTCAGACATTTGTTTTGATGATGGGTACTCATGAACACTTGTATCACCAACAAAAATAGTTTTTCCTTTATGTACTACAAGATTTAATCCAAACATTATTTCCCCAGGTCTTACATCCACTACCTGTTTAATCTTTTGAAGGGAAGCACCAAATCTTCTTGTATTTCCTGTAACAGCTCCATCCGCATCACCACATGCAACCATACATGAAGCCCAAATAACTCTGTCATTCCTAACCAGTCTGTCACAATCCCATTCTAAGAGACCCTGTTCTCTTTGAAGTTTTTGGAATAAGTATTTTACATACTTTTCTCTTTTAACTGAATCTTTAGAATTAGTGATTTCAATATCAAAATTATCATTGTATCCAATCTTTTTTATTTGTTCCTTAATTTTTTCTTTTTTTCCAATTAAAATAGGAGTTCCAAGTTTAGAATTCTTAAATGCTATTGCAGCTTTTAAAGTATTTTCATCTTCACCATCTGCAAAAACAATCTTTTTCTGATTTTTTTTAATGTAACCATTTATTCCCTGCATAATCGTGACAGTTGGATCTAATCTTTGTTTAAGTTGTTCTTGATAAATTTCAAAATTTTCAATTTTTTTTCTAGCAACACCAGTTTCCATTGCTGCTTTAGCAACTGCAGATGGAATTATACTAATTAATCTTGGATCAAAAGTTGATGGAATTATATAGTCCTTCCCATAATGCGGTCTTTCACCCCCCATTGCAGCAACAACTTCATCAGGAACATCTTCTCTAGCAAGATTTGCGATTGCATTAGCTGCAGCAACTTTCATTTCTTCATTTATTGTTTTAGACCTTACATCTAAGGCCCCACGAAAAATATATGGAAATCCTATTAAGTTGTTTACTTGATTTGGATAGTCAGATCTGCCAGTTGCGATAATTGCGTCATCGCGCACTTCTTCAATTTCTTCTGGTGTGATTTCTGGATCAGGATTCGCACATGCAAATATTATTGGATTTTTTGCCATCTTTTTTACCATTTTTTTTGTCAAAGCTCCTTTTGCAGAAAGCCCCAAAAACACATCTGCATCTTTAATAGCATCATCTAATGTTCTATTTTTGGTTTCAATTGCATGACTTGATTTCCATTGATTCAAATTTTTCCTTCCTCTGTAAATAACTCCAGTTCGATCAACCATTGTAATATTTTTTTGGGGAACCCCGCTCTTTTTGAATAAGTTAGCACACGCCATAGCTGAAGCTCCAGCACCATTTATTACAATTTTAATTTTATCTATTAATTTTTTATTTATATCTAAAGCGTTTATCAAAGCAGCCGTGGTGATGATTGCTGTACCATGTTGATCATCATGAAAAACAGGTATATCTAAAATTTCTTTAAGTTTATCCTCAATTATAAAACAATCAGGAGCAGCAATATCTTCTAAATTTATTCCACCAAAAGATGGAGCAAAATTTTTGATTGAATTAATTATTTCCTCGGTATTTTTTGAGTCAATTTCAAGATCAATAGAGTCTATATCAGCAAATCTCTTAAATAAAACAGCCTTACCTTCCATTACTGGTTTAGAGGCTAGTGCACCTAAATTACCCATACCAAGAATTGCAGAGCCATTACTGATAACAGCCACTAAGTTTCCTTTACTAGTGTAGTCATAAGCAGCATCTGGATTTTCACTAATTTTTTTTACAGGAACTGCTACACCAGGTGAATATGCTAGCGCAAGATCTCTCTTTGTTGTCATATTTTTAGAGGCTACAATCTCGATCTTGCCAGGTTTTTTGTGACTATGAAATTCTAATGCTTCTTTGTCAGTGTAATGATCAATTTTTGTTTTTTTCATTTATGTTAATTAGGTGTACAAATGGGGTAAAATTAAGACTAATATGATTTATGAATTTAGTTAAGTCAACAGGGACTTTCGGTTTTTATACTATAATCAGCAGATTACTTGGTTATTTAAGAGATGTATTGATAGCAATTTTTCTTGGTACAGGTTTTTTGGCAGATGCATTTTTTGTTGCTTTTAGAATTCCAAATACTTTCAGGAGATTATTTGCTGAAGGCACTTTCAATGCAGCCTTTGTTCCAAGTTATACTTCAGAGCTCATGAAGGGAAAATCTCAATCAAACCTATTTGCAAATCAAATTTTTAATTTGTTGTTTTTAGGATTGTTAATTTTAGTCCTAATCATTGAAATATTTATGCCATTCTTTGTTGGGCTAATAGCACCAGGATTCAATGAAGATACTAAAAAAATTGAGCTTGCAATAGACCTGACAAGAATAACTTTTCCATTCCTTATGTTTGTGAGTTTGTCGTCGTTTTTTTCAGCAATATTAAACTCTCATAATAAATTTGCGGCAGCGTCTGCTGTACCAATAATCCTTAATATAATATTAATATTTATTCTTATTTTGAGCAGATATTTAAATGATAATCTAGTTTACTATCTCTCTTATGGTGTTTCAGTAGCAGGTTTTTTACAATTATTATTTTTACATAATTTTGTAAATAAATTTTTTTTAGCAAAATTTAACTTTAATATTAAAATAACTAAAAATGTTAAGATTTTTTTTAAAAAGCTTTTGCCCAGTATTTTTTCATCAGGCGTTACTCAAATCAATATTCTTGTTGGAACTATTATAGCTTCATTTCAAGCAAGTGCAGTTTCATATTTATATTACGCAGACAGAATTTACCAAATAAATCTTGCCATAGCTGGAATAGCTGTTGGAATTGTCGTTTTGCCTCAACTTTCTAAGCATATTTATTTAAAAAAAAAAAATAAAATTTTACAAATTCAAAATAAAGCATTGGAATTAAGTTTATTTCTTAGTTTACCAGCTTCATTAGCATTACTTATAGGTTCTGAGGAAATTATTTCTGCACTTTTTGGATATGGATCTTTTAGTAAAGAGGCAGTATTTAATTCGGCAAAAGCTTTATATTATTTTGGTTTAGGCCTGCCTGCATTTGTAATGATAAAAGTTTTCTCAACTTTTTTCTTTGCAAATAATGATACAAAAACACCTTTTTTCATTTCATTAGTTTCTGTAATTCTCAATATTTTTATAAGTGTTTATTATTTTAAAAGTATCGGTTTTATTATAATCCCAATAGCGACAACCATTTCATCTTGGTTTAACTTATTTCTCTTATTTACTTTTCTTAAAAATAGAAACTTATTTGAATTTAGTTTAAATTTTTGGGGTAAATCTTTTAAAATAATAGTTGCCTCAATTATAATGGGAATATTTTTTAAGTATCTAATATCAGTTTTTGGAGATCAATTAATTTATAGCTATAACTTAAAATCACTTTACTTAATATTTACTGTCTTTTTAAGTCTTATATTTTATTTGATATTGTCTTTTTTTATCAAAGCTTTCAAATATAGTGATATAAAAATAAAGTATTAGATTATGGAAAAAAAAATTTTTTCAGGGGTCCAACCAACAGGCAATCTTCACTTAGGCAATTATTTAGGAGCAATTAAAAATTTTGTACAACTAAATAACGATAAAAAAAATAAATGTGTGTTTTGTGTAGTAGATCTACATGCTATTACCGTGTATCAAAATCCAAAAGAATTAAAAGATAATATTTTAGAGACTGTGGCAACTTTTATAGCTAGTGGAATCGATCCAAAAAAAAGTATTATCTTTAATCAATCTCAAGTTAGCGCTCATTCCGAAGCAGCTTGGATTTTAAGTTGTATTGCTAGAATGGGTTGGTTAAATAGAATGACACAATTCAAGGAAAAAGCCGGTAAAGATAAAGAAAAAGCTAGCATTGGACTTTACTCTTATCCAGTTTTAATGGCTGCCGACATATTGTTATACGACTCAACTCACGTTCCAGTGGGCGATGATCAAAAACAACATTTAGAACTCTGCCGTGATATTGCTCAAAGATTCAATAATGATTTTGGAGCAGAAAGTTTTTTTAAAATTCCAGAACCTCTTATTCAAAAAGAATTTTCTAGAATTATGAGTTTAAAAGATGGAACTAAAAAGATGAGTAAATCGGAAATATCTGACTTAAGTAGGATTAATTTAACTGATGGAAAAGATCAAATTATTAACAAAATAAAAAAAGCTAGAACTGACACATTACCAATGCCGTCAAATGTTCAAGAACTTGATAGTAGGCCTGAGGCGAAAAATTTGATTGGTATTTACTCAAGTTTATGTGGAATTAGTACAGATAACTCAATCCAACAGTTTTCAGGGAAAAATTTTTCACAATTTAAAGAAATTTTATCTCAAATTTTAATTGAAAAGATTATTCCAATCTCTAGTGAAATAAAAAAATTATTAAATGAACGTGATTACCTAACCAAAATACTTTCTGAGGGTTGTAAAAAAGCTGATGAAATAGCCTCAAAAAAGATCAAAAAAATTCACGAAATATTAGGTTTTTAAGGTTTTTAAATTTACAAGTTTAAATTTTATAATTATTGACTATATATAAATTATGTTCGTTCAAACTGAAGTTACCCCAAATCCAAACTCGTTAAAATTTTTACCTGGAAAAATTGTATCAAATTGTGGCTCTTTTGAAATTACAAAAAAAGATAATATACAAAATGAATTAATCAAAAATATACTTTATATAAATGGAGTTGAAGGAATTTTTTTAAGTAAAGATTTTTTATCTGTCAATAAGTATGATGAAGTATCTTGGGATGAAATAAAACATATTATCATATCACTAATAAATGATTATTACTCAACTGGTAAAGAATTTGTTATAAACAAAGATCTAAAAGAGACTAACGAAGATTTAAATGAAATTGAAAAAAAAATAATTAGTATTTTAGATCAAAAAATAAGGCCAGCAGTTGCAAAAGATGGAGGTGACATTAAGTTTAAAGAATTTAAGGATGGAATTGTAAAAGTACAATTACAAGGAAGTTGCTCTGGGTGTCCCAGTTCTACTATGACTTTAAAACAAGGGGTTCAGAATCTTTTATGTCATTATATTCCTGAAGTAAAAGAGGTTGTATCAATTTAAATTATGCGTAAAAATTTTTTCAAGACAAGTTTTAAGCTTTTAGATCAAAAAGGTGTAGGTTCAATTTTTAAAGCTTTCTTAAGCTCTATTTTTTTGATTTCTTTTTTTTATTCGGTACCATCTTTCATAAGTTACTCGAAATATAAATCAAGTGAATATAAAAATAATTCTAAAGCAGTTCTTGCTTACACACTTAGTAATAAATCTGATGAAGACTTGTCAAATAATGATTTTTTAGACGAAAATGATTTATTGCGAGATATATTTAGCTTAAATGATTTAGAAACCGATACCGTAAGATTAAATGCTTCTACAATTAAACAATTATTCGAAGACACTAATTATACATTAGAGGATGTAAGAAAAAAAAAGTTGGTTAAACCAGTGGCATTGACTTTATTACCTGGTGAAATCAAAATGATTGAAAACACTAGTCAAAGAAAAGAATTTTTTATTCAAATTGTTTTACCATTAATATTACAAGAAAATAATAATATTAGACTTGATAGAAAAAGACTTTTTGGGATTATAAATAAAAGTAATAACACCGATTTAGAAAAAAAATGGCTTGAAAAAAAATATAAACAATATGGAATCCCATCCAAAGATCTTTCGATATTAAAAATTAGAATGGATGAAATTCCAGTATCTCTTGCAATTGCACAAGCAGCTAAAGAAACAGGTTGGGGCACATCAAGATTTGCCCAAGAAGGTAACGCGTTATTTGGACAGTGGACTTGGTCTGGCGAAGGATTGAAGCCCAAAGACTCCGAAAAAAGTGAAGGTCATAAAGTAATGAAATTTAATGTTTTGCAAGCATCTGTAAGAGCTTATCAGCGAAATCTGAACACACACTCGTCTTATAAAAATTTAAGAAAAGCTAGAGCAGAGTTAAGAGATAGAGGAAAACCTCTAGATAGTTTGATACTTGCAAAATATCTGAATATGTATGCTGAGACTGGTGAAAAATATGTTGAGGTCCTTCAACAAATTATTAAACAAAATAATTTGAAAGATTTTGACGACGCAAAACTACTTCCATCAAGTATTGAACTAGAAAGCTTAATTTAATCTTGAATGACGGTAAACTGAGTTCCAAACCATCGCCATTGGCCATTGTCATTTAAAGAACAATTAATCCTTCCTCTTCTTGGAAGAAATTTTTCTTTAAATTTAATGTGTAAAAAATTTTTTTCAAAATGCATATCCGGCTCTTTCCATGAACCGCCGTCATTTGAATAACAAGTAATATTATCAATATTTTTTTGTTCTGAAAAAAATTCAACTGTAACCTTAGGTGGGTTATCAATTATTTCTAATTTTTTTTCCTCCGGTTTTAAATCTTTATATTCTAAAGGTTTATATTGTATTAAAGACTTAAACCTTTTAAGATTTCCATATTTTTCGTTAATTGGAAAACGAGGTAGCTCATATTTATCTTTGTTGACATCAATTACACCTGAATGTTGACCAAAACCTATTTTAAAATTTTTAGAAATATAATCTTTCATTTCTTTAGAATATTCACCAAAAGGATATGAAAATATCTCTGGATTATAACCTAAATTTTCTTTAAATATTTTTGTTGCAGTTTCAATATCATTTACAAACTCAGAATAATTCATATCAATTAAATATTCATGAGTATGTGAGTGATGACCAATATATCCCAGGTCTGAATTTTCTATTTCTTTTATTTCATCCCAATTCATATAACCATTTTTTCCAATTGGTTCAGTAGAGACAAATAGTATAAAAGGAATCTTGTTTTTTTTTAAGTAAGGCCAAGCTTCTGTATAAAATGACTTAAATCCATCATCAATAGTAATTAATATTTTTTTTTCTTTTTTAGGATTTTCAAATTCATTTAAAAATCTTTTAGGATTATAAAATTTATAATCTAAATCTTTTATAATTAACATTTGTTGATCAAATACATTCATTCGAATGTTTGTAGATGGATATTTGTTTTCATTGAATCTATGGTACATCAAAGATAAAACACCATTATCTTTTGAATAATATTTGCTATTCTCATCTTGTGAATTAGAATTACATATAAAAAATAATTGTAAAATGAGCAGACTAATAATTGATGCAGCTAAAGATAAGATTTTTTTTATGATCATTGATAATGATAATATTTATAGTATTACTCATGAAAATAGTAAAAGTAATTATGAGAAATTAACAATGTTAATAAGTGATTTTTTAAAATCTAAAAATCTAGCTTTAAGTAAAATATTAGAAATTTATGTAAATAAAGGACCCGGTAGCTTTGCAGGTATAAGAAATGCCCTATCTACTGTAAAAGCTATTCATTTAGTGAAAAAAGTAGATTATTATTGTTTTAGTTTAAATGATTTTGAGGGTGAAAATGAGGTTAAATATGAAAATATTCCTAATCTATGTAAAAAATTTAAAGTTAAAAAAAATTTGATTAATCCTATTTATATGAGTTAAAATTAAGTATGTCAGAAACTATAGAACAAAAATGTTTGTCAAAGGGAGTCAAACTTACCGATCAAAGAAGGATAATAGCAAAAGTTATTTCTGAATCAAAAGCTGAGTATGGTGAGTCAGATCATCCAGATGTAGACGAACTTTATAAAAGAGTTTCTAAAATCGATCCGAAAATTAGTATTGCAACAGTTTATAGAACTGTAAAATTATTTGAGGAAGCTGGCATATTAACTAAACATGATTTTAAAGGTGGAAAAGCAAGGTATGAGGCGATTGTTGAGAGTCATCATGATCATTTAATTGATATAAAAACTGGTGAAATTATTGAATTTGTCGATGATGAAATTGAAAAATTACAAAAAAAAGTCGCAGAAAAACATGGTTACAAATTAGTAGATCATAAACTTGAATTGTATGGTGTTAAAGTTAACTCCAAAGATGAATAAAAAAATTTTTATCAAGACTTTTGGGTGTCAGATGAATGAATATGACTCTAATCGTATATTTGATACCGTAAAAAAAATTGGATTTATAAAAACTAAAAATTTAGAAGAGACAAATTGCTATTTATTGAATACTTGTCACATAAGAGACAAAGCAAAAGATAAAGTTTATCACGATATCGGTAGAATAAAAAAAAAATTTAGGTCAAAAAAAAAGCCTTTGGTCATTGTTACAGGTTGTGTTGCTCAAGCTGAAAATGAAGAAATGTTAAAAAGAGAACCATACATTGATTTGGTAATAGGCCCACAAGCTTATCACAAAATTAATGATAAAATTGAGGAATATTTGAATAATCAAAAAAAAATAGATGAGACAGAATTTGATACGATTTCAAAATTTAATTATTTACGGAATATAAAGAATTCATCAAATAGTACATCTTCTTTTTTAACCATACAAGAAGGCTGTGATAAGTTTTGTCATTTTTGTGTAGTTCCCTTCACAAGAGGACCAGAGTATTCAAGACCTTTTAAGGAGATTATTGATGAAGCAAAAATTCTTGCCGCTAATGGAGTTAGAGAAATTACTTTATTGGGTCAAAACGTAAACGCATACAATTATAATAGTTTTAGATTATCTAATATAATATTTGAGATTGAAAAAATTCCTGAAATTTTAAGAATTAGATATACAACATCGCATCCAGTAGATATGACAAATGATTTAATTGAGGTTTATGGTGTTTCAAAAAAATTAATGCCATTAATTCATCTGCCAGTTCAAAGTGGCTCAGATAAAGTTTTAAAATTAATGAATAGGAAACATAAAATAAAAGATTATTTTGAGATTTATAAAAAATTGAAAGAAATAAATTCAGCAATTGAATTCTCTAGTGATTTTATCATTGGATATCCAGGAGAAGATGATAGTGATTTTAAAAAAACATTAGATTTAATTAAAAAATTAAGATTTATTAATTCTTATTCATTCATTTTTAGTCCAAGGCCTGGCACAGTTGCTTCTAGATCTAAATTGATAGATAAAGAAACATCTACAAAGAGACTAGAAATTATTCAAAAGGAATTATTTAATAATCAAATAAAAATGAATAAATCTCAAGAAAACAATATAGTTGATGTATTGGTTGAAAACAAAACGAAAGAAGGCAATAAGTTTTTTGGTAGATCAGAACACATGACTCCTGTAATATTTGATGCTAATAATGACGACGTAGGAAAAATTGTAAAAGTGAAAATTGAACAATACAATCGAAACACATTATTTGGTAGAATAGTGAGAAAATCAAAACTAAGAGTGGCATAGATTTGAGCAATTCTATTAAAAAAAATATTCAAACGTCATTGAAATTTGTTTATTCTGACAATAATTCATTAAGTGTTATTTTTCATGATAACAATCTCTTATTGGGTGTTGTAGGAGAATTTAATAAGAATTTGAAAGAACTTGAAAAAATTACTGGTGCAAGTTTATATTCAAGAGGAAATTCAATTTTGATCAAATCTTCCATAGAAAAAAATGAAATAGTTAAAAATGCAATTCAATTTTTAGTTAATCAATTCTTAAATAATGGTAGTATTGAAAATAAAGATATTTTATCCTCAGTAGATAAATTTATGATTAATGAAAAAGTAAAAAATAATAACGTCACTGATATTATCAAAACACCAAAAAAATCTATTATACCACGGTCCGAGAAACAAAAAGGTTATGTTAGAGCGCTTAGAGAAAGCGATATTGTCATTTCATCAGGACCAGCTGGAACTGGAAAGACTTTTCTATCTGTAGCAGTAGGTCTTACTATGTTATTAGAAAAAAAAATTGAGAGAATAATTTTGTCAAGACCTGCAGTTGAAGCAGGAGAACGTTTAGGTTTTTTGCCTGGTGATATGAAAGAAAAAGTTGATCCATATTTACGTCCTTTATATGATTCTCTTTACGATTTATTTCATTTTGAGAAAATTCAAAGAATGATTGAAATTGGAGATATAGAAATAGCACCTTTGGCTTTTATGAGAGGAAGAACCTTAAAAAATTCTTTTGCTATTTTAGATGAAGCTCAAAATGCTTCCGACACTCAAATTAAGATGTTTCTTACTCGAATAGGTGAAAATTCAAAAATTGTTGTAAATGGTGATCCATCACAAATTGATTTACCTAATAAAAAAATGTCGGGTCTTGTAAGGTCGAAAGAACTATTAGGTCATTTAAGTGAGATTACAGTAGTTGACTTTGATCACTCTGATGTTGTTCGGCATCCGTTAGTTTCCAAAATTGTAAAAGCTTATTCACAAAATGATTAATATAAACGTCTTCTCTGAGGAGAAGGCTTGGTCCAGAAGACTTAAAAGAAAAGAATATTTTTTTAATCAAATTTGTAAAGCATTTCCAAAAAAATATAAATTTTCGAATAAAAAAGTCAGCCTTACCTTACTACTATCAAATAATAAAAAAATTAGAAAATTAAATAAAGATTTTAGGAATAAAAATAAATCTACTGATATTTTGTCTTTTCCTTTAAATAAAAAAAAAAGATTATCCAAAAAAACTTATATTGGGGATATTATAATTAGTTACAACTTTATTGATAAACCAAAATCACAAAAATTCAAATTTTTTAAAAAAAAGTTAATTAAAATTTTTATTCATGGTTTTCTTCATCTTTTAAATTTTGATCATATTAAAGATAAAGATTATAAAAAAATGCTGAAAGAGGAAGAATATATATATCAATCAGTCAGTTCAAAATTAAATTGAAAAAAAAAATATACATCGACACATTATTTTTAATTTCTTTAGGGATGATTACATCTTTAAGTTTACCACCATTTAATTATTTCATAGTAAATTTTTTCACATTTTCGTTGTTTTTTTTATTTTTGATTAAAAAAAAAAATCAAAACAAAAATAAAAAATTATTTTTTCTATATGGATGGTTATTTGGTTTTGGCTATTTTTTAACAAATTTATATTGGATATCAATTTCATTATCTTTTGATGGAAATTTTAGATATTTAATCCCAATAACTATTTTTTTGATACCTGCTTTTCTTTCAATATTTTATGGATTAGTAAGTTTCTTTTTTGTAATTTTTAAAACAAAAAAAATTATTACTTCTTTTTTGTTTTTTTCATTATCATTTGGAACTATTGAGTTTCTAAGAGGGACTATCTTAACAGGATTTCCCTGGAATTTAATAGCTTATAGTTTTTCTAATCAAATAGAAATATTAAGTATAATTTCTTTTCTTGGAACATACGGATTTAACTTATTTTGTATTTCATTATTTACAAGTCCAGCTATTTTTTTCGCAAGAAATAACAAAAAAGATATGGTTGTTTGCATTTTTTTTATTATTTCAATAATAGCATTTTATCTAAATGGCATTTCTTACAAAAAAGAATTCAATAATTCACAAAAAAAAATTATTGACTATAAGATTCGAATTATAGGTTCTCAAATAAGTCTTGATAGATTTTATTCGAATATAGAACCGATTTCAGTGATTGAAGATCTAATTGAGTTAAGTAGTCCCAATTTAAATGAAAAAATAATTTTTGTTTGGCCTGAAGGAATTTTACCAGGTTTATCCCAAAAAGAATTAATAGAATATAAATGGCTTTTTGATGAAAAATTTAGTGAAAATCATTTATTTATAATTGGAACCAACAGTCAGTCTAGTGAAGATGGAGTAAAAAAATATTACAATTCTTTAACTTTATATGATGATCAATTAAGAATTATTGACTCTTACAATAAAATTAATCTTGTGCCATTTGGTGAATTTTTACCTTTCGAAAAATTTATGAAATTAGTAGGTTTGAGGTCAATCACAAATAATTACCAACCTTTTTCAAGTGGCGAAATAAGAAATATTATTGAAATTAAAAAACAAAATTTTTCATTACATATATTACCTCTTATTTGTTATGAAATTATCTATAGTGGTAAACTTTTTAAAAGTAGTGAATTTGATGCAATTATTAATATATCTGAGGATGGGTGGTTTGGGCAGTCAATTGGTCCAGAGCAGCATTTTGTTCACAGTGTATTTAGGTCAATTGAAAGCGGCAAATACATACTTCGTTCATCAAACAATGGTATTGCTGCAATTATAAACCCTATAGGTGTAATTGAAAAAAAAGTAAACTTTGGGGAAACTGGGTACATTGATCTTAAAGAAATTCAGATAATTCAACCAACCATTTTTTCAAAATATGGAAATAAAATGTTTGGATTATTAATTTTATTGTATATTTTTTTAATATTTTCATTTAATAAAATGCACAATGAGTAACCATAAAAATTTTCTATTTACTAGTGAGTCTGTTTCAGAGGGTCATCCAGACAAAGTTTCAGATAGAATTTCCGATATGGTAGTTGATAGTTATATTTCCTCTGATCCATTTTCAAGAGTAGCTTGTGAAACTCTAACTACAACTAATAAAGTTGTTTTAGCAGGAGAAGTTAGGGGGCCTGAAATATCTAAAGATGAATTAATTCATAAAGTAAGAAATTGTATTAAAGATATTGGATATGATCAGGATGGTTTTACCTGGAAAGATGCAACAAAAATTGAGTGTCATCTTCATTCACAATCTTCTGACATAGCGATGGGTGTAGATTCATCTGGAAATAAAGATGAGGGGGCTGGAGATCAAGGCATTATGTTTGGCTATGCGTGCGATGAAACCGAAGTATTGATGCCAGCACCAATTCATTATTCACATAAAATTTTAAGATTAATGGCTGAGGATAGAAAGTCTGGTAAACTAAAAGATATTGAACCAGACTCCAAAAGCCAAGTAACATTCGAATATATTGATGGTAAACCAAGTAAAGTTAAATCTGTTGTTATTTCTTCTCAACATTCAGCAAATGTTGATCAAGCAAAAGTAAGAGAGTTACTAAGACCGTATATGACTAAATCAATTCCAAAACATTTCCTAGATAAGTTTAATGAGGAAGAATTTTATGTAAATCCAACTGGCAACTTTGTAATAGGTGGTCCAGATGGTGATTGTGGTCTTACCGGGAGAAAAATTATTGTAGATACATATGGTGGTGCAGCACCTCATGGTGGTGGAGCTTTTTCAGGAAAAGATCCAACTAAGGTTGATAGATCAGCAGCTTATGCAGCAAGGTATATCGCAAAAAATATTGTTTCATCTAAAATAGCTGATAAATGCTTAATTCAATTAGCTTATGCTATTGGTGTTTCAAAGCCATTATCTATATATGTTGATTTATTTGATAATGATTTGGAAAAAAATAAGTTTGTCGAACAAAAAATAAGGGAAAACTTTGATTTAAGCCCAAGAGGTATCCGAGAAATGTTAGGTTTAAATAAACCTATATATGAAAAAACCTCAGCCTATGGACATTTTGGAAGAATTCCTGAAGACAATGGCTCATTTTCATGGGAAAAAACTGATAAAATAAGCATTTTTTCAAAATAGTTTATGTTGAATTAGAGAAAAACTTTACTATATTGCAAATACATTATTGAACTTTACAAAATGGGCTTTAGCCCATTTTTTTTTGGAATAAATAAAAAATGTTAAACAAAAGAGCAGATAAATTAGAATTATTAAGAATTGCTGAGGCAGTAGCATTAGAAAAATCAATTGATAAAGAGCTAATTATTTCATCAATGGAAACTGGAATAGCTAAAGCTGCAAAATCTAAATTTGGTCAAGAAAATGAAATTAAAGTTTCAATAAATAGAGATAATGGTGATATTGAAATCTTTAGAAAACTTATAGTTTCTGAAAATCCAGAGAACTCAAATACAGAGATAAAATTAGAAGATGCAATAAATTTAAGTGATCTTAATAAAGATAAGTCAATTGGAGACGAGGTTCTTCAACCTCTACCGTCTTTTGATTTTGGAAGAATAGCTGCTCAAACAGCAAAACAAGTTATTAGTTTCAATGTAAGAGAAGCAGAAAGAGAAAGACAATTTAACGATTTCATAGATAAAAAAGATACAATTTTAAGTGGCATTGTTAAACGTTTAGAATTTGGAAATGTAATTGTTGATCTTGGAAGGACTGAAGCAATAATTCAAAAAAATGAGCTTATACCACGTGAGAATATCAAAGCAGGAGATAGAATTAAGGCTTATTGTTATGATGTGAGAAGAGAACCAAGAGGTCAACAAATTTTTTTATCGAGAGGTCATCCAAAATTTATGGAAAAACTTTTTGTTCAAGAGGTTCCAGAAATTTATGATGGTTTAATTGAAATTAAATCATCTTCAAGAGATCCAGGAAGTAGAGCAAAAATATGTGTTAAAGCTGTTGACACATCGCTTGATCCCGTAGGAGCATGTGTTGGAATGAGAGGATCAAGAGTTCAGGCAGTAGTAAATGAATTACAGGGTGAAAAAATAGATATTGTTAATTGGTCAGAAGATCCAGCAATTCTTGTTTCTAATGCTTTATCTCCAGCTGAAGTTCAGAGAGTTAACGTTGATCTTGAAAGAAAAAAACTTGACGTGATATTAACTGAGGAAAATTTGAGTAAGGCAATTGGAAGAAGAGGACAAAATGTAAGATTAGCTACCAAATTGTTAAATTATGAGATTAACATAATGACTGATGCAGAAGACTCGGAAAGAAGACAATTAGAATTTAAAGAAAAAACTGAAAACTTTGTTAAAAATTTAGAATTGGATGAAACTTTAGGTCAGCTACTTGTTGCTGAGGGATTTTCAACAATTGATGATATCAAAGACACTACATCAGAAAGCTTAGTAAAAATTGAGGGTATCGAAGAAGATACTGCAAAAGCTTTGATTGAAAGGGCAAAAGATTTTTATCAAAAAGATCAAGAAGATATTTCTCAAAAGATAAAAGAACTAGGTCTCGAAGATTCTTTGATAAATTTAAAAGGATTAACACCCGGAATGTTAGTAACCTTGGGTGAGCAAAAAATACTTACATTAGAAAATTTTGCTGATTTAGCCTCAGATGAGCTAACTGGTGGGTATGATATTGTAAAAGGTGAAAGAATAAAGATACAAGGTTATCTAGAAGATTTTGCTTTATCTAAAGAGGAAGCTGATGAACTAATAATGTCTGCAAGAAATATTGTATACAAAGATTGAGTGATGACTTATGGAAAAAAAAACAAAATTAACAGTATCCGGCTCAGCCAAAAAATCTATAAAGAGCATTGAAATAGCTAAAACTAAAGGAAAAAACTCTGTAGTAATTGAAAAGAAACTAAAATTCACCAACAAGGGTGGAACATTTAAATCAGGTTTAAATAAAAATAAGAGTACATCAACATTCTCAAAGGGTGGATTTAACAAGCAAGTAATTCCAACTAAATCAAATCCTTTAATTAATGATTTTGAGAGAAGAAAGTTAGCAGAACAAAGAGCGACTAAAAGATTAAAGGGCGATGATGAAAATAAAGATAAAAAAAATACTAAATCAGGAACAAAAAAAAGAGAGTTAAAATTAACTGTTTCTAGAGCCCTGAGCGATCAAATAGAAGCTAGAGAAAGAAGTTTAGCTTCAGTAAAAAGAGCAAGACAAAAAGAACAAAAAAATTTAATAAAGAAAGACAATCAAGAAAATCTTAAACCAGTAAAAAGAGATGTAAATATTCCAGAAGCTATTACTGTTAGAGAACTTGCCAATAGAATGGCAGAGCAATCTAGTAACGTAGTTAAACATTTGTTTGGAATGGGTGTTACGGTTACTATTAATCAGACTCTAGCAGCAGATACGGCTGAATATTTAGTAAAAGAATTTGGTCATAATCCGATAAGAGAGGAGAAAGCAGAAGAGATAATTAAGAAAATAAAAGCATCAAGAGCAGAAAATTTAAAAAACAGACCACCAATAGTAACAGTAATGGGTCATGTAGATCACGGAAAAACATCTGTTTTAGATGTTTTAAGAAGTGCAAATGTTGTTTCAGGTGAATTTGGTGGTATCACACAACACATAGGAGCTTATCAAATTGAAAGTCAGTCAAACAAAATCACGTTTATTGACACTCCAGGTCATGCTGCATTTACTGAAATGAGAGCAAGAGGTTCAAAACTTACTGATGTAGTGGTATTAGTTGTAGCCGCTGACGATGGTGTAAAACCTCAAACAGTCGAATCTATTAAACATGCTAAAGCTGCTAATGTCCCTATTGTTGTTGCAATTAATAAATGTGATTTACCAGAGGCCGATCCTCAAAAAATTAAAAATCAGTTACTAGAGCATGAATTGATAGCAGAAGATTTATCTGGAGACACATTGATGATTGAAATATCTGCTAAAAAAAGAATGAATTTAGATAAATTAGTGGAAGCAATAATACTACAAGCTGAAATATTAGATTTAAAAACAGATTTTGAATCAAAAGCTACAGGTATAGTTTTAGAATCAAAAATTGATATTGGCAGAGGACCAGTTGCAACAATTATTGTAACAACTGGAACTTTAAAAAAAGGTGATTTTTTTGTAAGTGGATTAAGATGGGGCAAAATAAGAGCAATTGTTAATGATAAAGGTCAGAATATAAATGAGGCCTCTCCTTCAACACCTGTAGAAATTTTAGGAATAAATGGGGCGGCGAAAGCGGGGGATGATTTTATTGTTCTTGATACAGAGAAAGAGGCTAAAATATTAAGCGAAAATAGATCTGACGAAAGTAAGGATGGAAAAAATCCTCTTACCTTCGCAACGCAAGACTCTGCTTTTTCGTCAAATTTAACTGAGGAACTTAATTTAATAATTAAATCTGATGTTCATGGTTCATCAGAAGCTATTAAAAATGCAATAAGCTTAATAAAGCATGAAGAGGTAAAACCAAAAATTATTTTGTCAGATATTGGAATGGTAACAGAAACAGACGTTACTCTTGCTAAAGCTTCTAATGCTGTATTGATAGCTTTTAATGTAAAGCCAAGCAAGGAAGCTAAAAAATTAGCTGAAAATGAAAAAATTAAAATTTCATCATTTAATATCATTTATGAGGTTTTAGATTATGTAAAACAAAGGATGTCTGGATTGTTAGCACCAGATGTTCAAGAAAAAACAACAGGTGCCGCACAAATTCTAGAGATTTTCAAAGTTTCCGGTGCTGGTAAAGTTGCTGGCTCAAAAGTTATTGATGGAGAAATAAATAGTAATTCTGATGTAAGGATAATTAGAGATGGAAGCATAATTTACACAGGTAAAGTTGGCAGTTTATTTAGAGAAAAAAATCAAGTAAAACAAGTTAGTGTTGGTCAAGAGTGTGGAATTACTGTTAAGGACTACATAGATTTTCAAAAAAATGATACAATAGAGGCATTTAATGTTACATCTACAGAGAGGTCAATTTAATGGCAGATAAAATAGGAAAAACAGTTTCACAAAGGCAACTTAGAGTTGGGGAAATGATAAAGCAGTCTTTAAGCATGATTTTTATTAGGAATGAGGCTAAAGTTCCGAATTTAGAAACTAATACAATAACAGTTACAGAAGTAAAAATGAGTCCAGATTTAAAAATTGCTAAAGCATATGTTCTTCCTTTAGGAGGAAAGAATGCAGAAGAAACAATTAATGCTCTTAAAGAGTACTCATTTTTAATAAGAAAAATTTTATCACAAAAAGTGGTAATGAAATTTTTACCAAAAATACTTTTTAGAAAAGATGAGTCCTTTGAGTACGCAGAAAAAATTGAGAATTTAATAAAGCAAACTAATAAATAGGAAAAGAAGACATGAATAAAAATATAAAGGAATTGGCAATGCATGATAAAGACACTGGATCATCTGAAATTCAGATTGCTTTGCTTACTGAGAAAATTGAAACTCTCTCAAAACATATTAAGCAATTCAAAAAGGATAAACATTCTTCAGTTGGATTGTTAAGAGCGGTAAATAGAAGAAAAAAATTGTTAGACTATTTAAAGAGAAATAAGATAGACTCTTACAAGAATGTACTGTCGAAATTGAATTTAAGAAAGTAGAGATTTAGATAGATAGAATGGAACGAAACGAACGAAATGAAATGGAAATGAAATGTTTAAAGTATATAAGAAGGAAGTTGAAGTAGCAGGAAAGAAGATAAGTTTAGAAACAGGTAAAGTAGCAAGACAAGCAGACGGTGCAATAATCGCAACATGTGGAGAGACAGTTGTTTTAGCGACGGTTGTTGGAGCAAAAAAAGTTAATCCCGATGTAGATTACTTTCCATTATCTGTAAATTACCAAGAAAAATATTATGCAGCTGGAAAAATTCCAGGCGGATATTTTAAAAGAGAAGCTAGGCCAACTGAAAGTGAAACATTAATCTCTAGATTAATTGATAGACCAATCAGACCATTGTTTCCTGATGAATTTAAAAACGAAGTTCAATTATTACCAACAGTAATTTCTTATGATAAAGAAAATGAAGCAGATATTCTATCAATTACAGCTTCATCAGCAGCATTAGCTATATCAGGAATGCCATTCATGGGCCCTGTTGGAGCTTCTAGAGTTGGGTATATTGATGAAAAATATGTTTTAAATCCATCTAAAACAGAATTAGAAAAATCAAAACTAGATTTAGTTGTAGCAGGTACAAAAGATGCTGTGCTTATGGTTGAATCTGAGGCAAGTGGTTTAACAGAAGAAGAAATGTTGAATGCAGTTAAATTTGGTCACGAAGGATTTGTTCCAGTTATCAAAATGATCGAAGAACTTGCAAAAGAGTGTAGAAAACCCGAATGGACTGTTGAAAAGAAAGACCTATCTGAAGTTAAGAAAAAACTTGAGGGAACTTTTACAGATGATCTTAAAAAAGCTTTTGCAACAAGAAATAAACAAGATAGGTCAAATCAAATTTCTGAAATAACTGATAAGGCCAAAAAACTTTATGAGGAAGATGAAAATTATACAGATCTGGATGTAAATTCTGAGCTTAAAAAGATAGAAAAATCAATTGTAAGAACAGATATTCTAAAAAATAAAAATAGAATTGATGGCAGGGGATTATCTGATGTAAGACCTATTTCTTGTGAAGTTGGTATTTTACCAAGAACTCATGGTTCTGCTCTATTCACTAGAGGAGAAACACAAGCAATTGTAACAGCTACCTTGGGCACTTCAGATGATGAACAAAGAATTGAAAGTTTGGATGGATTACAAAGAGAAAGATTTATGCTTCACTATAATTTTCCACCATTTTCAGTTGGAGAAACGGGAAGGATTGGAACTGGTAGAAGAGAAATAGGTCATGGTAAATTAGCGTGGAGAGCTATTCATTCTTCGTTACCATCAAAAGAGGCATTTCCATACACTTTTAGGGTAGTTTCGGAAATTACAGAGTCTAATGGATCATCCTCAATGGCTACTGTTTGTGGAACATCATTAGCATTAATGGATGCTGGCGTCCCGATTAAAGAACCAGTTGCAGGTATAGCAATGGGTCTAATTAAAGAGGGTGATGATTTTAGCGTACTATCAGACATTTTAGGTGATGAAGATCACTTAGGAGATATGGACTTTAAAGTTGCAGGAACTAAAGATGGAATTACTTCACTTCAAATGGATATTAAAATTACTGGTATTACATTTGAAATTATGGAGCAAGCATTAAGTCAAGCTAAAGATGGAAGAGTTCATATCTTAGGAGAAATGAATAAAGCATTATCCGCTTCAAGAGCAGATGTTGGAAAACACACTCCAAAAATGGAAAAAATAAACGTTGATAAAAAAGACATTGCTGCTGTGATTGGAAAAGGTGGAGCAACAATAAGAGAGATAGTTGAAAAATCAGGTGCGAAAGTAGATGTAAATGATGAAGGTGTAGTAACGGTTGCTGCTCCAGACGAAGAATCTAGAAACATTGCAATGCAAATGATCAAGGACATCACAGCGAAAGCTGAATTAAATAAGATTTATTCAGGCAAGGTTATGAAAATTATGGAGTTTGGCGCATTTGTTAATTTTTTAGGAAAACAAGATGGACTTGTTCATATTTCAGAACTTGCAGATAAAAGGGTAGCAAAGGTTACTGATGTTGTGAAAGAAGGTGATGAGGTTAAAGTTAAAGTAATTGGATTCGATAGAGGTAAAGTAAAACTTTCTATGAAACAAGCTAGTGAATAAAATAGAGCTGGTAAAAATAATAACACATACTAAATTTTTTTAGTTGTGTTTGTCTACTTTTCTAGCAACTTTCTCTATTTTATCAGAAAGATTATGCAAAATTTTAGAAAAAAAATGTCTTATCCATTTTAAAGTAGAATGTTCTTGACCATTTTTAATATTTTTTTGCCATCTAGTATTATAACCATAAACTTCAATATCTCTCTCTAACGTATAATAATACAAGGCAATACTTTTTCTAAAAGTTCCCTCTGGAGTATTCAGTTTTTCAGGATGACCATGAAATGATTTTGTATCGGTTCTAAAGATAATGCAACGATTAAAAATTGGTAAAATTTTCTTTTCGCATTTACTAAGATCTTTATTCCATAATTCTAATTGACCATTATATTCTTTTTTCCAATTTTTGTTTAGATATAAAATCAAATTTAATCTTCTAAAAATTTTTAAATGTTTGGCTTCGGAAAAATCTGAGTGAACTTCTAACCTACCTCCTCGAGGTATCATATGTATTCCTCCACCAAAAAAATAAGGATCTGGTACTAATTTTTTAATTCCAGTTAATTTCTCGAGATCTTTAAGAAATTTTTCTGAACTGAGTTTTTGTATAAGAATCTTAATTGATAGTGGAAAATTTTCTACTTCGCGACATTGATATTTTATTTGAACATTACTTTTAATTCTATGCCATAGCTCCCAATTTTTATCAGGAAAATCATCAAGTAATGTATTGCAATCTTTTTCATTAAGAAAATCATCTATAATTACATGTTGAAAAGGTAAAGAGTTAATAAAATCTTTTTGGTCTGGCAGGGGCTTAATTATCATTTGAAATATTTTTTGGATCTGGCATTCCAACTTTATTATAACCAGCGTCCACATAGTGGATTTCACCAGTAACACCATTTGCAAGATCGCTTAGAAGATATAAAGCTGAATTTCCAACATCATGAATATCAACATTTCTTTTTAGGAATGAATGGTCTTCATTCCATTTATATAAAAATTTCGCATCTCCAATAGCAGAAGCTGCTAAGGTTTTAATAGGTCCAGCACTAATCGCATTAACTCTCATACCTTTAGCTCCTAAATCTCTTGCAAGATATTTAACACTTGCTTCAAGAGCTGATTTGCAAACACCCATTACATTATAATTTGGAATAGCTTTAGTTGACTCGTAAGTTAAAGTTAGAAGACTACCATCTTGCTTCATTACTTTTGAAGCTTCCCTTGCCACCTCTGTAAACGAAAAACATGAGATTAACATACTTCTTAAAAAGTTTTCTCTAGTCGTATTTAAATATTCACCCGATAATTCTGATTTATCTGAAAAAGCAACAGCATGAACTACAAAGTCAATTTCACCCCATTGGGATTTGATATCTTCAAATAATTTTACAACCTCTTCTTTTTTTTCAACATCACAACTAAATGTAACTTTTGAATTTAATTTTTCTGCTAAAGGAATAACTCTTTTTTTTAAAGCATCTCCTAAATATGTGAAAGCGAGTTCAGCACCAGCCTCAGCTAATTTTTGTGAAATACCCCAAGCAATAGATCGCTCATTGGCAACACCCATGATCAATCCTTTTTTACCTTTCATTAAACTCATTGATTAAACCTTTTCAAAAATTAAAGCTGCATTAGTTCCACCAAAACCAAAGCTATTTGACATTACTGTATTTAAAGTTGCTCCCGTTTCAGTTTTTGAAACTATGGGAAATTTTTTAGCTTCTTCATCCATCTCACTTATGTTTGCAGAGCCAGCTATGAAATTATTCTTCATCATTATCAAACAGTAAATTGCTTCATGAACAGAAGCCGCACCAAGTGGATGTCCCGATAAAGATTTTGTAGAACTAATCTTTGGGATATTGTCTCCAAAAGTATTTTTAACCGCATTTAGCTCCGTGATATCTCCAACTGGAGTAGAAGTTCCATGAGTATTGATATAATCAATTTTATTTTTAGCAGTAGACATTGCCATCTGCATGCATCTTACTGCACCTTCACCAGATGGAGCCACCATATCGTATCCATCCGAAGTTGCTCCATAACCTGTTAATTCTGCATATATTTTTGCTCCTCTAGCTTTAGCATGTTCGTATTCTTCAAGAACTAAAACTCCACCGCCACCAGCAATTACAAAACCATCTCTTGTCTTATCATATGCTCTTGAAGCTGTTTCTGGGGTATCATTATACTTTGATGATAGTGCAGTCATAGCATCAAACATAGCTGTCATTGCCCAATGTATTTCCTCACTTCCGCCAGCGAAAACTATATCCTGTTTGCCCATTTGAATTAATTCCATAGCATTTCCAATACAGTGTCCACTCGTAGCGCAAGCAGAACTCATAGTATAATTGGTCCCTTTGATTTTGAATGGAACTGCTAGTGTTGCTGATGCTGTGCTTGCCATTGTTCTTGGTACAACAAAAGGGCCCATAAGTTTTGGAGTTTTAGCTCTAGTTTTATCTGCTGCTAAAATTACATTTTCAATTGAGGGACCTCCCGAGCCCATTACAATTCCAGTTTTAAAATTGCTTACTTCTTTTTCCTCAAGACCTGAGTCTTTAATGGCTTCTTTCATTGCAATATAATTGTAAGCTGACCCTGAACCCATAAACCTAATTGTTTTTCTATCTATATGATCATCAAGTTTAATATTAGGTTTTCCATGAACATGACTTTTTAGGTTATGTTCTTTATACTCTTCAGAAAAAGAAATACCTGACTTAGAATTTAATAAAGACTTGTGAACTTCCTCTTGATTATTTCCTAAACAAGAGACAATTCCTAACCCTGTAACTACTACTCTTCTCATTATTTAAATAATCCCACTTTTAAGTTATCAGCTGAATAAATTTTTTTATTATCTGCAAAAAGAATTCCATTAGCTAATCCAACAGTTGTTCCTCCTGGAGACATAATTTTTTTCATATCAATTTCATATGTAACTAATTTGATATTTTGTAAAACTTCACCTGTGAATTTCACGGTCCCTACTCCTAAAGCCCTTCCTTTGCCAGGATTACCAAGCCAGCCTAAAAAAAATCCCACTAGTTGCCACATTGCATCTAATCCTAAACATCCCGGCATAACTGGGTCATCTTTAAAATGGCAATTAAAAAACCAAAGATCATTTTTTATATCTAATTCAGCTTTCAGCGAACCTTTTTTAAAAATACCATTATCGTCATTAATTTCTGTAATTCTATCAAACATAAGCATTGGTGGAAGAGGTAATTTAGCATTACCTTTTCCAAATAATTGGCCATTCCCGCAACTAATAAGTTCGTCATATGTATATGAGTTTTTTTTCATAAATTAAGGTACTCTTATTACTTGATTTTACTGATATATAATATACTTTTAATGCTAGTTTAGAACAATTATAACTAACAATGCGTTTTAGTAGTGAAATATATTGAAAAATTAAGAAATTCTGGATTAAGACCTACTAAACAAAGGCTTAAAATTTGCGAAGTTTTATTTAATACTGAAAAAACCTTCCATTTCACAATTAATGACTTAGCAAAGATTATTAAGGACAAATTAAATAACAAAATATCTTTAGCCACAGTTTATAATACTGTTCATGCTTTCGAAAAAAAAGGATATTTAAAACAAATTCCACTTAATTCTAATCAGACTTATTTTGACACCAACACTTCAGATCATCATCACTTTTATGATTTAACAGAAGAAAAATTAATTGATCTGAAAGATTCTGATGTTGGTCCTATTAATATAAAAAAAAAAATAAACGGAAAAAAAATTAAATCAATAGAAGTTCTAGTTAAACTAGATAATTAATTTTTTAATTTTAGCGTCATTTTTATACAATTGACACCTTTTTAGAATCATTATAAAGTACATTTAAGTAATTTTAGGGAGACAACATTGAGTACTGAAAATTTAAAAAGCAAATCTTTCAAATCAAATCAGCTTAGTAAATGTCCATTTACAGGCAAAGGAACTCCAGCAAAATTTTCTGCAGGCAGAGGTCAAACAAATAGAGACTTTTGGCCTAACAGCCTTAATCTAAAAATTCTAAGTCAGCATTCTAAGTTATCAAATCCAATGGATAAAAAATTTAAATATTCTAAAGAATTTAAAAAACTTAATTATAAAGCTCTAAAAAAAGATTTGAAAAAACTTATGACTAATTCCCAGGAGTGGTGGCCTGCTGATTATGGTCATTATGGTCCTCTTTTCATAAGATTAGCTTGGCATGCTGCTGGTACGTATAGAACGGGCGATGGTAGAGGAGGAGCTGGGACAGGAAATCAGCGTTTTGCACCACTTAATTCTTGGCCTGATAATGTAAATTTAGATAAAGCTAGGTTACTTCTATGGCCAATAAAACAAAAGTATGGAAAAAAAATTTCTTGGGCAGACCTTTTTATTTTAGTGGGTAACGTGGCTCTAGACTCTATGGGTTTTAAAACATTTGGTTTTGGAGCTGGAAGAGAAGATATTTGGGAACCGGAGGATGATATTTATTGGGGCTCAGAAAAAGAGATGTTAGATGTAAAAAGATACAGTGGTAAAAGAGACTTAGAGCAGCCTTTAGGTGCTTCTCATATGGGTCTTATTTATGTAAACCCACAAGGACCTGATGCAAATCCTGACCCCTTATTGGCAGCTCATGACATAAGAGAGACATTTGGAAGAATGGCAATGAATGATTATGAGACAGCGGCTTTAGTTGCTGGAGGTCATACGTTTGGTAAATCTCATGGAGCAGCACCAGAATCTCATAAAGGCCCTGATCCAGAAGCATCAAAAATTCAAGATCAAGCGACAGGATGGAACAGTGATTATAAATCAGGCAAAGGTGTTGATACAATAAGTAGTGGTATAGAAGGTGCATGGACCCAGAATCCTATAAAATGGGATATGGGATATTTAGATTGTCTGTACGGTCATGAATGGGAGTTAACAAAAAGCCCCGCAGGTGCTCATCAATGGACACCAAAAAAAAACGGTCAAGAAATTAAGATGGTTCCCGATGCCCATGATAAAAATTTACTTCATCCTCCAATGATGCAAACAACCGATATTTCTCTTAAAGTAGATCCTAGTTACGGCCCTATAACAAAACATTTTCATGAAAATCCAAAAGAATTTCATGATGCCTTCGCAAGAGCATGGTTTAAGCTAACTCATAGAGACATGGGTCCAAGAGCCTGCTATTTAGGAGGTGAGGTTCCAAAAGAGGAATTGATTTGGCAAGATCCTATTGATAAACCAAAATACAGATTAAAAACAAAAGATATTAAAGATTTAAAATCTAAAATTGTTAAATCAAAAATATCTATTTCTGAAATGGTTTCAACTGCTTGGGCCTCGGCTTCTACTTATAGGGGATCAGATAAGAGAGGAGGAGCTAATGGTGCAAGAATAATGTTAGAACCTCAAAAAAACTGGAAAGTAAACAATCCAAGTAAACTAGCAAAAGTTATACATTCTCTTAAACAAATAAAAGGAAAATTTGATAATAAGAAAAAAAGTGTTTCGATGGCAGATCTAATAGTATTAGCAGGAGGCGTGGGAATAGAGATGGCAGCTAAAAAAGCTGGCTATAAGGTAAATGTTCCCTTTGCACCGGGAAGGGGAGACGCTAGACAAGATCAAACAGATATTCACTCATTTAATTTACTAGAACCCCAGGCTGATGGTTTCAGAAATTATTTGGATAATGAAGCATCTAATGTATCAGCTGAGGAAAAATTAGTAGACAAAGCTCAATTAATGGGTCTGACAGCGCCAGAAATGACAGTTCTAATTGGTGGGATGAGAGTATTGGACACAAATTATGATAATTCTAAGTGTGGTGTGTTCACTAAAAAACCAGGTACCCTAACGAATGATTTTTTTACAAATTTATTAGACATGAATACTACATGGAAAGAAACAGATAAATCTGAACAGGAATTTGAAGGAAGTGATAGAAAGACAAAAAAATCTAAATGGAAGGGTACAAGAGTAGATTTAATTTTTGGATCAAATTCACAACTAAGAGCCTTAGCTGAAGTTTATGCATGTGATGATTCACATGATAAATTTATTAACGATTTTATTGCGGCGTGGGTAAAAGTTATGAATGCGGATAGATTTGATTTAAAACTTAATTAATCAATATTAAAAAAGGAGACATGACTACAGTTAGCTTTGAAGACTTTCATGAAGTCTCAGATCTTAAATTTGATATCATAAGATTGAGAGAAGATCTTAATAAGATATTAGAAAATAAAAAATTTAATTCTCCAGGAGTCACTCACTTTGGAGCCATTCCAATTAATCAAATTCCCAATGATGAAAGTTCTATAAAAGGGAACAATATAAGAGGAAAGTACTGGACCATTGCAGATGATACGGGCAAAGAAGTTGCTAGAGACATTGATATTAATGAGTCAAAATATACTCAATTAGTCCCCGAATTTGAAAAAACATATTTTAAGGAAGTGTACGAAAAGCTGAGTGAGAAATTTAAACTTGGCAGAGTAAGATTATTATTAAAAGAACCAAGATCTACTTTAAGTTGGCATAAAGACCCTGAATGCAGACTTCACGTACCTATAATTACGAACAAAGGTTGTTCAATGGTTATTGAAAATGTTGCTAAACATCTTCCAGCAGATGGAAAAGTATGGATAACTAATAATACAAAATATCATAATTTTTTTAATGGAGGAGAACAAGCTCGAATTCATTTGGTAGCATGCGTGCTTGAAAGTCCATTTAAATAATAATTTTGGTACAGATTTTAATTAATAGAACCCCAAATTTTCTCAGTTTTAATCCACCCTTTAAAATTTTCCGATTTAATTTTACACCAATCACCTTCGCATTTTTGTAGTATTAGAACTCTTCCCTTTTTAACTTTTGCTATCGGTTTTGAGAAAATTGATGGTTTTTTAAATAAAATTCTATCCTCAATAGGAATTATTGAATTTATTTTTTTTAGTTGAGATTGATGTATCCACCCACTATTATTTTTAAGATCAATTATTCGTCTCCAGTTTTCTTTTTGGTCAATTAGTTTAATAGGTAAATTTATTTTTTTATATATAAATTTCACTGGAGATTCAAAACTTGGTCCATATCTTACGTTAACTTTATTTTTTTTTAAAGAAAGAAATATTTCTTCTGAAACAACAGAAGATGGAAATAAAATCGAAATAAAAATTAAGAAAAAAAACTTTTTCATTACTTCTTTTTAAATTTTACTTTTCTGAAATTAAGATTTAATAGATCAATAATTAATATTTGGTTTTTTAAGTTTTGACCAATCTCCATTAGCATTTTTAAAGCTTCATTTGCTTGAGTAGTGCCCACTATTGATGCGGTTGTACCAAGAACACCTTCAAATTCGCAGTTTAAAATATCATCAGAAACTTCTTTTTCTTGGTAGAAATTTTTCAATGATGCCGTCTTTTTATTTTTGAAATCAAATGTAAATATATGACCATCAAATTTACTTATAGCACCTGTCACTAATTTTTTTTTTAATTTCATACAGTAATCATTAATTAAGAATTTAGTTCTAAAATTATCAGAACCATCAATAATAAGTTCATAATTTTTAATTATCTTTTCAATATTATTTTCGTTAAGTCTTGATTTATAAGTTTTAATTTTTGTTAATGGATTTATTTGTTTAAGTTTATTTGCTGCTACATTGACCTTTGTTTTTTTAACGTCATTAGAATTAAATAAACTCTGTCTATGAATGTTTGAAAGGCTGACAATATCATTGTCTATTAAGCCTATAGTGCCAATGCCAGCTCTTACTAGATTTTCTGCAGCAGGGCAACCCAAACCACCCAATCCAACAATTAAAACTTTGGAGGACATAATTTTTTTTTGTCCTTTAGCACCAATATTTTTTAAAATTAATTGTCTTGAAAATCTTTCTACTTGAGACTTATTTAAACTATTTTTCATTTACCAGTTGATCCAAAACCTCCATCACCTCTTATAGACTCTGGAAGTTCATTTGTTTCTTCTAATTCCATTTTGACAATTGGAGTTAATACCATTTGAGCAACTCTATCTTTATTGTTAATTATAAAATTTTCACTACCGTGATTAAATAAAATAATTTTAATCTCACCTCTATAATCACTATCAATAGTTCCAGGTGTATTTAAAACACTAATATTATTTTTTGCCGCTAAGCCAGATCTTGGTCTAATTTGAATCTCATATTCTTTGGGGAATGCAATCGATAAGCCGGTTGGAACAAGGCAAGATTTGCCCGGTTCTAAATTAATTGGCTTTTCTATAAAAGCCATCAAATCCATACCGGATGCACCATTAGTTATATATGTGGGTAATTCAACAGTGGGACTTAATTTTTTGATTAAAACTTTAATCATTAATTTAAATGATTAATAATTTTTTCTACGACTTCATCTGAAATTTCAGATTTTGGTTTATATTTGAGTTTTTCAGAATCTTTATTTTTATAAAAAATTGACACTTCATTAAAATCTGAGTCAAATCCAATTTTCTTGTTAGATACATCATTTGCAATTATCCAATCACAATTTTTTTCATTTAGTTTTTCACTAGCATATTTCTCTAAATTATTTGTTTCTGCAGCAAATCCAATTACTAGTTTAGGTCTTAAAGAATTATGATTAGAAATGTAATTTAGAATATCTACATTTTTCTCTAACTCTAAATTGAGATTATCTTTTTTTTTAATTTTTTCTTTAAAAGCATTTTTTACTTTATAATCACCAACTGCTGCAGAAAATATTGCAACATCAGCAGGTAAGTTATTAAGGGTTGACCTAAACATTTCTTCAGCAGTTTCAACTTGAATTAAATTAATATCGTCATTTATTTCTAAATTTGTTGGTCCAGAAATTAAGGTTGTATCAAATCCTTTGTTTGATAATGATTTTGCAATCTCATATCCTTGTTTTCCACTTGATTTATTAGTGATAAATCTTACTGGATCAATGTATTCATTAGTAGGTCCTGCAGTTACTATTGCTTTTAACTTGTTGTTTTCTTTCAAATTTTTAAAATAGTTTTCCAGTTCATCTATTATTTTTATTGGTTCGGACATTTTTCCTTCACCGAATTCACCACATGCCATATCTCCAATTTCAGGACCAATTAATCTATAATTATAAGATTTTAGTTTAGTTATATTTTGTTTTGTAGATTCGTGTTCCCACATTCTTACATTCATTGCTGGAGCAATAAAAATTTTTTTGTTTGAGGCTAGAGCAACAGTAGATGCTAAATCATCTGAATTTCCATTCGCAAGTTTAGATATTGTATTGGCAGTTGCAGGAGCAATTAAAATCAAATCTGCCCATCTCGAAAGACTAATATGATCCATTTCAGCTTCATTTTCTATATTAAAAAGATCTTGATAAACTTTTGATTGAGATAATGAAGTAATTGAAAGAGGTGTTACAAATTCAGCACCACTCTTGGTAAGAATTGTTTTTATAATTACATTTCTTTTTTTTAGAAGTCTTATTATCTCAAGACTTTTGTAAGCAGCTATTCCACCACAAATTATTAATAAAATTTTTTTATTGCTTAAATTATTCATTGAGTGAATTAAAATACCAATAGACCAAAAATTACAAGAACTAATATACCAATAATAGATTGATTTCTAAAAGCAATCATCTCTGACTTTTGGGTATTTAAAGCTGTGTATGAGTTTGAATTTTGTGGTATTTGTCCACTAGCTAAATAGGTAAGAGCTTGATTTGCTTTATCCATTATTTCAGGAAATTCCGGTAATCTTTTTATTACCTCTGATGTATTTTGAAGAGTTTCATTAATTTTTGTTATTGGATCTTTTGTTTCTTTAAGCCAATTTTCAAGAACAGGTTTCGATGTTGTCCAAATATTGGTATTAGGATTTAATTTTCTTGCTACACCTTCAACAACAACCATTGTTTTTTGCAACATTAGAAGCTGAGGTTGAGTTTGCATATTGAATTTTTCAGTAACGTCAAACAACTGTTTTAAAAGTTTGCCTCCAGATATGTCCTTTACAGCTTGACCAAAAATAGGCTCACCAATAGATCTTAATGCTTGTGCTAGATCATCTATTGGGACTTCTTTTGGGACTAGACCTGCTATTAAATGTACCTCTGCAACTTTACGGTAATCTCTTTGAATAAACCCAAACAATATTTCTGCTAAGAATCTTTTACTCATTTTGTCTAATCTTCCCATTATACCAAAATCAATAGGCACAATTTGACCGTCATTATCTATAAATATATTTCCTTGGTGCATATCAGCATGGAAAAAACCATCTCTAACTGCATGTCTCAAAAAATTTTGAATTATATCTTCTGCAATTTTTTCAGTATTGAAATTTTTATCTTTTAGTTTTTGAGTTTCTCTAATTGATATTCCATCAATCCAATCAAGTGTCATTACATTTTCACTGGTATAATTCCAATATATTTTTGGGACTTTAAACCCAACATCATTTTTGGTATTTTCTGCATATTCATTAGCCGCTGCTGCTTCAAATCTTAAGTCCATTTCAAGATTTGTTATTTCTTTAAGTAAAAAAACAACCTCTACTAATTTAAGTCTTTTTGTTTTTTTAATAAATGACTCAACTAAAAATGCAAAAAGCATCATTGCATCAATTTCTTCATTAAATATTTTTTTTATATTTGGTCTAAGAATTTTTATTGCAACATCTTTAATTGTGCCGTTATCATCAATTTGAGCTTTATGCACTTGAGCTATTGAAGCTGCTGCAACAGGTTCACCTAAATCAATTATAGAATTATACGTTTCATCACCTAAATCACTTCTAATAATCTCTTTTGCATGAATAAGAGAAAAAGGAGGTAATTTATCTTGAAGATTTTCAAGTTTTTTTGAAAGTTCTTCTCCAATTATATCTGGCCTTGTAGCTAGGAATTGACCAAGTTTTATAAAGGTTGTCCCCATTGACTCTAGTGAACTTGATAATCTTTCACCTTCATTTTTATTGATATCTATTTGTTTTTTTGGAGATAAAGAAAAAGACAGAATTTTAAAAAGGATCTTAATTACCAAAGGTGGTTCTTGAAATTTTGATACAATATTTAGAATATCAGACTTAGCTACTTTTCTTCCTAGTTTGAATAAAGTTATTAATTTTTTTATCATTAAACTTTCCATCCACTATGAATAGAAACTATTCCACCTGATAAATTTCTATACTCACATTTTTTAAAATGATTTTTTATCATAAGATCTATTAACTCATCTTGATTTATAAAATTTTCGATACTTTTAATAAGGTATTTGTAAGGTTTTTTGTCACCTACAATCAATTTTCCTATTGATGGAATAATATTAGAATATTTTTTGTAAATAAAATCTAAATTTGAATTTTGAATTTTTGAGAATTCAAGACATAAAAAACGACCACCTGGTTTTAAAACACGATAACTTTCAGATAAAACCTTATTTAAATTTTTTGTATTTCTTAATCCAAAACTTATAGTATAAAAATCGAAGGAGTTGTTAGCTATGGGAAGTTTTTCCGCAGAGGCAACAATCCAATCTAAATTTTTAAAATTACTTAGTTTTTTCTGTCCCATTTTAATCATACCTTTATTTGGATCCACACATGTAATATTAGCAGCGTTATTAACATTATTTAGAAAAAGTTTTGCTATATCCCCTGTACCACAAGCGACGTCAATTAATTTTTGATTTGTAGCGGGATTCATCATATTTAAAAGACTTCTTTTCCATAACCTATGAATTCCAAATGACATAAAATCATTCATAAGATCATATTGATCATAAACTTGATCAAATACATTTTGTACAAATCCTTTTTTATTTTGTAAATATTGTTGCATAAAAAAAAATATAAGTTGAATATAGTGTTAAATGCCAGAATTACCAGAAGTAGAAATTGTAAGACAGTCATTAGATAAAAAGGTAAAATGGAAAAAGGTTAAAAAAGTATTAGTTAGAAACAGAAATCTGAGATTTAAAATTCCCTCAAAATTAAGAAGTTTTTTAGAAGGAAAAAAAATAATGAAAGTTAAAAGATTTTCAAAATATTTAATCTTATGTTTATCCAAAGAGAATTTTTGTCTGATTCATCTTGGTATGTCAGGCACAATACATTTGATTAAAAATAGAGGGAGAGAATTTAAAACTAATACAAGTTTTTACAGTTCACCCTTTTTGCCAAAAAAACATAACCATGTAGAAATAATTTTTGAAAGTTTTAGAATAATCTATAATGATCCAAGAAGATTTGGTTTTTTTCAAATAATTGAAGACTCTAATACTCTTAAAAAAAAATTTTCTCAGCTAGGACCAGAGCCATTTGATGTAAAATTTAATTTAGGATATATCTCTTCTTTTTTTAAAGGAAAAAAGAAAAACATTAAGAATTTTTTAATTGATCAAAATTTCGTTTCAGGAATTGGAAATATTTATGCAAGCGAAATTTTGTTCTTATGTAAAATTAATCCAAATAAAAAAGTTTATCTACTTAAACTTTTAGATTGTAAAAAAATTTTAATTTATTCAAGAAAGGTACTTATTAATGCAATTAAATATGGAGGCTCAAGTATCAGAGATTTTAAGAACGTTTTAGGTAAAAAAGGTAAATTTCAAAAAAATTTTAAAGTATACGATAGAGCAGGATTAAATTGTAAACGTAATGGATGTAGTGGAATTATTAAGAAAAAAATTATCACTAATAGATCAACCTTTTATTGTAATATGTGCCAAATATAATTAATTATTTAATTGACCAATTTTAATTCTCAAGTTATACCCCCTTCCACATATGGCTAACACAAAATCTGCAATCAAGAGAATAAGAAGAATATCTAAGCAAACAGATGTTAATAAGGCAAGAAAAAGTAGATATAAAAATGCTCTAAAGAAAATGAACTCCTTGATTGAAAATAAAAAAAAATCTGAAGCAATAAAATTCTTACCTAAGTTGAATTCCGAGCTTATGAAAGTTGCCAAAACTGGAATTATAAAAAAACAGAATGCATCAAGAAATGTTTCAAGATTAACGAAAAAGATAGCACTTATCTAAGATAAAATAATACTTCAGGTTGTTCATTTGATACAACTTTTAAATCTACAAAATCTGTCTTTTATTTAATTTTTAATACAAGATTTAGATTTAGTAAATAAAGAAATATATTTAATTCAATTATAAATTTTATTTATAAAAAATTTAATTAGTATTTTTTGTCAAACTAATTTTTTATTTTTATAATTTTTACACAATCCCAGATTTTATTTTTTTTTTAATTTTTGAAATTATTTGTTGCAATAGATTGATTAAAGTTCTAACTCAAGACTCTCCAAATAAATGAATTCTTTTACAAATAAAAACTTAAAAAATTTCAAATCAGAAAAACTTGATTGGACTTTAATCCAATCTGAAATGAAAAGTAAATTGGGCTTGGATATTTATGAAAGTTGGTTAAAAAAAATAGATTTTGTAGAGGAATTTAACAACTATTTACTGTTATCTGTACCAACAAGATTTATCCGTGATTGGATAACATCAAGATATTTAGATCAAATATTATTGGCTGTAAGAAATTATAAAAAAGAAATAATCAGAATTGAATTTAAAATTATTGAGCAAAATATTAAAATTACCCCAAATTTTGATGATTTCAAACCACTCGAAAATAAAGAAAATATCTCTTTTATTAAAGATTCTTATCTTCAATATAATCGTATAGATCCAAACAAAAGATTTGAAAATTTTATAACGGGATCAAGTAATAAACTCGCTTATGAGGCATCATTAAAAGTTACAGAAAATATTTCAAATTATAATCCTTTATATATTTATGGAGGTGTTGGAATGGGAAAAACACACCTTTTAAACTCGATTGGCTTAAAGTTAAAAAAAAGTAATAAAGTAATGTTTATTTCAGCAGAGCGTTTTATGTATCAATTTGTAAAATCAATAAAGGCAAATGATATGGTCAAATTTAAGGAATATTTTAGAAATACTGATATTTTACTTATTGATGATATACAATTTATGAATGGCAAAGAGGCTATGCAAGAAGAATTCTTTCATACATTTAACGCCTTGCTTGATAAAGGCTCTCAAATCATCGTTTCAGCTGATAGACCACCAAACAGATTGTCAAGAATACAAGAGAGAATTAAATCTAGGTTTTCTGGAGGATTAGTTGTTGATATTCAAAAACCAGACCTTGAATTAAGAAAAAAAATTGTAGAAAAAAAAATCAATGAAATAAACAATTTGCATCCTGATCAAGTGAAAATTTCGCAAGAAATACAAAATTTTGTAAGCACTGAAATAACCACAAGCATAAGGGAGTTAGTTGGTGCCATTAATAGAACAGTATCATTTTCAAGAATTTACAAAAAGACTCCTAACCTGGCGGAAACCAAAATTGTTTTAAAGGATTTACTAAATATAACTGAAAATAAAGTCACTATAGATCTCATTCAGACTTTAGTTTGTAAATTTTTTAAAATTAGTAAAAATGAGATGTTATCATCAAGAAGATCTAGATATCTCGTAAGACCTAGGCAAACTGCCATATATTTGACAAAAATTTTAACCTCTAAATCTTTGCCAGAAATAGGTCGTGAATTTTCTAACAGGGATCACACAACAATTATTCATTCGGTAAAAACAATTGAAAAAATAAAAGAAAAAGATCCTGAAATGTTAAATAATATTAATAAGCTTAAAAATCAAATATTATACAATAAAGAAAATGAAATTTAATGTTAATCAGCAAGACCTTCAACAAGCGTTGAATTTCTGTCAAGGTGTTATTGAGAAGAGAAGCACTCTTCCAATACTTTCAAATATTTTACTTGATGTAAAAGATACAATACTTACGATTACAGCGACTGATTTAGATTTAATTTTTATTCATAAAATTAATAATGTTGAAGTTTTAGCGCCAGGAAAAACAACCACTGTTTCTTCAACAATGTACGATATTGTAAGAAAATTATCCTCTGGTAAAAAGATTAATCTTACATTAAATGACACGAATAAACTTCATTTAGAGTCTGAAAAATCAAATTTTAATCTTAACTGTATCAGTCCCTCAGATTTTCCTCTTACAGACGAAAGCTTAAATCAAAATGAATTTTTTATTAAATCAAAACAACTACTAAAATTATTAAATAAGTGCAAGTTTTCTGTTTCTAATGATGAGACAAGGCATTATTTAAGTGGAATTTATTTTCACCAAACAGAAGTGGAAGATAAGAATTACTTAACTGCTGTTGCTACCGATAGTCATAGAATGTCAATTTCAAAAATAAGATTAGATAATAAAATTGATTTTGAACCAATAATTTTGCCAAAAAAAACAATATTTCAGCTATGTTCTTTATTAGATAGTTATGATGGTGAAGTTAAAATATCAAATGCCAAATCTAAAATAAAATTTGAATTAAATAACAGTATTTTAATATCTAAGTTAATTGATGGTAAATTTCCAAATTATATCCAGGTTATTCCAAAAAATAATCAAAAAAAATTAGATGTTGAATTAAAATCATTTCTTAGTTCGGTTGATAGAGTTGCATCAGTTTCGTTGGATAAAAAAGATGGTGTTAAATTTGATTTATCAAAAAATAATTTAAATTTATCAGTTAATAATACTAATAGTGGAGATGGAAAAGAGTCCTTATTAGTCAAATTTGATCATGAATTAGAAATAAGTTTTAATTCTAAATATTTAATTGATGTGGCCTCACAGCTTGATGGTGAAAAAATTGAGATGTTTTTTAATGATACAGGATCACCAGTTTTAATTAAAGATCCAAGCGACTTTGATAGTATTTTTGTTGTAATGCCAATGAAAGGTTAGTTCATTAAATCAAGTTCTGAATAGATTTCCCTCTCAAGTTTTTCAATAAATTGATTTTTTTCTAAGCCTGGTCCAATAGGTTTAAGAATTGAAACTATAATTTCTTTGTTTGATTTTTTCTCTCCTCTTTTAGGCCAAACAAAGCCCGAATTAATTGCTACTGGTTGACAATATATTTTTAATTCTTGATATATTCGACTGGCACCTTTTTTGAAAGGTGGCCTTTCAGAGGGTAAAACTCTCGTGGCCTGAGGAAAAATAATTATTGGTCGATTTGAATTTTTAACTATTTTAGAAATAAGTTCAAAAAAACCTAAATTATCTTTTGAAACCTTATCTCTTGATATAGATATTGATCCAATTTTTTTTAAATACCAACCAAATATTGGAATAAGCAAAAGTTCTTTTTTTAATATAAAAACTGGTGAGTTGAAAATAGTCTGAAGAAAAAAAGTTTCAAACATTGATTGATGAGATGCAGCAATGAAAAACTTATTTTTAGATATAATATTTTCTTTTCCTTTAATAGTAATTTTAGTTGAAAGAAAAAGTTTTAGGCAGATTGCAGACCAATAACCCATTAGTTTTCCTCCTAGTAAAACAATTTTTTGTGGTAGAATCAGAGCTGGAAGAAATATAATTGAAATTAAAATTATTCCTGTAAAGAAAAAAAATGAAAATAAATTACTTCTAACCATTTGCATTAAAATTTACATCAAGTCTTTAAGACTTTGTCTCTTTCCAATAACTCTAATTTTTGATCCCTCAATAAGTAATTCTGCTGGCTTTGGACGTAAGTTATAGTTAGAGCTTAACGACATACCATAAGCACCAACATCACAGATTACAATAAAGTCTTTTTCATTTAATTTTTGAAATTTTTTAACAGCTGAAAATTTGTCAGTGCTTTCACAAATGGGGCCAACAAATTCATAAATTTTGTTTATTTTTTTTCCATTTTTTTTTGTTGGAATGATTTTATGTTTAGCGTTATATAAAGCTGGTCTCATTAAATCATTCATAGCTGCATCAATTATAATAAAATCCTTTTTATCACCTTCTTTAATATAGATAACTTTTGATATTAAATATCCTGCATTGGCGATGATGGATCTTCCTGGTTCAAAGATGATTTTTGAATTAAATTTTTTTAAAAATCTTTTGATACTAGAAGCATATTTTTTAAAATTAAGTTTTTTGTTATTATTTTCATAATCAATACCCATTCCTCCACCCAAATCTATAAATTCAAAATTGAATTTTGTTTTAGATATTACTTTATCAATAACTTTAAGCATTTTTTCGTACGGTTTGTGATCAAGAATTTGACTACCTATGTGTACACTTAAACACTTTAAATTTAAAAATTTTGAGTTTTTAACATAGTCAACTAAGCTTAAGAAATTTTTTTCTGATACCCCAAATTTATTTCCCCTTTTTCCCGTAGATATTTGGCTTAAGGTTTTAGCATCAGTATTAGGATTTAATCTAATACCAATATCTACTTTTCTTTTTTTAAGTTTTGCAATTTTTTCTATCTCTAAGATTTCACTTTTTGACTCCGCGTTAATAAGCAAAATTTTTTTTTCTATTGCATAAATTATTTCTTTTGAAGCTTTACCAACGCCAGAAAAAACTATTTTATTAGGTCTTATTCCTGATTTAAGAGCTTTCATTAATTCACCCATAGAAACTACATCAGCTCCTAAACCTAATCTTCCTATTTTTTGAAGTAATATTTTGTTTGAGTTCGCTTTTACCGCAAAACAAATTAGTGGATTTATTTTTTTAAAATTTTTTTTTAAATCAATAATATTTTTTTTAATATTTTTTAATGAGTAACAATAAAGTGGTGTGGAATATTTTTTTCCCAATAATTCAGGTTTAAAACCATCTATTACAAGATCTTTTTTTTTATAAATCATAGCACTACTTTAAGTTTAGTGCCTTCAAAATTTTTTCCCTTTTCCTTGTAAATAGGGTCTCCTTTTTTACCACAAGCTGTGATTAGTAAACCTATAAAAAGAATAATACAAATTTTTTTAATCATAAATATTTTTTATATTTTAGTATCATTTTTTTAATATTATCAAAAGATGTTCCTCCATAAGATTTTTTTGAATTTATAGAATTTTTAAGGCTAAATACTTTCATTACCTCCTCTTTTAGTTGAGGTTCAATTTTTTTAAGCTCAATAATGTCTAGATCTTTTAGTCTTTTTTTCTTTTTTTCAGCATAATTGATTATAGCCGCTGTTTTTTGGTAAGCATTTCTGAATGTCATTGAATGATTTCTAACTAAATAATCTGCTAAGTCTGTAGCAGTAGTGTATCCTTTTTCAGCAAGTTCTAACATCCTTTTTTTATTAGGACTCAAATTATTTAGAACTTCATCTAATATTTTTAAACAATTTATTAATGTATCAAAATTTTCAAAAATTATTTTTTTATCATCTTGCAGATCTTTAAAGTAAGAAAGTGGTAAACCCTTAAGAATTGTTAACATTGAAAATAAATTCCCATAAAGTGATCCAGTTTTACCCCTTAAGTACTCAAGTAAATCAGGATTTTTTTTTTGAGGCATTATAGACGAACCAGTTATTATTTTGTCTGATAATTGGATTAAATTAAATCCATCAGAATTCCAAATAATCAGATCTTCTGAAATTCTTGATATATGCATTGAACACACACTTGAAGTATAAAGAAAATCTAAAACAAAATCTCTATCTGAGACGGTATCAATTGAATTATTTGTTGGATTTTTAAAACCTAATTTTTTTGAAGTATAATTTCTATCAATATTAAAAGAAGTACCTGCTAAAGCTGAAGCTCCTAGAGGATTTTCATAAAGATTTTGCATATTATTTTCAAATCTCAGTTTATCTCTTACAAACATTTCTACATATGCCATTAAATAATGTCCAAAAGAAATAGGTTGTGCATTTTTTAAATGAGTAAAACCAGGCATAATTGTTTCAACATTTTTTTCAGCAATTCTTAAGATTGACTTTATTAATTTATTTATTTGGCTGTTTAATTCCTTAGTAGAATTTTTCATCCAAATTTTTAAATCTGTAATTACCTGATCATTTCTTGATCTCGCAGTATGGATAAATCCTGCATCTTCTCCAATAATTTGAAATAATCTTTTTTCTATATTCATATGAATATCTTCATATTCTTTATTAAATTCGAATTTATTTTTAGCAATTTCTTTTTCAATTTTTTTTAAACCATAAATGATTTTATTTTTTATTTTGAATGAAACAATTTTCTGTTTAAAAAGCATTTCAACATGCGCTTCAGACCCCATTATATCTTCTTTGTAAAGTCTTTTGTCTATATCTATAGAACTACCGACTTTTTTAAAAAGAGCGGAAGTATTTTTTTTTACTCTAGTATTCCAAATTGCCTGGTTGTTTTTATTTTTTGACATGGTAGTTAATTATACCTTTTAATATGAGATTTTTAATAATTTTTATTTTTTTAATATCTAATTCTTTTGCTGAGGAGGCTACAGATATTAAAAATCTTTTTATTAATAAAGAGTTAAAAAAGTACGATGGATTAACGTTTTTAGATGATAAAAATAATCAATTAAACTTAAATGATTATAACGGAAAACTCATTTTATTGAATTTTTGGGCAACTTGGTGCTCTCCTTGTAAAAAAGAGATGCCATCTTTAGATAAATTACAAACTCATAGTGAATTAAATAATCTCAAGATATTTCCAATAAATGTCGGACAGGATAATTTTGAAAAATCCTCAAAATTTTTTAATGATCTTAAAATAAAAAATTTGAAATTTTTTTTTGACTCTCCGATTACTCTAGCAAAAAAATTTGGATTAAGAGGAATACCTACATCAATCCTGATCAATAAAGATGGATTTGAGTTTGCAAGAATAATTGGATCAATTGACTTTGAGGATGAAAAATTTATAGCGTGGTTAAGTAATTATAATTAGTTTTTGAAAAAATAAGCAAAACCAACTAGAGCTATTATTGCTATAAATTGTAATAAAACTCTCAATTGCATTAATTTATTTGAATATTTTTTGCTAGTTTCCCCACCTTTAAACAACGTTCCTATACCCAATATAAGAACAAGTCCAACTGCGATTAACAAAGCTATAGATATTATTTTAACTAATATTCCAGAAATCATTAATGTATTGTAGGGTGTTTTTAAAATAAAAAAACATAAATCATTCAGTATGACATTTTGTCTAGATACAACCATTATAAAACCTGAGGATAAGAAAAAAATTGAAAATGCAATCGTTCTACTACACGGATATGGAGGGGATGGAAAAGATATCAGTATGTTATCATTGAATTGGAAAAGACATCTACCCAATACAATATTTATTTGCCCTAATGGTCATGAGCATTGTTCTATTAACCCATCAGGTTTTCAGTGGTTTGATTTAACAAATGATGATCCAAAATACATTTTAGAACAGTCAATTAAAGCGGAAAATAAGTTGAATGAATTTATAGAAGAGGTAAAGAATGAATTTAATTTAGAAAATGATAAAATTTGTTTATCTGGTTTTAGCCAAGGGTGCATGATGTCAATAAATTTAGGTTTAACATCTAAAAAAAAATTCAATTGTGTAGTAGGCTTTTCTGGAAAGATAATTAATCAAGATAATCTTAAATCTAGAAAACAAATTTCAACAGATATACTATTAATTCATGGAGATTCTGACCAAGTTGTCTCACCTAATTTCATGTTAGAAGCAAAAGATTTTTTTATTAGAAATAACATAGAAATAGAGACGCATTTAATTAAAAATTGTGATCACCATATTCCTATCGAAGCATCTAGTATAGCATTAAATTATATTTTAAAAAAATTTAATAGCTTCTAAATATTGAAATAGTTTTTTATTTAAGTTAAACTTTTAATATGAATACCTTTATTGAAAAGAATGTATCATTGGAAAAATGTCCAGCATTAGTTTTAAATGCAGATTATAGACCATTGAGTTATTATCCTTTGTCACTATGGTCATGGCAAGATACAGTTAAGTCAGTCTTTTTGGATAGAGTAATTATTGTAAGTAGTTATGATAGAATTGTAAGAAGTCCGTCCTTTAATATGCAGCTTCCTAGTGTTATAGCTCTTAAAGACTATATAGTTCCACAATCAAAACCTAGCTTTACTAGATTTAATGTTTTTCTTAGAGATAAATTTTCTTGTCAATACTGTGGAAGTGGTGAAGAACTAACATTTGATCATTTGTTACCTAGATCTAAAGGTGGAGAGACACATTGGGATAATGTTGTAACAGCTTGTTCAGCTTGTAATGTAAAAAAAGGTGGGAAGTTATTAAAAACCTCAGGAATGAAGCTTAGTCAATATCCCTACCAACCATCTACTGAGGATTTACATCGTAATGGCAAAAATTTTCCTCCAAACTATTTGCACAAAAGTTGGATGGATTATTTATACTGGGACGTAGAGCTAGAAGCCTAGAATTAAATTTTTTCAGAAATATTAATTGCTACTTTTGAACCTGTCTTAATAATTTTATCCATTATAGAATAAAGACCTTTTTTCGTTGCACCTTTATCATAAGCTATATCCTTATGATTTAATTCATCTTGTCTAAATTTAATTATTTTTTTTTTTAATTCTTTTTCATCAGTTCCTAGTTGGTCTATTTGATTTTGATAATGTTCATCAATAACCTCCTCTACAGAGGCTGTACATAACATTGCCGCTTTTTTTCCTAAAAGAGTTGAACCAAAACCTAGTCCAACACCCAATAAATCCCATAATGGTAAAAATTTTGTTGGTTTAATGTTTCTTTTTTTTATTTCTGACTCAAAGAACTCACAATGTTCTTTTTCATGAACCTTCATTTCTTCTATTGTTTTTTTTAAACTCTCATCTTTGACTAAAGTATTAAGTGCTAATAATTGTCCTTCATAGATTTTAACTGCACCTCGCTCACCAGCATGATCAACTCTAATAAATTCTTCAACTTTATTTTTGGAACTTTTCATAATTTTTTAAAATTTTCATCAATATAAATACTAAAACAATACTTATAAGTATATTAAGAGTTGTTAGCGAAAATCCAAAAATTCTAAATGTCACATCTTTACAACTCACAGTTTTTACCTGTAATTGCTTCAATAATTCTTCTTTAGACATAATATCAAATACATTTTGAAGCCTACACTCTCCCGATTCTTTTAAAAAACCTTGTTCAATACCAAAATGGTAAGAAGATATTATCAATGAAAAAGAAAATATTAAGGTTAATATCAAGATTATAAATTTGTTATTTTTTTTAAGGAAAAAGCTTAAAATGATTATAGCTACACTTAATCCATAAGGAATTCTTTGTATTAAGCATAGATAACAAGGCTGGTGTCCAAGTGCATATTCTATAAAAAAAGCAGAGATTATTGAAATCAAACTGATAAATAAAATTATTTTAAGGTATGTATCTATCTTAATTTTATACATTGGATTTAAATAATAAATAAATTATAATCGCAAGCATCACAATTAATATACCAATAATTGTAAACCATTTAGAACCGTGCTTGTTCATAAATTCTGTAAAAAGGTGTCCAAATTTATATGAAAGATAAGATACTACAAAAAAACGCAAGCCTCTGGAAACTAAGCTTATAAAAATAAAAATTAAAATGTTAAAACCAATTAAACCACTTGCTATAGTAAAAACCTTATAAGGTAGGGGAGTAAAACCTGCTAAAAAAAGAATGCCTAGCCAGGCATAAAAACTTTCACTACTTATTAAACTATTTTGAAGGTTAGATAATTTGTTTTCATAATCATAAAAACTCATAATTTGCATTCCAATATCAAAAAAAAAGGCTCCAAGAAAATATCCGAATATTCCTCCTAAAACAGAAAAAATTGTTGCAATGAAAAAAATTTTAATGAAATCTTCTTTTTTGGAAATTACCATTGGAATGACCATTATATCTGGTGGAATAGGAAAAAAAGAACTTTCAATGAATGAAACTAATGCTAGATAATATTTAGAGCTTTTATGTGCTGCTAATTTTAAACACTTTTTATATAAAGTATGAAACATTTTTTGGTTTTAATATAATTTTAGTTCTTATACTATTTAATAAATTATTAAATAATTAAGGGCGAATGGCGGAACTGGTAGACGCGCACGACTCAAAATCGTGTTTCGCAAGAAGTGAGAGTTCGATTCTCTCTTCGCCCACCAAATTATGCAGTTAAATAAAATTAATAGCTTAGTAGAGCTTTTTTTTGAAAAGTATAGAGAAAAAAAGGAACTAACAAATCAGCCATTTTTAAATTGGTTAAAAACAAATAAAGATGATTTTTTAACATGGGAGCAAGTTAAAAATCAAATTTGTTTATTATCTGAGCATTTAAAAGAAAATTTATCTAAAGGTGATAGATGTGTTTTATTATCTGAAAATCGACCAGAATGGCTTATCGCAGATATAGCAATTATGAATTCGGGTGGAGTAACAGTTCCATTATTTACAACATATTCAGAGAAAGATTACGAGTATATAATAAATGATTGTAAACCAAAGATATGTTTAATTTCAAATGATATTCAATTTAAAAAAATCAAAAAATTTATTTCTACTGAAACAAAAGTTATTTCAATTGAAAATTTCAATCAAAAAATCCAGAGCATCGAAACTATTTTGGTAAACAATCAAAAAAAAGAAAAAATCAATATAATTGAGAATTACAATAGGGAAATATCAAGAAAAGATCTTGCTTGTATTATTTATACATCAGGAACTACTGGCAACCCTAAAGGGGTGATGCTTAGTCATGGAGGTATTTTATCAAATTGTGAAGGAGCACAAGAAATTTTGAATACATTAGTTAAAAATGAAAAGCCGGTTTTTTTAACTTGGCTTCCATTATCTCATTCATATGAACATACAGTTCAATATGTACAAATATCACTTGGAGCAAAAATTTATTACGCTGAAAGCCTAGAAAAATTGTTGCCCAACATGACTGTAGCCCAACCTACAATTATGACAGCAGTTCCAAGATTTTATCAAAATTTATTCAGTAAAATTTCTATTAATTTCTCAAAGCAGAAAGGTTTAAAAAAAAAACTGATTGAAAGCACTATTTACCTTGGAACTAAAAACTTAAATAAAGAAGAACTTAATCTTAGAGAAAAATTACTCAATTTTTTGTGTGAAAAATTAGTGAGAAAAAAAATTAAAAATCAATTTGGTGGAAAATTAAAGGCCTTCGTTTCTGGTGGTGGAGCTTTAGATCAAAAAATAGGGGAATTTTTGAATTCTATAGGTCTACCGACTTTACAAGGATATGGTCTTACGGAGACCTCACCTGTGGTGAGCTGCAATATGCCTGGAAAAATTAAGATAGAGACAGTTGGCCCGCCTTTTAAAACTAATGAAGTAAAAATTGCTGATGATGGTGAAATTTTAGTAAAAGGAGAAAATGTCATGCTTGGTTATTGGAACATGAAAAAAGAAACAGACGAGATCTTGAAAGATGGTTGGTTACATACAGGAGATATAGGAGAAATAACTCTAGATGGAAATTTAAAAATTACAGATAGAAAAAAAGAAATAATAGTAAATCTTGGAGGAGATAACATTTCTCCATCAAAAATTGAAAATTTATTATGTTTAAATGAAAAAATTAAACAAAGTTTTGTTTATGGGGATAAAAAAACATACTTAGTTGCTTTAATTGTTAGTGAAACAGATAAAAATCAAAAAGAAATTGAAAATTATTTAGAAAATTTAAATAAAAATTTATCTTCAGTAGAGAAAGTTAAGAAATTTAAATTAATTAAAGAAGAATTTACAATTGAAAATGGAATGTTAACACCAACTTTAAAACTAAAAAGAAAAAAAATTCTTGAAAAATATAAAGACGATTTAGAAAAACTTTATTAATTTTTAAAAATATTTGATAATAAAGCGCATAAACATTAACTTTTTTACACTTTTAAAATATATAAATTTAATTTTATTTTAAATTTTGTTTTGAAAATTTTTACTTTAATTAAAGAATTGACATAACGCTTATAAAAAAATAAAAATAACTTAATAACGAATCATTTTGATTCGTTTAACTAAAAAGGGAGCTAAAGATGCCTAAGAGAAGAAAAAAAGCAAAGAAGGCTAAGAAAAAAGCTAAGAAAAAAGCTAAAAAAAGAAGAAGAAGATAATAACTTAGTATTCTTTATTAAAAACGCTTCTCATAACGATTACGTGTGAGAGGCGTTTTTTTTATTCTTCTAAAGGCTCTGCAACTTCATTTTCAGATATTGGCTCTTCTTCAGTCATTTCAGACGAATCAACCTTTGCTGCTGTCGCCTGTTTTGCCTCATTTGTTTGGTTTCTTTTTAAAGCTTTATCTAATTTTTTTTGTGTATCTTCTAGAGATAAATTTAAAATTATTTGAAACTCAGACAATATTCTTTCATAAGCTTTTTCAAACAGCTGTCTTTCACTATAAGATTGATCAACCATCATATCATCTCCTTTATTAAGATCTCTGACGACTTCTGCTAATTCATATATTTTACCTGAGGAAATTTTTGCCTCATACTCTTGTGCTCTTCTACTCCACATAGATCTCTTGATTTTAGGTTTACTCTTAAGAATAGATATACATTTATTTACTTGATTGATTGTTGCTAAGGCCCTTAAGTGCGATTGTTTGTTTACAGGAACCATTCCATTAGCCTTATCTTTCTCAAATTTTATTACATAAGTTTCAACATCAATTCCTCCAATATTGATTTTTTTAAACTCAGTAATTTGACCAACTCCATGTTTAGGATAAACAACATAATCTTTTATTTTGTATTCTCTTTTTTCAGTTTCTTGTTTTTTTACTTTTTTTATTTCAGGCTTAATTTCGTTTGTTTTTGATATTCTTAAATTATCAACTTTTACATCAGATTTTTTTGTTTCTGTTTTAGACTGTTTTTTTTGAAGATCTTTTTTTAATTTTGATTTAATTTTTTTCTTTTCTTTTTTTAAGGAAGCTTTTTTGGGTTTAATAGTTTTTTTCTTATTAACTATTTTCTTTTTGGGTTTTTTTTTAAATGTTTTCTTTAAAATATTTTTCAAACTTATCTTGCTCATCTTTATATTTCTCATGATCCACTGGTGGATCTTTTTTTTCAATTATTCTTGGCCAGATTTCAGAGTATTGTTTATTTACTTCTAACCATTTTTCACTGCCAGGTTCTGTTTCAGGTTTTATAGCATCAACAGGACATTCAGGCTCACAAACGCCACAATCTATACACTCATCCGGATTAATTACAAGCATATTTTCGCCTTCATAAAAACAATCTACAGGACACACGTCTACACAGTCGGTATATTTACATTTGATACACTTGTCGTTAACGATGTATGTCATGATGAGTTTTGTTTTTTAAATTTATCTTTCATATCTCCTATAATTTTACTGTCAATATATAATAAACCTGTAAGTCTTCTCATTAAGCTTGTTTCATACATATCAGCATTTTTATCAGAGTAGATTATTCGCCACAGTGTCTCTACTATTTTAACTTTATTTTCCATATCCATATTTTTTACTTCTCTGGTAAAATCTAATATTTGATTAGCATTCTCCTCAATAATTTTAGCTTCTTCAATTAACGACTCTATCTCATTTATATTTGACCCCATTTTTATAAGAGCTTCTTTTATAATTTTTTCCTCTTTATCTGAATAATTTTCATCGATTTTTGCAGCATGGATTAAGAGTGCTGCTACTTTTGCTAAATCTTTTTCCTTACTTTTTTTAAAAAACATAATTCTTTAATTAAAATCAAAGTCCTTTAAGATTTTAAAAGGACTTTCTTTTAAACTTTTTTTATAAGAAAATTTTTTCGTCTTTTTTTTAGGAAGGTATCTAAAAAACATTTCATCATTCTTTTCTATTATTTTGTAATTCATAATTTTAATTAGTTTTTTGAAATTATCTTTACTACAACCTAATAAATTGAGCATTTCGGGCACCATCTTAATTTCTTTCCCTTTATCAACATCTGAATCAATTATTTTGATAAATAACCTCTCCAGTATATCGATTCTTACAAAATAATTATCAAATTTTTCAAATCCGCAAAGTAGCATAAAACTTTCACTTTGATTTTTTTTATTTTCAAGAAAATTTAAACCAAAAGTAGGTGGACTTAAATTAAAATGTTTTTGATGATAATTTTTCCAAAGAAGCGTTCGTAAAGAGACAGCATCAGGTTTAATCAATTTATATAAAAAAATGTGATACCTTCCAAATTTAACCCCTAGATCCCTTAAAATTTTTCTTTCGTTTTGGCTCATATTTTTAAGATAATCACTTACTTGGTCTCTTTTAAGAACACCATTATTTTCATAAAGCTGAAAAGCTAAAGCTTTGATTGATGAATTATTTTCTTTTATATTTTTTAAATCAACTAAACTTTTTAAAATTGTTTCAATTTTATTTCTTAGCCATTTCTCAATAAAAATGATCAGCTTTTGTTTTTGATTTTGCTCCAAAATATCGTCTACAATTAATTCAAAATTTGGCGTTAAGTAATCTTTTCCTGATGTCAATTTAGCAATAGGTGAGTTTTTCCAATAAATTTTAAAATCGTTCTTTAACTCAATCAATCCCGTTTCGATTATAATTTGTATTCTTCTATAAAGTTCAGGGCCTATAGTTTGTCGAGCTGCTTTTTTTAGTGACTTAATATCAGTTTCAAGAGCACCTTTTTTTAAATCTAATTCTAATTTTAAGCCATTAATTTTTCCTATGAATTGATCATCAATTATAACTTCATTATTTTCTAAAATTTTTGTGTGAAATTCCATATCTTGTTTTAGACCTCTTGAAAGAACGCTAGCTCTTTTATCAATAAATGTTTTTGTAAGTTCTTCATGAAGCCTGTCTGAAAGTTTATCTTCTAAAATTTTTGTTTTTTCAATCCAATAATTTTGATTTTCTACCCAATTATTTTTATTTGAAACATATGACCAAGTTCTTACATTTGCAATTCTATTTGACAAAGAGTCAACATTTCCATCTAATTTGTTAAGTTTCATCAATTGTAGATGCATATATTCATCTGTAATATTGCCTTTTTCACTGATTAAATATTTAAATACGTTTTTAATTACCTCATAGTGGTTACCATAAGTCTTTTTAACAAAGTCGGGTATTTGACAGCATTCCCAAAGTAATTTTAGTTCTTTGTCATCAAAGTTGTTATTTAAAAAAGTTTCATCTCTAAGAAAAAATTTTAATGCCTTTTCATCCTCTCGTTCATGAATTTTTCTAAGCCAATTTTTTTGTGGTTTTTCATCTAAAGATTTTAATAGAGATGAATGATTATTAAAATTGAGGTTTGAATTTCTCCAAAATAATGTTTGTATTTCCTCGAATTTATGATTTTCAAGCAGATCAACTTCTTCAGCATTAATTTCTTTGCATTGGCCGGTAATGCCAAAACTACCATTATTAAGATATCTTCCTGCTCTTCCTGCTATTTGACCTATTTCTGACAGATTTAATTTTCGAGATTTTTTTCCATCAAATTTTTTTAAATTAGAAAAATAAACGTTATCTAAATCCATATTAATACCCATTCCAATAGCATCTGTAGCAACTAAAAAATCGACGTCACCTGATTGATAAAGATTGACTTGTGCATTTCTCGTTTTTGGACTTAAGGAGCCCATCACGATGGCAGCCCCACCTTTTTGTCTTCTTATAAGCTCTGCAATTGCGTAAACTTCCTCAGCTGAAAAAGCAATAATTGCAGTTTTTCTATCTATTCTTGAAATTTTTTTATGACCTGAATAAGAAAGTTTAGATAATCTTTTTCTATCTATAAACTCTATATCATCATCTAATTTCGTAATTATATTTTTAATTGTATTAGATCCCATAAACATTGTTAATTTAACTCCCCTTAAATTTAACAATCGATCTGTAAAAATATGTCCTCTTTCATGATCTGAACACATCTGTATTTCATCTATACCAACAAAATCTAATTGCTTGTCAATTGGCATAGATTCTACTGTGCATAGGAAATACTTAGCGTTAGATGGAATAATCTTTTCTTCTCCTGTGATCAACGCAACTTTATCAATGTTTGTTTTTTTTATTACTTTGTCGTAAATTTCTCTTGCAAGCAATCTTAGCGGAAACCCAATCATACCACTGTCAAAGGAGAGCATTGTTTCAATTGCTAAATGAGTTTTACCAGTGTTTGTCGGTCCAAGAACGGCAGTAATTTTATTTTTAGTCATTTCTATCTTTGGTATAGTTTTATTTTTACCTACCAGATATAGTTAGTGCTAAAGAACAAAAATAGACTAAAACATGACCGAATCAGAGGGTAAAAAGTTCTCATTTTTACTTTAATTAAAAAAACATTTTAACATAATATTATGATTTCAAAACATAAATTCAAAATATTAATTTGAAAATAATTTAGCCCCCAGGACCTAAATCTGATGGCTTAATTTTTAAAATTTTCCAAACACCTGAAGCAGAAGTAATAATTTTATTATTACTTTTTAATTCACAAAATAAGAATACTAGAGTTTTAGTTTTTTTGAGGATTTTTACATTTCCAATAACTTCATCACCTGCTTTTGATGATCCTATAAATTTAAGGTCCAACGAAATAGTAACACAAGGAGCATTATCTACTGATCTATGTGCAGCTGTCCCGGCACCAGCATCGACTAAGGCACAAAGATATCCACCATGTGTTATACCTGCTGCATTTAGGTGGTTATCGTTAATAGTAGATTTAAATTCAAACTTTGTTTCTGAAATATTTCTAAACAAAATCCCACCATTATGTTTCATAAATCCTTTTTTTAAACTAATTTGTTCAAATTTTTCGGTCATAATTTTTTATAATATAAAAGTTAAAATTAATATAATTATAAATATAATCAAAAAAAAATATATAACTGACATCTTAAGAGAGATCCTAAATAGCCATTTCACTATACTTTACCTTTTTTTGGTGCGCCTGCTAGGAGTTGAACCCAGAACCTCCTGGTCCGTAGCCAAGCGCTCTATCCAATTGAGCTACAGGCGCAATTTTTAATTTTATTTGATTATAGTATATCAATTTTTAGTGTATTTTAACGATAAGATAATTTTTAAAATTATGAGCAATATATCAAAAGAAGTTGTCATTGTTGGTGCTGTAAGAACTCCTATAGGCACTTATAAAGGTTCATTAAAAAGAATGAAATCAGATCAACTAGGATCAATTGTTATAAATAAAGTTCTAAAAGATGCTAAATTTAAAAAAGAAGAGATAGATGAAGTAATTATGGGACAGGTTTTAACTACTGGAAGCGGACAAAATCCAGCTCGACAAGCTGCAATAAATGCGGGCATACCAATTTCAAAACCAGCCCATATAATTAATCAAGTATGTGGATCAGGACTAAGAGCGGTTATATCTGGTTATCAATCAATAAAACTAGGTGAGGTAAAAAATGTAATTTCAGGTGGCCAGGAAAATATGTCAATTGTTCCCCACTCGATTTATTATCAAGATAAAGAAAAAATTTCACAAGATCAGCTTATCGATACAATGATCAATGATGGATTAATAGATGCATTCAATAATTATCACATGGGGGTAACAGCTGAAAATGTTGCAAAAAAATTTAATATAACTAGAAAAGAACAAGATGAATTTGCCCTGAATTCTCAAAAAAAAACAGAAGCTGCGATTAAAAATAATAAATTCTATGATGAAATAATTCAAATAAACCAAGATGGAAATATTTTATATAAAGATGAACACCCAAGATTAGGATTAAAACTATCTGACTTAGAAAAACTAAAAACTGTCTTTAAAGAAAATGGAACAGTCACACCAGGAAATTCTTCAGGAATAAATGATGGAGCTGCTGCGTTACTTTTAACTACTTTAGAAGAGGCACAAAAAAAATCTCTTAAACCATTAGCAAAAATAATTTCATGGTCTTCAGTTGGCATTGATCCTAGTTTAATGGGCTTAGGGCCTATACTAGCTGTTAGTGAAGCCGTAAAAAAAGCAAAATGGAATTTAAATGAAATTGATCTGTTTGAAATAAATGAGGCTTTTGCTGCACAGAGTATTGCTGTAATCCGAGAATTAGGAATAGATCAAAATAAAGTAAATGTAAACGGAGGTGCAATTTCGCTTGGACATCCTATTGGTGCTTCAGGAGCAAGAATACTTGTAACCTTGATACATGAAATGAGGAGACAAAAGAAAGATAAAGGTTGTGCAACACTCTGTATAGGTGGTGGAATGGGTATAGCTATGTGTATTGAGAGAATTTAGGAATTAATTTTTCCGTATTTCTCCTCTAGTAAAATTTTTTGTATCCATATTTTAGCATCAATATAACTGCTAACTTTTGGTTGAATAAGTGCATTTAATAACTTTTTAATCATTTTTGAAGCATGTACGTAAAGAGTGTCAAAAAATTGAACAGAATGTGTTAAGATTGGAAATTATCAAGATTTTTATAGTGTATGAGGCATAAAAAATGACTGAAAAATTATTAGTTCCAGATATTGGTGATTTTGAAAATGTTGAGGTAATTGAACTTCTTGTAAAAGAAGGACAAGAAATAAAAAAAAATGATCCAGTAGTAACTATAGAAAGTGATAAATCTAGCGTTGAAATACCATCAACTCTTTCAGGAAAAATTGATTCTATTAAAGTAAAAGTTGGAGATAAAGTTTCAAAAGGTGACTTACTTCTTAATATCTTAAGTTTTGATCAAAAATCTATATCTGCTAAAGATGTTCCAAAAAATACAGAAAATTTAATTCAAGAAGCTGAAAATTCATTGAAAAAAAATCAAGTACAAAGCAAATCAATACAAGACATTAAAAAAGAAAAACCAGAGATAATTCAGATTGTTAACGATGGAGATATTGATCCACTGGAAACGAGTGAATGGCTAGATTCACTTTCATCAGTTATAGAAAAAGATGGCAATCAAAGAGCACATTATCTAATTAAAGAATTGATTAATAAAGCATATATGGAGGGGGCTAATATTCCGTATACACAAAACACCCCATATATAAATACAATTCCAGCAAATGAAGAAAAAAAATCTAATGGTGATCAAAATATTGAAAGAAGAATAAGATCATTAATAAGATGGAACGCTGCAGCAATGGTTGTGAGAGCTAATAAAAAATTTCCTGAACTTGGAGGACATATCGGAACTTTTGCATCAGCAGCAACTCTATATGATGTTGGGATGAATCATTTTTGGAGAGCTAAAAATAATAAATTTGGAGGTGATTTAGTTTATTTTCAAGGTCATAGCGCACCAGGTATGTACGCAAGAGCTTTTCTAGAGGGAAGACTAAATGAAAAACAATTAGATAGCTTTAGACAAGAGGTTAATCCTGGCGGTTTGTCATCGTATCCACATCCTTGGTTAATGCCAAACTTTTGGCAATTTCCAACGGTGTCAATGGGACTGGGCCCAATGCTAGCAATCTATCAAGCGAGATATATGAAGTATTTGATTAATAGAGGCTTAATTAAGGATGAAGGGAGAAAAGTTTGGGCATTTTTGGGAGATGGAGAGATGGATGAGCCAGAGTCTTTAGGTGCTATCGGTTTAGCTGCCAGAGAAAAATTAGATAATTTAATATTTGTAGTTAATTGTAATCTTCAAAGGTTAGATGGACCTGTGCGAGGAAATGGAAAAATAATACAAGAACTAGAGGGAATTTTTCGAGGAGCAGGGTGGAACGTTATAAAGGTAATATGGGGTTCATACTGGGATCAATTATTAGCCAATGATAGAACAGGACATCTAGTAAAAACAATGAACGAAACAGTTGATGGTGAGTATCAGGCCATGAAAGCAAGAGATGGTATGTATGTTAGAGAAAAATTTTTTGGAAAATATAAAGAAACTAAAGAATTAGTTTCAAGTCTTTCTGATAAAGATATTTGGAGACTAAATAGGGGTGGCCATGATCCTCACAAAGTTTTTGCTGCATATGATAAGGCATCCAAAAATATTGGAAGCCCAACAGTGGTAATTGCTAAGACTATAAAAGGTTATGGTATGGGTAAAAGTGGAGAAAGTGTTAACACTACTCATCAGACGAAAAAATTAGATGTTGATGATTTAATGTATTACAGAGATAGGTTTGATGTTCCTTTAACAGACCAACAGGTTAAAAATATTGAATATTATAAGCCTGATCCAAATTCTATAGAAATAAAATATTTGAAAGAAAGAAGACTTCAGTTAGGAGGGTATATTCCTGAAAGAACTAGTTATGCAAAGCCAATCAAAGCTCCTCCAAAGGATATATTTGATAACATGAAAGTTTCTACTGGGAAAAAGGAAATGTCCACTACAATGGCATTAGTGCGAATGTTGACTAATTTATTAAGAGATAAAAATGTTGCACCTCGTTTGGTACCAATTATCCCTGATGAAGCTAGAACATTTGGTATGGAGGGCTTCTTTCAAAAAGTAGGAATTTATGCCCATGAAGGTCAAAAATATGAGCCCGAAGACTCTGCACAATTAAGTTCTTATAGAGAGGAAAAAAGTGGTCAAGTTTTAGAAGAAGGAATTACGGAAGCTGGAGCAATGTCTTCTTGGATCGCAGCTGGAACTTCATATACAAATCATGATATTGAAATGATTCCTATCTATCTTTTTTATTCAATGTTTGGATTTCAAAGAATAGGGGATCTTGCTTGGGCAGGTGCAGACAGTCAATCTAGAGGATTTTTGATTGGTGCTACAGCTGGAAGAACAACCTTAGCAGGAGAAGGTTTGCAACATCAGGATGGACATAGTCATCTTATTGCATCAACAATTCCCAACTGTGTATCTTATGATCCAACTTTTCATTATGAGCTTGCAGTTATTTTTAGGGAAGGAATGAAAAGGATGCATGAAAAAAAAGAGAATATTTTTTATTATATTACAACTATGAATGAAAATTATCCTCATCCAGCTATGCCAAAAGATAAATCATGTGAAGAAGGAATTTTAAAAGGAATGTATAAAATTAAAGAATTTAATAAATATAAAAAAACAAAAATTCAATTTTTGGGATCTGGCACTATTTTAAGAGAAATGATTGCAGGAGCCGAAATATTACAGAAAGAATATCAAATAGATAGTGAGATTTGGAGTGTAACAAGTTTTAATGAGTTGAGAAAAGATGGTCTAGAAGTAGAAAGATATAATCTTTTAAATCCAGATAAGGAGCCAAAGAAGTCTTATGTTGAAAAATGTTTAGGCAAAACCGAAGGACCTATTTTGGCTGCTTCGGACTACATGAGAATGAATTCAGACCAAATTAGACCCTATATTGATAAAAGTTTTTATTCATTAGGAACAGACGGGTTTGGGCGAAGCGACACAAGAAAAAATCTTAGAAACTTCTTTGAAGTTGATAAGGAGCATGTTGCTACTTATGGATTAAGTGTATTAGCAAAAGAACAGCTGATAGCCTCTAAATATGTCAAAGAGGCAATTAAAAAATATAAAATTAATGTTAATAAGCCAATGCCAACTAAATTATAATGCCAGAAATAGAAATAAAAGTACCAAACATTGGAGACTTTAAAGATGTAGAGGTGATAGAAGTTTTAGTCTCTGAGGGTCAGTCTTTAAAAAAAAATGATCCTTTAATAACGATAGAGAGTGATAAATCCAGCGTAGAAATTCCCTCAAATTTTGATGGTAAAATTAAAACTTTAAAAATAAACGTTGGAGATAAAGTTTCAGAGGGTGACTTAATTTTAATTTTAGAAACTATTAACGAAGCACAGGAAAAAGTTATAAAAAAACCAGAAATTGAAAAAATGATTAAAAAGACCCAAGAAATTAAACCAGAACCTAAGGAGGCTTCAATAAATCAAAATAAAGTTTTCAATATACCATCTGCAAGTCCAAGAGTTCGAAAATTTGCTAGAGAACTCGGTGTAGATATTAGTCAAGTTCCTGGCAGTGAACGTAAAGGTAGAGTTATTGAGAGTGATGTAAAATTATTTGTAGCTTCGAAATCTAAAAGTTTAGTTAATAGTGAAAATAAAAGGAAAGAAAATATAAAACAAGAATTCACCCATTCAGAGTTTGGAGAGGTAGAAATAAAAGATATACCAAGAATTAAAAAATTATCTTCAAAATATTTAATGAACTCATGGACAAATATTCCACATGTGACTAATCATGATGAGGCAGATATCACAGAGCTAGAAGAATTTAGAACATCGCTGACTGACATATACACTGGAGAAAAAAAAAAGGTTACACCTTTAGCTTTCATTGTTAAAGCTTTGACTGCATCATTAAAAAAATTTCCAAACTTTAATAGCTCCATTGATGATATTGATGACGGAAAAATGACTGTCAAAAAATATTATCATATAGGAATAGCTGTAGATACCCCACATGGGTTAATGGTTCCAAAACTAAGGAACGCAGATAATAAAAATATTAATCTCATAAGTTCTGAACTTAAAAATCTTAGTGATCAATGTAGAAATCTTAAGATTGATAAAAAAGAATTATTTGGTGGATCTATGACAATAACAAGTTTAGGTGGAATTGGTGGATCGTTTTTCACGCCTATTATAAATTTTCCTGAAGTTGCAATTTTAGGAATTGGAAGATCTGAAAAAAAACAAGTTTTCTTAAATGGAAAATTTGTTACAAGGACCATCTTGCCCTTATCTTTGTCTTACGATCATAGAATTATTGATGGTGCAGAAGCAGCGCGTTTTAATAATGAGTTAAAGGAAAATTTAGGAAAAAACTTTGCTTATAAGTTAGCTATCTAAAAAGAATTATGTCAAAAACTGTCTCTTTATTCAGCGCATTATTATGTACATTCATTTGGGGGACTACTTTTATCGCACAAGATACAGGCATGGATGATATAGGCCCATTTACTTTTAATGCAGTTAGATTTTTTGTAGGTTTTTTAGCGATCATTCCTCTTGCATTTTTGTTTGAATTAAAAAAATTTAAAACAGAGTTTAAGTTGGATTTTAAAACATTCGCTGTTTTATCTTTTTTAATAGGTTTATCACTTTTTCTAGGTTCAGCATTACAGCAGGTTGCGCTTCTTTATACTGATGTAGCGAATGCAGCTTTTTTTACAATTTTTTATGTCCCCATGGTACCAATAATAATTTTTCTATTTAAAAAAAAATCAATACATTGGAGTGTATGGCCTTCAGTAGTTCTTTGTTTGATTGGCGGCTATCTACTTACCAATTTTCAAGACGCAACAGTAAGACTTGGAGATACACTTGTTATATTGGGAGCTTTGTTTTGGAGTACTCATATTATTTTTACAGGAATAATAGTAACTAAATATGATTTACCTTTAACTCTAGGTGCTATTCAAACTATGTTAGTAGCCTTATTTTCTTTTTTAATTGGATTTATTTATGAAGAATTTATAATTGAAAATATTTTAAATGAAATAGATTCGATTTTATATGCAGGCATTCTTTCAGGAGGATTTGCTTTTGTTTTACAAATTTATGCACAAAAAAATATTACACCTGCTCCAGCAGCAATAATTTTTTCGTTAGAAGGTGTTTTTGCAACAATTGCAGCGTGGTTTTTATTAAATCAGATACTAGGAGTTAATAATTTATTAGGATGTTTTTTTATATTATGTGGTGTTTTGTTATCTCAGTTACTTCCTTTAATAAAACGATCATCTTAAAAATAAATTATCGACAATAAAATTAAAGCAATAATTAATCTGTAAATTACAAAAATATTTAATGAAAATTTATTTAAATAACTTAAAAAAAATTTGACTGTTGTGTAAGAAAAAATAAAAGACAATACTATGGCAAAAATTATTAATATATTTATTTCTAGAGATTCATTATGTAAATCTTTTAATCCAAGAAAACTTGCTCCTGCTAAGGCCGGGATTGAGAGTAAAAATGAAATTTTACCAGAGTCAACTCTATTAAATTTTAAAAACCTAGCAGCGGTCATTGTAATACCTGCTCTACTAACACCAGGTATTAATGCAAGTATTTGAAATAATCCAATGAATATAATAGATCTCATATTTAGGTCTGAAGAAATTTTTTGATCAATTTTTTTCTGATCCGCAAGGTATAAAATCATCCCAAAAAATAATGTTGTCCATGCTATAATTTCAATATTTCTCAATACATTTATAAATTCAGTTGAATGTAGTATGTATCCAATAATTATAAGCGGCATTGAGCCAATAAGGATTAATCTTAATAATTTATGATTATTTTTAAGGTCTAATAAATCTTTTCTAAAAAAAAATATTATTGCGAACAAAGAACCCAAATGTAAACTTATGTCTATTAACAGTGAACTTGTCTTAAGATCATACAGGCTAGACACTATTATTAAATGAGCTGATGAACTAATTGGTAAAAATTCAGATATTCCTTGAATGGCTGATAGAATGAGAATTTCTATAAAATCTTGGAACATATATGTGTCGTAACTTAAAAAATATCCTTTTAAAACACTTCGATTTAATCATAATAGCTATGCAAAATTTAGAATTTTCAGATTTTAAGCTATTTTTTATCAAATATAAGTCATAAATACTGACCTAAATAATTCTTTTACTAATAAAAACAATGTATATTTTGCGGTGATTCTAAAAAAGTTATGACTGATAAAATGCTCAAATTTGTAAAAATAGGTCAACAAACTCCACCTAAAAGAGATGTTGTAAATAGAAAAGAAGATTTTAATGAAATTTACGACGATTTCATAAAACAAAAAGCCGAAGAGCAATCAAGCAGATGCTCTCAATGCGGAGTACCTTTTTGCCAAGTTCATTGTCCTCTAAGCAACAATATTCCAGATTGGCTAAAATTAACAGCAGAGGGAAGATTAAAAGAAGCTTACGAGCTGTCTCAAAGCACAAATAACATGCCCGAGGTTTGTGGAAGAATATGTCCTCAAGACCGTCTTTGTGAGGGGAATTGTGTTATTGAGCAGTCAGGACATGGGACGGTGACCATTGGATCTATGGAAAAATATATCACAGATAATGCGTGGGAACAAGGTTGGGTAAAACCAATTGAAGTCAAATATGAAAAAAATCAAAGTGTGGGTATTATTGGTGCTGGGCCGGCTGGTTTAGCGGCAGCCGAACAATTAAGAAAGAATGGATATAAAATTACTGTTTATGATCGTTATGATCGTGCAGGAGGTTTGTTAATCTATGGTATTCCAAATTTTAAGTTAGAAAAACATGTAGTAGAAAGACGAACTAAGCTTCTTAAAGATGGTGGTATAGAATTTATACAAAATTTTGAAGTCGGTAAAGATGCTACTTTAGATCAACTAAGAAAAAAGCATGACGCAATTTTGATTGCGACTGGAGTTTACAAACCAAGAGAAATTAATTTACCTGGAAATGACTTAGAAAATATTTTTCCAGCTATGGAATTTTTAACTGCATCAAATAAAAAAGGTTTAGGTGATAATGTTGAATTATTTGATAAGGGAGTTTTGAATGCAGAAGGAAAGGATGTTGTAGTAATTGGTGGAGGTGATACAGCAATGGACTGTGTAAGAACATCAGTTAGACAGAAAGCAAAGTCGGTAAAATGTCTTTATAGAAGAGATAAACAAAACATGCCAGGATCCGCAAGAGAAGTTGCTAATGCTGAAGAAGAAGGTGTTGAATTTGTTTGGTTATCAAGTCCTAAAGAATTTAAAGGTACAAATAAGATAGAAAAATTAATTGTTGATAAAATTCAACTAGGAGAACCGGATGATTCAGGTAGACAAAGACCTCAGGTAAAAGAAGGTTCAGAATTTGAGATTAAAACTGATATGGTAATAAAGGCCCTTGGTTTTGATCCAGAGGACTTACCGCATTTATTCGATACAAAAGAATTGCAAGTAACAAAATGGGGAACTTTAAAAACAGATTTCGATACTATGGAAACAAATTTGAAAGGCGTATTTGCTGCTGGGGATATAGTTAGAGGTGCATCTCTTGTTGTTTGGGCAATTAAGGACGGTAGAGATGCGGCAGCAGCTATGAAGACTTATCTAGAGAATAATGAACTTAAAAAAATAAAAGTGGCTTAATGAATAATTATAAAAAAAATTTAGAACTTTTAACTGATAATCGTGTGTATTCAAAAGATATGGAGCACGATGCTTGTGGTGTTGGGGTTATAGCTTCAACTGAAGGAAAAAAATCTAGAGAAATTGTTGAATATGGTATCGAGGCTTTAAAAGCAGTTTGGCATAGAGGGGCTGTTGATGCTGATGGAAAAACAGGTGATGGTGCAGGTATACATGTAGAAATTCCAAAAGACTTTTTTATAGAAAAAATTGAAGTAACTGGACATGATTATGATAATTCAGAAATTTGTGTTGGTATGATTTTTTTACCAAGAAATGATTATTCTTCACAAGAAAGCTGTAAAACTATTGTAGAAAGTGAATTAACAAAAAGTGACTTTAGTATTTATGGTTGGAGACAGGTTCCAGTTAATCCAAAAATTTTAGGTGAAAAGGCCTTTCAAACTATGCCAGAAATTATTCAGGTATTATTTAAACCTAACGATCCAAATCTGATAGATAAAAATTTAGAGAGAAAAATTTATGAAATTAGAAAAAAAATTGAAAATAAGGCATTTCAGCTATCACTAAATAATTTTTATATTTGTTCAATTAGCTCAAAGTCAATTATTTACAAGGGACTTTATCTAGCTGAGGCAATATCTGACTTTTATTTAGATTTGAAGGATAAAAGATTTATTTCAAGATATGCAATATTTCATCAAAGGTTTTCAACTAATACAGCTCCCAGTTGGAGCTTGGCCCAGCCATTTAGAGCTATAGCCCACAATGGAGAAATTAATACTTATAAGGGAAACAAAAATTGGATGCGAATTCATGAGCAAGAAATGAGCAGTCCACTTTTTGATGATATAGAGAATTTAAAACCAGTCATACAAAAAGGTGTTTCTGACTCAGCAGCTTTAGACAACGTTTTTGAATTACTTAATAAATCTGGACAACCTGCTCCTCTAGCAAAACTAATGTTGGTGCCGGATGCTTGGTCAAAAAAAAACAAAACACTACCAAAAAGCCATCAACAATTATTTAATTTTCTAAATAGCACAATGGAACCTTGGGATGGTCCTGCTGCAATAGCAGCAACAGATAACGAGTGGGTTATTGCCGCAAACGATAGAAATGGACTTAGGCCGCTAAGGTATGCAATTACAAAAGATAAAATGCTTTTTGCAGGGTCTGAAACTGGAATGATAGAACTAAATGAAAAAAAAATTTTATCTAAAGGTAGGTTAGGTCCTGGTGAAATTATTGGAGTTAGAATCGAAAAAGGAAAAATTTTTTTTAATAATCAAATAAAAGATTACTTAGCAAAGGAGTATAAACACTTTAATACACAAATTATTGATCTAGATGAAAAATTAACTATCTCAAATGAACAAAATATTTTTGAGGGAGAAAATTTAAGAAGAAGACAATATACTTTTGGAATAAGCTTAGAGGATTTAGAGCTTATTTTACATCCAATGGCTGAGGAAGCAAAAGAAGCAACTGGCTCAATGGGAGATGACACGCCTTTAGCAGTTTTATCTGATAAATATAGACCTCTGTATCATTTTTTTAGACAAAATTTTAGTCAAGTTACCAATCCCCCAATAGACTCGCTAAGAGAGAACAAGGTAATGAGTTTAAAAACGAGATTTGGAAATTTGGGGAATATATTAGATTTTGATACTTTAACTAAAGAAAATATCTATGTTTTAAACAGTCCAATCTTATCTAATTCGCAATTTAATAAATTTATAAATTTTTTCGGAAAAAATTCTATAAGTATAGATTGTACTTTTTCAAAAGAGGAGAGTTTAGCAAATGCTATTGAAAGAATTCAGAAAGAATCAGAAATTGCGGTGAGACAAGGTATAACTCAAATTGTTCTTAGCGACAAAAATCTTTCCCCACAAAAGCTACCAATGCCAATGTTGCTATGTGTGGGGGCTATAAATACTTTTTTAATTGGAAAAAAATTGAGGGGGTATGTTTCAATTAACGTTCAATCAGGAGAAGCTTTAGATACTCATTCATTTGCAACACTAATTGGTGTTGGTGCAACGACAGTAAATCCTTATTTAGCTTTTGATAGTTTATATCAAAGATATTCAAAAAAACTTTTTGGTCAATTTAGTTTTGATGAATGTGTTCAAAGATATATTAAATCAGTTAATGCTGGTCTCCTAAAAATTATGTCTAAAATGGGAATTTCAGTTTTAAGTTCTTATAGGGGAGGATGTAATTTTGAAACTGTTGGACTTAGCAGAACTGTTGTAGATGATTATTTTCCGGGTGTGACATCAAAAATATCTGGAATTGGTTTAATTGGTATAGAAAAAAAAATAAGAGAAATTCACAAAGAAGCATTTGAGAGCTCAGAAACTGTATTACCAATTGGAGGTATTTATAGATACAGAAAAAATGGTGAAACTCATCAATATCAAGGAAGACTTATACATTTATTACAGAGTGCAGTAGGCTCTAATTCTTATAATGCTTATAAGAAATATGTAGAAGGCATATATAATTTGCCACCTATAAATTTGAGAGATTTAGTAGATTTCAGAAAAAAGAAATTAGGACCTTCTATAAATTTGTCAGAAGTTGAACCTATAGAAAAAATTTTAAAAAGATTTGGCAGCGGAAGTATGTCTCATGGGGCATTATCAAAGGAAGCACATGAAACTCTAGCTATCGGTATGAATAGAATAAAGGGTGCATCTTGTAGTGGTGAGGGTGGCGAAGATGAAAAAAGATTCAAGATTATGGATGATGGCGATAGCGCAAATTCAAGAGTAAAGCAGATTGCCTCTGCAAGATTCGGAGTAACAATTAATTATTTAAATAATTGTAATGAGATTGAAATAAAGATTGCTCAAGGAGCTAAACCTGGTGAAGGAGGGCAATTGCCTGGTTTCAAAGTTACTGATGAAATAGCTCGTTTGAGGCATTCAACTCCAGGAGTAACACTAATTTCTCCACCACCACATCACGATATCTACTCAATCGAGGATCTCGCTCAATTAATTTACGATTTAAAACAAATTAATCCAAAAGCGAGAATTGGTGTTAAATTAGTTGCCTCATCAGGCGTTGGCACCATTGCAGCCGGAGTGGCGAAAGCAAAAGCTGATATTATTTTAATTTCAGGTCACAATGGAGGAACTGGAGCTACCCCTCAAACAAGTGTAAAATATGTTGGTATTCCTTGGGAGATGGGCCTAACTGAAGCTAATCAGGTACTTACTCTAAATAATCTAAGACATAAAGTTACATTGAGAACAGATGGAGGTATAAAAACAGGAAGAGATGTGGTTATTGCTGCAATGATGGGTGCAGAAGAATACGGTGTTGCAACGACTGCTTTAGTTGCAATGGGATGTATTATGGTAAGACAGTGTCATTCAAATACGTGTCCTGTTGGTGTTTGCACGCAAGATGAAAAACTTAGAGAGAAATTTACTGGAACTCCAGATAAAGTTGTAAATTTATTCACTTTTATTGCATCAGAAGTAAGAGAAATTTTAGCTGAACTCGGCTTCAAGTCTTTAAACGATATCATTGGAAGAACTGATTTATTGATGCAAGTAAATAAAGCTTCACCAAATTTAGATGATTTGGATCTTAACCCACTATTTGTTCAGGCAGATCCAGGAAGTAATAAAAGATATTGTGAAAACCAAGAAATAAATGAAGTTCCTAAAACATTAGATCAAGAAATTTGGCCTGAAATAGAGAATTCATTGGACAATTCAGAGAAGATAGAAAAAGAATTTATTATAAAAAATACAAATAGAGCAGTTGGTACAAGAATTTCCCACCATCTTTACAAAAAGTTTGGTTATGAAAAGTTAAATGAAAATTTTCTTAATTTAAATTTCAAAGGCTCAGCGGGTCAATCTTTTGGAGCTTTTTCTGCGAAAGGATTAAAATTAAATCTGAAGGGAGATGCTAATGATTATGTTGGCAAGGGATTGTCGGGTGCAACAATTGTAATTAGATTATCAGATGAAAGTAACTTAGTGTCAAACGAAAATACAATTATAGGAAATACAGTTCTGTACGGAGCAACATCTGGTAAACTTTTTGCTGCTGGGCAAGCTGGTGATAGATTTGCGGTAAGAAATTCAGGTGCGTTAACAGTCGTAGAGGGATGTGACTCTAATGGATGCGAATATATGACGGGAGGAACAGCTGTTATTTTAGGTTCTGTTGGCGATAATTTTGCAGCAGGTATGACAGGCGGGATGGCATTTATATATGATAAGTCTAAAGAGTTTGAGAAAAAAGTAAACCCAGAATCAGTTGTTTGGCAAAATATAGAAATAGATTATTGGAAAAAATATTTAAAACAATTAATTACAGAACATTTTAAAGAGACAAATTCAAATTTATCAAAAAAAATAATTGATAATTTTGAAGAAGAGGTAGAAAATTTTGTGCAAGTGTGCCCTAAAGAAATGCTTAATAAACTTGAACATCCAATTACTTTAAAATCAAAAATACTAAAGGTTAGTTAATAATTAATTTAAGCTCTCTTTTCAAAATTTTCATCCACTTTGTTGAAGAAAGACTATGGTCACCATTTTTGATAATAACTAGTTTTTTTTTATTGGTTCTAAAAATTTTTAACATTTTTTTTGAATAGAGTACCGGTACAGAGGTGTCTTTACTTCCATGAATCATGACAACATTTAAATCTTGATTTATTTTTTTATTTAAAACCTTATTTTTCCGTCCATCTAAAATAAGTTGATGAGTAATTGGATATTCATAATCTCCGTGTTTTAAATTAATTATACTTTTTTTTTTAATTTCTTTTTTCATTTTTTTAGAAAATTTTTTCCACATCAGATGTTCTAAAAATTCAGGTGCAGATCCTATACCTAAAAAACCAATAATTTGTTTCTTAAAAAATTTAAATTGATTTAAAGAAATCCATGCCCCCATACTTGAACCTACTAGAATAAATGAATTTTTTTTTACAATTTTTTTTATAAGAATATTTGTATCATTACTCCATTTAGAAATATTGCCACTGGTAAATTTACCTGAGGATTTACCATGACCAGAATATTCAAGAGCCAAAAATCCTAAATTATTTTTTTTTGCAAAATTGTAGAATTCTTTTGGTTTAGTGCCATCTAAATCTGACATAAAACCGTGTAAAAAAACGATGTAAGTACTATTTTTCTTAATATGTTTTAAGTATCTTATCTTCCTAGTTTTGGTAATTTTGTAATAATTGAAACTAGTCATAAAAGTTTATTAGTTTAATCTATTATTATATAATTTAATTATATGTCGTCTAATATAAAAGTTTTACAGGTAATACCCAAGTTAGGATATGGAGGAGCTGAAACGGGCTGTTATGATATTGCTCATTACTTACCTGAAAATAACTGCAAATCTTTTATAGTTACTAGTGGAGGAGAACTTATTAAATTTATAAACAAAAAAAAGGTTAAATTGATACGATTACCCGTTCAAAGCAAAAATCCTATATTAATTTTATTTAATAGTATCATCCTAATTGGAATTATTTTAGTTTATAATATTTCAATTGTTCATGCCAGAAGTAGAGCGCCTGCTTGGTCATGCCTTATAGCAACTAAATTGACTCGAAGAAAATTTGTAACAACGTTTCATGGTACTTACAATTTTAATGGAAAACTTAAAAAATTTTATAATTCAGTTATGGTGAGATCGGATTTGATTATTGCAGGATCTAACTTTATTTTTTCTCACATAAAAGAAAATTATTCAGAATTCTTAACATCAGCAAAAAAATTTCTAGTTATTTTTAGAGGAATAAATATTGATTACTTTGATGCTACTACAAAGCTAGAGGGTGAAGAAAAAAAACTTCTTCAAAAATGGGATATAAATAAAGAAAAAAAAATTATATTAATGCCAGGTAGATTAACTTCATGGAAGGGACAAGAATTATTTATTGAAGCAATTAATTTAGTTAAAATTGAACTGGGCTACGAGGCTTTTCATGCAGTAATTTTAGGTGATCAACAAGGAAGAGATTTATATAAAAAAAAACTCATTCGTTTGACCGAACAATATCGCCTTACAAATCAAGTTAAATTTATAGATCACTGCAGAGATATGGCATTAGCATATAAAGTTTCCGATGTAATTGTTTCTGCATCAATAGAGCCAGAGGCATTTGGAAGAGTTGCTGTAGAAGCACAAGCAATGGAAAAATTAATTATTGCTAGTAATATAGGTGGTTCAAATGAAACAATAGTCAATGGAAAAACTGGTATTCTGTTCGAATCTGGAGATGCAAATTCATTGAGTAGAAAAATAATTCAAGCAATAACTATGGATGAATTATCAATTAAATCAATTGGTAAAGAGGGTAGAAAAAACATAATAAAAAAATTTAATGTTGAAAAAATGTGTTTTTCTACATATTCAGAGTATAAAAGGTTACTTAATTAAATGCCTATTATAACTTTACCAGATGGAAAAAATCTAAATTTCTCCAAAGAAGTAACTGGATTAGAAATTGTAGAAAAAATCAGTAAATCTCTTTCGAAGCAAGCACTTGTAATGAGCGTGGATGGTGAATTAAAAGATTTATACCATTCAATAAATAAAGATAGCTCAGTAAAAATTTTCACTGCGAAAGACCCTGAGGGATTAGAGGTAATAAGACATGATACTGCGCATATTATGGCAATGGCTGTTCAAGAATTATACCCTGGAACACAAGTAACCATTGGACCAGTAATTGAAAATGGTTTTTATTATGATTTTGCCCGCAAAAAGCCATTTACAGAAGATGATCTCCAAAAAATAGAAAAAAGAATGTTAGAAATAATTGACAAGGATGTCAAAACGAGAAGAGAAGTTTGGGAAAGAGAAAAAGCAATAAGTCACTTCAAAAAAATTGGTGAAAATTATAAAGCTGAAATAATTCAGAGCATACCTAAAAGTGAGGAACTTACCATTTATCATCATGGTGATACTTGGTATGATTTATGTAGAGGCCCACATTTATTATCCTCAGGTAAAATCGTAAAAGCTTTTAAATTGACAAAAGTTGCAGGTGCTTATTGGCGTGGAGACTCTAGTAATGAAATGTTACAAAGAATTTATGGAACCGGGTGGGCAACGAAAAAAGATTTAGATGATTATTTAAATAGAATCGAAGAAGCTGAAAAAAGAGATCATAGAAAACTCGGAAAAGAAATGGATTTATTTCATTTCAGAGAAGAGAGTCCAGGGTCTGTGTTTTGGCATGAAAAAGGATGGGCTTTATTTCAAAAATTAATAAATTATATGAGAGCACGCCAGGATGCAGCTGGATACCGAGAGGTTAATACGCCAGAGGTTTTGGATAGATTACTATGGGAAAAATCAGGTCACTGGGAAAAGTATGGAGAAAATATGTATACTTCAGAAACCCCTGATGAAAAAGTCTTTGCAATAAAGCCAATGAATTGTCCAGGTCATATACAAGTTTTTAACCAAGGTTTAAAAAGTTATAGAGATTTACCATTAAGAATAACAGAGTTTGGAAAAGTTCATCGCTATGAACCATCTGGAGCCTTACATGGACTTTTAAGAGTAAGAGCATTCACACAAGATGATGCACATATTTTTTGTTCAGAAGAACAAATTACCAATGAATGTTTAAATGTAACAAATTTAATTTTAGATATTTATAAAGATTTAGGTTTTAATAAAGTAGTTCTTAAATATGCTGATAGACCAGAGATAAGGGTTGGCGAGGATAAGGTTTGGGATAAGGCCGAAGCTTCATTATTGAAAGCTGTTAAAGCTTCAAAGTTAGAATATAGTATTAATAAAGGCGAAGGTGCTTTTTATGGTCCAAAAATAGAATTTGTCTTAAGAGACGCAATTGGTAGAGATTGGCAATGCGGAACAGTACAGGTTGATTTAAATTTACCTGGACGATTGGACGCTTCATATATTGATAAAGATGGAACAAAAAAAGTTCCGGTTATGTTGCATAGAGCCTTATTTGGATCACTTGAAAGATTTATTGGAATTTTAATTGAAAATTATGCAGGTAAATTTCCATTTTGGATTTCTCCGTTACAAACAGTTGTAATACCAATTTCAGAGGACTTTGAAGATTATGCTAAAAAGGTTTCTAAAAAAATTAAAGAAGCGGGCATGAGCTCAATGGTTGATTTAAAAAATCACAATTTGAATTATAAAATTAGAGAACATTCACTTGCAAAAGTCCCTATTTTATTAATTTGTGGTAAAAAAGAAGTTGACAGCAACTCTGTAACCATTAGAAGGTTGGACTCAAATAAACAAGAAAATATGGAATTAAATACATTCTTAAAAACATTCTCTGCTTTAAATAAAGCATCATCAAATTAAGTGGCAGATTTTAAACAAAATTATTTTCAAAAAAGAACTAAAGATCGAGGACCAAGGTCAAATAATAGAATTTCGTCACCAGAGGTTCAAGTTATTGCAAGTGATGGTGAAAATTTAGGAGTTTTAAATACTAATGAAGCTATTAGCATGGCAAAAAATCAGGGTCTCGACTTAATAGAAATTGCTCCTAATGCAAATCCACCTGTTTGTAAAATAATGGATATGGGCAAGTATAAATATGATGCACAAAAAAAAGCAAATTTAGCAAAAAAAAAACAAAAAATAATTGCCTTAAAAGAAATTAAGATGAGGCCAGTTACAGAAACCCATGATTATGAATTTAAAGTAAAAAATGCTAAAAGATTTATTGCGAAAGGGGATAAAGTAAAATTTACAATCAAGTTCAAAGGTCGTGAACTTCAACATTCTCATTTAGGCAATGAATTAATGACTAAGATTAAAGAGGATATGAAAGATATTGGAAAGGTTGAATTGCATCCAAAATTCGATGGAAAGCAAATGATTATGGTAATTCAGCCCTTATAGCCTTTAATATTAGTTGTAAATTTACATCATTCTTTGTATAACCTCGCTCAATTATGCCAAAACTTAAAACCAAAAGCTCAGCAAAAAAAAGATTTAAGATATCAGCTAGAGGCAAAGTAATCACCGCTCAAGCAGGTAAAAGGCATGGTATGATTAAAAGAACAAATTCACAAATTAGAAAATTAAGAGGCACAACTACGATGTCCAAACAAGACGGAAAAATAGTCAAATCGTACATGCCTTACAGCTTAAGAGGTTAAAATGGCAAGAGTTAAAAGAGGTGTAACTAGCCGAGCAAAACATAAAAAAGTTTTGAAGACAGTTAAAGGCCAGTGGGGTAGAAGAAAAAATACAATCAGAGTTGCAAAGCAAGCTATGGAAAAAGCTATGCAATATGCTTACAGAGATAGAAGAAATAAAAAAAGAGACTTTAAATCTTTATGGATACAAAGAATAAATGCTGGTGTTAGAGCTGAGGGCCTAACTTATTCGAAATTTATAAATGGTTTAAACAAATGCGGAGTTAAAATTGATAGAAAAATTCTAGCAGAGATAGCGTATGATAGCCCCGAAGCCTTTAAAAACATTGTTCAAAAAGCACAATCTGCTTTAAATTAATCTTCACTATTGTTTTATTTTCCTGAAGAAATAATCTGTTTAGATGTCAGATCTTAAAAAAATAAAAGATGAATTTATTTTAAAACTTAAAAATAAATCAAATCTTTCAGAAATAAATCAAATTAAATCAGATCTATTTGGAAAAAATGGATTAATATCTTTACAATTTAAAAAAATTGGAACAATTGCTGACTCAGAAAGAAAAAAATTTGCTGCTGATTTAAATGGTATTAAAAATGAGTTACAAGATTTAATTAGTTTAAAAATAATTGAAATTGAAAATGCAGATATTAATGAAAAGTTAGAAAAAGAAAAAATAGATATCACTTTACCTGAACGAGCATTTGTGAGAGGTAGAATTCATCCAGTGTCACAGACTATTGACGAGATATCATCAATCTTTTCTGAAATTGGTTTTAGCGTTGAGGAAGGGCCAGATGTTGAAAATGAATATAATAATTTTACCGCATTAAATACTCCTGACAACCATCCAGCCAGAGATATGCATGATACCTTTTATCTGGATGAAAAAAAACAAAAACTCTTAAGAACACACACATCTCCAGTTCAAATTAGAACTATGTTGAAAGACAAACCACCTTTTAAGATTATTGCACCGGGAAGAACCTATAGATCAGATAGTGATCAAACACACTCTCCTATGTTTCATCAAGTTGAAGGTTTGCATATAGACAAAAATATAAATATGGGCCATTTAAAAGGATGTTTAAATTATTTTATTAAAGAGTTTTTTGAGGTGGAAAAGATTAAAATGAGATTTAGACCAAGCCATTTTCCTTTCACTGAACCGTCTGCTGAAGTTGATATAGGATATGAAATAAAAGATGGAAAAATTGTAATTGGTGAAGGTGATAAGTGGTTAGAAATCTTAGGATGCGGAATGGTTCATCCGAATGTTTTAAAAAATGTGAAAGTTGATCCAGTAAAGTTTCAAGGATATGCATTTGGCATTGGAATTGACCGGCTGGCAATGCTGAAATATGGAATCAATGACTTAAGAGCGTTTTTTGATTGTGATTATAGATGGTTAAATCATTTTGGATTTGATCCTTTGGATGTACCAACAAACTATAGGGGTCTTAGTAGATGAAAATCACGTTTGATTGGATTCAAGATCATTTAAAGACTAATTTAAAAGAAAAACATCTTTTAAAGCAGCTTACTAACATAGGATTAGAAGTAGAAAGTGTAGAAAGTCTTTCTGTTGACAACGAATTACTCAAAATCGCAAAAATTATTAAAGCTGAAAAACACCCTAACGCAGACCGACTTAAAGTTTGTGATGTTGATGTTGGAGAGAAAGAAGTTAAAAAGGTTGTTTGTGGAGCTACTAACGCAAGAGAAGGATTAATTACTATATATGCTCCTCCTGGTGCAATTATTCCTAAAACTAAAACAAAACTAACGACAGCCAAAATAAGAGGCGTCACATCTTACGGAATGCTTTGTTCAGAATATGAATTAAATTTGTCTGAAGAAAGTGAAGGGATAACTGAATTATCAACTAAATATAGAAAAAGTATTGGCAAGAGCTATTTTTCAAAATCAAAATCTAATCTTATTGATTTATCAATAACACCTAATAGACCAGATTGCCTTGGTGTTAGAGGAATAGCAAGAGATCTTGCTGCATCAGGTTTTGGGAAATTGTTGGAACTTAAAGAGAAAAAAATTAAATCAAAAACAAAACAAACATTAAAAATAAAAATTAAAAAAGAAAAAAACCAAGGGTGTAATGCTTTTGGAAGCTGTTTAATTACTAATGTAAAAAATACAGAAAGTCCTCAATGGCTTAAAGATAAGTTGATTTCTATTGGTCAAAAACCAATTTCTGCAATAGTAGACATTACAAATTATGTTATGCTTGATATAAATCGTCCGCTACATGCGTACGACGCTGATAAAATAGAAAAAGATATAATTGTTCGAGATTCAAATTCTGGAGAAGAATTCACTGCCCTTGATAATAAAAATTATAAATTAGACAAGGGAATGTGCGTTATAAGTGATCACAAAGGAATTTTGGGATTAGGTGGAATTATTGGAGGAACTAGATCAGGAACAGAACTAGATACTAAGAATATACTATTAGAATCAGCCTATTTTGATCCAAAATCGATAAGAAATACTGCAAAAAAATTAAATCTTGATACAGACGCAAAGTTTAGGTTTGAAAGAGGTATTGATCCATTATCTATTGAGTCAGGGTTAAATAGAGCAGCATTATTAATAAAAGAAATTTGTGGTGGAGAAGTCAGCAAAATAGATATTCAAGAAACTAAAGTTTATAAAAATCAAACTATCAAATTTGATACTAATTTATTTGAAAAGATATCCGGTTTCAAAATCTCAACCAAAAAAATGATTAAAATTTTAGAAAATCTTGGTTTCAAAACTAAAAAAGATAAAAAGTATTTGAAATTGACTATTCCATCTTGGAGACCTGATATTTCACAAGAAATAGATATTGTTGAAGAATTAGTAAGAATAAGTGGTTATGATAAGATAGAAACTATAGATCCAATTAAAAAAAGATTTAAATCTACATTAACTCAAACTCAAAAATTATTTCATTTTTTACAAAGATCAATTGCTTCCAAAGGTTATTTAGAGGTAATAACGTGGTCATTTACAGACTCAAACTATAATAATAAATTTAAGGGAGACAAAAAAGAAATTAAAATAGTAAATCCTATAAGCTCCGAATTAGGAGTTTTAAGAAATTCAATATTTTCAAATTTATGTATGTCTTTGAGTAAAAATCTTGATAGAGGTTTTAAAGATATATCAATATTTGAAATAGGTCCAATTTTTGAGGGCCCTAATCCCGGTGAACAAAGCACTGTGGTTTGTGGTTTGTCAGCTGGAAAAAAAAATAGATTATCTTGGATTGATGATGAGAGAAATGTTGATGTATTTGATGTAAAAAGAGATGTAGTTCAAACTTTGGTTGAGGCTGGTTATAATTCAGATAAATTTTTTATAGATAGTGAAACTCCCAATTATTATCATCCAGGTAAATCAGGCAGATTATTTTTAAATAGTGGAAAAGATCAAGTAGCAGCCTATTTTGGAGAGATTCATCCTAATATTATAAAAGTCTTAGACATAAAAACCGAGTCTCTAGTAGGATTTGAAATTTTCTTAGATAACTTAAAAATACCAAAAAAAACATTAAATGATCAAAAAAAAATTTTTCAATTTTCAGATTATCAAAAATCAGAGAGAGATTTTGCGTTTATAGTTAATAAAGATGTAAGCTCACAAGACTTAATAAATGCTATTTCAGTTGTTAACAATAAGTTGATTAGCAATATAAGAGTCTTTGATGTTTATGAGGGTGAAAATATTCCTGAAAATAAAAAATCAGTTGCAATAAGTGTCACGATTCAATCGTCTGAAAAAACATTGACTGACAATGATTTAGAAAAAATCAATAAGTTAATTATTGAAACTGTTGAAAATAAAACTGGTGCTAAAATTAGATCTTAAATATTAAATGAGCACTATTGATAACATAAGAAATTTTGCAATCATTGCACACATAGATCATGGCAAATCTACAATTGCTGATAGAATTATTCATAAGTGTGGTGGTTTAACAGAAAGAGAGATGAAAGCACAAGTTCTTGACTCAATGGATATTGAAAGAGAAAGGGGAATTACTATAAAAGCTCAAACAGTAAAATTAAATTTTAAATCTAAAAATGGGAAGAGTTATATTTTAAATATAATTGATACTCCAGGACATGTAGACTTTAGTTATGAAGTTAGTAGATCTCTTTATGCATGTGAGGGATCAATATTAATAGTTGATAGTACTCAAGGAGTAGAAGCTCAAACCTTAGCAAATGTTTACCAGGCCTTAGATATTAATCATGAAATAATCCCAGTATTAAACAAGATAGATTTGCCTGCTTCAGATTTAGATAAAACAAACAAACAAATTGAAGATGTTATTGGCATAGACACAGAAAATGCAGTTCCATGCTCAGGAAAAACAGGTGAAGGAATTGATCAAATTCTTGAACAGATAATCAGTCAACTGCCTGGACCAAAGGGAAGTCCAGATAAAGATTTAAAATGTTTATTAGTTGATAGTTGGTATGATACTTATCTAGGAGTTGTAATTCTAGTACGAGTTATAAATGGAAAATTATCTAAAAATATGAAAATTAAAATGATTTCAACAGATCAAGATTACATAGTAGAAAAGGTTGGAGTATTTACTCCTAAAGCTAAAGATATTAATGAGCTTAATGCTGGTGAGATTGGATTTATTACTACTGGCATCAAAGTTTTGTCAGATACTAAAGTTGGGGATACAATTTGTGATGCAACAAAATCAAAACCTGAGCCTTTACCAGGATTTAAGCCTAGTAAACCAGTAGTGTTTTGCGGACTTTTCCCCGTTGATAGTTCTGAATACCAAAAATTAAAAGATGGTCTCGCCAAGTTGCAATTAAATGATGCAAGTTTTTCTTTTGAAGCAGAGTCGTCTTCTGCTTTGGGTTTAGGTTTTAGATGTGGATTTTTAGGTTTATTGCATCTTGAAATAATTACAGAAAGATTAGAGAGAGAGTTTGATGTAAATTTATTAACAACTACTCCAGGTGTTGTTTATAAAGTAAATCTTAATAATGGAGATATTGTTGATTTACAAAACCCATCAAGTCTTCCAGATCCAACAATGATAAAATTTATTGAAGAACCTTGGATAAAGGCAACTGTTATAACTCCAGATGAATATTTAGGTTCAATAATAAAATTGTGTCAGGATAAAAGAGGAATACAAACTAATTTAACTTACTCGGGGAATAGAGCGGTTTTAAGTTACGAGTTACCATTAAATGAGGTAGTTTTTGATTTTAATGATCGAATAAAATCTATGACAAGTGGCTATGCAAGCTTCGATTATGAAATAATTGGTCATAAAGAGGGAGATTTGGTAAAATTAGGAATACTTGTCAACGGTGAACCCGTTGATGCGTTGGCCATGATGATACATAAAGATTTTGCTCAACGAACTGGAAGAGAAGTATGTGAAAAATTGAAAGATTTAATTCCAAGACATAATTTTATGATTCCAGTTCAGGCAGCTATTGGTGGCAAGATTATTGCAAGAGAAACTATTAAAGGATTTAAAAAAGATGTTCTAACAAAAATTCATGGTGGTGGTGCCACTGACAGAAAAAGAAAATTATTGGAAAAGCAAAAGAAAGGTAAAGCGAGATCAAAACAATTTGGAAGGGTTGAAATACCTCAAGAAGCTTTCATAGGTGTTTTAAAAATAAATAAAGAGAAATAAATGAAAATATATGATTGTTTTTCTTATTGGGATGAAGATCTTTTATTAGATTTAAGATTAAATATTCTAAATGACTATGTCGATTATTTTGTAATTGTTGAAGGAAATAGGACATGGCAAAATAATCCAAAAAAATTGAGATTCGAATTAAACAACTTTAAAAAATTTAAGAACAAGATAGTTTATATTCCGGTCGAGGATATGCCAGACGGAGAAAATCCTTATAAAAGAGAAAATTATCAAAGAAATGCTATTTTAAGAGGTCTAGTTAATGCTAACGATGATGACAAAATAATTATTTCCGATTTAGATGAGATACCAAATCCAAAGAATATTAAATTATTTAAAAAAAATATGAGGTATGCTGTTTTTAAACAGATGCATTTTTATTATAAAATTAATCTCCAAAGCCAACTAAACCCATATTGGTACGGGAGTAGAATTTGTTTGAAAAAATATTTAAGATCACCGCAATGGTTAAGAGATCTTAAATTTAAAAAAAGACCATTTTGGAGATTGGATAAAATTAGACTAAATAATATTATTGAAGATGGTGGTTGGCATTTTTGTAATTTAAAAGACCCATCAGAACTCTTACATAAATATAAAAATTTGTGTGAAACAAATGATCCCTATGTATTTAATGAAAAAATTGATAATAAATATTTGAATTTAGAAGAAATAAAAAAAAGAGTTAATTTAGGATTAGATATAATTGGTAGAGATGAAAATTATAAACCAGTCAACTTAGACAATAAATTTCCAGACTATATTCATGAAAATTTAAAAAAATATGAAAAATGGATTATTAATTAATATACTTTTTGCTATTTTTTATTTCAGCTGGAAAACAGATAACATTTTCATCTAATTTATAAAAATTATAATTTTTAAAAATTAAAAGCTCGACAAGTTTTTTAAAAGTTTTATGACTGATATGAATATATTCAAAAACAATAGTTGGTCTCAAAGAAATATTAGACAAAAAGTCAATTACTATGTCACCGTCATAACCTTCAGCATCTATTATTAATAGGTCCAACTTATTTATTGAGTATTTAACTAATAAATCTTTAATTGAAATTGAATTAATATTTTCCTTTATTATATGGGATTTCGACACACCGTGTTTAATTAAGTGATGAATCTTAAAAGATGAAATACCTTTTATATGTTCATCATATAATTCATATTTTGTTTCATCAACTTTATAAAGATATTTGATAGAATCATTAACTGATATAGCCGAATTTTCAAAAAAAATATCTTTTTGGTCTCTGTAATTATTTTTCAATTCTTCAAAATCCTTTTTAATTGGTTCAACTAAAATAGATTTAGGAGAATATTTTTTTATAAATTTATTTATTGTGTCAAATCTTTTTCCATCATTAGATCCAATTTGAATTAGAAAATTAATTTGATTGTTTGAGAATAAATTATTAAAAGTATTGTCTATTGAAAAAGAAGAGTATTTTCCAAGCTCTCTATCATTTTTGATTAAATCTTTATCAATAAGTTTAAAACCAAAAATACCTGCAATTTTTTTAAATATTTTAAACAACAGCATAATTTTTATATTTAAATTAATATATTTAAAGTATAAAAAAAAGACAGTATGATTAAAATTGTTGTAACTGGTGGTTCCGGACGATTTGGCAAGGAATTACAGAAATATGAGTCAAAACATAAAATTTTATTCCCCAAAAAAAAAGAATTAGACATATTAAATATCAAAAAATTAAGAAAATACTTAATTAGAAAAAAACCAAATATATTGATTCATTTAGCTGGTCTATCTAGACCAATGAATGTTCATGAAAAAAAAATAGAAAAAAGCATTGATTTAAATATTATAGGAACAGCTAACGTAACTAAAGTTTGTAAAGAATTAAATATTAAATTAATTTATTTTTCAACAAACTATGTTTATTCTGGTACAAAAGGTAACTACAAAGAGACAGATCCTTTACTGCCAGTAAACAAGTATGCCTGGTCAAAATTGGGTGGAGAGGCCTCAGTTCAATTATATGAGAATTCTTTAATTTTAAGGGTTTGTATGACTGAAAAACCATTTGTTCATGATAAGGCATTTGCTAATGTCAAGACAAGTTTTATGTTTCATCAAGACGTGGTAAAAATTTTATTTAAATTATTAAAAAAGAAGGGAATTATAAATGTAGGTGGTAAATCAGATTATGTCTACAATTTTGCGAAAAAAAGCAATCCAAATACTAAAAAAATTTTTTTAAAGAAAAAAGCTAAACTCATAATGCCTTTTGACTCATCAATAAATTTATCAAAACTTAATAAAATAATAAAAAAAAATTAATATTTTTTATGTTGAAAAAAATATATTTTTAATTTCCTAAAGAAAAATAATTTAATTTTTTTGAAAATATTTTGATTATACCTTTTTCCGTTAGTACCAATGTATCCATCAATAATTGGGTAAATTGGTGTTTTAGACAAGTTATATCCATCTGAAACTGCTTTTAATACGGCTTTAGCTACGCAATGTTCAAAAATGTTATATTTACTATCATCAGTTTTACTTGTTTCAGGAATGACATAGTTGATAAAAAAATTTTTTGATCCACCATAAATATTTGTGTCTGAAAATTTTAGGTTATTTGATAAATTGATGTATATATCAGAATTGTTAGAATTAATGTCATTAAGTATTTCATCAAAATTTGATACACAATGACGACCAGTAACGTCTATGAAATAATTAGTTTTTTTTGCAATAGCTGATTTTTCAAATACCTCTTTTAGACATAAAAACTGTCCATATCCTTTACCTAATTTTTTATCAAAACTTGTATTTAAATTATTTGATAAAATTTCAATTTCTTTATTTTTGTAATTATGAGCTAATTCACGAAAAAATGTTAAATCATAATTTGAGTTTTCAATGAAAATAATTTTTTTAATTGTCTCTTTTTTAATCCAAAAATTAAATGATTTTTTATAGTCTTCTAACCTTGTATTAATATCTTTTCTGACAAGATCTGGCATGTTTCCTGGATCTATAGTGGCAGTTAATATTAAGCAGAAATCGATTTTTTGCATAATTCAGAATTAATCATATACTTAATTAATATGTAACAAAAATGTATTTTATTAAAATAAATACATATTTCAGTAGTTTGTTTGATAAATAAATAAGATTGCTGTTGTTAATTTAAAAAGGAGAGATGGCCGAGTGGTTTAAGGCGCACGCTTGGAAAGCGTGTATAGGGGAAACTCTATCATGGGTTCGAATCCCATTCTCTCCGCCAAAATTACCTTTATTTTACAAGGCTTATTTAAACGACTTATGAAAAATTTAAAAATATATTTAAGCAATTTAAGACAAAAAATGTTATAATTTTTTTTTCCAAATAATTAAATAATGGCAAATAAAAACACATATCAAGCTGACTCAATCAAGGTTTTAAAAGGATTAGAAGCTGTAAGAAAAAGACCCGGTATGTATATTGGAGATACCGATGATGGAACAGGTCTACATCATATGGTTTATGAAGTTGTTGACAATTCGATTGATGAAGCGTTAGCAGGATATTGTAAAAATATTTATGTTAAAATAAATTCTAATGGAACAGTAAGTGTTAAAGATGATGGAAGAGGTATTCCAACGGATATTCATAAAGGTGAAAAAAAATCAGCAGCTGAAGTAATAATGACCCAGTTACATGCTGGAGGAAAATTTGATCATGATTCATATAAAGTATCAGGTGGCCTACATGGTGTTGGTGTATCAGTAGTAAATGCTCTTTCAGAAAAATTACATTTAGAAATTCATAGAGATGGAAAAAAATATTCCATTGATTTTGAAAATGGAGAAGCAAAAGCACCATTGAAGATAATTGGAAAATCGAAAGACACAGGTACAGAGATAACCTTTCTACCTTCTAAAGAGATATTTTCTTCTACTAAATTTAGTGGAAATATTCTTATAAAAAGAATGAGAGAATTAGCGTTCTTAAATAAAGGAATAAAGATATCTTTTACTGATGCAACCCATAAAAAAGAAAAGATAGATGAATTTAAGTATGAGGGTGGGGTTTTGGAATTTGTAGAGTTTTTAGATGCAAAAAGAGAAAAATTACAAAATAAAAATGGAAATGATTTATTTAAAAAAGCAATTTACATAGAAGGAAAAAAAGATAACATTGAAATAGAATGTTCACTTAAATGGAATGCCACTTATTCTGAAGATGTATATCCTTATACAAATAATATTTTCCAAAAGGATGGAGGTACCCATTTATTAGGATTTAGAAGTGCATTGACCAGAGTTGTAAACAAATATGCAAATGAACACAACTTATTAAAGAAAAATAAACTAACTATCTCAGGAGATGACATAAAAGAGGGTTTAACATGTGTTTTATCTACTAAAATACCTGATCCTAAATTTTCATCTCAAACTAAAGACAAGCTAGTTTCCTCAGAGGTTAGGATGATTGTTGAGACTCTTTTAAATGAAAAGTTATCTATTTGGTTTGATCAAAATCCATCAGTTGCTAAAGTGATTTTAGCAAAAATTATTCAAGCAGCTTTAGCAAGAGATGTTGCAAGGAAGGCAAGAGAAAATGTTAGACGTAAAGGCGCTCTTGAGCTTAGCGGGCTCCCTGGAAAATTAGCTGATTGTCAAATTGGTAAACAGGAGGGAACAGAATTATTTATTGTTGAGGGTGACTCTGCAGGCGGTTCTGCAAAACAAGGCAGGAATAGAACTAATCAGGCAGTCTTACCCTTAAGGGGAAAAATATTAAATACTTATGTTGAAGATTTGCAATTAAAGAGAAATGGAAATGGAAATAAAAATGGATCTGATTTGAGAACAAAAGCATTAGCAAAGATGATATCTTCAAATGAAATATTAACTTTAATTAATGCACTTGGTTTAGATCCCAAGTCTCATGAGATTGATTTAAAAGATTTAAGATATGGGAAAATTATAATTATGACCGATGCAGACGTAGATGGATCACATATTCGAGCATTATTGCTTACATTTTTCAACAATAAACCATTCAATAAATTAATTGAAAATGGACATGTTTATTTGGCACAACCACCTCTATTTAAAATTAATAAAGGCACAAAAGGAATTTACATAAAAGATGAAAAAGAATTAGAAAATTACATATTAAATAATAAGAAGGAATTAAAAAAATTTAAAAAAGGTTCAAAAGAATTCAGTAAAGCATTAGAAGAAGAAAAATCAAAGATGAATATTCAAAGGTTTAAGGGTCTAGGTGAAATGAATCCAGATGAATTGTGGAGCACTACTTTAGATCCTGATACAAGAAATCTTCTACAAGTTCAATATTCAAAAGATACTAAGAAAGATCAAAATTTAATTCACACGCTGATGGGAAATGATGTTGCATTAAGAAAAGATTTTATCATTTCAAATGCAATAAATGTTCAAAATCTTGATATCTAATTATGAAGTTTTTTGAAACTTCAAAGTATTATACTCTTAAAAAATCAACATATATTTCACTAAGATGGATCGGTATCTTAGGCCAATTAATTTCGATTAATATTGTATATTTCTTTTTAAATTTTGATTTCAATTTTATAGCCTCAAACGTAATAATTTTTTTTGGAATTATAAGTAATTTATATTTGATTTTTATTTATAAAAAAACTCAGCTTTCAGATAGATCAGCATTAATATTTTTAATAATTGACATTCTTCAATTAGCATCTTTAATTTTTTTAACTGGAGGAATAGTAAATCCTTTTATAATTTTCTTATTAATACCATCGGTATTTTCGTCATCAAATTTAGGATTAAGAACTAATATTTTTTTAGTTGTTATTACAATATTAATGATTATTTTTCTCACATTTTTTAGTGAAGATTTACCATCTCCGTTGAATAATCATTTTCACGTAAGTAATTACTATTACTATTCTATACCTATAGCATTAATAATATCTCTTGTTTTTTTAAATTACTTTGCAATAATTTTTGGAGCAGAGTCAAGATTGAGAAAAGAGGCATTAAATAAGATGGAAGAGGTTATGGCAAAAGAGCACGAAATGCTATCTCTGGGGGGACAAGCTGCAGCAGCAGCACATTCCCTTGGCACACCTCTATCTACCATCAAAATCATTTCTCAAGAATTATTAAAGCAGCTGAAAGATCAAAAAGATGTTATCCAAGATATTGAACTTTTGTCAAGCCAAGTTGAGAGATGTAATCAAATTCTCAAAAAACTATCTTTAAATCCGAGTGAAGAAGATGATTTCATAGATGAGGATTTAACAATTAAAGATTATTTAAAAGAAATCATTTCATCTTTTAAAGAAACTAGCAACAAGGAATTTATTTTAAATTTTGATCAAGACTCAAATTCAAAAAAAATAACAAAATCAATAGAAATTGTTTATGGATTAAGAAACTTTATTGGAAATGCAAATAAATATTCAAAGAAAAAAATTTATATAAATTTAAAAAGTGATAACAAATTTACACAAATTGTAATTGAGGATGACGGAGATGGATTTTCAAATGACATATTATCTAAAATAGGTGAACCTTATTTAAAGTCATCGAATAATGATAAGTCAAAATCTGGTCTTGGTTTAGGAATATTTATTGGCAAAACATTATTAGAAAAAAATTTTGCATCTATATTATGTAGGAACTCTGAGACTAGAAGTGGTGCGGAAGTTATCATTAGATGGGAAAATAAAGATTTATTTAATATTTAATGTAATTTTTTTTTATTATCGAATAAAGCACTTAATTGTGAAATCATTACATCACCAAGCTCATTAACATCCGTGATCTTAATTGCACGATTATAATATCTGGAAACATCATGTCCTATCCCAATTGCTAAGATTTCTATATCAGTTTTATCCTCAATGAATCTAACCATTTTTTTTAAATGTTTTTCCAAGAAATCACCAGAGTTAACGGATAAAGTTGAGTCATCTACTGGAGCACCATCAGAGATAACCATTAGTATTTTTCTTTCCTCTTTTCTTTTTTTTAATCTATTAAAAGCCCAAGAAATTGCCTCTCCATCAATATTTTCTTTCAATAGTCCCTCTTTTAACATTAAACCAAGATTATTTTTTGATTGACGCCAATGCGTATCAGCACCTTTATAAATTATATGTCTTAAATCATTTAGTCGTCCTGGAATTTTGGGTTTACCTTTTTTATTCCATGCCTCTCTACTTTGACCACCTTTCCAATTTTTTGTTGTAAATCCTAATATTTCAACTTTTACTGAGCATCTTTCTAAGGTTCTTGATAAAATATCAGCACATATTGCTGCTATTGTAATAGGTCTTCCCCTCATTGATCCAGAATTGTCAATTAATAAAGTTACAACTGTATCTTTAAAATCTAAATCTTTCTCTTTTTTGAAGGATAATGAGTTGTAAGGGTCCATTATAACTCTAGGTAATTTTGAACTATCTAGCAAACCTTCTTCTAAATCAAATTCCCATGCTCGATTTTGTTTAGCTAATAATTGTCTTTGGAGTTTATTTGCAAGTTTAGTTATAATATCCTGAAAACCTACAAGTTGCTGATCAAGTGTTTTCCTTAATTTCGAAGCCTCATCTGCATTCTCTAAATTTTCTGCCTTTGTTATTTCATCAAATTCATTTGTAAAAATTCTATATTCTAAATCTATATTTCCCAAAGCTTTTTTTTGTACTATTTGTTGTTCACTCTGTTTTTCTGAGTCTGCATCAACAAATTCCTCATCTAATTTATATTCGGAAATATCATAATCTGCATCTAAACTAGCCTCAGTTTCGTCTTGTTTGTTTTGGTCCTTATTATCATCATTATCTGAATTTTGATCTTCATTTGAGGGATTGTTCTGGCTTTCATTGCTATTCTCTTGATTTATTTCCTCGTTGTTTTCTGTTTGAAAAATATCCATTTCTTTAAAAATTTCAGAAAATTTTGATGAGTATTTATTTTGGTCTTCTAGATTTTCTTTTAAAAATTTTAAATGTTTATCAATTGATTGATCAAAATCTATTTCCCAAAAATTTAGTATTTTTTGACATAATTGATTTAATTTGATGTTGTGAAATTTTTTTAACATATACAGTTCAAATGCCTCATTAACAGCTACGTCATCTTTTGTTTTTAGTTGATCTTTTCTTTTAAGAGAAATTATTTGGGAATAATTCTCAGTAAAATTTTTTTGTATTCCTTTAAGCATTTTTCCACCTAAAGACTCACATCTTATTTTTTCTGCAAAAGAATAAAGAGTCCTAGAAGAGGAATTTAAGGGTAAATTTTTTTTATAAATTTCATTATTAGAAAATTTTTTTTTAAGAGCAGATGAGTCTGATTCTGCTCTTGCCTTTACAAAATCATCTTTTGTATTGAGATTTTCTAAATCTAAATATTCAAATTTATTAGAATTTTTATTTTTCTCTTCTTTATTATTTGGTTTAAAATCATCTGATATAACCTTAAATGTTGAATTAAGTGCCTGTTTAAATTTTTCTCTTAAATTTGAGCCTTTATCGTTATTGTTCATTAAATTTGAATGTTTGCTAAAGATTCGGGCAATTCATCTCCAAAACATCTTTGATAATATTCAGCAATGGTATTCTTTTCTATTTCATCACATTTATTTAAAAAAGTTACTCTAAAAGCATAACCAGTATCTTTAAATATTTCAGAATTTTCTGCCCAGTGTAACACAGTCCTTGGACTCATCACCGTCGATATGTCTCCAGCCATAAAACCTTTTCTTGTTAAAGATGCAACTTTTATCATATTTGAGATAATTTCTTTTCCTTTTTGATTATTGAAGCTTTTATTCTTAGCTAATATAATTTCCATTTCTTTATCTAGATTTAAATAATTTAAAGTTGTTACGATATTCCATCTATCCATTTGACCCTGATTAATTTGTTGAGTTCCATGATAAAGCCCTGTTGTATCTCCCAATCCAACAGTATTTGAGGTAGCGAAAAGCCTAAAAAATTTATTTTGTTTTATTACTTTATTTTTATCTAGTAGAGTAAAATTTCCCTCAGCCTCAAGCACCCTTTGAATAACAAACATCACATCAGGTCGCCCAGCATCATATTCATCAAAAACTAAGGCCATTGGGTTTTGAATAGACCATGGTAAAATACCTTCTTTAAATTCAGTAACTTGTTTTCCATCTTTTAAAACTATTGCATCTTTTCCAATAAGATCAATTCTACTTACATGACTATCGAGATTAACTCTGACACAAGGCCAGTTTAATCTTGCAGCTATTTGTTCTATATGAGTTGATTTACCAGTCCCATGATAACCTTGAACAAGAACTCTTTTGTTAAATGCAAACCCCGATATAATTGCAAGAGTTGTGTCTTTGTCAAATTTGTAGTTTTTATCTATTTCCGGAACGTATTCATTTTTTTTTGAAAAAGCATCCACCTCCATTTTAGTATCAATCCCAAAAGTTTGTTTAATGGAAATTTTAATATCTGGCTGTAGATCTATATTAGGTGTCAATTTTATCTCTATAAGTGTTTTTTAATTGTGTATATGCTAAAGTAATTAACTTAAGTTTTTCCTCATATTTAGTATTACCAGAATTCATATCAGGGTGAAATTTTTTGACAAGTATTTTGAACTTTTCATGAATTTTATCCCATTTTAAACCAACTGAAATACCCAATATACCAAAGGCTTTTATATCTTTATGGTCAAATTTAAATTGACGCATATGATTATATTCACTTTTGAATTTATCTTTATCTAACTCATCTCTTAACGTAGTATTCCAAAGAACTTTAAAAAAATTATCAGATGAGCTAAAATTTTGAGTTGGTTTGTGCCATGTCATGTCAGATTTTAAAAAATTTATGACTTGATCATCACTCATTCCTTCAAAATAGTTCCAATTTTTATTGAATTCTTTTATGTGCTCTAAACAAAGCATTCTAAATTTTTTGCTATTATCTTTTTCAACTGGAGCTTTATAAGCACCGATTTCTTTACAATTATTCCAATCGCAAATATTTTTCATGATATAATATAATTTATATTTATGGATATAAATGAGTTAATTGCAATTGTAAAAAAAAAATTACAAAGCCAAATAGATATCGAAAATATAAGAATTGAAGACAAATCTTTTCTTCATAAAAATCATCCTGGAAACCAAAAAGGAAAATTTCATTTAAAAATTATTATAGATTCATCAGAACTCAAAAATATGTCAAAAATAGATAGCTACAAAAAAATTTATAAATTGTTAGATCACGAATTAAAAAGTTACATTCACTCAATTCAAATTTTAATTAACTAATTGACTTTTTAAAAAAAGACTTATTTTTTTTTTATCATATTGTTTATTAATTATTGGCTGACCAATTTTTTTTAATAATACTAAACTTATTTTATTTGAATTATTTTTTTTATCTTTTAGCATAAACGATAAAATTTTATTGCAATCTTTTAATTTGAAAAATTTACCTAGTGATGAGGGCAAATTTGCATTTTCAATATGTGTTGAGATAGATTCAAACTCATATTTTTTTAACAATTTGTTTTTGTAACTAAAATTTAGTGCAGATTTCATTCCAAGAATAACAGCTTCCCCATGATTTAATCTTTTAGAGTATTTTAATGCAGCTTCATATGCATGACCAAAAGTATGTCCAAAATTAAGAGTTTTCCTCAGTCCACTTTCTTTTTCATCTTTCTCCACAAAATCTTTTTTTATTTTACAACTTTCATGAATTGTTTTTTCAATAAAAGGAGATGAAAGATTTAAAATTTTTTTGTTATTCTTATTTAAATAAAAATAAAATTTTTTACTTGCTATCAAAGAATGTTTAAGGATTTCCCCATAACCACAAATTAATTCCCTTCTTGGAAGAGTTTTTAAAAAATCAACATCAGCTATTACTAAATTAGGTTGATAAAAGCTTCCAATTAAATTTTTTCCAAAATTTGTATTTATTCCTGTTTTTCCTCCTATAGAGGAATCAACTTGAGCTAAAAGTGTAGTTGGTATATTTATAAATTTTAAACCTCTTTTAAATAAACTTGCCGCAAAACCACTAACATCACCAGTGATCCCTCCTCCTACAGATATTAAACAATCATTTCTAGAAAAATTTTTTCTTAGAAGCAGATTTGTTATTTTATTAACACTTTTCATATTTTTGTTTAATTCATTCGAATTAAAAAAAATTGTAAAAATTTCTTTCTTTTTAAGGCTTTTTTTTATTTTTGTTACAAACTTACTTGAAATTTTACTATCAGCTACAATTAGACATTTTTTAAAATTTATTGAGTCTTTTTTTGTAAGTTTTAAGATTTTAGATATTATATTAGAACCAATAAATATTGAATAGGCATGATTTTTAGTTTTAATTT
>CACOWV010000002.1 GCA_902630945.1 uncultured Pelagibacteraceae bacterium
TGACCAGCCATTTTTTTCCCCTTAAATACTTTTCCTGGATCTTGTCTTTGACCAGTTGATCCATGTGATCTATGTGAAATAGAAACACCATGAGTAGCTCTTAAACCACCAAAATTATGTCTCTTCATAGCACCAGCAAAACCTTTTCCTATTGTTTTAGATTTAGTATCTACAAATTTTATATCCTTAAAAATTTCAAGCCCAAATTCATTACCTTCTTTATATGCTTCAGTGTTGCTAACTCTATATTCTTTAAGTTTTTTTTTGGCTTCTGTGTTTTTTTTCGCAAAAAAACCCTTCATTGATTTTGTTAATTTAGAGTTCTTAATTTTTCCATATCCAAGCTGAACAGCATTATAGCCTCTTTTTTCTTTCTCAATCACTTGAATAACTCTTGCTTTTTCCATCTTTAATACTGTTACCGGAACTATCTGACCTGTTTTATAAAATTCTCTGGTCATTCCAATTTTTTTACCAATTAAAGCTATTTCGCTCATATTAAATCTTTATCTCCACGTCCACGCCCGATGCTAAATCTAACTTCATTAAAGCTTCAACTGTTTGTGGTGTTGGTTCAATTATATCAATTAATCTTTTGTGAGTTCTTGACTCAAATTGTTCTCTACTCTTTTTATCAATATGAGGAGATCTTAAAACAGTATATCTTTCAATCCTTGTTGGTAGAGGAATGGGTCCTTTAATTGTAGCGCCAGTTCTTTTTACTGTATTTACTATTTCTTCAGTAGACGCATCTAAAATCTTATTGTCATATGCTCTTAGTTTAATTCTAATATTTTGTTTTTCCATTTTAGCCTGCTATCTTTTTTGTTACTTCATCTTGAACATTTTGAGGAACTTTTGAATAATGATCAAAGAACATTGAATATTGTGCTCTCCCTTGTGACATAGATCTTAGATTATTTATATATCCAAACATATTTGCTAACGGGACCATTGCCGTAATTACAGTGGCATTACCTCTTTGTTCCTGAGTGCTTATTTGCCCCCTTCTACTATTCAAATCACCAATAACATCACCCATATAATCTTCTGGTGTTACTACCTCAACTCTCATTATAGGCTCAAGTAATTTTAAACCTCCTTGAGTGCAGGCCTCTTTAAAGCAAGCTCTACTTGCAAGCTCAAAAGCTAAAACACTAGAGTCAACGTCATGATGTAATCCATCTACTATAGTCACTTTGTAATCTATTAAGGGAAAGCCAGCTAAAATACCGCTGTCAGAAACTGTCTCAATTCCTTTTTCTACACCAGGAATAAATTCTTTTGGAATAGCACCACCTTTAATTGCACTTTCGACATCTCTTCCTTTTCCAGGATCTTGAGGCTCTACAAACAATTTAACTTTTGCAAATTGGCCAGCTCCACCACTTTGTTTTTTATGTATATATTCGAATTCCGCTGATTTTTCTATTGTTTCTCTGTAAGCTACTTGTGGAGCTCCAACATTAGCCTCTACTTTAAATTCCCTTTTCATTCTATCAACAATAATATCTAAATGAAGTTCGCCCATTCCTTTAATAATTGTTTGACCGGATTCTTCATCAGAAGAAACTCTAAAAGATGGATCTTCTTTAGCAAGTCTTGCTAAAGCTTCACCCATTTTTTCTTGATCACCTTTTGTTTTTGGCTCTACTGCAATTTCAATTACTGGATCAGGGAATTCCATTGGTTCAAGTAAAACAGCGTTATCAGCATCGCACAAAGTGTGACCTGTAATAGTATTTTTTAAACCTGCTAACGCAACTATATCTCCTGCATTAGCTTCTTTAATATCTTCTCTGGAATTAGCATGCATCAAAAGCATTCTTCCTACTCTCTCCTCTTTTTCTTTTGAAGAGTTATAAATTCCTGTTCCTGATTTAATTGTGCCTGAATAAACTCTTATAAATGTTAATGACCCTACAAATGGATCATTTGCTACTTTGAAAGCTAGTGCTGAAAAAGGTGCTTTATCATCAAATTTCATCTCTACTTCATCTTCAGACCCTACTTTAGTCCCTTTTATTGAACCAATATCTAAAGGGCTTGGAAGGTAATTTACAACTGCGTCTAATAAGGGTTGAACACCCTTGTTTTTAAAAGCTGAGCCAGTTAAAACTGGCACAAAGCTAAAGTTTAATGTACCTTTTCTTATACATTTTATTAAATCTTCCTCTTTTATTTCATCGCCATTTAAATATGACTCCATTAATTTTTCATCTTGTTCTACAGCCATTTCTACTAATTCTGTTCTATATTTTTCTGAGATTTCTTTAAGATCATTAGGAATATCTTTGTATTCCCATTCAGCACCAAGAGCCTCATTTTTCCACACTTGTGCTTTCATTTTAACAAGGTCAACTACTCCTGATAGAGAAGCTTCAATTCCAATGGGAACTTGAATTACAAGAGGCTTAGCTCCTAATCGGTCTTTAATCATGTCTACACATCTAAAATAGTCTGCACCGGTTCGATCTAATTTATTTACAAAACAAATTCTAGGAACTTTATATTTATCTGCTTGTCTCCAAACAGTTTCAGATTGTGGTTCTACACCTGCAACTCCATCAAAAACTGCTACAGCACCATCTAAAACTTTAAGAGATCTTTCTACTTCAATTGTAAAATCAACATGCCCAGGGGTATCAATAATATTTATTCTGTGATCTTGCCAGAAACAAGTTGTGGCTGCAGAAGTAATTGTGATACCTCTTTCTTGTTCTTGTTCCATCCAATCCATTGTAGCTGCACCATCATGGACCTCACCAATTTTATGACTTTTACCTGTGTAATATAAAATTCTCTCTGTTGTTGTAGTTTTTCCAGCATCTATATGAGCCATGATCCCTATATTACGATATTTATTTAATGTATGAGTCCTGGCCATAATTAATTACCACCTAAAATGTGCAAAGGCTTTATTTGACTCAGCCATCTTATGCACATCCTCTCTCTTTTTTACTGCCGCACCTTTTTTTTCGTATGCATCGTAAAGTTCATTAAAAATTTTATCTGACATATGTTTATCTTTTCTTTTTCTTGCTGAGTCAACTAACCATCTAATTGCTAAAGCTTGAGCTCTTTTACTTTTTACTTCAACGGGGACTTGGTAAGTAGCACCTCCAACTCTCCTAGATCTTACTTCTACCGTTGGCTTAATATTGTTAATAGCTTCATTAAAAATATTTATAGGTTCGTCTTTAGACTTAGTTTTTATTTTTTCTATTGCATCATAAACAATTTTAGCTGCTACACCTCTTTTACCATCATACATAATATTATTTATTAATTTCGGTATTATTGTTGAATTAAATTTTGGGTCAGGAACTATATTTTTTTTTGGTTGTGTTTTTTTTCTAGACATGGCTATTTACCTTTTTTTGTCCCGTATAATGATCTTCTTTTTTTTCTATTAGCTACTCCTTGAGTATCTAAATTTCCCCTCAAGATATGATACCTCACTCCAGGTAAATCTTTTACTCTTCCACCTCTAATTAAAACAACAGAGTGTTCTTGTAAATTGTGCCCTTCACCAGGTATATAAGCTGTAACTTCAAAACCATTTGAGAGCCTAACTCTTGCAACTTTTCTCAAGGCGGAGTTTGGTTTTTTTGGTGTAGTTGTATAAACCTTTACGCAAACACCTCTCTTTAAAGGTTGCTTTTGGAGCGCAGGAACTTTATTCCTATTTATTTGCTTTACTCTCTTTTTTTTTAACAACTGGTTTATAGTTGGCATAATTTTTTATATATTTGTATTGATTTTTGAATGAAATAACTGACAGGTTATTCATGGCAGCGTTTAGTACATTAAAGTACTACATTCCAACCAAAAACATCGCCAAAATACTTATTAATTTGATTTTGTCAAACTAAAACTCTTTATAGAATTGTTTTTTTTTATTGATTTACTTGAGTTTCTGAAGGTTCAATCTTCTCTTGTTCAGATAAAAATTTATTGTCATCTTCAAGAGCTTTTTTGTTCCATTTATTTTTAATATTTCCAGTACCAGCTGGCACTAATCTACCAACAATTACGTTCTCTTTTAATCCATTAAGAGGATCAACTTTACCTTTTATAGCTGCATCAGTTAAGACTCTAGTAGTTTCTTGGAATGAAGCTGCAGAAATAAATGACTCAGTTTGTAACGAAGCCTTAGTAATACCCATCAATACTCTTTCAGCAGTTGCTGTAGCTTTCCCTTCGGATTTTAATTTTTCATTAGCATTATCAAATTTTATTCTATCAACAATTTCTCCTGGTAGATAAGATGAATCTCCTGAAGTTTTTATTTCAACTTTTTTTAACATTTGTCTAAGAATTGTTTCAATATGTTTATCATTAATTATAACTCCTTGTAATCTGTAAACTTCTTGTACTTGATTTACAAAATACTCTGTTAAATCTTTAATTCCTAAAATTCTTAAAATGTCATGAGGTAGAGGTTGTCCATCTAACAAATACTCTCCTTTTTGAATTTTTTCCCCTTGGTTAAAATTAATATGTTTACCTTTTGGTATCAAATAATTTGATGGTTCTGTTCCATCTTCAGGTACAATGGATACTCTCTGTTTTCCTCTTACTTCTTTACCAAATACAACTTGACCATCATTTTCTGCTATAATTGCACTATCTTTTGCTTTCCTTGCTTCAAATAATTCGGCCACTCTTGGTAATCCTCCTGTTATATCTTTTGTCTTAGTTGTTTCTTTAGGTAGCCTAGCGATTACATCACCAGCAAAAACTTTTTCACCGTCTTTGATTGAAAGAATCGAGTCGGGAACTAAATAATATCTTGCCTCGTTATCATCAGCTTTTTTAATTACATTACCCTTTTCATCTCTTAAAGTTATTCTTGGCTTTAAATCTGTACTCTTCGATTGTGCTCTCCAATCAATAACTGATTTAGAAGAAATTCCTGTTGCATCATCTGTAGTTTCTTGAATTGATACACCATCAATCAAATCAACATAACTAGCTATACCACTTTTTTCAGCTATGACTGGTGTAGTGTAAGGATCCCATTCACAAATTTTTGTGTTAGCCTTAATTTTATCACCGTTATTAAAAAATAATTTTGATCCATAAGCTACTTTATAAACTGCAATTTGAACTCCATTTTCATCTTCAATTGATAATTGAGTATTTCTCCCCATTACAATTAAATTTTTTTTAGAATCTTCAAGTATATTGGAGTTCAAGATTTTTAATGTTCCGTCGCTTTTACTGATAATCTGTGAATCTTGTTTTACAGAAGCTGTACCACCTACGTGAAAGGTTCTCATAGTCAGTTGTGTTCCTGGTTCACCTATAGATTGGGCTGAAATCATTCCTATTGCTTCACCAACATGAACCATTTTACCCCTAGACAGATCTCTTCCATAACATGTTGCGCATACACCCTCTTTAGAGCTACATGTCATTACTGAATAAACTTTTATTGATTTCACTCCAGCTGCATCTATTAAATCACAACCTGTTTCATCAATCATTTCTGATTTTTTGATTACAACATCACCAGTTAAAGGATTTTTTATATCAGAAGCAGTAACTCTACCTAATGCTCTTTCTGATAAGCTCACTACAACGTTTCCACCTTCTAGAATTTCTGAAAGCTCAATAAAGCCTGGGTTATGACATTTAACTTTTGTAATTGTTAAATCTTGAGCAACATCACAAAGTCTTCTAGTTAAATAACCTGAGCTAGCCGTTTTCAAAGCTGTATCAGCTAAACCTTTTCTTGCTCCATGAGTTGAATTAAAATATTCAAGTGCAGTTAAACCCTCTTTGAAATTTGAGGTAATCGGACTTTCAATAATTTCACCAGACGGTTTAGCGATTAAACCTCTCATTCCTGCTAATTGCTTCATTTGTGCTGCAGAACCTCTTGCTCCAGAGTCAGCCATCATAAAAACAGAATTTATTTTTAGACCATCCGAAGTTTTTTCAGTCGCTGAAATTCCTCTCATCATTTCCGAAGCTACTTTATCTGTGCATTTTGACCACGCATCAACAACTTTATTGTACTTTTCGCCTCTTGTTATTAATCCCTCTGCATACTGAGTTTCATAATCTGCGATTAATTTTTTAGTATCATTTATTAATTGTGTCTTACTTTCAGGAATAATTAAATCATCTTTGCCAAATGAAATACCTGCTTTAAATGCATGTTTAAAACCCAAGTCTTTTAATTTATCACAAAATATTACTGTTGTTTTTTGCCCACAAAATCTAAAGACAATATCTATTATTTCTGAGACAACTTTTTTTGGAAGCAACCTGTCAATTAAGGAAAAATTAATATTTTTATTTTTTGGCAATAAATTTGCTAATAAAAATCTTCCAGCTGTTGACGTATATTTTTCAAATTTTTTTGTGCCGTTTTCATCAATAGTTTCAAATCTTGAAATAATAGTACTATGAACTTTTATTTGACCTGATGATAGAGCAAATTCAATTTGATCAGAGTCAGTAAAATATCCAACTGGTTTATCTGATATAGGTTCTTGTGATAAATAATAAATACCTAAAATCATGTCTTGACTAGGCACAATTATTGGTTTTCCATTAGATGGAGACAAAATATTATTTGTTGATAACATTAATATTCTTGCTTCTAACTGAGCCTCTAAGCTTAATGGTACATGAACTGCCATTTGATCTCCGTCAAAGTCTGCATTAAATGCAGCACATGTAAGTGGATGTAATTCTATTGCATCTCCCTCTATTAATTTAGGCTCAAAAGCTTGAACACCAAGTCTGTGCAGAGTTGGAGCTCTATTCAATAAAACTGGATGTTCTCTTACAATTAATTCTAATGCATCCCACACAGCGTTTGTTTCTTTTTCAACCAACTTTTTTGCTTGTTTAATTGTTGATGCTAAACCTAATTTATTAAGACGTGCATAAAGAAAAGGTTTAAATAATTCTAACGCCATTTTTTTTGGTAAGCCACATTCGTGTAATTTTAAATCTGGACCTACAACAATTACTGATCTACCAGAGTAATCAACTCTTTTACCTAATAAATTTTGTCTAAATCTGCCCTGCTTCCCTTTGAGCATTTCTGCTAATGATTTCAAAGGTCTTTTACCTGTTCCAGTAATTACTCTGCCTCTTCTACCATTATCGAATAATGCATCTACTGACTCTTGAAGCATTCTTTTCTCATTTCGAACAATTATATCAGGAGCTTTTAAATCCATTAATCTTTTTAAACGGTTATTTCTATTTATTACTCTTCTATAAAGATCATTCAAATCTGATGTTGCAAAACGTCCTCCATCTAATGGTACCAACGGTCTTAATTCAGGTGGAATAACAGGTACTACAGTTAAAATCATCCATTCAGGCTTTTGACCAGTTTCTATAAAAGACTCAATAAGTTTAAGTCTTTTAATTGCTCTTTCCTCGTTAACTTTAGATTTTGTTTCTTTAATATAAGAAATTAAGTTTTTTCTTTCGAGCTCCATGTCTAAATTTCTAAGCATTTCTAGAACTGCTTCAGCTCCTATTCCTGCAGTAAATGCCTCTTCACCAAATTCGTCTTGATATTTCGCTAACTCTTCTTCATTGAGAAGTTGGTTTTTTTGCAATCCAGTTAGACCAGGCTCAATGACTATAAAATTTTCAAAATATAAAACTCTTTCGATTTCTTTTAGCTTCATATCAACAGCTAAAGCTATCCTACTAGGTAAAGATTTTAAGAACCATATATGAGCCACTGGAGTTGCAAGGTTAATGTGCCCCATTCTTTCTCTTCTTACATTTGATTTTGTTACCTCCACTCCACATTTCTCACATATGATACCTCTAAATTTCATTCGTTTGTATTTTCCACACAAACACTCATAATCTTTTATTGGACCAAAAATTCTCGCACAAAACAAACCGTCTTTTTCAGGTCTAAAAGTTCTATAATTAATAGTTTCTGGTTTTTTAATTTCACCATATGTCCAAGATTTTATTTTTTCAGGGCTTGCCAAAGAAATTTTAATACTATTAAAATTTTGTGCTTCTGAAATTTCTGAATTTTTAAATAAATCTGTTAATTCTTTTTTCATAATTTTTTAATTAAGCTCCACATTTAGTGCTAATGATTTTATTTCTTTAACTAGAACATTAAACGACTCAGGTATACCTGATTCAAAATTTTCTTCTCCTTTAACAATTGTTTCATATACTTTTACTCTTCCTGCTACATCATCAGATTTAACCGTAAGGATCTCTTGTAAGGTATAAGATGCACCATATGCCTCTAAAGCCCAAACTTCCATTTCACCAAATCTTTGACCTCCAAGTTGAGCTTTTCCACCTAATGGTTGTTGTGTAACTAAACTATATGGACCAGTAGATCTTGCGTGTATCTTATCTTCGACTAAATGATGAAGTTTTAACATATAAATAATCCCTACTGTAACTGGTCTGTCAAACATTTCTCCCGTTCTTCCATCCCATAGATAAGTTTGTCCAGATTTTGGTAATTTTGCAAGCTCTAACATTTCTGTAACATTTTTCTCTTTTGCTCCATCAAACACTGGAGTAGAAATTGCTATACCATTTTGTAAATTTTCACATAAATCTCTAAATTCAGTTTTGCTCAATTTATCTACTTTCTGATCAAAAATTTCCTCACCATAAACAGATTTCAAAAAATTTGAAACTTTTTCAGTTTTTTCAATTTTTTTATTATTTTCGTTAACCAATCGTTTTACTTCCTCTCCAAATTCCTTACAAGCCCAGCCTAAATGAGTCTCTAATATTTGACCCACATTCATTCTGCTTGGTACTCCTAAAGGATTCAAAACTATATCTACTGGTCTGCCATCTTCTCTGTAAGGCATATCTTCAACTGGAACTATCTTACTAACAACGCCTTTATTTCCATGTCTTCCTGACATTTTGTCTCCAGGTCTTAGTCTTCTTTTAATTGCCACAAAAACTTTAACCATTTTCATAACACTAGGTAATAAATCATCACCGCTTCTTATTTTAAGAACTTTGTCTTCAAATCTTTCAGTAATATCATCTTTTGCCTTATTATACTGATCTTTAAGCTGAACAAGAGAAGCTTCTTCTTTAGAGTTATTAACACTTATTTTAAAAACATCATTAATGCCTAATTTATTTATAGTTTCAAAATCTAATTTTGATCCAGCTTCTATATCTTTAATTTTTTTTGATAATGATGATTTAGATAAAATTTGAGCAGCTCTTTGTTTTATACTTCTTTCTAAAATTTCCTCTTCAACAATTTTATCTTGTTGCACTTGCTCTATTTCTGCTCTTTCGATAGTAATCGATCTTTCATCTTTATCAATACCGTGTCTATTGAAAACTCTTACATCAACTACTGTACCGCTACTTCCTCGAGACATTCTTAAAGAGGTGTCTGTTACATCGATTGCTTTTTCTCCAAAAATTGATCTTAGTAGTTTTTCCTCAGGCCCAGATGCCGAATCTCCTTTTGGTGTTACTTTTCCAACTAAAATATCACCAGCATTGACCTCTGCACCAATATAAACAATTCCTGATTCATCAAGATTCTTTAATGCGTCCTCATTTACATTTGGTATGTCTCTTGTAATTTCTTCTTCGCCAAGCTTGGTATCTCTAGCCATTATTTCATATTCTACAATGTGAACTGACGTAAAAACATCATCTGTCACACATCTTTCTGAAATCAAAATAGAGTCCTCAAAATTATATCCTTGCCACGGCATAAATGCTACAGTCACATTTTTTCCAAGTGCCAATTCACCAAGTTTCGTTGATGGACCATCAGCTATTATGTCTCCAGTTTTTACTTTATCACCTACTCTGACTAATGGTCTTTGATTAATACAAGTATTCTGATTTGATCTTTTAAATTTTTGTAAATTATAAATATCTACTCCTGATTTTGTAAAATCAGTTTCTTCTGTGACTTTAATAACAATTCTTTTTCCATCAATTTTATCAACAATTCCATCTCTTTTAGCAACAATAGTTACTCCTGAGTCTAATGCTACATCACTTTCAATGCCTGTTCCAACTAATGGTGACTCTGGTTTAAGTAACGGAACAGCCTGCCTCATCATGTTTGATCCCATAAGAGCTCTATTTGCATCATCGTTCTCTAGAAATGGTATTAATGATGCTGCAACAGATACTAATTGTTTTGGTGAGACATCGATATAATCTATTGTATCAGGTTTTGATAAAAGGAAGTTTAGATTTTGTCTACAAGACACAAGCTCTTCAACAATTCTACCGTTTTTATCTATTTTAGTGTTCGCTTGGGCTATTGTAAATTTTGTTTCCTCCATTGCTGATAAATATTCAACATTCTCTTGTACAACTCCATCTTTTACTCTTTTATACGGACTCTCAATAAATCCATATTTATTAATTTTAGCGTATGTAGATAAACTATTTATTAATCCAATGTTTGGTCCCTCTGGTGTTTCTATTGGACATATTCGGCCATAGTGTGTCGGATGAACATCTCTAACCTCAAACCCTGCCCTTTCTCTAGTTAATCCACCTGGACCTAGTGCTGAAACTCTTCTTTTATGAGTAATTTCGGATAATGGATTTGTTTGATCCATAAATTGAGATAATTGTGAGCTTGCAAAAAAATCTTTTAGCGAAACTGTTAATGGTTTTGCATTTATCAAATCTTGTGGCATTGCTGACTCTATGTCTAAAGTGGTCATTTTTTCCTTTATTGCTCTTTCCATTCTGTAAACACCTATTCGAGCTTGATTTTCTACTAATTCACCAACAGATCTTACTCTTCTATTTCCTAAATGATCTATGTCATCTACATCGTCTTTGCCATCTCTAAGATCTAACATTTTATGAATTATTGCGATAATATCGTCATTCCTTAGAATGGTAATTTTATCAGAGCACTCTAAATTTAATCTTGAATTCATTTTAACTCTTCCAACATCTGATAAATCATATCGATCTGAACTAAAAAAAAGATTATTAAAAATTTGTGTAGCTATTTCAATTGTTGGTGGTTCTCCAGGTCGTAACATCTTATAAATTTCTGTAATGGCTTCATCTTTTGTATTATTTTTATCATTTAAAATTGTGGTTAGAAGATAAGGTCCTTTGTTAATAGAATTTGTGACAGAAATTTGTAAAGTATGAATTCCAGCATCTAGGATTTTTTGAATTATAGTGTCATTTATTTCTGTGCCAATTTTAAAAGTCCCATCAACTTCATCATTTACCTTGATATCTTTATGTAAAAATTTTCCATATAAAGAGTCTTTTGATACAAGAATATCTTTTAACCCATCGTTAGCTAATTTTTTAGCATTTAAATAATTTATCTTATCACCAAGTTTTATAACAACTTTTCCTGTCTTTGCGTCAACAACTTCCTCTGAAAAATTTTTTGCTTTATAATTTTCAGCATTAAATTTTGTTTTCCATTTATCAGTTTTTGTGTCGTAAGCAAAAGTTTCACTAGTGTAAAACTCATTTGCTATATCTGATTTACTATAACCTAAAGCTTGTAATAAAGTTGATGCAAAAATTTTCTTTTTTCTATCAATTTTAAAATATAGAAAATCTTTTACATCATACTCAAAATCTAACCAAGAACCTCTATTAGGAATTACTCTGCAATTAAAAAGTAGTTTACCGCTTGCATGTGTTTTTCCTTTATCATGATCAAAAAATACACCTGGACTTCTATGCATTTGGTTTACAACTACTCTTTGAACACCGTTAGTTATAAATGTTCCACTATTTGTCATCATTGGAACTTCGCCCATGTAAACTTCTTGTTCTTTAGCAGATAAAATATCTTTACTATTATTTTCTTGATCTATTTCGTAAACAACTAATCTTAATGTGCATTTCAAAGCTGATGAGTAAGTCAATCCTCTAGCTATACACTCCTCAACATCAAATTTTGGTTTTTCTAACTTATAAGAAACGTATTCTAAAGTCGCCTTGTCATTCAAATCTTCTATTGGAAAAATACTTTTAAATACCCTGTCGAAACCTTTTGTTAATTCTCCTGCGTTTAAATCAAAATCAGTTAGTTCTTTATAAGAATTTTTTTGAACTTCTATAAGGTTTGGTATGGATAAACTTTCCTTTAATTTACCAAAACTTTTTCTTATATTTTTCTTTTCAGTAAAAGATATTTGCATCTATGTTTATAATACTGATTATAAAATAACCAGTATTTGAATTAATCCTTATTAATTTACTTAAGTTCTACTTTTGCACCAGCAGCTTCTAATTTGGCTTTTATCTCTTCAGCCTCTTTCTTTGGAACACCAGCTTTGACTTCTTTAGGTGCACCTTCCACTAAATCTTTAGCTTCTTTTAGACCAAGTGATGTTGCTGCTCTTACTTCTTTGATTACATTAATTTTTTTGTCACCAGCTGAAGTTAACATAATTGTAAACTCGTCTTTATCTTCTGCGGCTGCTGCTCCACCAGCTGCTGCTGGGGCTGCGGCTGCCATTGGGGTTACTCCCCATTTTTCTTCTAATTGTTTAGAAAGATCTGCTGCTTCAGCAACAGTCAATTTTGATAAATCATCAATGATTTTGTTTAGGTCAGGCATATTATCTACTCTTTAGGTTGTTTTTCAGAATTTTCTGTGGGTAAACTACTCATTTTTTCCGAACGTGCAAGTAAAATACTTACTAATTTCGAAGCAGAGGCGTTCAAAATTCCAATAATATTGGCTCTTGCCTCGTCTAAAGTTGGTAAATTTGCTACATTTTGGACCGCTACTTTGTCCAATACTTCTTCACCCATAATTCCACCAATTAATTTTAAATTCTCATTATCTTTGGCAAACTTAGACAAGATTCTTGCAGACATGATTGCATCTTCCCCAAAAGCAACAGCTGTGGGTCCAGTAAACAAATTTGATAAATCCTTACACTTAGTTTTCTCTAAAGCCAACTTGGTAATTCTATTTTTTGTTATCTTAAAAACTATTCCATGTTCTCTCATTTTTGACCTTAATTCATCAAGTTGAGGCATTGTTAAGCCTTGATAATGAGTTACCATTATAGCCTTACTATTTTCAAACTGTTTAGTCATCTCAGAAATATAATTTTTCTTTTGTTCTTTATTCATCATAATATTAAATATTTTTTCCTAGTTTAAGTTGATATGAAACTCCCATAGTAGACGTAATAAAAGCTGACTTAATTAAATCACCCTTAACAGTATTATTCATTTTTTCTTTTTCTAAGGTTTCTATAATTGCATAAAAATTTTTAATTAATTTTTCATCATTGAAGGATTTTTTTCCAATACTTACACCAATATTACCATCTTTATCATTTCTTATCTCAGCTTGACCTGATTTGGCATTTGAAATTGCTGTTTTTAAATCTTCAGTTACTGAACCTAGTTTAGGGTTGGGCATTAAACCTTTTGGACCTAACACTTTACCTAGTTTAGAAAGTTTCACCATCATTGATGGTGTACAAATTAACTTTTCAAAATTCATCTCACCATTTTTTATTTTTTCTATGAAGTCATCTCCACCAACAATATCTGCACCTGCAGTTTTTGCCTCGCTAGACTTTGTATCCTCACAGACAACAGCAACTTTAACTTTTTTTCCCGTTCCTCCAGGAAGATTTACAACAGTCCTGATACTTATTTCATTTTTTTTTTGTTTATTATTTATTTGAAAACTTAAATCAACTGACTCATCAAATTTTGTAGTACAATTTTTTTTTATTTCAGAAAGAATTTTTTCTATCAAAACAGGTGTCAACTGTGATGTTTTTTCTGGAAGTTTTTTAAATCTTTTCGATGACATTATTCTTTAACCTCAATTCCCATAGATCTTGCTGATCCAGCAATGATTTTTACTGCCTGTTCTAAATCAATTGCATTTAAATCATTCATTTTTTGTTTTGCTATTTCTTCAGCTTGCTTTTTTGTAATTGAAGCAACTATATTTCTACCAGGTTCTTGTGAACCACTTTTTAATTTAGCAGCCTCTCTAATAAAAAAAGAAGCTGGTGGTGATTTAATTTTAAAATCAAATTTTTTATCTTTATAAACCGTAATTTCTACTGGAACAGGTTTTCCTGCTAAGGATTTTGTTTTATCGTTAAATGCTTTACAAAATTCCATGATGTTTACACCACGTTGACCTAAAGCAGGTCCAACTGGTGGGGCTGGATTTGCTTGTCCACCTTTAATTTGTAATTTTATAAATCCACTTATTTCTTTTTTTGCCGCCATTAACTTACCTTCTCAACTTGGTTATACTCTAAATCAACTGGTGTTGGTCTACCAAAAATTGATACTGAAACCTTTAAACGAGATTTTTCTTCATCAATTTCCTCAACCATTCCACTGAATGAAGCAAAAGGTCCATCAACAACCTGAATTTTTTCACCAACACTGTATTCTATACCAGATTTTGGCTGAGCTACACCATCTTTTATTTGACCTAATATTTTTTCAATTTCTTTATCTGAAACAGGGACAGGCATACCTTTTGTTCCTAAAAAACCACTTACTCTCTTAATATTCTTAATCATATGGTAAATATTATTATCCATCTCACTTTTTATTAAAACATATCCTGGAAAGTATTTCTTCTTTCTTTGTATCCTTTTACCTCTTTTAACCTCTGTAACGTCATGCGTCGGTACTATAATCTCCTCAAACTTATCTGATATCTTAGCTTTATCAGCTTCTTCTTTTATAAGACCTGCAACTTTATTTTCAAAGCTTGAATGAGATTGAACTATGTACCAGTTTTTCATTAAATACTCACTTTAAGTAAAATTTCTAAAAAAAATTTCAAAACTTGATCTAAGAGAAGAAAAAATAATGACATAACTACAGCCATCAAAAAAACCATTAAAGCTCCTTGAAGTGTTTCTTTGCCTGTTGGCCAGGTAACTTTAAATGCTTCTTGTTTTACTTCCTGTATAAATTTAATCGGGTTTTTCATAATTTTTAATACTCTAATTGGCAGGAGCGGAGGGACTCGAACCCTCAGCCTCCGGTTTTGGAGACCGGCGCTCTACCAATTGAGCTACACTCCTATATAGAGCTTACTCTATAATCTTAGTTACTACTCCAGCTCCTACAGTTCTACCACCTTCACGAATTGCAAAATTTAATTTTTCTGACATCGCAATTGGTGTAATCAGTTTAACTGTGAATTTTGCATCATCACCAGGCATAACCATTTCAGTTCCAGCTGGTAACTCTACTTCTCCTGTTACGTCTGTAGTTCTAAAATAAAACTGTGGTCTGTACTTAGTGAAGAAAGGAGTGTGTCTTCCGCCTTCCTCTTTTTTAAGCACATATGCTTGAGCTTCAAATTTAGTATGCGGTGTAACAGAACCAGGCTTACAAAGAACCTGACCTCTCTCAATGTCAGTTCTTTCAACACCTCTTAATAATACACCAACGTTATCACCAGCTTCACCTGAATCTAAAAGTTTTCTAAACATTTCAACTCCGGTACAAACTGATTTTTTAGTATCTCTAATACCAACAATCTCAACTTCATCACCAGTTTTTAAAACTCCAGACTCAACTCTGCCAGTTGCAACTGTACCTCTTCCTGAAATAGAAAAAACATCCTCAACAGGCATTAAGAAATCTTTATCTTTTGGCCTATCTGGTTGAGGAATAAATTCATCAACATTTTTCATTAATTCTAAAATTGATTTTTTTCCAATTTCTTCATCTCTTCCCTCTACTGCCGCAAGAGCAGAACCTTTAGCAATTGGAGTTTTGTCCCCTGGAAACTTGTAAGAAGTTAATAATTCTTTTATTTCTTCTTCAACTAGATCAATCATTTCTTTATCATCTACTTGATCTACTTTATTCAAGTAAACACAAATTGCAGGAACACCAACCTGTCTTGCTAACAGAATATGTTCTCTTGTTTGAGGCATTGGACCATCCGCAGCATTAACTACTAAAATTGCTCCATCCATTTGTGCAGCACCTGTAATCATGTTCTTCACATAGTCGGCATGTCCTGGGCAATCTACGTGTGCATAGTGTCTTTTCTCAGTTTCATATTCAACGTGCGCAGTTGAAATTGTAATTCCTCTCTCTTTTTCTTCTGGAGCTTTATCAATTTGATCATACGCTACCGCTTGAGCTCCACCAGTTTCAGATAAAACTTTAGTGATAGCTGCAGTTAAAGTTGTTTTACCGTGGTCGACATGACCTATTGTACCAATGTTACAATGCGGTTTGTTTCTTACAAATTTTTCTTTTGACATTACTAATATTCCTCACATTTCTTTTTTTTTAACAATTTTATTTTCTTGGAGCGGGTAAAGGGAATCGAACCCTTACATCCAGCTTGGAAGGCTAGCGTTCTACCATTGAACTACACCCGCACAACCCCAAGAGTATCACTCCATTATTATTATAAAGACTTATTGAATGGTGGAGGGGGAAAGATTCGAACTTTCGAAGACCGAAGTCAACGGGTTTACAGCCCGCCCCATTTGACCGCTCTGGAACCCCTCCCTTAGGGGAAGTGTCCCCTTGTTCAATAAAGCTTCAAACAACATGCGTTTTATATATTTTATTCGTGCAAATGCAATATGTGTTTTAATGAGAAAATATTCAAAAAAACGTGTAAAACTAGTACTATTTTATGAATAAATCATCTTTTTTTATTGTAGGACAGCATGCTGTTGTTGAAGCGCTTAAAAATCCTAAAAGAAGAGTATTTAGAGTTTTTTTGACAGAGGAAAGTAAAAAAAATATTCACAGATTAAGTCCTAATAAAAATTTATTAAATGATGTTAAGGTTTTTTTTAAAACAAAAAAAGAATTAGACAAATACACTACAAAAGAAAATTTACTTCACCAAGGTTACGTGGCTGAAATAGAGCATTTAGAAAAACCAATCCTTAAAGAATATATTAAAAATAAATATAACCTTACACTTGCTTGTTTAGATGGAGTAACAGATCCAAGAAATATAGGTGCTTTAATAAGAAGTGCCTCATCTTTTGATATTGATGGAATAATCATAAAAGAAAGACACTTTCCTAATGAAAGTAAACTTATGTATAAAGCAGCAAGTGGGGCTATTGAATATATTGAAATCTTTCAAGTTGCTAACATAAATTCTACACTTAAAAATTTAAAAGAAAAAAATTTTTGGGTCTATGGTTTTGATAAAAATGCAAAAAAAAGTTTTACTGATGTGAAATGGAAAGGAAATAATATTTTAGTTTTTGGATCTGAGGGTTTTGGAATGCACAAACATACATCTAAATATGCAGATTTTTTAGTAAGAATTGATATAAATCAAAAAATTGAAAGCTTAAATATATCTAATAGTGCAGCCATAGTATTTCATCATTTAGATTTTTTAAAAAAAAAGAGTTGATTAATTTATAAATAGTAATTAATTATTAATTATGCCCTTGTAGCTCAGCTGGTAGAGCAATTGATTTGTAATCAATAGGTCCGCGGTTCGAATCCGTGCGGGGGCACCACTTCACTTACTTTTTAATCAAAATAATTTATACAAAGACTATTCTTGCCACAATAAGTGTGGTCAGAGTGTGGACAGATTTGTAGACCAATCAAGTAGTCATTTAATCAAGATTCTTTTGATAAATAAACTTTGATAAAGTTATCATCAATTTTTTCTATTTTTGTCCATCTGCCATCAACGTGGTTTTTGTGATAATCTTTTGTAACCCAACTAACAAAAAGTATTGAGACCAATTTTTCTTCTGCACTTATATACCCACAGTAACTTGATAAAATTAAAGATGTATTTTTGTCTTTGTATTTAATTGTTGAGTCATCATACAAAGCTTTAGAGCGAGGATCTAACCAATAGTAATTTTCGAATTTATTTTCATTTACATCAAAAAATGCTGAGAGCATTTGAACCATTGTAGATTTTTCATTTTTGCAATCATTTTTAAAATTATCAAAATCAGATACAAAAAATTTTCTTGCTGTAATATTTTGTATTTTATAATTTTTATCAGTCCTTATATAATATGTGTCAAAGTCTTGGTTTCTCTCAATATTTAAAGTTTCATCCTCAAATGTAATTATATCTTTTAGGTGGTCTTGTTCTACACCATCAGCTTTATTGGCATATTTATCTATATTATCTAAAATCTTAACTCCAAATAATTCATCTATTGTTATCTCGCTAGCTTCAGCGTGAACATTCACACTCAACAACAAACCCAGAACCACGATCCCTAAAAGTTTTTTCATTTAATGATTTGTATATGCATCTGGATAATTGGTTAAATGTTCATCTGAGATTGGTATCATTACAGCACTCTCTAAAACAGCACCTGCTTCTTTTCTTTTCTCAGCAAGTTCCTTATCATCTTTAAAAGCTTGGAGTGCTTCCATGTTTGGAAATTGCATTACTGTATGAAGTTTTGTCGGGTCATCTTTTTGTGTGCCTGCAAAAACAAATTTTATTCCATGCTCTTTTAATTTTCCATCCTGTGCATAGACCATCTCTTTCCATGTTTTAAATCCTTTAGTAATTGTAATTTCACCTTTTACTAATATTGCCATATGAATCTCCTTATTTAATTATTAAAACTCTACCACTGTGCCCATAGTGTGACCAGACTAAAAATATTTTAGGATTATTGTTGCTAACAAATGTTTATTTAAACTTTAGCAATTGATTTGTAATCAATAGGTCCGCGGTTCGAAACCGTGCGGAAGCACTATTTTTAATATTTATAAAACTTATTTTTTTTAACAAAAGACTTAAGCTTTTTTAGTTTGACCTCAGTTTCTTTCATAAAAACAAAAAAGCCCCAAGTTATGTCTGGAAGAATAGAAAAAAATAAAACTATAAATGATATAGACGTTATTTGAACTTTTAAATTTAAGTCAAAATCAATGTTATTTATCCTAAAAAAAAATTCAAGCGCTTCAATGATGAGGTAATTAAAAACACCAATAGATGATGGCGCAGATGGAATTAGTTGAGCAACAACTGTTAAACCTGTCAAAAAAATTATATTTGGGATAGTTAAAATTTGACTTAAAATATGAAAACTTGAAAATAAAAAAAAATCTGCACTACACAAAAGAAACCATAAAAAAATTGTAATTAATATTAAATTGATAATTTGTTTTTTATCTTTGAGGGCATAAAAAAATCCTTTTTTTAATTGTTTCAAAAAATTAAAGGGTAACAACTGAATAATAAATTTATTTTTTATTATAAAAAAAAATAAAATCAAACCAAATAAAAAAAATAACATGTATATAATTATATAAGAAAGATCTAAACCTATTTGATTAAAAAATAATGCAACTCCAAAAATTAATAAGATAACAATTAAATCAAATACTCTTTCAATAATTGTAATTGATAAACATTCAAAATAAGGTTTTTTAAGATAATCTTTTAACACAAAAGGTTTTGCAATCTCACCTAAATTTCCAGGTAAAGTAGCATTTAGAAAATGTCTGATTAGTATAGGTTTTGTATAAGTATTTAAACTCAACTGTTTATAGTTTTTAAGTAAAATCTTTAATCTGAAAGCTTTAATATAAATAGACAAATAAAGTATTACTGAGGCCAAAAAAAGATAAAAATAATTTACTTTTATTTTTTGATTAAATAAATCACTTAAGTTAATATCTTTTACTGATAAATAAAGAAATAAAAAACTTATAAAAAAAGATATTATTGTTGAAAGTTTTTTGTTCACCTCACTAAATAATCTTTATAATTTTTTTTTTCAATAAACATTTCATGCCACATCTGATACATTAAAATGCACCATAAGGCTCTCCCATAATCTTTTTTTTTTGAAAAGTGCATTTGAAGTAATTTATCAACCTTTTGGTAACTTAAATATTCTGTTTTTTTAATCATTTCTTCACTTAAATATTTTTTTAAAAGAGGCTTTAAATTATCAAAAAACCAAATTGAGTGTGGCATTTCTAATCCAAAATTCCCTCTACCTAAAATTTCCTTTGGTACAGAATTTTTCATTGCTAGTTTTTCAATATGTCTTCTTTTTGTAATTCCTTTCATTCTCATATTTGGGGGAATTTTTGCCATATACTCAAATAAAATTCTATCCATAAAAGGAAATCGAGACTCAACTGCATTTGCTAAAAACATTCTATCATTTTTAACTAATAAATCGTCTATAAAAAAATGTTCTATATCTAAAAAATTAATTTTGTTAAAATCATCGGAATAGTCAAGACTTTCAAACAGATCTATCATTACTTTTTCAGTTTTCTCATATCCCTGACGATTAAGTATTGTATCTTCTTTTTCACTATCTGTTAAAACATGTCTCCAGTAAATATGTGCTGATGCTGGGTGCAACTCTGCACCTTCTGTAAATCTTTTTAATTGAAAATCTAAACTTAATTTTTTGTATGATGTAGGTAATTTATGAACCAAATTATGAATTAGTTTTCGCAATAATTTTGGTGCAAACTTAGTGTATAAATTTTTTGCTCTATATGCTCCATAGATCGAATATGCACTAAAAGTTTCATCACCACCCTCACCATTGAGTAAAACTGAAACTTCTTTTTTTGCTTCTTTAGCTAATATAAAACTTGGTATAGCTGCACCGTTTCCGTTTGGTTCATCAATATGAGCCATATGTGTGTATATCGAATTTAAAACATCTTCCTGATTTACTAAAATTTCATGATGATTTGTCTGACAATAATCAGCAATTAATCTTTGATATTTTGACTCATCGAAACTTTTTTCACCCATTTTCAAAGAATAAGTGTGAAAATTTTTACTTTTACCAAGATCTTTAATTAAACAAGTTATCGCACTTGTGTCTATTCCTCCTGAAAGAGTTGTTCCTATGGGTGCATCACTCTGAATATTTCGTCTAACCGAGTCTAACATTAAATCATAAGCATTTTTTGCAGCTTCTTTTTCTGTTATTGAATGATCAATAGGATATTTTACGTTGTAATATTTTTTTAAAAAGTACGTATTTTTTTCATTATCAATTTCAATTAATTGACCACCTCTCATCTCACTAATTTCTTTAAATGGTGTATTTTTACCTGGAATATAAGCCAACGTAAAAAAATGGTAGATAGAGTGATAATCTAAAGATTTTTCTAGAGAATTAATTTCATAAAATGCTTTGATTTCAGATGCAAAATAAATCTTATTTTCTTTAATCCTATAAAATAAAGGAATAATTCCAAAAAAATCTCTTACCAACCATGTTTTTTTCTTTTTTAAATCAACTAAACAAAATGCAAACATACCTGATAGTTCATTTACAAAAGATATTCCTAATTCTTTATATAAATAAATCATTACCTCAGTATCTGAAGTACCTTTAAAATTATATTTTTCTGACAGTTTATATTTATCCCTTAATTCTATAAAATTTGATATTTCACCATTATAACAAATCCAAACAGATCCGTCCTCTGATGCCATAGGCAATGAAGATCTATCATTAAGATCCATAATTTTTAATCTATTATTAGCTAGGATAACTTTTTTAAATTTTTGAATTTTTTGTTGATCAGGACCTCTATGACTTATCGAGTCACTCATCCGTTTCACTGTAGAATAATCATGATCATTTAATTCACTTCCCAAAGAAATAAGACCGGAAATACCACACATAAATTTATTTAATTATTTTATAAGTTTTAATACCTTTGGAGTTAGAATTTATAATTTTCTTCATTGTTTCGAGTACTAAATTTAATGAAAAAAAAATAAATCCACTAAGTGTAAAAAAAACAAATACCATAGGTAATGGAGTGTCTATAAATGATTTATTCTCAACAATCTTTAAAAAAAACATATAAATTAAAGATACAAATGAGAAAAAAAATGAAATTAAGCCTAATGTTCCTAAAGTATAAAAAGATGACCTTTCTTTTTTTGAGAAATTCATAAAAATTAAGTCTATTAAAACTCTTAAAACTCTTTCAAAACCATAGTTACTTTTGCCTTTAACTCTAGGTCTATGATTTACTTCAATTTCAATTACTTCTATATCTTTGCTAATTTGTGCAGCAAATAATCTATGAAAATCTCCAAAGAAATCATTGGTATCGATCATTCTTTTATCAAATATTTTTAAAGAGCAACCATGATCCAATATTTTAGAGTTTGTAAATTTTCTAACAATAAAGTTCGCAATTTTACTAGGAAGAATTTTAGTCAAATAAGGATCATTTCTATTTTTTCTAAAACCATGAACTAAAATATTTTCTTTTTTATTATAAATTTCTATCATCTTAATTATATCTTTAGGATCATTTTGAAGATCACCATCTAATAAGATTATATTATTGAAATTAGCTACCTCTATTCCATTAAGAATGGATTTTGATTGGGCTAAATTTGAATTATTCTTTATAATAATTGTTTTAGTCTCATTGCTTAATTTTTTTAAATGGTCAAGAGTTTTATCTGAGGAACCATCCTCAACATAAATTATCTCAAATTCATTATCATTTTTTTCCAACTCACTAATTGCGTTTAAAAGTTCAGAATTTAGCTGATTGATATTTTCAGCCTCATTATATAAAGGTATAACTATTGAAAAATTCATTAATATCGAGTTTATAGTACAAAACTAAGCTATATAATATTTTTTTTTTAAATGTGCGCAATTTTCGGAATAATTGGAAAGTCAGATATTGGACTTATTAGGAAAATGTCCAAATGTCAGTTATATCGTGGACCAGATAGTCAAACATTTTTTAATAATAAAAAATTAAAGTTATCATTTGGAATGAACCGGCTAGCTGTTATTGACAAAAAAGGTGGAAATCAACCTATGTTTTCTCATGATAAGAGATTTCTTATAGTCTTTAACGGAACAATTTATAATTTTAAAGAAATCAAAAAATTTTTAGGAAAAAAGATTAAATTCAAAACACAATCAGATACTGAAGTGCTAATTAATTCCTATAGTTACTGGGGAAATAAAAGTTTTAATTATTTTGATGGTATGTGGGCTGTAAGTATTTTTGATTTCAAAAAGAAAAAAATGATATTATCAAGAGATTATGTTGGTCAAAAACCATTATTTTATTATAAAGAAAAAGATATAGTAATATTCTCAAGCCAATTAAACGGGATATTCCAATATAAAAAAAAGTTTGATATATCCAAAAAAAATTACGGTAACTTTTTAAGATTTAATCACTTTCCAGCACCAGAAACATTGTATCAAAACATAAATCAAGTTTGTCCTGGTGAGATAGTAGAGTTTAAAAATAACAAAACTATCTATAAAAAGTATTGGACAGTTGAAAATGGTGGAGATTACAACCTTTTTTTTTCTAGAAGAAAAACTCATGAAATAAATGGTATGTTTCAAAAAACAACCTCAAATTTTTTGATTGCTGATAAAAAGGTTGGGCTCTGCTTAAGTAGTGGTTTTGACTCCAATATATTAAAAAAGGTTATTTTAAAAAAAGAAAAAAAAATTAATTCTTTCACGATTGGTTTTAAGGACAAAACTTATGATGAATCTAAAAAAATTAAAAAAACTAATAATGATAATAACAAAAAAAAAATACTTCATCAAAAAGATCTAATTAAAACTTTTCATTTGATAAAAAAAAACATTTTTTTTCCAATTGGAGACTCATCAATGCTCCCCACTTTTGAGTTATTTAATTTGATTAAAAAAAAAACAAATGCTGTTATAGGTGGAGATGGTGGTGATGAAATCTTTTATGGTTATGTTGCTTTTAAAGGTTTTTATATAACTAGTATTCTCAAAAAAGTCTTTCCAAATTTTTTACTTAAAATAATTGGAGCCCCGTTTAAAATAATTAAAATTTCAAATGATTATCTTAGTTGGACAAAAAAAATAAGATTTTTTTTTAAACATGTTGATAAAGAATTACATTTAATTAACAATTTGTGGATATCTAATTTTTCTGATGATGATTGCAAATCCTACTTCAAAAGCAAAATACTTCCTCAATCAAAACATTATATTAAAATAAAAAACTTATACCGCAAAAGTTCTAATGATATGAAATTTGCACAGTTTTATTTCATTAAATATTACTTACCTAACATACTTTTAAAAGTTGATTTTTCTAGCATGCTTAATTCTATTGAATGTAGATCTCCTTATCTTTCTAAAGATTTGTTAAATTACTCTATCGATCTCCCATCAAATAAAAACTTCAGTTTTTTTAAAAATAGAAAATTAATGAAAAAGATTTTTTATAATTTAATTAGTAGTGATTTTAATCAAAAAAAACATGGTTTTGCATTTAATAAAAATTTAATCTTAAAGGATAAAAGATTAATCTTTAAAGTTATAAACAAAAAATTCATTTTTAATTTTGATTTTTTTAATAAAAAATATAAAGAATATCTTAATGGTAATTATGAACATGAACAGTACCTATGGAATGAAATAATATTAAACTTTAGTAGGCAAAATTTAGAGAATGATAAAACAAAAATATCTTAATTACTTTTCAAAATTTTTTGTTTTTTTTATATTAATATTTTTTTTTATAATTAGCCTAAGTAATATTAAATTTGGTTTACCCTTTTTTTATGATGAAGACGAGGTTGCTTTTATGAAAAGCACACTATCATATTTGAGTATTATTACAGGAATTAAAAGTGATCTTATAGATCCTATTTATGGACCTTTAATAAATTTAGTTTTAATTTTAAAATATCTATTCATTAATGAATTTTTAATAAATTCACTTAATTTTTCTGAAATCAAATCAAAAATATATTTCAACCCTGAGCTATTTATTTTTTATGGACGTCTTGCAAGTTTAACAGTTACAACAATATCAATTTATGTACTTTATTTAATATTAAGAAAGTTTAATACTAACCAATTAATTATCTACATAACCTTGATATTGTTTTCAACATCACTGGTAACTGTATCAATTTCTTTGGTAAATGGAAAAAACTCATTTTATTTATTATTTTTTTTAATTCAAATTTATTTCTTTATCAAATACTTTTTAAAATTAGAAAAATTCAATTCAAAATCTTATATCTTGTTTGCTGTCTTGGGATCTATAGGCTGGGGAATAAATTATTGGACAGCGATAGTATCTATTTATGCAATAATTATTTTACATTTTAAAAAATTTGGAAATCGAAATTATTTAAATATTGTATTTTTTTTAATAATTTTTATTTTTTTAGGGCCAATATTAAATTATATTTTTTCATCAGAAAAAATTATTGGTTTAATTATTGATTATAAAAATACAAATGAATTTAGCATGTTGTATTTTATAAGGAATTTTTTTACTGAAATTTTATTAAGTTTTAAAATAATCTATAACATAGAGAAAAATATATTAATTTTGCTAATATTTTTTCCATTTTTTTTATATTTAAGAAAAACGAATTATAAAGGTATTCTATTACTTATTTCAATTTTAATATTTGAACCAATTATTTTATTTTCATTTGCTGAAGATGTTACGCCACAATTAAGATATTTTGCTGGAATTGTTTGTATAATTCTAATTCTAAATGCGATCATTTTTAATGAATTTATAAAAATATTTAACAAAAAAATAATCTTAAGTATTTTCTTTTTTCTGAATATTTTTTTTATTTATAATCAAATCAGTATTATTGGTGAAATAAAGTATATTATCTCTAAAAATCATAATTTCTATCAAATTGTAAAAAAAAACGAATTTAAAAATGAAACTCTTCATCTTTTAAATGCTTCTTTTAGAAAAAATATTGAAAATAATTTACTTTATCTTGATTTACATGAGAAGAAACTAATAACCAATAAAAATTTTGAAAAAGATAATTATAATGAAATTTTGAAAAAAATAAAAAAAATAAAAGTAAGTGAATCCTATTATATAGAAGATAAATTGTTAAAAGATAATTTAATTTTTTTTAATGATGAATTATTTATGATAAATAATTTCAAGGGTTTTTTAGATCACATAAAGTCTAAATATAGATATATCGTAATTAATGAAAATAATGAAAATGATTTACATAGATATATTAAAAAGAATTATAAAAAATTAGATTTTAGTTTAGATGACAATAAAATTTACTACACTAATTTAAGAGAAATTTTGCATCATTATTCACTAGCTAAAAATCATCACTTTTCAAAAGAGGATATTGTATTTGGAAATAAATTAAGAACTTATAAGCTTGATTAATTATTATCAATATTAATGAAAGCTAATATTTTTAACTTTATTTATTTCTAATCAATGGATCCGCGGTTCGAATCTGTTCAGAGGCAGCACTTACGTTGTTTCTCTACGCAGTTGTTCAATTTTAATTTTTTTTTGTAAACTTTTATTTTTGTCGTATAAAAGATTAAATTTTATTTTTTGATTTGTTCTTACAATAATATTCATTGCATTTCTTACTTCTATATTATCAGCCACAGCACTTATAGGTCTTTTTTTAGGATTTAAATTATTAATAATTACTTTAGATTTATCACTTACAATTTTTCCTTTCCATCTTCGAGGTCTAAAAGGACTAATTGGTGAAATAGATAATTTTTTTGAATTTAAACTAAGAATAGGTCCATGAACTGAGAGATTGTAAGCAGTACTTCCAGCTGGGGTAGATACCAAAATGCCATCTGAGACTAATTTTTTAATAATTTGTTTTGATCCATGCTTTATTGATAAAGATGCAGCTTGTCTACTTTGGCGTAAAATTGAAACTTCATTAATAGCCAAATGTTTTTTAATTTGTTTGCTATTATTTTTGACTATCATTTCTAATGGAGATATTGAAACCATTTTTGCTTTAGATAAATTCTTAATCATATTTTTTGGTGAAAATTTGTTCATTAAAAAACCATAGCTACCAGAATTAATCCCATAAAATAATTTTTTGAATTTTTTGTATTTTTTTAATGTTTGAAGCATAAATCCATCCCCACCAATAACAATCAGCAAATCAGCATCTATTAATCGATTTAGTTTAATTTTTTTTAATAATCTATTTTTAATTTCGATAGATTTAATAGTTTTGTCAGAAATTATATGTAATTTTCGGTAAATCATTATTAAATTTTGAATATTTTTAACACTATTATTTACATAATTATTTGATTAATTATATATAAAATAGCAAATGTTTATTTTTTTTTTAAAAAAACTAAGAAAACTATTAAAATCAATAGGAAAATTAGAGAATAATATTATTGAAAAAATAGTGCTTCTCGAAAAAGAAAATAAATCTAAATTCAATTACTCAATAATCAAAAATAACAATCCATCAAATTCAGAATATCAAATTAATCAAAAAAAAAATTATCCAAAAAAATTAGCAGTCGTTATATGTTTTTATTTCAATGAAAAAAAATTGAATATTTTAAAAAAAACTATTAATGAAATAAATTCTTATAGGTTTAATGTTGATTTAACACTAATAACAAATCAACTATTAAATAAACAAAAAAAAACTTTAAATAATTTTATACATCCAAAAATTAGAATTTATGAAGCAAAGGAAATGCCGGATGCCGATCTATTGCCGTGGTACTCAATAAATGTAATGAAAAAAAAGTATGAAAATAAAACATTTTCACACTTTTTGTTCATAGAGGATGATATCCTTATTACTTCTCAAAATATCTGTTATTGGATTTATTTTAGAAAAATATTAAAGAAAATTAATTTGATTCCAGGTTTTTTGAGATATGAAAATTTTAAAAAAGATCTTTATGCAGTAGATTATGAAAAAAAAATTAGTTTCAATAAATGTCCAAAATTAAGAATTAAAAATACAAATATTACTTTGATTAATCCAAGATATCCTTATTCTGCTATGTATATGATGGATAGAGATTTAATGAAAAATTACCTAAAAAGTAAAGCTACAAAAATTGACTTCAGTTTTACAAATAATTTTTTAAAGTCGAAAGCTCCTATTAAAGAACTTCTAAATGTCTCACACACTTTTTTAAATATTCCAAAAGGTTTCTTTAATACAATTTTGATACCGTTAGACAAAAATAAAGAAATTTCTAATTATTGTTTAATTGAACACTTAGATTTAAAGTATGCTAACTCAAGAAAACTAAAGAATATGGGTTTTGGAAAAATTAGAATTAAAGATTTAATTAAATAATTTTTCTTGGTGCCCTCGGCCAGACTCGAACTGGCACTCCGCAAGCGGCAAGGATTTTAAGTCCTTTGTGTCTACCAATTTCACCACGAGGGCATTATTTGAACTGTGTTTACTTACTTTTTTTAACATTAAAAATCAAATATTATATTTTTTATTACTACACTAGAACTACACTAGTTTTAAATTGAAATTTCCTCTTTTTTAAACATTTTTTTATTTATTTTTTTCAATCAATTCTTTTTTTTTTTAATTCTTCTAATATTTCTTTCATATCTTCATATTTTGGTACATCTTTTCTGAAAATTTTTTCATTAAATGTATTGTTTGGTTTTTTATTTAAAAACCAATTATTACGATGTGCGAACTTAGCAATTTGTAGAAGTATAATAAATATTATTACCCATACCCAAACTGGAGTATTAGATTTTGAAACCTTTTTTTCCATAGTGTACCTAATTTACATCGTTCTACTTCTAGTGTAGTAAAACATTTCGCCATTCTACCAACTACACTAGCATAATATCTTTAAAATCATTGTTAATATCTATTTCTTGGTTATTTTTTTATTATTATTTCAAAACTTTTATATTTTTTTCGAGTAAAATCGTCTATCAAAACTGATGCTCTTTTTGCTTTTTTTGATTCAATAGCACCATCATAATAATTCTCGATTGTTGTAATAACAATTCCATTCTCATCTTTAAAAATTATTTGATATACAAAATTAATTAAGATCTCTTTAGTTTCATTGTTAATTGAAAAATCCATCTTAAAAGATTTTTTTTCAACATCATAAGAAACTTTGGTATTACTTAAATAAATTTTTTTTTGGTTAGTTTCAATTAATCCTTTTTGAGCACAAGCAGTTAAAAATAATATAAAAAATAGTAATAAAATTTTTTTCATTAATTTTCTGTTGGTAATATTCTTGCCTTTTCACCGTAAATAACTGTGACTCTATCTCCTATAACATAATTGTAACCTTTTTTTTTATCAATACCCTGGATTATTCCAATTGGTTTATCTTCTCCATCAATAGAAATAGTGTATTGGAAACCGTTATGTTCACCGAGTTTAACTGTTGAATAATATCCAATTACACCGCCTATGGTTGATCCTGCTATAACAGCAATTTCTTTTCCAGTCCCACTACCAATGTCTTCTGTTAAAATTGCTCCTACAACTCCACCAATAACTGCCGCCACTTCAGATGGATTTCCTTTTATCTTTACTGGGATCACATCAATAATAGTCCCTAAATCCGTATTTAATATGACTTGAGAGTCATCTTTATCAACACTATAGGGAGAAGTTGAACAAGAAAGTAAAAATAAACAAATAAAAATTGGAGATAAATATTTTTTCATTTTCATTATTTAATAAAAATCAAATTCCAATAATACTGATTTAACTTTTTTCCATTTTAATGAGGATAATAACATTTCAAAAGTAACTTTGGTTAATCCTTTTCTTCCGATTTTAAAATCTTCCAACCAATCTTCCAACATAAATCCATCACTATCTAACAATTTTATTTTAAATGAACCTTTAATTTCATCTTTACAATTATTTTGGATTCTTACAATGAAAGGTGTTTCAGTGTACATGCCCATATTGGATAAAGCAGCAAGAGCACTTCTTTTAGACTTAACATCAATAACTTTGAGACATTCAAAAATTTTAGTGTTTGTAGATGTTGACTCAACATCCCATTTCACTGTTTTAGCGTTAGCATTTTGAGTAATAAGAGAAAAAAAAATAATAATAAAAATTTTTTTCATATTAAATGAATATTATATAAATAATTAATACTCGGTCTAGTTAATTAAACATTATTTAATTAATCTTAATTTACTTGAGGAAATATATGCCATGAAATAAAAAAATATTGCTAGTAAGTATAAAAATTTGAAACCAAAATACATTGAGTTGTATTCTAATAATCCACCAACAATAGCACCTAGTATATTACAACATAAAGCATTTGCAGTAGATCCATATCTCACAAGTTCTCTAGAAAATGCTAAGCCAGAAAAGAAAACTGGAAATGTTAAAACTATAGGAATTAAAAATTTTAAAAGAATAATTGGATAGTTATAAAAGTTAATGAAGGTTACTGAATAACTTAATAAAAGAGAAATAATTAAAAAAAAGTAAATCATGTTAATACTTATTTTTATTCCTTTAATAATGAATAAATTGGCCAAATATGCCATTGATAAAATAGCTGTTATAACGATACTAACGACAAACCAGGTGCTGCCATATATTTTAGCTAATTCAGTTATACCCTTTGTCTCCATCAACATAAAACCAACTCCAAGAAAGAAACTTGGATACGAAAATTTACTTAAACTCATTTTCGTAAGATTCTTTAAAAAAAACAAAGAAATTAAAAAAATTACTGATATTAACACGACGTAAGAAACTGGATAAATTCTATAAGACATATAAAAAAACGGCCAGTCATCAGTTGACATATCCACATCTTTATAAAATTTTTTATCTTTAAATATATCCGTTTCAAAGAAATTTGATTTTGAAAGATCTAGTGAAAAATCTTTATTCTTCGATACTACAAAGGAATAAATATCCTCATTAAAACTTTCATCAATTGATCCTGATTGTCTAGTTAAAATTTTTGGTTCTGTATCAAAGTTCGTCTTTAACATTTTATAAATTTTATTACCCATTTGTTCTGTAGAAACTGCAAAACTTAGAAACATAATTCCATTATCTTTAAGTTTCTTTTTTGCTTCGAAGAAAGACTCAACTGTGTAAACGTAGCTATCAAGACGCACGCCACCTTTTGAAGATAAATTGGCATGTGAGTCTAAAACACTGTAAACTATTAGATCGTATTTTTTATCTACTTCTTTGATAAAGTTTCTGGCATCATTTACTATTAATTCTACTTTCTCATTATTATAAGGGTTTTCAGGATGAAATTTTTCTCCAAGGTTTGCGACTAAAGGATCTATCTCAACTGCATCTATATTCGCATTTGAATACCTGATCGCAGTAGCAACGTCATTACCAGTACCACTTCCTACAATGAGAATGTCTTTGAAATTGTAATCTGTTGATGTGAAAGGAATAATGTAAAATAGATGCCATTGTAAATTTTTTTCTTGATTTACTTTATTCGACAAATCTAACGGTGTCTGTAGCCAAATATTATTAGACTGTACTGTAATTGGTTTAGATTGATCATTATTAAACTTTACTGAAACATTCTGATAAGGTGAATGTAAATCAAGTTTACTTGTATCATTAAATATATTCAGACTTAAAATTAATATTACGAATGTAATACAACTAAATTTTATATTTACTTTAAGGTTAAATTGAAAAAAAATTAAAACTGAAAATGAAATGATCAACCAAACTGTAGGCCCAGTCCAAAGAAACGACAATATTGTAAATAACAAAATTCCAGCTATTGCACCAATTAAATCATAGCTATAAGCTTTTAAAGGATCAGTATTTAACATTAGTCTGGCCACAAGATGCCCTAAGGGAATAAAAGCAACGGCGTTAAATAAAAATATTATAGAGATAAAAAAATAGATTAATATTATATGAAGTGATCCTACTGCTATTGATTGCCCCATATTCCATATTTCAGAGACAGGATTTTGAAAAAAAAGAGTTATAGGAGTATCTTTTAAAATATACATGAAAGAGACTTGAAGAGCTATCAATGGAAAAATCCAATTTAGTGAGTACAATCTTACTTTCGAAAAAGAATAACCAATTCCTAAACCCAAAAAACAAGACAAAAGACTTAAATTTTTAAAATATGCAAATAATTGAAAATATGATGAATGAATTCTAATAATTGCCAACTCAATAAATAATCCAAGTCCTGCAGCTAATGCAATAAGAATATAAATATTATTTTTAAGAAATTTTGGTTGAAATTCGTCTAAATTAAAAAAATCATAAAACTTATTTGAAAAAATAATTTTTTTTGAATTATATAGAAAAAAAATCATTGTTATAAAGAAAAAGAAACCTATCATTACTTTAAAGTATTCTTTATCCAATAAGAATATCAATTCGTTTACACGATCAGCAGTTTCTGACTTAATTATCGCAAGAAGAACAGTGTCTAAACCACTGTTATATAAAGTCAAGAATGGCTGAGAACCTGACAAAATATAACTAGTAATTACAATAGAAAAAAAAATTAATGTGAAATTAATAATTTTTTTTTTTATTTTTAAATCTCTAGACATTTGAATTAGCTTAATACCTTATTTTTTTTTTAAAACAATGATTTCTAGTTAGATTTTAATGCTTGCATTAAAAATTTACTGTCTAATTTGCAATCTTTATAACCTTTTTTAACAACATTTAAATATCTCTCAGTAGGATACATGAAAGAGGTTTTTTTAACCATTGTGTAGGTCATAACTTTTTTTCCATAATAAAAAAAATAATATTTTTTATATAAAACAGGAAAATCTTCATAAACATCTAATTTTTTTTCGTCACTTTTTGAAATTTCAAATAACCCTCCAGGAACTATTGAATTTTTTTTTGGTTCAATATCTGCTGCTCTATATTTGCTTCTAAAAGTAAGTTTAAAATCTTTGAGATTAATCTTTTTAAGAAAAATACTATCTTTACATCTTCTTTTCATTTGAAAATGATGAAGATTACTACCATAAGCAAAATAAAGCATTTAACGATCTACAATTTCAATTTTTTTTTCTTTTATAAATTTTAATATTTCTGCATTACAGATGTCTATTTTTGATTGATCTTCAGAACGAAGAACAATTGAAACTCCTAATTTTCCTGCATGAAAAAAAGGGTAACTACCTATCTCAACTTCTTTATTTTCATCCTGGACTTTTGTTAATGAGCTAGCAATTTCACTTTCAACAGTTCTTAAGCTTATTGTGTGACTTAAGATAGGTTGTCCACCTACAATCTTATTTTTAATCCCTCCTAACATTGATTTTAAAATTGAGGGCACACCAGGTAAACAAAATACATTTTTAACACTAAAGCCAGGAGCACCACTAGTTGGGTTAAGAATTAATTCTGCATTTTCTGGCATCCAAACCATTTTTTGTCTTCCTTCATTAAATTCACCAGGCTTGTAATAAGCCTCAAGAATTTTGAACGCTTCTTTATGTATTTCGTATTTTAAACCAAAAGCTTTTGAAACTGATTGAGCTGTTATATCATCATGTGTAGGCCCTATACCTCCAGTGGTAAAAACATAATTATTTTCTGCTCTTAAAACATTTAAAGTTTCAATAATTTTTTTTTCTATGTCAGGAACTACTCTCACTTCATTAACTTTAACACCAATGGTATTTAACCAGTTTGCTAAAGTACTCGTATTTGTATCCTGGGTTCTTCCAGAAAGGATCTCATTTCCTATAATTAATATCGCGGCATTTACTTTTGTGTTTTTTGTCATTTTTATATGTATAATTTGAAAATGAAATTTACCAAGTCTTTAATAAAAGGCAAATTAATCAAAAGATATAAGCGTTTTTTTGTTGATGTTAAATTAAATAAAGAAACTGTTACGGCCCACTGTCCAAATACTGGTTCAATGAAAGGTCTTTTAGATAAGAACAATGTTGTTTACCTCCTAAACAATGATGACCCTAAAAGAAAATTAAAATATGGGTTAGAGATAATAAAAGTCCAAAAAAATCTTGTTGGTGTAAATACTCATTTCGCCAATAAAATTGTCAATCACGGCTTAGAGAATAATCTTATAAAAGAATTAAAAAATTACGACAAAATAAAAGCTGAAGTTTTTTTCAATAAAGAAACAAGATTTGATTTTCTAATAGAAAATAAGAAACAAAAAAGCTTTATAGAAGTCAAAAATGTTACACTTTTTAGGGATGAAAAAACTGCTGAATTTCCAGATGCTGTCACATCAAGAGGCTCAAAACATTTACTTACCCTTATTGATGCCATAAAAAAAGGATATAAAACTTACTTAATTTTTTTAGTTCAGATACAAAATATGGAATACTTTAAGATAGCAAAAGATATAGATAGTAAATATTACGTTAATTATCTAAAAGCTAAAAAAGCTGGTGTTAATTTTTTAGCTTACACATGTAAAATAAGTTCAAAAGAAATATTAATTGATAAAAAAATTAAAATTATAGATGAGTAATTTTTCAGAAAAATTTGAAAAAATGAGAATTGCAGGAAAACTTGCTGCAAAAACTTTAGATATGCTAACAGAAAATATTAAAGAAGGTATATCGACAAGTTATATTGATAAACTTGGATACGAGTTTATTAGAGATAACGGTGGCTATTCTGCGCCATTATATTACCGGGGTTTTAAAAAATCGTTATGTACTTCTCTTAATCATGTAGTCTGTCATGGTATTCCCTCTGAAGAAAGATTTTTAGAAGACGGTGATGCGGTAAATGTTGATGTCACCGCAATAATTGATGGGCATTATGGTGATACCAGTAGAATGTTTTGTATTGGTAAAACATCTGTGAAATTAAATAATCTAATTGATGCAACATACGAATCTATGATGAAATCAATTAAAATTTTAAAACCTGGTATTAAATTGGGAGATATAGGTTATGAGATTCAATCTTATGTAGAAGAAAAAGGTTTTTCGGTGGTAAAAGATTTTTGTGGTCATGGAATAGGTACTAATTTTCATGAACCACCAAATATTTTACACTATGGGTCTAAAAATACTGGAAAGGAAATAAAACCTGGTATGACATTTACTATTGAACCAATGATAAATGCAGGTAAATTTGACATCAAAGTACTCAATGATGGATGGACAGCGGTAACTAAAGACAAATCTTTATCTGCACAATTTGAACACACAATAGGAATTACAGAAAATGGATATGAAATCTTTACAGAATCTGCTAAAGGTTATTTAAAGCCTCCATACTTATAATTTATAGTTAATGATAAAAAGATACTCGCGAAAAGAACTTACTGATATTTGGTCAGAAGAAAATAAATATAAAATTTGGCTTGATGTTGAAATAGCAGCAGCACAAGCAATGGAAAAGCTTGGACAAATACCAAGGGGCGTGTCTTCAATTGTCAGAAAAAAAGCAAAGATAAACGTTAAAAGAATTCATCAAATTGAGACCCAAGTTAAACATGATGTAATTGCTTTTTTAACTTCAATTACAGAAAAGGCAGGAATAAAAGCAAGATATCTTCATCAAGGAATGACTTCCTCTGATGTATTAGATACAAGTTTTAATATTCAGTTAGTTCAATCAGGAAAAATAATACTTAATGATTTAGATCAAATTTTAAAAGTACTTAAAAGACAAGCGAAAAAATATAAATTTACTCCTTGTATAGGCAGAAGTCATGGTATTCACGCTGAGCCTATTACCTTTGGTTTAAAGCTAGCCTCTTTTTATGAAGAGTTTAAAAGAAATAAAAAAAGATTGATTTATGCAATAGATGAAATTTCTACTTGTGCAATTTCTGGAGCAGTTGGAACTTTTGCTAATATTAACCCAAATGTTGAACGATATGTTGCTAAAAAACTTGGATTAAAAGTTGAACCCATATCAACTCAAATCATTCCTAGAGACAGACATGCTTTTTATTTTTCAATATTAGGAATTATTGCTGGTTCAATTGAGAGAGTAGCAATTGAGATTAGACATTTACAAAGGACAGAAGTTTATGAATTACAGGAATATTTTTCAAAAAAACAAAAAGGTTCTTCAGCTATGCCACATAAGAAAAATCCGATTTTAAGTGAAAATTTAACAGGCCTTGCGAGAATGATAAGAAGTACAGTGACCCCTGCTTTAGAAAACATAGCTCTATGGCATGAGAGAGATATTTCTCACTCAAGTGTAGAACGAAATATTGGGCCAGATGCTAATATAACAACAGATTTTGCACTAGTCAGGTTGACAAATATTCTAGACAATATGATTGTTTATCCAAAGAAAATGTTAAATAACCTAAATTTAACTAAAGGATTAATTTTCTCTCAAGAGTTGATGCTTGAACTTACTAAAACTGGTTTAAGTAGAGAAAAATCATACAAAATGGTTCAAAGTTACGCAAAAAAATGTTTTGCTGAAGATTTAGATTTGTTTAAAGTTGTCCAATCTGACAGATATATAATGAGTAAAGTTTCACCAAAAAAATTAAAAGCTATTTTTAGTTATTCAAAACATTTTAAAAATGTAAACCTAATATTTAGACGAGTATTTAAATAATGAAAAAAGGTAAAAAACTTTATGAAGGAAAAGCTAAGATTATTTATGCTACTTCTGAAAAGAATTTAGTAATTCAATATTTTAAAGACGATGCAACTGCTTTTAATAATCAAAAAAAAAGTACTATTGAAGGTAAGGGAGTTTTAAATAATAGAATCTCTGAACATATTCTCTCAAATTTAACTGAAATAGGTATTGAAAATCACTTAATAAAAAGACTTAATATGAGAGAGCAGCTTGTAAAATTTGTCGATATTATACCAATAGAATTTGTTGTGAGAAATATAGCAACAGGATCTTTAACGAAACGACTTGGCATAGAAGACGGGACTATACTTGAACGTCCACTAATAGAATATTATTTAAAAGATGATAAACTAGGAGATCCAATAATAAGTCGGGAACATATCATATTTTTCAATTGGCTAAATGCTATTCAAATAAAAACGATTGATACAAACCTCTACCGAATGAATGATTTTCTTTTAGGAATGTTTAGAGCCGTTGGAATAAAATTAGTAGATTTTAAAGTTGAGTTTGGTTTAACTCATGAAAGTGGCAAAACTAAAATAGTTCTAGCTGACGAAATAAGTCCAGATACTTGTAGATTATGGGACTCAATAACAGAAAAAAAACTTGATAAAGATAGATTCAGAAAAGATTTGGGAGATTTGATACCTGCATATACAGAAGTGGCAAAAAGATTGGGTATTCTTCATGAACAATCAAATGTGACTGCAGTAAATGTTACAAAATTATCATCTGTTAAAAAAAAAAATAAATGAAAATTTCTGCAATAATAACTCTTAAGAAAGATGTATTAGATCCGCAAGGAAAAGTTATTCATCAAGCTTTGGATGGAATGGGTTTCAATAATGTTAGTGAAGTTAGACAAGGTAAGTATTTTGAAATAGAAGTAAAAGAAAATGATCCAAAAAAAGCAAAAGAAGTTGTTGAAAGTATGTGTTCTAAACTTTTGGCTAATTTAGTAATAGAAAATTACAAAATTATTGAGACACAATAATTAATGAAATCATCTGTAATAACCTTTCCTGGTTCAAATTGCGATCGAGACATGGATGTTGCATTAAAAAAATTTGGATTTAAAAATAAGATGATTTGGCATAACGATAACGAGCTTCCAAAAAGTGACTTAGTTGTTTTACCGGGAGGTTTTTCATATGGAGATTATTTAAGATGTGGAAGTATGGCTTCAAAATCGAAAATTATGCAATCTGTTATCAATTTTGCAAAATCTGGCGGTCTTGTGATGGGGATATGCAATGGTTTTCAAATTTTAGTTGAAACAGGTTTGGTGCCAGGAGCATTACTAAGAAATAGATACTTAGAATTTATTTGTAAGAATGTTTTTGTTAAATTAAATAATAAAGATAATTCTTATTTTAAAAATCTTGATAAAAATATTTTTGAATTTCACATAGCTCATAATGAGGGAAATTATTTTTGTACAAAAGATCAACTAAAAGAAATAGAGGATAACGACCAAATAGCAATCTTCTATTGCAATGATAATGGTCAAATAAATGATAAATTTAACCCTAATGGATCTATAAAAAATATTGCTGGAATATTTAATAAAGAAAAAAATGTATTGGGAATGATGCCACACCCTGAAAGAATGATTGATCAAAGTTTATCAGGTGAAGATGGCTCATTATTTTTTAAAAACTTAATTAATAATATCAAATAATGCTAGTAAATGAAAAAGTAGCTCTTGAGCATGGTCTTAAGTCTGAAGAATATAAAAAAATATGTGATTTGTTAAAAAGAACACCAAATATCACAGAATTAGGAATATTTTCAGCAATGTGGAATGAACATTGCTCTTATAAATCTTCGAGATTACATTTAAAAAAATTACCCACAAAAGGAAAAAAGGTTATTCAAGGTCCGGGAGAAAATGCTGGAGTAATTGACATTGAAGATGGTGATGCAATTGTTTTTAAAATTGAAAGTCATAACCATCCTTCTTTTATTGAGCCATATCAAGGAGCAGCAACCGGTGTTGGTGGAATTATGCGAGATGTTTTTACAATGGGTGCAAGACCTATTGCAAATTTAAACTCTATACACTTTGGGTCTCCACAACATAAAAAAACTAAAAATTTATTAAGAGGAGTTGTGCATGGAATTGGTGGTTATGGAAATTGTATGGGCGTGCCAACAATAGCTGGGCAAACCTCATTTGATAGCTCATATAATGGAAATATATTAGTAAATGCTATGACTCTAGGTCTTGCAAAAAAAAATAAAATTTTTTACTCCAAAGCTGCTGGTTTAAATAAACCTGTCATTTATGTTGGATCTAAAACAGGCAGAGATGGTATTCATGGCGCTAGTATGGCGTCCGCAAGCTTTGACGATAAGATTGAAGAAAAAAAACCTACGGTTCAAGTTGGTGATCCTTTTACAGAAAAACTTTTACTTGAAGCTTGTCTAGAATTAATGTCAGGAGATTCTATTATTGCAATTCAGGATATGGGAGCGGCTGGACTTACCTCATCTAGTATTGAAATGGCATCCAAAGGAAATTTGGGAATAGAAATTAATTTAAACAAAGTTCCGTGTAGAGAGGCTAAAATGACTCCTTATGAAATTATGCTTTCTGAAAGTCAAGAGAGAATGTTAATAATTTTAGAGAATGGCAAAGAGGAATTAGCAAAAAAAATTTTCGATAAATGGAATTTAGATTTTGCAATAATTGGAAGAACAACAAATACAAAAAACATTGAATTATTTTTTGATGATAAACAGGTGGCTAACATACCAATTAATACATTGGTTGAGAATTCACCGATGTACGATAGAAAATGGAAAAAGGCAAAATTACCAAAAAAAAATAAAATAAAAAATGATGTTTTCAATAATCTTAAAATAAAAGATGTTTTAAAAAAGATTTTATCAAACCATAATGTTTGTAGTAAAGAATGGATTTGGCAACAATACGATCATACTGTAATGGGTGATACAATACAAAAACCTGGTGGTGACTCAGGTGTGGTCAGGGTTCATGGAACAAAAAAAGCTATAGCTGCTTCAGTTGACTCATCGGCTGTCTATTGTTGGGCTCATCCTTTAACTGGGGGAAAACAAGTGGTAGCTGAAAGTTGGAGAAATTTAATTTCCGTGGGGGCAATCCCTGTGGCAATTACAAATTGCTTAAACTTTGGAAGTCCTGAAAACGAGGATAACATGGGGGAATTTGTTGAATGTGTTCAGGGAATAGGTGAAGCAAGTAAATACTTGGATTTTCCAGTAGTTTCAGGAAACGTTTCTTTTTACAATCAAACTAAAGAAGTTGGGATAAAACCAACTCCATCAATTGGCGGGGTTGGATTAATTAAAGATTATAAAAAAATGGTTACTATGAATTTTAAGGAAATAAATAATTTAGTTTTAGTTATTGGTAAAACTGAAGGTCATATTGATCAAAGTCTATTTGCAAGAGCAATTTTAAATGAAAAAAATGGCCCTCCTCCTGAGGTAAATCTTTTTAATGAAAAAAATAATGGTCAATCATTACTTAATTTAATTGATAAAAATTTTATTAAAAGTGCTCATGATATCTCATTGGGAGGCTTAATTACAGCAGTGAGCAAAATGTGTATAATGGGAAATAAAGGAATTCAATTTAAAAAAACAAAAAATTTGATAAATAAAATAGAATATTTTTTTTCAGAAGATCAGGGAAGATATTTAATCGAAATAAATTCTAAAGATTTAGCAAATGTGAGTAAAATTTTAGATAAAAATTCAGTCTATCATGAAGAATTAGGAATAATAATTGATGGAGAAATGATTATTGATGATAAGACAAAAGTTACAATTGACGAATTAAAATCATATTATACAAACGCCCTAAAAGAATATATGAGTACATAATGGCAATGGATTTAAAAGAAATTGAAAAGTATATAAAAGAGGCAATGCCTGATGCTATAATTGAAATTCAAGATTTGGCTGGCGACGGAGATCACTATTCTGCTACTATTATATCTTCTCAATTCAAAGGAAAAAGCAAAATTGAACAACATAAAATGGTATATAACTCTTTAAAAGGAAAAATGGGGAATGAACTTCATGCTTTAGCAATTAAAACAAAGGAAGAATAATGGATGATCAAACAAAAAATTTAATTCAAGAACATATTGATAATAATGAAGTCTGTCTATTTATGAAAGGAACACCAGATGCTCCTCAATGTGGATTTTCAATGGCTGTTTCTAATATGTTAAAGATATTAGAAGTAAACTATAAAGGAATTAATGTTTTAGAAAATCAATCTCTTAGAGAAGGAATAAAAGTTTTCAGTGATTGGCCAACTATTCCCCAACTTTATGTCAAAAAAGAATTTGTTGGTGGTTGCGATATAGTTAAAGAAATGTATGAAAACGGTGAACTGAAAAAAATTTTTGAGGATAAGGGAATTAATTATAAAAAATAATTTTATCTAGAATAATATTCAATCACCAAGTTTGGCTCCATTACAATCGGATAAGGAACTTCTTCAAATTTTGGAATTCTAACAAATTTAAATTTTTTATTTTTTTCATCCATTTGTATATACTCTGGAGTCTCTCTCTCTTTATTAGCTAGAGCAATATCAATTATAGCCAATTGTTTTGACTTATCTCTTATTTCGATTGTATCCTCTTCTCTTACTAAATAACTTGCAATATTAACTTTTTTTCCATTAACTTTAACATGTCCATGATTAATCAATTGTCTTGCAGAAAAAATTGTTGTTGCAAACTTAGCTCTATAAATTACAGCATCTAATCTTCTTTCAAGTAAACCTATTAAATTTTCACTTGTATCTCCTTTAAGCATACTTGCTTTTTTATAAATATTTCTAAACTGTCTTTCATTTATATTGCCGTAATAAGCCTTTAATTTTTGTTTAGCTTGTAACTGAATTCCGTAATCAGAAGGCTTAGAGGTTTTAGTTTGACCGTGTTGACCTGGTCCGTAAGCTCTTGTATTAAATGGGCTTTTAGGTCTACCCCAGAGATTTACTTTTAATCTTCTATCTACTTTATGTTTAGAGTTTAATCTTTTTGTCATTAATAGAGGGTCTTATAAACTTACTCATTATTTTGTCAATCGACGTTTTTTACCTAAACTTGCAAATACACCTGATAATATACGAGTTTCTTTATCAGATAGCTCCATTTTATAAAATATATTTCTTAAGTTCTCTAGCATTTTTCGTCTTTTTTCTTTAGGTCTAAAGAAGTTTATTTCATCTAAATTTTTAATACAAAGATTTAACATTAACTGTATTTCTTTTTTGCTAGCTGATTTTATCTTTTTTGATTTTTTAAAAGGAGTATTTTTAAGCTTAATAATATTAGATACGTATTGAGCAATAATGATCAAACTATGAGATAAATTCAAAGATTTGAAATCAGGATTAGTAGGTATTTGCAAAGTATAATTAGCATAACTGATCTCATAGTTTGACAAACCTGAAGCCTCTGAACCAAACAAAAAACCAATATTTTTTTTGAAATTAATTTTTTTTAAATCATCTAGGTTAATGTGTTTGACATTTTTATTTCTAAATCTTGCAGAAGTAGCAATAACTATATCAATTTTGCTTATTGCATCTTCCAAATTATCATAGTTTTTGCTTTGTTTGATAACATCTTTTGCTCCAACTGATGTGGCTAGGATTTTATCATTAGGGAAAATAGGTTTTGGATTTATTAAAACTAATTTTTTAAAATTAAAGTTTTTAATCGCTCTAGCACAGGCACCTATATTTTCTGATAATTGAGGTTTATGTAAAATAAATGAGATGTTGCTTTTACTCATTTATTTACTAGCAGGAGCATTATCTTTAAATAATTTATAATCCAAACTATCTATTAATGCTTTAAATGAAGCATCGATAATGTTTGTGGACACACCAATAGTAAACCAATTTTTTCCTTGTGAGTCTGTGCTTTCAATTGATACTCTTGTTACCGCCTCTGTTCCTGTATTTAAGATTCTAACTTTATAATCCACTAGTTTTAAATCTTTTAGGTATTTTGAGTATTTTGCAAGCCTATCAACATTTTGTCTTATAGCATTATCTAAAGCATTTACTGGACCGTTACCTTCTCCCTCACACATAATTTTTTCTCCATCTACTTCCAATTGAGCTTTTGCAGAAGAAACTATTTCACCAGATTTATTTTTTTTCACTGAAACGTCATATTCATTAATTGAAATATATCTTGGTATTTCTCCAATAATTCTTCTAGCTAATAATTCAAATGATGCATCAGCTCCATCATAACTATAACCAATAAACTCTCTATCTTTTACTTCATCCAATAATTTTTTAATTTTTGGATCGTTTTCTTGAATATCAATTTTAATACTTTTCAATCTTGAAATTATATTGGATTTTCCTGATTGATCAGAGACAACAATATTTCTTGCATTACCAACTGCCTCTGGATTGATATGTTCATATGTTTTTGGATCCTTTTGCACAGCAGATACATGCAATCCCCCTTTGTGCGAAAAAGCTGCAGCACCAACATAGGGTAAATGTTTGTTAGGTTTTCTATTTAAAATTTCATCTAAAAGTCTTGAGCAATCAGTCAGATTTTTTATATTTTCTGATTTTATTCCGATTTCAAATTTAGATGAAAAATCTTTTTTTAAAAAAAAAGTTGGTATCAATGACATCAAATTTGCATTTCCACATCTTTCACCTAATCCATTAATTGTACCTTGAATTTGTCGAACACCAGACAACACTGCTGCTAATGAATTAGCAACTGCATTTCCAGTATCATTATGAGCATGAATTCCTAAGTTTTTTCCTGGTATTACCTTTGTAACTTCTTCTACTATTTGTGTAACTTCATGTGGAAGTGTGCCACCATTTGTGTCACACAGTATGACCCACCTAGCACCTTGATCATAAGCCGCTTTGATACAAGAAAGAGCATATTTTGAATTTGCTTTATAACCATCAAAAAAATGTTCTGCATCAAACATAAATTCTTTTTTTGCTTTTACAAAATGTTTTGTACTTTCAGTAATATTTTCTAAATTTTCTTCATTTTTTATTCCTAGTGCTACATCAACATGAAAATCCCATGACTTACCTACTAAACATACAGCTGAAGTATTTGAGTTCATAATTGCTGATAAACCAGTATCATTTTCTGCACTTCGTCCTGATCTCTTCGTCATACCAAAAGATGTTAGTTTGGAATTTTTAAAATCATGTTTCTTTTGAAAAAATTCTGTATCAGTTAGATTAGCTCCAGGCCACCCTGCCTCAATATAATCTACACCAAGATTGTCCAAAGCTAAGGCAATTTTTTCTTTATCTTCTATAGAAAAGTCAACACCTTGTGTTTGAGCTCCATCTCTAAGAGTTGTATCAAAAATGTATAATCTTTCTTTGCTCATTTAAATTTCCAAATTGTTTTACCATCTTTATCTTCGATTAAAACACCTTTGTCCAAAAGCTCATCTCTTATTCTATCAGCTTCTTTATAATTCTTATTTTCTCTCGCTTTATCTCTTAAACTTAGCATATTTTGAATTTCGGTATTAGTGATGGATGCTCTGTTTTTTTTAAACCCATTCCATTCTTCACTAGTTTCATTCATCAAACCAATAAATTTACATGCAGAAACAAATAAGTCTATATTCTCACCTTTATTAGCTTTTTCATATAATTTATGAAGATTTGCGATATATCCAGGTGTATTCAGGTCTTCATACAAAGGTTTTAAAATTTCATCAGAAACTTTTACAGATTTTAAATTTGGTGAATACACTCTATACCATTTATCTAAAGTACTTTCACAATCGCTCAATAGTTTATCGTTCCAATCTAATGGTTGTTTGTAATGTGCACTCATTAAAGCTAATCTTATTACCTGACCACTAATCTTATTTCTGAAATCTTTAATCTTTAAAATATTTCCTTGAGACTTAGCCATTTTTTCATTGGACATTGTAATAAAAGCGTTATGGACCCAATAATTTGCAAAAACTTTGGTATCATTAGCGCATCTAGATTGAGCTATTTCATTTTCATGATGAGGAAAAATTAAATCTATACCTCCACCATGGATATCAAATTCATTACCTAAGAATTTTTTTGACATTGCTGAACACTCTAAATGCCAACCTGGTCTGCCTTTACCCCAGGGTGAGTCCCAAGCTGGTTCATCATTATTTGATGGTTTCCACAATACAAAATCTTCAGAATTTTTTTTATTATCACTAATTTCTACTCTTGATCCAGCAACTAAATCTTCTAAATTTTTATTTGATAATTTTCCGTAGTCGGAAAATTTTTTCACCTCAAAATAAACATGTTTTTTATTTTCATATGCAAATCCTTTTTTAATCAATTCATTAATCATCTCTATCATTAGATCAATATGCTCAGTTGCTTTCGGCTGATGAGTGGGATTTTCGCAATTTAAAAACTCACAATCTTTCAAAAAACTTGTGGTTACTTTTTCTGTGAGTTCTTTTGTTGAAATTTTTTGTTCCTGTGAAGATTTGATTATCTTATCATCGATATCTGTTATATTTCTAACATAAGTTACTTTTGTAAAATTGTTCTTAAGTATTTTATACAGAATATCAAAAATTACTAATGGCCTTGCATTTCCTATATGTGGATCATCATAAACCGTAGGTCCACAAACATACATCCCCACATTTGCTTTTTCTTTAGGAGTAAAAAGCTCTTTATTATTACTTAAATTATTTGTTAAAAAAATATCCATATCAATTGATTAAGAAATATACCTTATTTGATGATTTGTTAATCTAATTGATTAACTAGGAATCTTGCAAACTGGAATTGGCTCCATTTTATGCAAGTTTTGATTTCTAATTTTTTCGTATTGTTCTCTGTGGGGTGAATTTGGGTTACCCATTGCATCTTCAAGCTCTGAGTATTTAAATCCTAATTGACCTTCATCTGTTCTTCCGTCGTCCCATAAACCGTCCGTAGGTGGAGCGTCAATAATTTCTTTTAAAATACCTAATTCTTTTCCTAATTCCCATACTTCGGTTTTGTTACAATCCGCTATAGGAGATATATCAACACCGCCATCTCCATATTTTGTATAAAAACCTACTCCAAAATCCTCTACTTTATTGCCTGTTCCAACTACAATTCCTTTGTTTGCAGCTGCAACCTGATAAAGAGTAGTCATTCTGAGCCTGGCTCTTGAATTAGCAAAACCATGTTCGTTATCAAATTTATTTAGTGTGGTAGAAAATGTCTCAAAAAGTTTATCTAGACTTAAAGTATGAGCTTCAACATTTTTGAAATTTTTTACTAACCATTGTTGATGCTTTAAACTTAGGTCGTGTTGATTTTCTTTTTGCTTTATAGGCATTGTTAACACAATAGTTTTTAAGCCAGTCATTGCACTCAATGTACTCGACACAGACGAATCTATGCCTCCAGAAATTCCAATCACTAATGATTGAGCTCTATTTGGCATTTTTTCAACATAGGACTTAATCCAATTTGATATGTATTTTACTTTTTCTGATGGGTTCATAATACTTACTTAACAATCTATATCTTTATAGCAATAGTTTAAGATGCCGCTTGAATAGCATTTTTAGAATAGCTGCTATTCTTTTTTATCTCATCTGATATTAAAAAAGCTAGCTCCAAAGCTTGATCTGCATTAAGTCTAGGATCACAGTGAGTGTGATATCTACTTGATAAATCCTGGTCTTGTATATTTTTTGCTCCTCCAGTGCATTCTGTTACATTCTGACCAGTCATCTCAATATGCAATCCACCAGCATAAGATCCTTCACTTTGATGAACTGCAAATACATCTTTAACTTCTTTTAATACATTATTGAAACGTCTTGTTTTAAAACCAGTCGTTGATTTTATTGTGTTTCCATGCATTGGGTCACAAGACCAAATCACGTTAACACCTTCTTTTTTAATGCCTCTGATAAGCTTTGGTAAATATTTTTCAACGCTGTCATGACCAAATCTTGAAATCAAAGTAATCTTACCTTTTTCATTTTTTGGATTTATTAAATTACAAATCTTTACTATTTCATCAGGTTTGCTTGTTGGACCACATTTAATTCCAATAGGATTTTCAATACCTCTACAATATTCAACATGTCCCCCATCTAATTGTCTTGTTCTATCACCTATCCAAACAAAATGTGCTGATGTTGCATGGTGTTCACCAGTAGTTGAATCAATTCTTGTCATGCATTCTTCAAAGGGTAAATGTAGAGCTTCATGTGATGTCCAAAAATTTACCGTCTTAAGTCTTCTGTTAAAATCTGAATTAATTCCACAAGCATCCATAAATGCTAAAGCATCTGCAATTTTATCTTCAAGTTCTTTAAATTTTTTTGCTTGAGGACTTTTTTTAATATAACCCAAATTCCATAAATGTACTTTTTTTAAATCTGCAAATCCACCATGAGAAAATGCTCTTAAAAGATTTAATGTTGATGCTGATTGTGAATAAGCTTTAAAAAGTCTTTTTGGATCATATTTTCTTGCCTTCTCACTAAACTCTATTCCATTAACATTATCACCAAGATAACTTGGGAGCTCTATATCACCTTGCTTTTCAGTTGGTGCACTTCTTGGCTTTGCAAACTGACCAGCAATTCTTCCTAGTTTAATTACAGGTAATGATGCAGAGTAAGTTAAAACTAAAGACATCTGTAAGATAACTTTAAAAGTATCTCTTATATTGTCAGGATTAAATTCAGCAAAACTTTCAGCACAATCACCTCCTTGAAGCAAGAATGCCTTACCATCTACCACATCAGATAATTGTTGTTTTAAATGTCTGGTTTCACCAGCAAATACAAGTGGAGGGAAAGTTTTAATCTTATTTAAAACTTGATCCAATTCTTTTTTATCCGGATATTCCGGAATATGTTTTACTGGATGTTTTCTCCAACTGTTAATTTTCCAATTTTTCATATTCAACTCAGAATTGTTGTATCAGAGTTTTTTTTTTATTCAACGGTTACAGATTTAGCTAAATTTCTAGGCTTATCTATGTCATAACCTTTTTTTAAAGCTGAATAATAAGCTAGTTTTTGAAGAGGTATTGTTAAAAGAAAAGGTAATAAATCCTCATTTGTACTCTCAACCTCTATAGTTTCCCAAATATTTTCGGAAATTATCTCGTCAGAACTTTTATTAGTAATCAATAAAACTTTAGCTCCTCGCGCTATAACTTCCTGCATATTTGAAATTGTTTTTTTATAATAATTATCTCTAGGCGCTAAAACTACTACAGGCATACCTTCCTCGATTAATGCCAAAGGTCCATGTTTCATCTCTCCAGCTGGATAACCTTCAGCATGAATGTATGATAGTTCTTTTAATTTAAGTGCACCTTCTAATGCAATTGGATAAGAAAAACCTCTTCCTAAAAACATAGAGCCTTTAGCTTGATTGAATGTGTTAGATACATTTTGAATTTTGTTATCTGTTAATAAAGTTCTTTCAACTAATTTTGGTAATTCTTTAAGATATTTTAATTTTTGGCTAAGTTTTTCTTTTTTTATATCACCTCTTAGCAATGCTAATTTTAGGGCTAAAATATAAAGAATAAGAATTTGACCTAAAAAGGCTTTAGTTGATGCAACTCCTATTTCTGTACCACAATGAATAGGCAAAACAAACTCGGAGTCTCTCGCTATAGAACTTTCGATAACATTAACAACAGCGCAAGTTTTCATTCCATTTTTATTACAGATATCTAGTGCCGCATAAGTATCTGCCGTCTCACCAGATTGTGAAACAAAAACATATAGGTTGTCTTTTTTAAATCTATTTTTTCTATATCTAAATTCTGAGGCTATATCTACATTTACATCAAGAGATGTTAATTCCTCAAACCAATATTTAGCCATTAAACACGAATGATATGCTGTTCCACAGCCAATTAAAGTAACTGAAGAAATTTCATCTTTCTTCCACGGAATATTATAAATGTTAATATCATTATTAGTCGTATCAATATATTCTTTAATTCCATTTTTAAGAGTGATTGGCTGTTCTTCGATTTCTTTTGCCATAAAATGTTTGTAGTCACCTTTATCGTATTTTTCTTCCTCACTAGATAATTCCAATACTTTTTTGTTAACTTTAGTTCCATCTTCACTAAAAAATTCTACATGATCTTTTTTAATAATACAAAATTCACCGTCGTTTAAATATGTAATTTTATTTGTCATTGATTTAAGTGCATAAGAATCTGATCCCAAGTAATTTTCATTTGGTCCATACCCTACTGCTAAAGGTGATCCTCTTCTTGCACCTACAATTAAATCAGGTTTATCTTTAAATAAAATTCCTAATGCAAAACTTCCATGAAGAGCTTCTAGAGTTTTCTTAATTGAGTTAACTATATTTTCTGTTTTTAAATTTTCAGTTATAAGGTGAACAATTACCTCTGTATCAGTTTGAGATTTAAATTTATGACCTTTGCTAACTAAAAATTTTTTTAATAGCGTAGAATTTTCGATTATACCATTATGAACAACTGACACATTTTGAGAAGAATGAGGATGTGCATTGACACTATTTGGTAAACCATGTGTTGCCCATCTGACATGTCCTATACCAATAGTTCCCTCCATATTTTGAACTAAAGAATTTTTTTCTAAATTGTCTACCCTACCTTCAGATTTTATTTCATTAATTAAACCATTTGAAAGGGTTGCTATACCCGCTGAATCATAACCCCTATATTCTAATTTTTTTAAAGAATTAATAATTGTCGCTGATACTGATTTATTGCTATTGATACCTATAATTCCACACATGATTATTTTCTTTTATAGTTTTTAACTTCAGTTTGTAAACTTCTTGTTAATGCTAAAGATTTCTTTCTAACATTTTTTGTAATTACCGAACCAGCACCAACTGTGCTGCCATCCTCAATTTTCACTGGTGCTACTAGGGAAGAATTTGATCCAATAAACACATTATTTTTAATTATAGTTTTACTTTTTTTAAATCCATCAAAATTACAAGTAATTGTTCCAGCACCAATATTTACTGATTGACCAATCGTACTATCGCCAATATAGGTTAAATGGCTTGCCTTAGATTTTTTTCCAATAATACTTTTTTTTATCTCAACAAAATTTCCAATTTTAGATCCCTCTTTTAAAATTGTGCCAGGTCTTATTCTTGCATAAGGACCAATATCAACTTTATTTTCCACTTTACATTTTTCCAAGTGTGAAAAAGATTTTATAGTAACATTATTACCAATTTTTACTTTTAAACCAATTACAACATAAGGTTCGATAGTTACATTTTTTCCAATTTTTGTATCCTTCGAAAAAAAAATTGTTTCAGGTCCTATCATTTTAACACCCAATTTTAAGAATTTTTTTCTTAAGTGAGTTTGGGTATTATTTGAATTTGTTTGTTTCATATTTGAAAATCTTTATATTAAGTATATACCTTTCTTAATTCACAAAATATTTCTTAAAAATACTTTTGATTATGAAACAAAAATTTACAATTCTTTTTGATCTAGATGGTACATTGGTTGATACAGCACCTGATTTAATGCGTGCCCACAATCATGTAATGAAACAATTTGGATATCCTACAAAATCAACTGAAGAAATTAGAAATTTAGTAGGTCAAGGTGCTGGAGCAATGCTTGGTAGATCAATTTGGGGTCAAGCCAAAAAAGAATTTGGTAAAGTTCAAGATGAAAATAAAAAAAAAGAAATGGTCAAAGAATTTGTTAATTATTATGGAAAAAATATTGTTAATGAAAGTACATTAATTGATGGTGTTAAAGAATTTTTGATTTGGGCAAAAAAAGAAAATATCTCCATGGCTGTATGTACAAATAAACAAGAACACTTATCGATTGATCTTCTAAAGAAAATAGGAATTTATGATTTCTTTGAATATGTTGCTGGACATAACACATTTGATTACTGTAAGCCTGATCCTAGACATTTAACTTCAGTTATAGAAATATTAGATGGTGATATAAAAAAATCTTTAATGATTGGCGATAGTGAAACAGATGCTAATGCGGCTAAAGCAGCAGGGATACCTATTATCTTATTAGAGGATGGATATACTGAAAAAAATACAACCGAAATTTATCATAATCACCTGGTAAAAGACTTTGTAAATATAGAAAAAATTGTAGCAAAATATCTTTAATATTGATTATTTTTTTTTAACTATTACAACCTAATTCGTTAATTAGGAGTTATTTTGATTGTCCATAAAGTAAAAGTTTATCCATCTAAAATTCATTTACCAAAAAAAAATCAACTTGCTTGGAAAATTGCTGAGATAGCAAGTGATTATTCAAGATTAGATAAGGAAGCAATAGAAATGGTAATAAATAGAATTATCGATAACGCTTCTGTTGCTATTGCCTCTCTAAATAGAAAACCTGTTATCTCATCAAGAGAGATGGCTATGAAACATTTTAGAAAAAATGGTGCTACTTTATTTGGGGTAAATAGTAAATTAAAGTTTGATTGTGAGTGGGCAGCTTGGTCTAATGGAACAGCTGTTAGAGAGCTTGACTTTCATGATACTTTTTTAGCAGCTGATTATAGTCATCCAGGAGATAATATCCCTCCCTTAATAAGCGTTGCTCAACAAAATAAAAAAAGTGGTTTAGATTTATTGAGAGGAATTATAACTGCTTATGAGGTTCAAGTGAATTTGGTTAAGGGAATTTGTTTACATAAACATAAGGTTGATCATATTGCTCATTTAGGTCCAAGTGTTGCTGCTGGAATTGGTTCAATGTTAAAATTAAATACTGAAACAATTTATCAAGCTATACAACAGTCATTGCATACTACGATTTCCACTAGACAATCTAGAAAAGGCGAAATCTCAAGTTGGAAAGCCTTTGCTCCTGCGCATGCTGGAAAACTTGCTATAGAAGCTGTGGATAGAGTTATGCGTGGTGAAGGTGCGCCTAGTCCAATTTATGAAGGTGAAGATAGTGTGATAGCAAGAATTCTTGATGGTAAAAAAGCGTTATATAAAGTTCCTCTACCTAAAAAAGGCGAAACAAAAAAAGCAATACTTGAAACTTATACAAAAGAATATTCTGCAGAATATCAATCTCAAGCCTTAATTGATTTAGCTAAAAAATTGAAAAAGAGAGTGAGTAATCTTAATCAAATTAAAAAAATAGATATTTACACTAGTCATCACACTCATTATGTAATTGGGACTGGAGCAAATGACCCTCAAAAAATGGATCCAAATGCAAGTAGAGAAACTTTAGATCATTCAATAATGTATATATTTGCTGTAGCATTAGAGGATGGAACTTGGCATCATGTAAAATCTTATACAAAAGCTAGAGCAAAAAAGAAAAGCACAATTAAAATTTGGAGATCAATCAAGACACATGAGGTTAAAAAATGGACTAAAAAATATCATGATCCAAACCCAAAGAAAAAAGCTTTTGGTGCAAAAGTGATCATTACTCTTAAAAATGGAAAAAAAATCACTGAAGAACAAGGCGTTGCTGATGCGCATCCTTATGGGTTACGTCCATTTAAAAGAGAAAACTATATAAAGAAATTCCTTACCCTTACTGATAATATATTAAATAAAAAAGAAAGTGAAAGATTTTTGAAAATAGTTCAAAATTTAAGAAAACTAAAACCAGGTCAACTTAACAAACTAAATATAGAAGTTAAGAAAAATAAACTTAAAAGAAATTCAAGAAAAGGAATTTTTTAATGCATTTTGTTAAAAAAGAACCAGCTCAAAAAAGAAAAGATTTTGTTAATAAGTTAAAATCAAAAAAAATTTTAAGAGTTCCAGGTGCTTATAATCCTCTAACTGCAAAATTAATTGAAGAAATTGGTTATGATGCAGTTTATGTTTCCGGTGGTGTAATGGCAAATGATCTTGGTTTTCCTGATATTGGTTTAACAACATTACAAGATGTAAGTACTCGATCATATTTAATTTCAAGAGTAACTAATCTTCCAACAGTTGTTGATATAGATACTGGATTTAAGTCATGTAAAGAAACAATTGAAACTTTTGAAGAATTTGGAATTACTGCTGTACACTTAGAAGATCAAATAGAGAGAAAAAGATGTGGCCATTTAGATAATAAAGAACTGATTTCAACTGAAACCATGGTTAAAAAAATTAAAGAATGTGTATCTGCAAAAAAAGATGAAAATTTTAAAATCATTGCTAGATCAGATGCTAAAAGTGTAGAAGGAATTGATAAAATGATTGACAGATGTAAAGCTTATGTTGATGCGGGTGCTGAGATAGTTTTTCCAGAAGCTTTAGAAAATGAGAAAGATTTTGAGAAAGTTAGGAAAGATCTGTCATGCTACTTGCTCGCGAACATGACAGAGTTTGGTAAATCAAAATTATTTAATTATAAAGAATTAGAACAATTTGGTTATAATATTGTTATTTATCCTGTTACAACCCAAAGATTAGCAATGAAAAATGTTGAAGATGGATTGAGAGACATTTATGCAAATGGACATCAAAATAATGTTATTGATAAAATGCAAACTAGAAAACGATTATATGAACTTGTTGATTACGAAAAATATAATAGTTTAGACGAAAAAATATATAATTTTAGTACTGAGGGTCATGAATAATGAGTGAAGAAATTAAAAAAGGTTTATTAGGCATAGTAGTTGATGAAACAGAAGTTTCAAAAGTTATGCCTGAAATTAATTCTCTTACATATAGAGGATATGCTGCTCAAGATTTATGTGAATATTGTAAATTTGAGGAGGTTGCCTATTTAATTTTAAATAAAGATCTTCCAAATACTATTCAGCTCAGAAAATTTGAAAAAGAAGAAAGAAATAACAGAGAACTATCAAAAGATCTTTATTCCATTTTGAAAAAAATGCCAAAAAAATCTCATCCAATGGATGTTGCAAGAACAGCTGTAAGTATAATGGGTCTTGAAGACAAAGAAACTATTGACTCCTCACCAGAAGCTAACATGAGAAAGGCAATCAGAATTTTAGCTAAAACACCGACAGCTTTAGCTGCTTTTTATAGATTGAGAAAAGGTAAAAAAATTATCAAACCTAAAAAAAACTTAAATATTGCCGAGAATTTTTTCTATATGTGCTTTGGAAAAGTACCTCAAAAGGAAATAGTAAAAGCTTTTGACGTATCTTTAATTTTATATGCAGAACATAGTTTTAATGTATCAACATTTACTGCAAGAACTATAACTAGTAGCTTATCAGATATACATGGTGCTATTACTGGGGCGATAGCAAGTTTGAAAGGTCCTCTTCATGGTGGTGCTAATGAAGAAGTGATGCATATGATGAATAAAATAAAAACACCTAAGAATGCTCTTAAATGGATCAACAATGCTTTAGATAACAAAGATGTTGTGATGGGTTTTGGTCATAGAGTTTATAAATCTGGTGATTCAAGAGTCCCAACAATGAGAAAATATTTTGCAAAAGTTGCAAAGATTAAAAAAGATAAAAATTTTGAAAAAATTTACGATATTGTTGAAAAGGTAATGATTGAAAGAAAAAATATACATCCTAATGTTGATTATCCTACTGGACCCACTTATCATTTAATGGGTTTCGACACAGATTTTTTTACACCAATATTTGTTATTTCAAGAATTACAGGCTGGTCAGCTCACATTATGGAACAACACGCAGCAAACAAATTAATTAGACCTCTTGCTAGTTACAAAGGTAACCAGCACAGAAAAGTTGTACAATTAAATCAAAGATAAAAGTTTAGCTAAATGCTTCTACCCAGGTTCCTTGAGTGGATGCCTTAGAATATTCTGTTGCTCGACCTTCAAAGAAGTTCATATGCTCAACAGCATTCAACATTGTATCAAGCCATCCTAAAGGATTTTTTTGTACATCATAAATTGGCTCTAAACCTAGTTGAACTAATCTTCTATTTCCAATAAATCTAATATAGTCCTTTACTTCTTGAGCAGTTAAACCTTCCATTGGGCCCATCTCAAAAGCTAGATCAATAAATGCATCCTCATGCTCAATTATAGTTCTGCAAGCTTCATAAAGTTCTTTTTTTAGTTTCGCAGTCCAGATTTCGGGGTTTTCTTTTATGAATTCTTTGAAAATTCTTATCATCGAATTGCAATGAAGAGTTTCATCTCTCACTGACCAAGTAACGATTTGACCCATACCTTTCATTTTATTGTGTCTAGGAAAATTCAAAAGTATTGCAAAACTTGCAAACAATTGTAAGCCTTCTGTAAAAGCACTGAATACAGCAACAGTTTTTGCAATATCTTCCTTTGAATTCACATTAAAGCCTTGCATATAATCATATTTATCTTTCATCTCTTTATATTTCATGAAAGCAGAATATTCTGACTCAGGCATTCCAATGGTATCTAACAAATGAGAATAAGCAGCAACATGCACTGTTTCCATGGCAGCAAAAGCTGTCATCATCATTAAAACCTCAGTCGGTTTGAAGACAGTTGTGTAGTGCCTTAAATAACAATTATTTACTTCAACATCTGCTTGAGTAAAAAATCTGAAAATCTGAGTTAAAAGATTTTTTTCAGGTTGTGACAAGTTTTTTTGCCAATCTCTAACATCATCACCAAGAGGCACCTCTTCCGGCAACCAATGAATTCTTTGTTGGGTTAACCATGCATCGTAGCACCACGGATATCTAAATGGTTTGTAAACAGGGTTTTCAACTAGTAAACCCATTTTTTTTGGCTGAATTATTTCTTTCTTATCAATTTTAATTTTATTTTTTACTGACATGATAGACACTCCTCGTATTCTTGTTCTCCGTTAGTTTGTTGATTTTTGGATTTATATACATTGGCTGTAATATCTGTTGATTTAGCATTGTTGATATTTTCAGCTCTTTGAATTGATTTTGATCTGCAGTAATAAAGGCTTTTTAAACCTTTCTTCCAAGCATCAAAATGAATTCTATGTAATTCTTTTTTATGAACATCGGCTGGTAAAAAAAGATTAACTGATTGAGCTTGTGAAATAAAAGGTGTTCTATCTCCACTTAACTCAATAATCCATTTCTGATTTAATTCGAAAGCAGTTTTAAAAACATCTTTTTCCAAATCAGTTAAAAAATCTAAATGTGAAACTGATCCTTGGTTGGTAGTAATTGTAGACCATGTTTCATCATCATTCTTACCGTGACTTTCAAGTATTTCCTCTAAATATCTATTTCTAACATTAAAAGATCCTGACAAAGTTTTATGTGTGTAACTATTTGCTGCAATAGGTTCAACGCCTGGCGAAGCACCTCCACATATAATAGAAATAGATGCCGTTGGTGCTATTGCTGTTTTATTTGAAAATCTCTCTTTAAAACCATATTCCGCAGCATCAGGACACGCACCTCTCTCCTCAGCTAAATCTTTTGATGCTTGATTAACTTGTTCATCAATTTGTTTAAATATTTTTTTATTCCAAGATTTTGCCATTACTGACTCAAGTGGGATTCTGTGCTTTTGAAGGAATGAATGAAAGCCCATAACACCAAGACCTACACTTCTTTCTCTTTCAGCAGAATACTTTGCATCTTTAAATTGATCAGGAGCCTTATTTATAAAGTCAGATAAAACATTATCTAAAAACCTCATTACATCACTGATCATATTTGGATCATCTTTCCATTCATCATATTTTTCTAAGTTTAAAGAAGATAAGCAGCAAACAGCTGTTCTATCTCTACCATCTTTATCAATGCCTGTAGGTAAAGTTATTTCACTACACAGATTAGAAGTTTTGACTGTTAAGTTAGCTAATTTATGATGTTGAGGAATTTGTCTATTAACAGTATCAATATAAATAATATAAGGTTCGCCTGTTTCTATTCTCGCAGTCAATAACCTTATCCATAAATTTCTTGCTGATATAGTTTGTTGGATAGTTCCATCAGCTGGACTTTTTAAGGCCCATTGTTCGTCATTTTCGACAGCTCGCATAAACGCATCTGAAACTAAAACACCGTGATGTAAGTTTAAAGATTTTCTATTCGGATCACCACCTGTTGGTCTTCTCATTTCCATGAATTCTTCAATTTCAGGATGATCTACCGGAAGATAACAAGCAGCAGAACCTCTTCTCAAAGATCCTTGACTAATGGCCATAGTTAATGAGTCCATAACCTTTATGAATGGAATTATTCCAGAAGTTTTTCCAACTTTACCAATTTTCTCACCAATTGATCTTAAGTTTCCCCAATAACTTCCAATACCTCCACCCTTAGCAGCCAACCAAACGTTCTCGCTCCATAAATCTAAAATTCCCCCCAAGCTGTCTGAAGCTTCATTTAAGAAACAAGAAATTGGTAAACCTCTTTTGGTACCACCATTAGATAAAACTGGTGTTGCAGGCATAAACCATAAATTGCTTATGTAATTATAAATTCTTTGTGCATGTAGATTGTCATCTGCATATGTGCTTGCAACTCTAGCAAATAAATCTTGAAAAGATTCATTGTGGCCTAGATATCTGTCTTTTAAGGTTGCTTTACCAAAATCAGTTAAATTTGCATCTCTTGATCGATCAATTTTGATTATAATACCTTTATCATTTTGAAAAAGTTCGGTTTCATTATTCAATGAAAATAAGTCAGGTCTAGTATCCTTGCTTACCTCTTTGATTTCAGGCTTATATTCAGAGACAGCTTTCTTTAATGCTTGAGATAGTATTTTATTCATATTTTAGTATTATATTTTGTTATTTTGCGAAAACAACTATATGTTGTATGCGCTTTGTGTTAATATACTATATAAACAGTAAATCAATAGAACATTTATAGAACGCGACAAAAAATAAATCAATAAAAAAATTGAAAAAAAGGTAAGTAATTAACAAAATGTCTGAAAATTTAAAAATAGATCCCTATGGATTTAGGGAATATGACGCTAGATGGTTGTATGAAAAAGACATTAACCAGGCAGGTATAACGAATCTTGGTAAAGGCTTAGGATCACAAATTATAAAAAATACAAAAAAAGAAAATCCAAGAGTAATAGTAGGACACGATTACAGGTCCTATAGTGAAGAAATTAAAACCTCCTTAAAAAAAGGTTTGGTATCGACGGGATGTTTTGTTGAGGACATAGGGCTATCATTATCTCCAATGGTTTATTTTGCTCAAATCAATTTAAATGCTGATGCAGTAGCAATGATAACTGCTAGTCATAATGAAAATGGTTGGACTGGGGTAAAAATGGGAATTAAAAAAGGCCTAACTCATGCTCCAGAAGAGATGAAAGAATTAAAAGAAATTACTTTAAACAAACTGTTTATTGAGGGCAAAGGAAATGTAAAAGAAATAAAAGATTTTCAAAAAATTTATAAAAAAGATTTAATTGATAAAAATAAAATTAAAAAAAAAATTAAAGCAATTGTTGCTTGTGGAAATGGGACTGCAGGTATTTTTGCACCGGATATCTTAAGAGGTATTGGATGTGAGGTAATTGAGTTAGATTGTAATCTTGATTGGTCTTTTCCTAAATATAATCCAAATCCTGAAGATTTAGAAATGCTTCATCAAATTTCTCAAGCTGTAAAAAAAAATGATGCTGATATCGGTTTTGGCTTTGATGGTGATGGTGATAGAGTTGGGGTGATAGATAATAAAGGTAATGAGATATTTTCAGATAAGATAGGTTTATTAATTGCTAGAAATTTATCCTCAATGCATAACAACTCAAAATTTGTTGTTGATGTGAAATCAACAGGACTTTACACAAATGATAAAGTTTTGAATCAAAATAATTGTAAAACTATTTATTGGAAAACAGGACACTCTCACATCAAAAGAAAAGTTCATAATGAAAAGGCTTTAGCTGGATTTGAAAAAAGCGGTCACTTTTTTTTTAATCAACCTCTTGGATATGGTTATGATGATGGCATAAACTCAGCTATTCAAGTTTGTCATCTTTTAGATAAGAAAGACAAAAAAATGAGTGAAATATTGAATGAAATTCCAAAAACGTACCAATCACCAACAATGGCTCCTTATTGTAAAGATGAAGAAAAATATAAAGTTGTCGCAGATTTAAAAGATCTAATTGAAAATATCAAAAATAAAAAAATTAAAATAGATAATCAAGAAATAAAAGAAATATTAACTGTAAATGGAATTAGATTCTCTTTTGAAGATGGTTCGTGGGGCTTGATACGTGCTTCTTCAAATAAACCTTCGCTGGTTGTTGTAACTGAAAGCCCCACTTCAAATGATAGGAAAATTAAAATTTTTAAATTTATTGATGAAATACTTCAGAAAACTGGAAAAGTTGGAGAATACGATCAAAAAATTTAGTTAATTATTTTTATTTTCCTCGGTGTTATTTTCATCTTGATTTTGATTTGTATTTACATCTGTATCTTGATTTACCGACTGATCACTATAAAATTTCCTAATTAACTCATCCTCTTTCTTTTTTTGTTCTTGATCAAATTTATCTTCCCATTCTTTTATTCTTCTATTTTCTTCTCTTATTCTTTCTTCTTCTTCAGCTTTAAGTTTTAAAGCTTTTTCTCTTTCCTCTTCAATTCTTTTTTGTTTTTCCTCTTCTTTTCTTAGCTCCTCCTCCCTTTCTGCTCTATCTTTTTCTTTTTGAAGCCTTTCTCTCTCAGCAGATTTAATTTTTTCCTCTTTTAATCTTAATTCCTCATCTTTTGCTCTTTGCTCAGCTTGCTCTTTTAGAAGTTGTCTTTCTAGCTCTTGTTGTCTTTCTATTTCTAATTGCCTTAACCTATTCTCAGTTTCTCTTAATTTTTCCTCTTCATATTTCAATTTTCTGGCTGCTTCTCTTATTTTTTGCTCCTCATCAAGCCTTTTCTGTCTCTCAATATCCTTTAATCTATTTTGTTCTTGTCTTTCTCTATCTTTTTCTTCTCTTATTTTTTGTCGCTCTATTTCTTTTGCTTTAATGCTCTCCTCTTTAGATTTGATTTTCTCTTCCCTAATTCTTTGCCTCTCGAGCATTTTCAATCTAAGTTCTTCTTCCCTTAATCTTTGGGCATCTTCTCTTAATTTTCTTGCCTCTTCATCTTTAATTTTTTGTTGTTCAATTTTAATTCTCTTTTCCTCAATTTTTTTTCTTTTTTCCTCATTTTTTCTTACTTGTTTTTCATTATCTATAATTAATTTTCGTTGTAGTTGAATTTGCCTCTTTTCTTCTCTTATTTTGTTAAACTTTTCTCTTTGTGCTTCTTTTTTTTCTTTTAAAATCTGTCTTTTTTCATCTAATTTTTTTTGTTTTTCTGATCTAATTTTTGCTCTTTCTTTATTTTTTTTATAATTTTCGTAAAAATTGGTAATTTTATTCTTGGTATTTTTAACTAAATTGTTTGGAATAATCTCAATTTTCTTTTTCTTTAAAAAAGATCCAAATTGCTTTAAATCTTTTAAATCTTTTTTTATAATTCTTTTTTTTTTCATACCAAAATTTATCAATTTTAGATTCCTAAATCATTTAACTAGTGTTTAAATTGAGTTTAACTTTTAATATGTAATACAATTTTTACGTGTAATAATTTGTATAACTTTGAAAAAATTCTAAGTTTAATTGGACAAGAATCATATATCAGCTAAATGAGCGTAAAATGTTTAAAAAAATTATATTAATTTCAGTATTTTTTATTTTGAGTAATTGCACTACACCAGGCACTGCTCTTCTAGGGCCTGCATTTACAGGTGCTAAAACTGGAAGTATTTATCAGGCATCTTTATCTTATGGAACAGGAAAAGTTATGAACAAATTAAACCCTTACGATTTTGTATTTAAAAATGAGAACCAAAGAAATTCAACCTTAAATATATCTAATTCTCAAAATTATAATGATTTACCTGAACTTTTAGCTTCTTATAGAGTTGATGAAATTGAGTTTTCAGAACCAATAGAGCCTGAACCCCTGCCATAAAATCCAATAGTTAATAAGAATCATTTTCTTTTATTTTTAGTTTTTAAAAAATTCAAGAATCGCCTAAAATTAAATTAAGGGCGGTAGAGGGAGACTGAAGCCGCCCCTTTTTTTTTAAAGTCCTGAATATCTATATACAAAGATTGTTCCAACAAAGTATAAAAAAATTCCAAATAGAACTTGAAGTTTAACTTTATCAATTTTATGAGCTTTGTTTGCACCTATTTTCGCCATTATCATTGTTATAGGTATAAAAATTAAAAAAGCAGGTACATTAATAAATCCTATACTAAGTGGTAAATTTACATTTAGCACAAAACCTGAATAGCTAAATCCAATAGCTCCACATAATGCAATAATAAATCCAATTGTTGCTGCACTACCAATAGCTTTTTTAATTGGATAACCAAAATATTTTAATATTGGTACATTCATGACTGCACCACCTATACCCATTGGGGCAGAAATAAATCCAGAAATTAATCCAAAAATAACTCTAAAATGTAATTTAAATTTATTTTTACTAATCTTTTGTTGATTAGAGGTAATTAATAAATATGTACCCAAACAGAAAACAACTATAGTAAAAAAAACTACTAATGATTTTGTCTTTGCCATTGCTGCAAAAGTAGTTCCAAGTAAAACACCAATAACTACAAATAAACCGTACGTTTTTACTATATTTGGATCTACAGATTTATGTTTGTTATGTGTATAAACAGATACCATTGAAGTGGGTATAATAATTGCAAATGATGTTCCAACCGCTAAATGCATTAGATAGTCTATATCAATGCCAAGTGCTTCAAATATAAAAAAGAGGAATGGTACAGTAATTAATCCTCCACCAATTCCAAATAAACCAGCAAAAAAACCTACTGGAAAAGCGGTAGCAATCATTAAAATGATATATAAAGAATATTGATTAGATAAAATTGAGTTTAGCAGATTAGCCTACTCTTCTTTCAATATTATTATTAATTTTATCCATTATATGATCTATCTTTTGAACATCAGCGTCACGAACGCACATATTTTCACTTAAATATCTTTTCCAATAACTAGCTCCACTTTGACCATGAAATAATCCTAATGTGTGTCTCATAATTTGATTTAATCTAGTACCTTTTTTTAATTCATCTTTAATATATGGAATTAATTGTTCAATAACAGCTTGTCTACTAGGAATATCATCATTTTTAAAAATTTCCTTTTCAATTTTTGCTAGCAAATAAGGTGTGTGGTATACGGCTCTACCAATCATTGCACCATCCACCCTTTTAAGATGAGTGCTAATTTCTCCTACAGATGATATGCCGCCATTAATAATAATTTCATCCTCAGGAAAATCCTCTTTTAACTTATAAACGTAATCATATTTTAAAGGGGGAATATTTAAATTTTGTTTTGGTGTAAACTTTCCTAACATTGCTTTTCTTGCATGAATTATAAATGTTTTTACTCCAGTTTGTTTAAGAATAGAGATAAAATTATAAAAATTTTCATAATCTTCAATATTATCGTAACCAATTCTTGTTTTTATTGTTACAGGTAATTTAGTTATTGATTGCATTTTACTAAGACAATCTGCTACTAAATTCGGCTCTTTCATTAAACAGGCTCCAAATTTATTTTTCTCAACTTTTTTACTTGGACAACCAAGATTTAAATTTATTTCATCATAACCAAAATCCTCACCTATTTTTGCAGCGCCTGCTAAGAGTTCAGGTGATGAACCACCTAATTGAAGAGCAACTGGTTTTTCACTAATATTAAATTCTAATAATTTTTTTTTATTTCCTCGGTTGATAGCTTCATCAACAATCATTTCAGTGTAAAGAAGAGTATTTTTAGATATTAATCTTAAAAAATAACGTTCATGACGATCTGTGCAATCCATCATTGGAGCCACTGATACTTTCCTATTCATGATTAAATTTTATATTATTTTTTTTACGAGTTTGAAGCTTCAGAATCATCTGTGTTAACTTCTGATACTTGATTTTCACTTTCTGATACTTCGTCTAAAGATACGTTGTCATCATTGCTCTCTAGATCTTCTGATGATGATGTTTCTACATTGGGCTTCGCTGTCTGAGAAAGTTCAGCTAAATCATCTTGGGAAACTTGAATTTTTTCTGGTGTTCTTCTAGCTCTTTTTGAGGGTAAAATAGGAGTTCCACTTTTAGAAATTTCACCTTTATATAAATTCTCAAAATCATCTCCTATATCTTCATCGGCCTCAGCGCCATCATCTACTTGCTCGATATGTTTTCTTAATTTATAAACAGCACTCTCTGTTAAATCAGGTACTTTAATGTTCTCTTCTGCGATCTCTCTTAATGCAATTACTGTATTTTTATCATTATCTCTATCTAAAGTTGGTTCAATTCCAGTGTTTAACTGAGTTGCTCTTTCTTTGGCAACCAAAACTAATTCATATGGACTTTCAACTTTATCAATACAATCTTCTACTGTAACTCTAGCCATGCGCAGTATCTATACAGTGAGACAAAAAAAATCAAGAAGATTTTTTAGATATATTGTGGATTAAGCTTATTTCTAATAAAAAATAACAGAACTAAAGAGATCAAAATATAGATAAATGATATCATAGCAATCTGCTCGATCGAAAAACCACGATCTATTAAAAAACCAAACAAAGCTGTTCCAAAAGCAGTAGAAAAAACCATTAAAGCTGTGGTTAAAGCCTTAATCGATCCAATAAATTTAACTCCATAGATCTCAGCCCATGTTGAAGAGCCCAAAACATTCGCAAGACCATTTGAGATACCAATTAATCCTAGAAAAATAAAAGATACCATTGGATGATTAAAGTAAAATAAAACTAATGTTGAAAACAACAACGGTAAATTCATAAAGATTAAAAGTTTTCTACTAGTAAATTTATCAATTAAAAAACCAGATCCTAATAAAGTAACAACAGACAATATTGAATATACCATAAATGATTGGGCAATTATAAAAGGGCCCCATTCTTTGGCTTCAGTAATAAATGATTGATAAACAAATACACCAGTTGCAATCCATGGCATCGCTAACATATTTAAACAAACAATATAAAATCTATAATCTTTAATAACTTCAATTCTTTTCCATTGTTTTATCTCTTTTACCTCAATTTCATTAGAGTCTAATTGTTCTCTTGTATCAAAATCTAATTTTTTTATTAAAAAAAATGACGTTATAGGCAAAAAAATTAAAGTAAAAATAGATATTGATATCCAAATATTTTGCCATGCAGTAATTGTAAGTAGATAAACTATTAATACAGGTAAAATAAATTCTGCTGTTGAAAGACCAAACCATCCAGCGCTAAGAGCTTTACCTCTAGATTTAGTAAAATATCTTGTAATAGTCGTTGTTGCAGTATGAGACATTAGCCCTTGACCAGAAAATCTCATTAAGAAAACACCAATAAATAAAAAAGCTATAGATGTTACCTTTGAAAAGAAAAAGCAAGAAAAAGACAGAAGTATAGCTACATAAAAAGCAAATTTGAAAATATTAATATCATCAATTTTTTTTCCAACCCAAATTAAAAGAAAGCTGCTTAATAAAGTAGCAGACGCATAGATTGAGCCAAATTGTCCATGAGTGATTGAAAGTGTTTCTCTTATGCTAGAATTAAAAAGTCCTAAAAAAAAACTCTGTCCAAAACTAGAAAAAAATGTAAAAATAAATCCAAATATAATTACTTTTAAATTTAAACTATTAAACATAATTAATTATGAGTTGTAATGTTGCTTTCATAGGTCTTGGTGTCATGGGCTATCCAATGGCTGGTTATATATCAAAAGGTGGGCACAATGTAACTGTTTTTAATAGAACTAAATCTAAAGCAGAAAAATGGATTAAAGAACACAAGGGTAAAATAGCAGAAACACCAGCTGAGGCTGCAAAAGATGCCGAATATATTTTTACCTGTGTAGGAAATGACAATGATTTAAGAGAAGTAACATTTGGTAGTAATGGTGCTTTTAAAACAATAAAAAAAAGTGCAATATATATTGATAACACTACTGCTTCAGCAACAATAGCAAGAGAAATTTACAATCACGCAAAAAAAAATGGATTTGGAGCACTGGATGCTCCAGTGTCTGGTGGTCAAGCTGGTGCAGAAAATGGTGCATTAACTGTTATGATAGGTGGAGATCAAGCTGATTTTGATAAAGCTCAAGATAAAATCGATTGCTACAGCAAAAAAATGAAATTACTTGGTAACGCTGGTAGTGGGCAGCTTGCAAAGATGGTTAATCAAATTTGTATTGCTGGATTAGTTCAAGGATTATCTGAAGGAATTAATTTTGGCATGAAAGCCGGATTAAACATGGAAGATGTTATTGAAGTAATTTCAAAAGGTGCTGCACAATCTTGGCAAATGGAAAATAGATATAAAACTATGATTGATGATAAATTTGATTTTGGTTTTGCAGTAGATTGGATGAGAAAAGATTTAAAAATTGCAATGGATGAAGCTAAAAACAATGGCTCATTATTACCTATTACAGAACTTGTGGATAAATTTTATGGAGAAGTTCAAGGTTTAGGTGGAAATCGTTGGGATACCTCAAGTTTAATAAAAAGATTTAGAAAGTAATGTATGCAACCAGCATACTATGAAAATTTAGAAGAAATTCAGAATAAGTACTGGACTATGCTGAATGATGCTGTGACAAACAGAAGTTCACCATTTAGAATTCCTGTCTTTATTTGTGCTCACCAAGAGGAAGTAGATGGTAGAATTGTTGTTTTACGTAAATCAGATAGAGCAAATAATTTATTACAATTTCATACTGATTTAAGATCTCCAAAGGTTGATATTCTTAAAAAGAATAAGAATGCCTCTCTAGTTTTCTACGATAAAGAAGAAAAGATACAATTGAGAGTTAAAGTAGAGTGTGAGGTAAATAATCAAAATTCTACAACTGAAGATTCATGGAAAAAAACTCAACATATAAGCAGACGTTGTTATTTAACTGATAATCCTCCTGGAACTGCATCAGAAAATCCAACTTCTGGAATGATATCTAAATTAGAAGATTTTGATTACACCATGGAACAAAGCGAAGAAGGTTACAAAAATTTTACAGTTATTAAATGTAAAATTAAATCCATTGAATGGCTTTATCTTGCAGCCAAAGGACATCGAAGAGCAAAATTTGATTTAGAAGCTAATAAAATTGCTTGGTTAGTTCCTTAATATTTAACTTTTTTTCTAATATAAAATTTACCAAAAAATTTTTTAAACTCGATTCTATTCCTTGCAAAATCATCCTCATAACCCTCTCTTTTTTGATATAGAGTTGTTTGAGCACTTTCTCCTAAAGCAGGATTTATTTCATTAGAAGGTCTACCATTAGTATAATAATATAAAGCTAATGATTTACGAGTAACATCCTCAGGGCAATTTAATGGATTTGGATGTCCGTGAAAACTAAAATCAGTTGTATTAAAAATTACAAGCTTATTAAAAGAAGGTGATATTTTAACCGCGCAATTTTTCATCTCTTTATCCCAAAGTTCTAAATGACCACCCCATTCCTTTTTCCAATCTTTATTTAAATACAATAATAAATTTAATCTTCGATTTAGTTTTAGTTGGGGATGAAGATTAAAATCGGAATGAACTTTCAAAAAACCTCCTTTTTTAATCTCATGTAGACCAGCTCCGAATAAATATGGATCTGGAATTAATTTTTGTTCAATTCCGGTTAGTTTTTGAATAAAATCTAAAAACAAATAAGAGTTTAAAAATTCAATAAATGAATTAATTTTGCTTGGTATTCTATCAGGTGAACTTATAGCAAGTTTTACTTCTGCTTTAGTATTCATATTAAAATCATGTTTATTTTCGCTCATTTTCGGAAAGCTTTCTAATATACCATTTAAGTAATCCTCATCAAAAAAATTGTCTAATTCAATGAAAGGAAATGGTTTTGCTTTTATAAAAAGATTTTTTTTTTCAGAGGAAAAGGTTTCTAAATCTTTATATTTTTCTGAAATTATATTTGACATATTCTAAGTATAGTTTTTGTTTTTTTTTCAACAACTAAAAAATTGATTTCGAATACTTTTTCCAATTATCTTGGTAATGCTTGGTATTTTCCCAGACTGCTTTCTTTTCTTCCTCAGTAACTTCTCTTATAATCTTTCCTGGAGAACCAACTACTAAAGAATTATCTGGTATCTCTTTATTTTCTGTAATTAGAGCCTTGGCGCCTATTATACAATTTTTTCCGATCTTAGCTTTGTTGAGAATTACTGCACCAATACCAATCAAACTATTATCTCCTATTGTACATCCATGAAGCATAACTAAATGTCCGATGGTCACATCTTTTCCCACTTTTAAAGGACAGCCTGGATCTGTGTGTAAAACACTTCCGTCCTGAACATTTGACCCCTCGCCTATATGGATATTTTCTATATCTCCTCTTAATGTTGCATTAAACCAAATACTTGAATTCTTTTCTAAAGTAACATCACCAATAATAGTTGCATTTGGGGCTACCCAATTTTCGCCAGAGTTTTTTGGTTTTTTATCTTTTAAATCGTAAAACATAATTTATATATTATTACATTATGCCAATACAAACTCCAATATGTGATTTCGGCCAAAAGGCACACGACTTTAAGCTTAAATCGACCGAGAATAAAATAATTTCTCTAAATGATGTTAAAGGTGAAAATGGAACATTGATTATGTTTATTTGTAACCACTGCCCATACGTAAAAGCTGTTACTAAAGATATTGTTGAAGATTGCAATGAACTAAAAAATATAGGTATTAACTCAGTAGCTATATGTGCAAATGATGCTGAAAACTATCCTGAAGATTCATTTGAAAATATGATTGAATTTGCTAAAAAAAATCAATTTGGTTTTCCTTATTTGAATGATGAAACTCAGGAAATTGCTAAAACATATGATGCTGTATGTACGCCAGACTTTTTTGGTTATAATAAAGATTTAGAGCTTCAATATAGGGGAAGATTAAGAGAACTTAAAAACTTAGTGCCAGTAAGAAGCGGCGAAAGTGATCTTCTTGTAGCTATGAAACAAATAGCTAAAACTGGTAAGGGACCTGAAAATCAAAGACCAAGTGCTGGTTGTGGCATAAAGTGGAAAAATAATTAATGTATTTGATCGTAACTAGAACTTTCCCTCCTGAATTAGGTGGTATGCAAAGTTTAATGTGGGGCCTTACTAAAGAAATGTCTAAAAATTTTATGATTAAAGTTTTTGCAGACTATCAAGAAAATCATAAAGAATTTGATAAAAATGAAAATTTTTCAATAGAAAGAGTTGGTGGAATAAAGTTTCTTAGAAAAATAAGAAAAGCTCAATTAGTAAATGAATTCTTAAAAGAAAATAAAGTTCGAGGGGTGATTGCTGATCACTGGAAGAGTTTAGAGTTAATCAAAACTGATAAAAAAAAATACTGTTTAATACATGGAAAAGAAATTAATCATCCAAAAGGAAGTTCCTTAAATAAAAGAGTAGTTAACGTGTTAAATAATGTTGAAAAAGTAATTGCTAACTCTGAATATACAAAAAATTTAGCAATCAATAATGGAGTTCATAAAGATAAATTAATTGTAATTAATCCAGGTGTTAATCCTGTGCAAGAATTAAATAAAAAATCATTATTAAAAGTTGAAAGCTTACTAAAAACAAAATCACCAAGATTGATCACAGTTTCAAGATTTGATAAAAGAAAAAATCATGAGAAAATAGTTATGGCTATAAGAAATTTGAAACAAATATACCCTAACATAGTTTATATTTGTATTGGTTATGGTGATGAGGAAGAAAATATTAAAGATTTAGTAAAAGAACTTGATCTAAGTTCTCAAGTTATGTTTTTTAAAGATATTAGTAGTGACTTAAAAAATTCTTTAATAGCTATGTCCAATATTTTTGTTATGCCTTCGATTATTCATAAAACTTCTGTTGAGGGATTTGGAATAGCTTATGTAGAAGCTGCTCAATATGGCATTCCTTCACTTGGGGGGAAGGATGGTGGAGCATCTGATGCAATCAGTCATGATAAGACAGGTTTAATTTGTGATGGAAACAATCTAGATGATATTTACTCATCTTTAAATTCAATGATTGAAAACAAAAAATATCATGTGCTTGGTAAAAATGCTAAGGAATATGTTTCTAAGTTTCAGTGGAATAGAGTTATTGATGAATATAAAAAAATTCTAAATTAAGATAAAGTCTTAGTCAACCTTTCAAATACTTTTTCCGCGCTTAAATTATTAAGATCTGTTACCTCAATAGCTTTAAAATTTTCTCTTTCGATACTTACTTTAAAAGCTGTTGTATGTTTACCAAACAATGTAATACCACTTGCTCCAACATGTGCCGCAATATGAGCTGGACCAGTATCATTGGCTACAACAAAAGAACTATCTTTAATTAAGGATGTTAATTGAGCAATATCTAATGCTCTGCCGTTATCTAGCAAAGCTAATGCATTTATATTTTTTGCATCATTAATTTCTGAAGGTCCTGGTGCTGTTATAATTTTATATTCATCACCATATCTATTTAGGATTAACTCAATAAGTTTATTGTAATAAGGCCATTTTTTTATTGATAAATGTGGTGAACAAAAAGGAAATAATAAAATATACTTATCAAACTTATAAAAATTTCTAATTTCACTGATATCTGTAGAGGCCCAACAAAAATCTGGCTTTAAAGTATTTGAAGTATGTAAGCCAGATTCCTTTAATTGATAATCGAATCTCTCTAACACTGAAATTTTGTCAAATTCCTCTTTGTTTTTATCTATTGGCAATGTTGTGATTGAACTAGACCAAATTATTTTATCAGCTTTTGGAAAAAGAATATTTTTATAAAAATTAGTTCTAGATGAGTTTTGTAAATCAAAAACTTTTGAAAATTTATGCTTCTTGAGTTCTCTCATAAGAAAATACAAATAAATTAGATTATATCTAGGTAATCTTTTGTCTAAGATTACCTCATGAATAAAAGGATTTTTTTTATATAAATCAAAATAAGGTTTGGTTGTTAATAGATAAATATGATCATTTTTATGATTTTCAGATATATCTTGAATTGCCCCACTCGCTTGCGCTATATCTCCTAATGATCCGTGTTTAATAATTAAAATATTAGACATATTTAAAACAAGATAGCACAGTATTAAATTTTATGAATAAAATTATCATAGAAGTTTCAATTGGAGAACTTTTAGACAAAATTTCAATTTTAGAGATTAAATTAGAAAAAATAAAAGATTCTGAAAAGTTAAAATTTATTACAAATGAACATTCTATTTTAAAAGATCAATTAAAAAAAAATGTTAAATCTGATGATAAACTCAATAATCTTTATCAATCACTTAAAGAGATAAATGCTAAACTTTGGGTTATTGAAGATGATAAAAGGCAATGTGAAAAAGATAAGAATTTTGGAGAAAAATTTATTGAACTTTCAAGAGATGTTCATTTTTTAAATGATGATCGTGCAAAAATAAAACTAGAAATTAACAATTATACAGGATCATCGATAAAAGAAATTAAAGAGTACACCAATTATTAAATGGGACTTCATTTTTCAAAAGAAGAATTTAAATCAAGAAAATCTAAAGTTTTAAATTCAATGAACGAGCTTAATTTAGATGCTCTGTTAATGTTTAGACAAGAGTCTATGTATTGGTTAACTGGTTATGACACATTTGGATATGTTTTCTTTCAAACTTTAATCTTTGATAAAAATGGAAATACAATATTGCTTACAAGAGCCCCAGATTTAAGACAAGCTCAGAACACGTCAAATATAGAAGATATAAGAATATGGGTTGATAAAGATGGATCAAATCCAACGAATGATCTTAAGGTTATTCTAGATGAATTAAATCTTAAAGGAAAAAAATTAGGAGTCGAATATGAGGCTTACGGTTTAACTGGACGTAATGCACTAAGATTAAATAAATCTTTAGAAAATTATTGCAGTGTAGAAGATAAGTCAGAATTAATAACTAAATTAAGAGTCGTTAAATCTAAAGAAGAAATTATTTATGTAAAAAAAGCTGCTGAGCTTGCTGATAAAGCTTTAGATGAAGTATGGAAAAACGCAAAAGCTGGTGTAAGTGAGTCTAAAATATTGGCTGAAATGAATAGAGTTATATTTGAGGGTGGTGGTGATTATCCTGCAAATGAATTCATTATTGGTTCAGGTAAAAATGCTCTTCTTTGCCGTTATCAAGCAGAAAAACAAATTTTGAATAATCAAGATCAATTAACTGTGGAATGGGCTGGAACTTATAGACATTACCATTCAGCAATGTTTAGAACAATTCCTATTGGAAAAGCTGATCCTAAACATCATAAAATGCATGAGGCTTGTGTTGAGGCATTAAAGAATTGTGAAAATAAATTGATACCAGGAAATAAAATTGGAGAAGTGTTCGATGCTCATGCAAAGACTTTTGATGATCTTGGTTTTAATAAAGCAAGAATGAATGCATGTGGTTATTCTTTAGGCACAACTTTTTCTCCAAATTGGATGGATTGGCCAATGTTATACACAGGAAATCCATACATTATTGAACCAGGTAATGTTTTTTTTATGCATATGATATTAATGGACTCAGATAGTGGATTAGCAATGAACCTAGGTGAAACCTATCTAGTTACTAAAAAAGGTAACGAAAGACTTGGTAAACAAAAATTAGATTTAGTTATTCTTTAATTAAAGCTGTATTTTTTTTCTAAAAATTTAATCACATTATGAATTATAAAAGTCATAAATAAATAAATTCCACCAGCAACTATAAATACTTCAATTGGTTTAAAAGTTGTTGAAATTATATATTTTGCAACACCTGTGAGATCCATTATTGTAACTGTACTTGCTAAAGAAGTGCCTTTCATCATCAAAATTATTTCATTTCCATATGCTGGAAGTGATTGTCTAATAGCTATTGGGATTTGTATTTTATAAAAAATAATCTTGCTAGATATACCTAAACTTTGACCAGCCTCAATTATACCAGGTTTAATTGTTTGAAAGGCTGATCTTAAAATTTCAGAGGTATAAGCGCCAGTGTTTAATGCGAAAGCAATAATTGCACACCAATAAGGTTCTTTTAAAATTACCCATAAAAATGTTGATCTCAAATACTCAATTTGACCTAAACCAAAATAAATAATGAATATCTGCACTAGAAGTGGAGTGCCTCTAAATACGTATGAATATCCATAGGCAAATCTATTTATAAAAATATTTTTATTTAATCTTAAAATTGCGAATAAAAGACCAATGAATAATCCTACAATTAAAGAAACTGACAAAAGTTTTAAAGTTATAACAGCAGCATTGAGGAGTTTTGGAAAACTATTGATCATTAATTCAAAATCCATCAATACCCCCTACTATATTTAACTTCTAACTTATTAATTAACTTCATGCTTAAGAAAGTCAGCAGCAGATATAAAACTGCTGCAAAAGAGTAAAAAAACAATGGATCTCTTGTAGACCCAGCGGCAATGTAAGATTGTCTCATTATTTCAACCAATCCTGTTACAGAGATTAAAGATGTGTCTTTGAGAGTAATTTGCCAAACATTACTTAAATTTGGTATCGCAAGTCTTAACATTTGTGGCAGAATGATTTTATAAAACTGCTTAAATTTACTAAAACCTAAAACTTTAGCAGCTTCAAATTGACCTTTGTCGATAGATTGGATTGCGCCTCTAAAAACTTCAGTAGAATAAGCACCCGAAATAATTCCAATAGCGAATGAACCAGTTACAAAAGCATTTATTTCTATGTACTCATTATAACCAAACATTGAAGCTACAAACATAATCGCTCCACTGCCTCCAAAGAAGAAAAGGTAAATAACAAGAAGTTCAGGCACTCCCCTAATTATTGTAGTGTATGTATTGGCGATTAAATTTAAGGATTTTAATTTTGATAATTTTAATGGAGTAAAAATTGCAGCGAAACTAAAACCAATTATTATTGCTGTAATTGATACAGCTATCGTCATTAAAGTGGCGCGAAATAACTCATCACCCCAACCAGTATCTCCAAATGCTAGAAGTTCCATACAGATCGGCGACTATACATGATAGTCGCCAAATCTAAAATTGAATTACATAGAAGCGTCGAAACCGAACCACTTAGTAGCTATTCTACTAATATCTCCGTTCTTTCTCGCTTTATTAATTGCAGCATTAAACTTTTTCAAAAGTTCAGTATCATCTTTTCTAATACCAACTCCAACACCGTTTCCAAACGCACCACCTGAAAAAGTTGGACCTGTTAATACAACAGGCTTACCAGATTTTTCTGCATAATCGCTAAATGCTACTGCAGCAGCTAATGCAGCGTCACATCTACCTGATGCTAAATCTAAGTTTACTTCATCTTGTGTTTTGTATGTTCTTACGTTTACTTTCCCAACATCACCAGAGTCTAAAAAGTTTTGGTGAATTGTAGCAGTTTGTACGCAAACAGTTTTACCTGCTAATGCAGCTGTAAGAGTTTTTAATGCTTTTTTTGCAGCAGCGTTAGGTTTAGTTAAATTAATTCCAGCTGGAGTATCTAAACCCTCTAAGCTTGAACCTTTCATAACTGCTAAAGATGCAACTTCATCAGCATAACCTTGAGAAAAGCTAATTGCTTTTTGTCTTTCTGCTGTAATAGACATTCCTGCCATTATTGCATCAAACTTTCTCATAATTAATGCAGGTATCATTCCATCCCAATCTTGCTCCACTATTGTACATTGCTGTCCAATATATCTGCAAAGTGTGTAAGCTAACTCCACTTCAAATCCTATTAATTTACCAGACTCGTCTTTAGAATTCCACGGAGGGTAAGCACCTTCTGTTCCAATTCTAATTTTGTCAGCATTAACATTCCCCATAACTAATAGAGAAAGTAAAACTGAAAAAATTGTTTTTTTGAATATATTCATCATTCTCTCCTTTAATAAAAAAATTAGTATTTCATAAATTACAGATATAAAAAAGAAAAAATTAATGATTTATTGATGAGGAGAAATTCCAAGAGCAATCAAAACTAGGCACATAAACCCTTGATAATTTGGTATTTCCAAAATGATGGTGAAAAACATTCAGCCAGTTTTCAACTTGGTGGGGTTTTTTATCTTGGCTGCCAACTTGAGCAGTAATAACTCCTTTTGGTTTTAAAATTCTTACTAAAGAGTCCATATTTTTTGCTGCTAGATCAATACAAAATTGATCATCATTTAGGTCAACGAATATATGATCATAAGTGTCTTCTTTTACTAATTTTATACTTTCAAATGCATCGCCCCAAACACATTTCACAGAATTTTTTTCAGTAGCTTTTTTTCCAATATCTCCTAAATGTTTGTTACATACGTCAACTACCTCAGGATCAAGCTCATACCAATCTATAAAATTAAATTTTTTAGAAATACATTCTCTTGCTACACCGCCATCTCCGCCACCAATTATTGCAGCTTTGTCGTTATTTTTGTTTAATTTTAAACCCGAGCCGACAAAAGTTGAGCTATACAAGTATTCATCTGATGCTGCAACTTGTATTTCACCATCAATAAATAAAGATTTTCCAAATTGCTCTAGTTCCAAAATTTCTATATGCTGACCAACTTTAGATTTAAAATCCTCTAAAACTTCATTCACAACATATGATTTTTGTAATCCAGGTGTGCTATAAATATCATGATAAAGAGATCTAGTATCTCTATTAAATTCTTTTTTTACAATTCTTTTATGCTCAAATTCTTCTTTAACAATATCAATTGCAATAGATGGACTTATTTTACCGCAGGTAAAAAAATCAAAACTTATTATCCCTTTTTCTGGAAAAGTGTGAAAACTTATATGACTTTCAGCTAGTAATGCTAAAATTGTAAATCCTTGGGGTTCAAATTTATATTTTGAAATATTTAAAATAGTAACATCAGCTGCTTTTGCAATTTTATTTATTACTCTTTCATAAACTGAAGGATCATACTCCTTCGAAGTTCCAATTATATCTAAAGTAATATGCTCCCCAACTTTAATCATTTTACCCTTTTTTATAATTCTTAGCCTTGTCTAAAACTTTTTTCATTTCTTCAAATGAAAGAATCTTAGGTTGTCCTAACTTTAGAGCAATAGTGTATTGATGACAAATATTTTCTACCTCTTGCGCAAGTTCGAAGGCATCTTCTAAATTTTTACCAAAGGCAACCTGGCCGTGATTAGACATTAAACAGGCACTTCTATCTTGTAGAGCCTTAATTACATTTTTAGACAGCTTTTCTGTTCCAAAAGTTGCGTATTCAGCACATTTAATGTCCTCACCGCCAGCTAGTGCAATCATATAATGAAACGGAGGAATAGCTTTTCCATGTGAAGACACAGCTGTTGCGTGTGGAGAATGAGCATGAACAATTGCATGAGCATCTTTTTTATTAACATAAATATCTCTATGAAATCTCCATTCAGATGAGGGTTTGTTAATTGATTCGTTATTTTCTACCTCTTCATTTAAACCCATAAAAATAATATCTTCTGATTTTAATGTTTCATATTTTTTTCCAGAAGGAGTGATCAAGTAACCATCAGTACCATTTTCCTTAGATCTTAGAGATATATTGCCTGATCTTAGTGGTGAAAGATTTGTGGAATTCAGCTTTAAGGAATATTCAATAATCTGATTTCTTTGATCTAAAATTTTCATTTAAATAACCTCTTTAATCCATCCGTTGATGCCTCACATATGCCTTTCTCAGTAATTAATCCTGTTACATATTTTGCAGGTGTAACATCAAAGGCTAAATTCATAGCTTTACTTTTTTTTGGATAAATTTGTACTTTCTTAATAATTCCATTTTTATCAAAACCTTCGATATGAGATAATTCTTCTGAATTTCTCACTTCTATAGGAATATCTTTATGATTTTTCATATTCCAATCAATTGTTGAACTTGGTAGTGCTACATAAAAAGGAATATCATTATCATGAGCAGCCAAAGCTTTTAGATAAGTTCCAACTTTATTACAAACATCTCCGTTAGCTAAAGTTCTATCTGTTCCAACAATACACATATCAACTTCACCTCTTTGCATTAAAATCCCACCAGTATTATCTGCGATGATTGTATTTTTAATCCCCTCTTCATTTAACTCATATGAAGTTAAATTAGCTCCTTGATTTCTTGGTCTTGTTTCATCTACCCATACATGAACTGGAATACCTTTTTTGTGTGCATGGTATATTGGAGAGGTAGCAGTCCCCCAATTTATTGTTGCAAGCCATCCAGCGTTACAATGTGTTAAAATATTTACTGTATCTTTTTTTTTATTACATATTTCCTCAATTATTTTGAGACCGTTTAATCCTATATTTTGGCAAAACTTTATATCCTCTTCACAAATTTCTTTAGATTCATTCAAAGCTATTTCTAAAATTTTATCACTATTAACTCCTGATAATTTATTGATCATTCTATCAACAGCCCACTTTAAATTTATTGCTGTTGGTCTGGAACTGATTAAATTTTCTGCTGATTTCTTTAAAAAAGATTGGTCATTATTTTCAAGGATTGCTAAAACTAATCCATAAGCAGCAGTAGCTCCTATCAAAGGCGCACCTCTTACTTCCATTACTTTTATTGCATTTATCGCATCATTTACTGTTTTAAGATCTTTAATAATAAATTGGTGTGGAAGTTTTGTTTGATCAATAATTTTTACAACATTATTTTCAAACCAGATTGTGCGGTATTCTTTACCTTCAATTTTCATTTATTTAAAACCCTACCTGCAACTGTTTTTAATTTATCTTTAGTTTTTTGTGTTCTTTTTTCAGGTGCTGTGATGATGGCAACGTCTAAACAATTGTTAGTTGGGTCTTTATGATCAATATGATTTTCAAAATTTTCAATTAAGTTTTTAATCATATTTTTTGCCTTAGCAGCATTACCTAATAAAACTGTAATTACTTGTTGAACATCAACATTTTCATGATTTGGGTGCCAACAATCATAATCTGTTACCATTGAAACAGATGCGTATCTTATCTCTGCTTCTCTTGCTAATTTTGCCTCTGGCATGTTTGTCATTCCAATTACATCTGCCTTCCAAGACCTATATAAATTTGACTCTGCGAGGGTAGAAAATTGTGGACCTTCCATTACTACATATGTTCCATTTCTCTGATATTCAATTTTTTCTTTTTTAATTGCTTCTTCACAGGCATTCATTAAACCATTTGATGTTGGATGAGCCATTGAAACATGCGCAACGATCTCGTCATCAAAAAACGTCTTTTCTCTAGAAAATGTCCGGTCTATAAATTGATCAATAATTACAAATTTACCAGGTGACAAATCTTCTTTTAATGAGCCAACAGCAGACACAGATACAATATCGGTAACTCCTAATTGTTTGAGAGCATCAATATTTGCTCTAAAATTTATTTTTGATGGAGAAATAAAATGACCACGTCCATGTCTTGGTAAGAAAAAAACATCTTTATTGTTATAATTAGTTTTTAATATTTGATCTGATGGTTTTCCCCATGGGGTATTAAGGTCCAATAATTGTCTATTTTTAAACTCTTCAACATCATAAAGACCACTACCACCTATGATTGCTAATTTATTTATTGTCATGTTTAAAAATTAATTTATTTATTGTTTATAAATCACTATTATGAATTTAAAAGATTTTATTAGGTCTATTAAAGATTATCCAAAAAAAGGGATACTATTTAGAGATATTACAACTTTAATTAAAGATGAAAAAGCTTTTAAAGAAACAATAAACCAGATTGTTGAAAGATCAAAAAAAGTGAAGTTTGATAAAATAGCGGCTATAGAATCTAGGGGCTTTGTATTCGCTTCTGCTGTATCTTATATTTTGGAAAAGCCTTTTATAATGTTAAGGAAAAAAAATAAACTTCCTGCTGATGTTCATTCTATAGATTTTGAATTAGAGTATGGAACAGCAACAATTGAGGTTCATAAGGACTCAATTGAAAAAAATGAAAAAGTTTTAGTTATTGATGATTTAATTGCAACGGGTGGAACTGCGGAGGCTGCAGCAAAATTAATTGAGATTTCAGGTGGAAAAGTGGCATGCTTTGTATTTGTAATAAATCTTTTTGACTTAAATGGATCAGACAATTTAATTAAAAAAGGTTATAAAGTTGAAAATTTAATTAAGTTTCCAGGTCATTAAAAAATTGAAATGAAAAAAATTATTATTACAGGTGGATTAGGTTTTATAGGAAGTAATTTAATAGATTTATTGATTAATAAGAATTATTACATAATTAATATTGATAAAGTAACTTATTCTTCAAATTATTATAACACTAAAGATTATAAAAATTCAAAAAAATATAAATTTATCAAATGTGATATTAAAGATAAAAAACTTAAAAAAATAATATTTAAATATAAACCAGTTTGTATATTTAATCTTGCAGCTGAAACCCATGTTGATAGATCTATCGATAGCCCTGATAATTTCATTCAAAGTAACATAATAGGAGTTTTTAACCTTTTAGAATGTTTTAAAGAATTTTCAAAAAAATATAAATCGAAATTGATACATATTTCAACTGATGAAGTTTATGGAGATGTGTTGTCTGGAAGGTCATCTGAAAATTATCCATATCAACCAAGTTCACCTTATGCAGCAAGTAAAGCTGCATCAGATCATTTGGTAAGTTCATATGTTAGAACTTATAAAATACCAGCTATTGTTACTAATTGTTCTAACAATTACGGACCAAAACAACATCCTGAAAAATTAATTCCAAAGCTTATTTATAATATTATAAATAATAAGCCTCTTCCAATTTATGGGAAAGGAGAAAATTCAAGAGAATGGATTTATGTAAAAGATCATTGTGAAGCATTATTAAAAGTTTTTCTTAAAGGTAAAATTGGTGAATTTTATAATATCGGATCAAATAAAAATTTAAATAATCTACAAGTAACTAAAGAACTAATTAAAATTTCTAAAAATATCATTAAATTAGGAAAAAAAGTTAAAATATCATTTGTCAAAGATAGACCAGGTCATGATGTAAGATATGCTCTAAATAGTGATAAAATTAAAAAAACACTTGGCTGGGAACCAAAGACAAATTTTAGACAAGGAATTTATTTAACTTTTGATTGGTACTTAAAAAATAAATCTTATTTTAAATCTTTGTCAAAAAAAGACATTGTAAAGAGATTGGGAAAATTATGATTAAAAAAGGGATTATTCTTGCTGGAGGAAGGGGAACTCGAATGAGTCCTTTAACAAAAGCTGTAAATAAACAGCTTCTTCCTATTTATGATAAACCTCTAATTTTTTATCCGTTATCAATTTTAATGTTAGCTAATATTAAAGATATTCTTATTATTGTTAATAAAGGACAACTTAATCAATATAAAAAGATCTTACCTAATGGAAATAATTTAGGGATTAAAATTACTTATTTAGAACAAAATAAACCAAGAGGTTTGCCTGATGCATTCGTGATTGGTGAAAAGTTCATAGGAAAAGAAAATGTAGCTATGATTTTAGGGGACAATTTTTTTTATGGACAAAATTTAACAACCAAGTTGATCGAAAATACAAGATTAAATAGGGGGGCCAGAGTTGTTTTACACAAAGTTTCTAGGCCAGAACTCTTTGGTGTAGCTAAGGTTAACAAAAATAATAAGATAATTTCAATAAAAGAAAAGCCCAAAAAATATTTATCAGACCTTGCTATTACAGGCTTATATTTTTTTGATAACAAAGTTGTAAAATATGCAAAAAAATTAAAACCTTCTAAAAGAGGTGAGGTTGAAATAGTAGACTTATTAAACTTTTACAGATTGGAAAAACAATTATCTGCTGATCTAATTGGCAGGGGCGGTGCTTGGCTTGATACAGGATCAATTGAAGATTTTTATAAAACTTCAGCTTTTGTATCAGCAATTGAAAATAGACAAGGATTTAAAATTGCGTGTCTTGAGGAAATCGCATTAAATAAAAAATGGGTTAAAAAAAAACAGGTCCAGGAATCAATTAAATTTTATGGAAATTGTGAATATTCAAATTATTTAAAAAAATTAATAAATTAAATCTCGGATCGCGCTTTTAATCTCTCATAAATCAATCTTGTTTTAACCCCAATACTCAAAAATGGTTCTGGGGGGATCCAAGTTGGCTTTTTTATTAACTCAATAATTTTAATTTCCTCGGAACTCTCATTACATGCCTTAATTGCAATTTGTTCTCCAAACAAAGTACCTACACCAATACCTGAACCATTATAACAGCCGGCTACAAAAATATTTTCATTAATTTTCTCAAAAATTTGAGAACTATTTCTTGTTCTTGCAACTATGCCTGACCATGTTGACTGGATAATATCATCAGGTAATTGAGGAAATCTTTTTTTAATTCCAAGCTTATGCTTTAGAGTTCTTATATTTAAATCAGATTGTGACATCTTTAATGGATTTCTAACTTCAGCAGTATTTCTTATTAAAATTCTTCTGTTTTTTGTCATTCTAACTGTTGCACCCATAGGTCTCACTGGTAATACTCCCCACTCTTTAGGTTCATTAATTGATTTAAACTCATAATCTGTCAGTGGTCTTGTCATACTAGCTGTTAAAGTTATCGGAAAATTATAATTAGTTTTAATTCCAAGTGATTTTAAAAAACCATTAGTTGCAAAAATAATCTTTTTTGTTTTTATTTCACCGCATTCAAACTTACATTTTATAAAATTTCCCTCTTTTATCCACTTTTGAAGAGGCGAATTTTCAAATAATTCAACATTATTTGGTAATGCATCTATCATTGCTCTTACTAGTTTTCCTGGATGTAATAAAATTCCACCTTTAGTAAAAAGTCCGATTTTATAAAAGCTGGTGCCTAACCTTTGTTTTAAATTTTCAGAGGAAAGAATTTCATGTTTGAATTTTAATTGAGATAATATTTTTGAAAATCCAAGCAGTTTTTTTTCATCTTCTAATTTTGAGGAAGCAAAATATTTTCCACACTCATTATATTCACAATCTACCTGATATTCTTTAATAAATTTTTTGATAACTTTTATCCCTAGTGCATAAATATCAGTTTTTTTTTTATAATCTTTTATTTCATCATTAGAATTAAAACCGTCATTTAAAGTTGTATCAACAAGATATCCTGAATTACGTCCGCTTGCACCCTCTCCAGCGAGTTGAGAATCAACTAATATTATTTTTTGATTAGGATGGATTTGACTTAATTTCCTTGCAGCAGATAAACCCGTATATCCAGCTCCAACTATTAGCCATTCACAATCCTTATTAGATTGAATTTTGTTAATATTAAGTCTGGGGTTTAAATCATTTATCCAGCTACAATTTTTATCATTTTCTAATTTCATTATTTTCTTCAAAAAAATTTAATAAAAATGGGAAAATTTTTTTTGCAATTCTTTTAGAACCTTGAGGTGTTGTATGTAATTCATCATAATAATCATCAATCTGCATAGATAAAATTTCATCTAAGGGAATTAAAAAATAATCATTTTTTTTAGCAAATTTCTTTACTTCGTTATTTATCAAAAATAATCTTTTTTCCTTTACACCATCAAATTTTAATTGAGTTATAAAAACTGGTTTAATATTATTTTCTTGTATCAAGTATTTAATATTTACCAATCTTTTCCTAAATTGATTAACAAAATTTAAGTCATCATCATTTAAAATCTTATGTAAAATACTTGCTTTTGAATAATCTATAAATTCAAAATCATTATACAATAACTTATTTTTGAAATCATATGCTAAAGTATTAGTTGGAAAATATTTATTTTTTAAAAATTTAAATTTATCGACAAAAAAACTATTGTTTTTTATATAATCTTTTATTTGATCAATTTTTTTTTTACTTATTTTATTATCCCAAAAACTTTCTTCATAATTATAAATAAATCTATCATTAATACCTACAAAAAAAATTACGTATTTAATATTTAATTCAGGTATTTTTGGAAACCAAAAATTAAAATCATTAATATAACCATTTACAGATTTTCCGTCAGTGGAGGCATTAAAAATTTTTATATCCTGATTTAAATTTTCAAATTCTTTATTGATCAATCCCACAATTGTTAATTCTTCTGGTGTATATCTTTGATTTCCAGTGCTTCCACCTTCAAAAATAATTTTAACATTTTTTGGATCAAACTCTTCTCCTCTAAATCCCCAATAATTTCTTTTGTAAAAAAAGTTGTATTCTTTGCCATTAAATATTGAGGTTGTTTGCCAGTTAATTTTTCTCTCTTTTCTCATATAAATACCAAAATTTTCATTTTTAAACCAATAGCCAAAAAATATTTCTATTAAAACTATTGATAAAAAGAAAAAAAGTAAGTTGTATGAAATAGTTTTTAAAAAATTCATTTTAAAATCAGTCTAATTCAAATTCCTGTGTATAATCTTTTTTAAGATATGAATCTTGTTTTAATTTATCTAAGATACAATCGCCTATTATAAGATAATCCAATTCTGTTCCCATAAAACAATTAAATGCATCTGTTGGCGTATTTACAATTGGTTCTCCTCTTACATTGAATGATGTATTAACCAATACTGGACAGCCTGTTTTCTCTTTAAATTTTGCTATTAAATCATAATAACGTTTATTTGTATTTTCAGTTACTGTTTGAACTCTAGCTGAATAATCAACATGTGTTACGGCTGGAATTTCAGATCTTTTTATATTCAATTTTTCTATACCAAAAAGATTTTTTTGTTTATCAGTCATTTGAATCTTTTTGTCTGAATTAATGTTTGCCACTAACAACATGTAAGGACTGTCAACTTTCATATCAAACCATTCTGATAAATCTTCTCTCAACACAGAAGGAGCAAAAGGTCTAAAACTTTCTCTATACTTTACCTTTAAATTTAAGTTTTTTTGCATATTATCAGACCTAGGATCACCTAATATTGATCTGCCACCAAGGGCTCTTGGACCAAATTCCATTCTACCCTGGAACCAACCAATTGCTTTTTCTTCTGATAATAAATCTGCAGTTTTATTTATAAGTTCTTCATAACTAATAGTTTCAAAATGTGCTCCTATTGATTTTAATTCACTTTCAATTTCATCTTGACTAAATTCAGTTCCTAAATAAGAACCTTTCATATCATCATTTGAATTTATTAATCTTTTTTTTCCTAGCTCTATATGCCAAAGTGCCAGGGCAGCACCTAAAGAACCTCCAGCATCTCCAGCAGCTGGCTGGATCCAAATGTTATCAAATATCTTTTCTTCAAGAATTTTTCCATTAGCAACACAATTTAAGGCTACACCACCAGCTAAACATAAATTTTTTATGCCATATTCGGATCTTATAGATTTAGCTAATCTAATCATTATTTCCTCCGTAACTTTTTGAATCGATGCTGCTATGTCCATATGAAATTGAGTTATTTTTTCATTTTTTGGATTACGAGGTTTTTGACCAAATAGATTGTTAAAATTATTATTTGTCATTGTAAGTCCGGTAGCATAATTAAAATAATTTTGATCAAGTCTAAAAGTTCCATCATCTTTAATATCAACAAGTTGTTTTATTTTTTCTTCATAAATTGGATTGCCATAAGGTGCCAAACCCATTAATTTATATTCACCACTATTTACTTTAAAACCTGTATAATAAGTAAAAGCAGAATAAAGCAATCCAAGAGAATGTGGAAAATGTATCTCTTTTTTAATTTCAAGATTATCATTTTTACCAATAGCAACTGTAGTTGTCGCCCACTCACCAACTCCATCTGCCGTTAATACAATCGCTTCCTTAAAAGGAGATGGAAAAAAAGCGCTTGCTGCATGACTTAAATGATGGTCAGAAAAAAATATATTTTTATCAGATTTATAATTTTGATCATGCTTTTTAAGTTTATTGAATAAAAGATTTTTTTGAAAAAGTTTTTCTTTTATCCATAATGGCATTGCCTTTGCAAAAGAAACAAAACCTTTAGGTGCAAAACCAACATATGTTTCTAATAATCTTTCAAATTTTAAAAAAGGTTTCTCAAAAAAAACTACTTTATCAACCTCACTTAATTTTAAATTTGCATATTTTAAAACAAATTCAATCGCATTATGTGGATATCTTGGATCATGTTTTTTTCTAGTAAATCTTTCTTCTTGAGCTGCAGCAATTATTTTTCCATTAATTAAAATACAAGCTGCACTATCATGATAAAATGCAGATATACCTAAAATAGATTTCACTTTAAAATATTGTATAAATAAATGGAGCTACCGCTGAACCTTGAGTTAAAACTATTAATCCTCCAAATATAACAAGAACAATAATTATTGGTAATAACCAATACTTTTTTCTCACTCTTAAAAATTCCCAAAATTCTTTAATAAAACTCATATTAAAATTGATTTTTCATTTTACTTTTTGGACCATTTTTTTCAATCCAATAAGATCTATTCTTATTATATCTTAAATTTAATACGTCCTTTCCTAATAATCTCATTATTAAACCAATAGGTGTCACTACCAAAAAAAATATTATTCCCATTATTACTGGTGAAATTATTTTCCCTAAAAATAATCCAAACTTGAACCACAGCTTATTAAAAGGAGCTAAAATTTTTGAATTTAATAACCCTAGAAATAGGAATATTAAAGAGATTATTATAGACCATATTCTTATCTCTCCATTATAGGTCAGAGGGTATAAGGCTATAAGCAAAAATAATAGAAAAAAAACTATTCCAAAACTTCTATTTGAGCTAACTTTAATATCATCCATTTAGAGTTTTTTGTGGTTTCATGTCTTTTTTATTAATACCAGCAACTCTTACAGGTTTTTTCATAGCATCTCGTCTAAATGGCTCACCCAGCTCTTGATTTAAAATTACTTCAATAAATGTGGTAATACCTCTCTTTTGGTCTTCACAAGATTGCTTAATTGCTGCGGTTGTTTCTTCCATTGTTTTAACAGTAACTCCTTTTAAACCACATGCGGTAGCAACTTTTGCATAACTTAATTCTGGATCTAATTCTGTTCCAACAAAATTATTATCAAACCAAAGTGTGGTATTTCTTTTTTCTGCTCCCCATTGATAATTTCTGAAAATAACCATTGTGATTGCAGGCCATTCTTCTCTTGCACATGAACTCATTTCATTCATGCTAATTCCAAAGGCCCCGTCTCCAGCAAAACCAATTACTGGAGTATCTGGACATCCAATCTTTGCACCTAAAATTGACGGAAAACCATAGCCACATGGACCAAATAAACCTGGAGCTAAGTATTTTCTTGGTTTTTCAAAAGTTGGGTACGCATTTCCAATAGCACAGTTATTTCCTATATCACTTGATATAATAACATCCTCAGGCATACCAGATTGTATTGCTCTCCATGCTTGTCTTGGTGACATCCTATCAGAGTCTCTTTCCCTTGCTTCTTTATTCCAAACTGTTCCCTCATCATCATCTTCATGGTCTAAACTTGATAATTTTTGTAACCAAGCAGATTTAGTTTGATGAATTAAATCTTTTCTTTTTTGTCTATCTGTGTCACCTGCATTAATTGATAATTTTTCTAAAATTTGTTGAGCAACCAATTTCGCATCACCACTAATACCTACTGTCACTTTTTTAGTTAAACCTATTCTATCTGGGTTAATATCTACTTGAATGATATTTGCTTTCTTTGGCCAATAATCAATTCCATATCCAGGTAAAGTTGAAAAAGGGTTTAATCTAGTTCCTAAGGCTAACACAACATCAGCCTTTGAAATTAATTCCATTGCAGCTTTTGAACCATTATATCCTAATGGACCAACTGCTAAAGGATGACTTCCTGGAAAACTATCATTATGCTGATATCCTGAACAAACTGGTGAGTCAAGTTTTTCAGCTAGTTTTTTTGTTTCTTCAATTGCTCCACCTATGACAACGCCTGCTCCTGATAAAATTACTGGAAACTTTGCATTAGATAAAAGTTTTGCAGCTTTATCAATTGCTTCTACTCCCCCACCTTGTCTCTCTAATCTTACAATTGGTGGTAATTCGATATCAATAACTTGTGTCCAATAATCTCTTGGTACATTTATTTGTGCTGGTGCTGATCCCCTAACAGCTTTTTCAATTACTCGATTTAATACTTCTGCCATTCTTGATGGATCTCTGACTTCCTCTTGATAGCAAACCATGTCTTTAAATAAATTCATTTGTTCTACTTCCTGAAAACCCCCTTGACCCATAGTTTTGTTTGCTGCTTGAGGTGTTACTAATAATAAAGGCGTATGATTCCAATAAGCAGTTTTAATTGGAGTTACTAATCCGGTAATACCAGGTCCATTTTGAGCAATGACCATTGACATTTTTCCTGTGGCTCTTGTGTAACCATCTGCAATTAAACCACCATTTGTTTCATGAGCAACATCCCAAAATGTTATTCCAGCATCAGGAAAAATATCAGATATCGGCATAAATGCTGATCCAATTATTCCAAAAGCATGCTCAATACCGTGCATTTGCAAAACCTTTACAAAAGCTTCTTCTGTAGTCATTTTTGTCATTAATAGAACCTTTCTTAATTAGTAACGAATAATTTTTTAAAAAATAATTGTTAATTTTTGCGATTAATATATAAGATTTTACAAAATTCAAATAAACATTTCGACACTATATTGATGGCTACAGACATTATTATTCACGACCAAAAAGACAACGTAGGAGTAGTAGTTGTTGAAAAAATTGGTCCAAAACAAGATTGTTCATGCTGGATAATGGAAAATGATAGTACTGTAAACATTCAATCGACAGATGAAATTCCTTTGGGTCATAAAATTGCAATGATTGATTTAAAAGAGGGAGATACAATCCTAAAATATGGTCATGATATTGGTAAAGTCGTAAAAGCAATCAAAAAAGGTGAGCATGTCCATGTTCATAATGTAAAAACAAAAAAATGGTAGTCATATGGAAATTCCAAGAAGTTTTTTAGGTTATAAAAGAGAAAATGGAAGAGCTGGTACCAGAAATCATGTAATCATTCTTCCCGTTGATGATATTTCGAACGCATGCGCTGAAGCAGTAGCAAATAATATTAAAGGAACAATTGCTCTTCCTCACTCATACGGAAGATTGCAATTCGGAGCTGATTTAGAATTACATTTTAGGACAATGATTGGTACTGGTAGCAATCCCAACGTAGCTGCAGTAATTGTCATTGGTATCGAGCCTAAATGGACAAAAAGAATTGTAGATGGAATTGCAAAAACAGGAAAACCAGTTGAGGGATTTCATATTGAGCGTACTGGGGATATTGGAACTGTGATGAAAGCATCAAAAAAAGCTCAAGAATTTGTTATGTGGGCCTCAGAAAAACAAAGAGAAGAGTGTCCAATTAGTGACTTATGGATATCAGTTAAATGTGGTGAGTCAGACACTACTTCTGGTTTAGCATCAAATCCAACTGTTGGAAATTTAATGGATAAACTTGAACCTTTGGGCGTTCACTTATGTTTTGGTGAAACTTCAGAACTTACAGGAGCAGAAAAGGTTTGTGCTACTAGAGGGGCAACAAAAGATGCTTCTGATAAATTTATGAAAACTTGGAGTGCATACAATGATTTCATTTTAAAAGAAGCAACAGATGATCTTTCTGAAAGTCAACCAACAGCAGGAAATATTGCAGGTGGTTTGACTACTATTGAAGAGAAAGCTTTTGGAAATTTTCAAAAAATTGGCAATTGTAAATTTGTTGATGTTCTTGAACCTGCGGAAGAACCAAAGAAGGGTAAAGGTCTTTATTTCATGGATACATCATCTGCAGCAGCAGAATGCGTAACTTTGCAAGCTGCGGCTGGTTTCAACATTCACTTATTTCCTACAGGACAAGGAAATATTGTAGGGAATCCAATTGAACCAGTTGTCAAATTGACTGCAAATCCTTTAACGGTAAAAAGTATGGGCGAACACATTGATTGCGATGTCTCAAAAATTCTTTCAAGAGAAATGAATATGTCTGAGGCGGGAGATAAACTTATTGAAACGACATTAAGAGTTGCTAATGGAAGATTGACTTGTGCTGAAGCTTTAGGTCATAAAGAATTTGTCATGACTAAACTATATAGAAGTGCCTAAGTATTTATTTTGCTGTTTTAGCAAAATATTTTTTTCTAAATTTTGAAATAGCTCGTCTCACAAAAGCAGCTCCGATGCCTAGTAAAACTGCAAATAAAATGGAGAATGATCCATAAAAAAATGGCATATCTTTTGAAAAATCTTTTATAAAACTCGAAAAGAAATTTAAATCTTGAGATTTAATAACAGTTGAGACTTTTTTGATTTCTTCTGCAAAAAAAGTGTCATAAGCAATCGCTATTCCAACAACCAAAAGTAAAATTGCTAATAATGCTTTTAATCCAGAGCTGTCAATTTGTTCTCCAAGTTTTTGCCCTAACTGCACACCAACAATAGAACCAATTACTAACAATAAAACTAACATCAAATCTATTGAGCCATAATTAATTGAATGTAAAAAAGTAACAATTATACTTACAAAAATAGTAACAAACAAAGAAGTACCTGGGACTAACTTAGTTGGCATTTTTATTATATAAATCATTGCTGGTACTAAGATGAAGGCCCCTCCTATTCCCATTATTGCTGCAATAAATCCTACTAATAATCCAATAAGTATAGGTGTAAAAATACTCTCGTATAACTTAGATTTTGGAAATCTCATTCTAAATGGAAGACCATGTATCCAATAATGAACATGTAATTTTTTTCTCTCAATTACATTTTTTTTTGCCTTATCAATTTCACCCAAACTTTCAACCAACATTAATGTACCTATTATTGCAAGTATATACATATAAGCTAAGGAAATTACGGTATCTATTTTTCCAATATCCTTAAAATAAGTAAAAGTATAAATGCCTAAGGTGGTGCCTAGTGAACCACCAACAACGATCATTAAACCCATCTTATAATCTAAAGTGTTTTTTAACCAATGGGTAGTAGACCCAGAGACTGAAGTTGCCAAGATATTATTAGCTTCATTTGCGACAGCATATGCTGGGGGAACTCCCATAAAAATTAAAAATGGTGTCATCAAAAATCCCCCTCCTACACCAAATAAACCAGAAAGGACACCAACTATTGCACTCAATAAAAGTATCTCTACTGGATTAATAAACACTTGAGCTATTGGTAAAAAAACTTCCATCTAAATAAAAAACTTTTTTTAAAAACTTACTTTATAGTCAAAAAAGTTCCAACTAAGATAACACTCCAACAAGCAGCTATTGCAGAAAAAATTCCAGTCTTAATCAAAAATGTTTTTTTTTCTTTTAAATATTGTGGAATTTTTATTTTTGAAAAGTGCATCTATATTATTCAATACACCCAGTGGAAAAATTGTCAAACTTAAATTAATATATTGTAGCCCCAAAGATCTTGACCTCTCCATCTTCAATTCCAAGAACCAATCTACCCAAAAACTCTCCTGGTATTTCTTTATTAGTCTGTTTAATTAAGACTGTTATATGCTCCCCTCTTCTTAAAGTTCCAAAAGGTTCATAAGTTTCATTCAAATTAGTAATTATTTTATTGTTTGCCCATTGTTTTCCAAGCTCCACCTCATTTGCTCCAAATAACATTTGGGTGGAAAAATCTTTAGTAAAACCTCCATAATCTTTCATATTTGAAGCTCGAACTAAATTTTCCCAATAAGGTTTTGCTATTACAAAAATCTCATCGTCTGATTTTGCCAAAAGATCCATATTTATGTTACTGAATTACTAAGAAGCCTTCTTTTTCTCTTTTTCATCTACGATATGATAAACTGGAACCTTCTCCATTGTAAATTTTCTAGTTTTAGGGTCTCTTCTAGAAACAGTCAAACAATGCCAATTATCATCATCTAACTTCATGTGGTCACCTCTGTAGTAATATCCAGGCCATCGAGTTTCTTCTCTAAATAATGTGTGTTCAGTTACGCATTGAGAAGTTAGCGTTCTATGTTTCAGCTCCCAGGCTCTCATTAACTGATGATAATCTTCTGCACCAATATTTTCTAAATCTTCTTGAAGCCAGTCTAATAATTCAAGAGCTCTTTTTAACATATTGCCGTTAGTCATATAATTCGATGTTATACCACCTACATATTCATCCATTATTTTTTGAAGTCTTTGCAAACCTTGAATCGGAGATATATAACTTGGTGAAACTGTTCCACCTGTAATTTCATTTTGAGCAACAGTGTAAGTGTCTAAAGGTTTATAAATTGCTTTTTTAAAGTCTTCACACTGTTTATCAGATACTTTGATACCACTGGCTTTTTTATCTTCAATATATTTGACTGCAGCTTTAGCAGCTAATCTTCCTTCAGTAAACGAACCAGAAGAAAACTTGTGAGCACTCCCACCAACAGTGTCACCAGCTCCAAATAATCCATCGATAGTCAACATTCTGTTATATCCCCAGAAATATTCTGGTGGTGATAAGTCTTCTGGGCCACTTACCCAAGCTCCTGAACATGTTGCATGAGAACCCATCACATAAGGTTCTGAAGTTGTTAACTCAGGATTAGTATATTTTGGATCAATATTTTGTGAAGCCCAAACAACTGCTTGACCAACTGTCATGCCTAAAAAATTTTCCCAACCTACTGTTTCTAAATGTGGATCTTGAAATGCTTCTTTTGTAACCATGTGGATTGGTCCACCTCCAGCAGCTACTTCTTGAATAAAAGCATGATTTCTCAAACAAGTAGGAGTTGGGTGATGATCAATATATTCACCAACTAGTTCTTTTGTTTGGTCATACCATTTTTTCTCATAATTCTCTCCATTTGCATTTTGGGTATATGTTTTTAAATGTAAAAAATATGCTCCAACTGGCCCATAACCATCTTTAAATCTACATAAAACAATTCTGTTTTCCATTTGAGTCATCTTTGCACCAGCTGCAATGGGTAACGCATAAGCTGAGCCATTACTCCATGGTGCATACCAAGTTCTGCCCATTCCTTCTCCAACTGCTCTAGGTTTAAAAATATGAGAAGCTCCGCCAGCTGCAACAATCACAGTTTTCGCTCTGAAAACATGAAAATCACCTGTTCTCATATTAAATCCAACTGCTCCACCGATTCTATTTTCTTGTTCTTCATCCATTAGCAAGTGAGTGATCATTATTCTATTATAAATTTTGTCAGCTGATTTTTTTGCTGCCTCAGCAACTATTGGTTTATAACTCTCTCCATGAATCATAATCTGCCATTTACCCTCTCTTAAATATCTGCCAGTCTTTTCATTTTTCATCATTGGCAAGCCCCATTCGTCAAACATATGGACTGTTGAGTCTACGTGACGAGCCATATCATATCCTAGGTCTTCTCTAACCATTCCCATTAGGTCATTTCGAGCATATCTGACATGATCCTCTGGTTGGTTTTCATCCCATTGCATACCCATGTAACAGTTAATTGCGTAAAGACCTTGTGCTACAGCTCCGCTTCTATCAATATTAGCTTTTTCAACACAAATAATTTTTAAATCTCTACCCCAATGTCTTGCCTCAAAAGTTGCACCTGTGCCAGCCATTCCTCCACCAACAACTAGGACATCGCATTCTTCATAATGAGTTTTGTGTTTAGCCATTAATAGTAGACTCCTTTTTTAAAGGATTCTTTTGGAACTGAAGGAAGTTCTTGATTAGTATTTAATCCCTCAGGTTCACTGTATAATCTTTGAGAATTTATTTCTCCTTGGTTTGGTTTATCACCTTCAGCGAGCTTTGGAATAAATTTTCCCCAGGGTTTAGTTGTGATTGGGGAAACAAAGTTTTTTTCTGTTCCATTTCTAAATTTTATCTTCCAGGAAATAGTTCCTTTCTCCTCTTCTCTTCTAACTCTCACACTATGACCCATAGGTGCAAAATCAGCGTATCCTCTGACATCTATTGCGTGATTGGGGCAAGCTTTTACGCAAGAGTAGCATTCCCAACAAAAGTTTGGCTCTATATTTTTTGCACGTCTGATATTTTCATCAATGTGCATAATATCAGAAGGACATATATCAACGCAATGACCACAGCCATCACATCTTGTCATATAAACAAATGTAGACATAATTTTAATTTTCTCCTTGGTTTATTAACATATTAATAATGTTTTGGCTCTTCCCTTTTTATGCCTAGGCCAAATTGCTCAGGTGCATCCGCTGGAGGAGGCAAATTATCTCTTGAGCCATCAGCCTCAGCTAAATTTTTTTGTATTGCTGCTCCTGGTTTATAGAACATATGAGCAAATTTAGACCAATATACCCCACCAAATAAAATTAAGTTTGAAGCAACATATAAAGCTAAAAATAAATATGATAAACTTGTTTGATTATAAAATTGTGTATACGACCAAGCAAGTCCAAAAGTTGCACAAGCAAGTAAAGCTAAAACGAATAAATCTGCCTTAATAATTCGGTACCAAGGATGAGCCTCTGCTGAAACATCAACTCTTAAAAAAAACCAAAACCAATATCCCCCTAAACAAGTTAGTATAGCTCCAACATGCCATAACAATGACCAAGTAACTGATTCGGATTTTCCAACACCAGTATAACCAAAAACCAAAACAGCCGATGACACCCAAAATAAAATTGTTCCATACATTCCGAGAACGTGAGCCAATCTTCTTTTTCCAAACCCCAACTCAGATGTTGTTCCGATATCTACTACAGTTGTCTTTGCGATGATTGAAGTTTTTTCACCGAGACCTAACTCTTTTGTTGCTGATAACTTGGCTTTTTTTGCATTGTTAAAAAAATATGTAAGATTTTTATGGTGGATCATTTGAACGACTGTTCCAACTGCTATTAAAATTATCATAGCTATTACAAAGCTCTGCATTGCAAAAGGAGCAATGCTTTCAGCTAAAATTGAAAATGGGTTCGTTTGTAACATATCCGCCTTATGTTATTTTATTTTTATGTTTAATAAAAGATATCTAATATATTTAAAAAAATAGATCAATTACTAACTCTGTCTAATTTTTCTTTAATAACAGGCTATATTTTTCTTTTATAATGTTGCTTATCAGGAATAACAGATCTTACTCCTCCCTGGGGATTGTCTACATCATTTTCTCTTCGAGGAATTAAATGTAAGTGACAATGATAGATAGACTGACCTGAAACCATTCCGATGTTGGAGCCAATATTAAACCCTTTCACTGATTGATCTTTTTTTAGAACTTCATTTTTAATAATCTTAATTAAATCATGGCAAGCAATGAGTTCATCATCATTTAAATCAAAATAATCTTTTATGTGCCTTTTTGGAATAATTAAACAATGATGTTTTGAAACTGGATAAGTATCATAACTAGCATAAGCCAAATCATTTTCATGAGCAATACCACTCTTTTGAGTGTCACAAAATAAACATGGATTATTTGGATTTTTCATAATTTTAAAATTTGTAAATATTACATTTTTTGATTGCTATTTTATAATGATTTAAAAAAATTCTATAGAACTTAAAACTTTTTCTTTGCCAATTAACATGTTTTATTGTTTTTACAGATACTACACCTTTACCTGACCCAAGAAGTATTATTTCATCATAACTTTTAAGTTCTTTTACAAAAATATCTTTTTTAATAATATTTTTAATTTTAGTTTTAAAATATTTGAATGTATGTCCTTGATAATAATTTTTCTTTGGAATGAAAACTTTTTTATTTTTAATAAAAAGTAAATTTGAGGTTCCTGTCTCCAAAATTTTACCTTTATGTGTAATTCCTATATCTGATCTAGAATTATCGATTTTCCTTAAATGAGATAATATCTTTTTGTATTTAAGATTTTTATATTCTGGATTCTCACGTTTTAAATCTACTATATTTAGCGTAAAATTAAGTTTAGGCAAAAGTCTCTTTCTTAAAGATATTGATATAATATTTTTGTTAATCGCAACTCTTAAAAGATGATTATAATGAATCTTTTTTGATAAGTTTTTATTTATTATTTCAATAACGTTTTTTCTTAAAAATTTTTTCTTAATCTTGTATTTAGATAAAGAAGAAATTAAATTTCTAATATGATTGTCGAAAAATAAAATTTTAGGTGGATTACCAAAAATCCACATCGTAGTAAATATTCCATGATGACCCCACAAATCTTGAAATTTTACTTCCTTCAGATTATTAAGTTGATAAGATTTTTTTAATAAGAAAGTTGCCATTGATTGTTAAAAATGACTCGGGGTGAAATTGAAATCCATAAATTTTATCATTATTATTTTCAAAAGACATTGCTGTATTTGAAATTAAACACCTCATAGTTATCTCAAAATTATCATTTTTAAAAGGCTCTTTTAGTTTTAAAGAATGATAACGACCAACTTTAAAATTTGACCCTTTTTTAAATAACGATTTATCGTTTACGACTCTTACCGATGATTGGAACCCATGATAAATTTTTTTTTGCTCAATAATTTGGGCTCCTTCACAATATAAAATTTGTTGAAATCCCAAACAAATACCAATGATTTTTTTTTTCCCTTTAAATTTATTATAAATTTTAGATGTTAGAGGATAATTTTTTGGATTTCCTGGACCAGGTGAAAAAACAATTACTGAAGCCTTCTCAAGTTCAGATTTGTTGATTGTATTATAGTTATGACAAATAACTTTATCAAATAATGAAAACTGATGCACTACATTATGAGTAAATGAGTCATTATGGTCTATAACATAAATCATCTAAATAAATCTATTAACGCTTTTGCCTTTATATAATTTTCATTAAACTCATGTTTAGCATTACTGTCCACTACTACTCCAGATGCCACAGAGATTTCTGAAATATTTTTGTAATTTAAGATTGATCTTATTATGATATTAAACCTCATATCACCATTAAATTTGATATATCCAAAACTACCAGTGTAAATATTTCTATTCTCTTTTTCTTGATGATTAAGAAGATTTAGAGTACTTATTTTTGGGCATCCAATTACAGAGCCACCTGGCATCATAGCTTTAATAATATCCATAGTAGAAATTTTTTTTTTTAGTTTACCTTTTATTAATGTAACATAATGAAAAAGATCTTTATATTCCTCTACTGTTTTTGCTCTTGATAATTTTACGCTGCCTACCTGACAAATGCGTGACAAATCATTTCTTTCCATATCTACAATCATATTATGTTCTTTAGTTTCTTTGAGGTTTTTTCTAAAATACTTTAATGCTTTATACTTATTCATATTTTTATTTTTTTTTACAGTCCCAGCAATAGGTTTTGTAGATATAAGAGAACCTTTTTTTGTAATTAAGTTTTCAGGCGAACAACTTATTATTGAGTAATTATTGTCTCTGATTAAAAAGGCTTCTGGAGCTAGATTAGTTTTTGATAATCTACAAAAAAAATCTAAAGGATCAATTCTTGATTTTGTCTTATATTTTGTACATATTTTTATTTGATATGTTTCGCCACTTTTAATTTTTTTTTTAAATTTTTCAAAGATTTTTGAATAAGATTTTTTATTGATATTTATTTTAAAATGATTGTTTAATCTATTGGTGTTATTTTTTCTATATTTTAAAATATTTGAAAAACTTATTTTTTTTTCTGGTTTATAGAATATCCCTTTAGGAAAGTTTATTTTTTTTTGTTTCGGTAATTTTATGCCAATAAGGTTGTTTAATAATTCATAACCAAAAAAACCAATAAATAAATCTGTTTGTTTTAAATTTTTTTTTTGTTTCTTCGATAAAAATTTATTTACATTTTTATAATTTAATATAACTTTTTTTGAAAAGTCTGTATATAAATCAAAACCACTTTGAGATTTATAAATTATATATGGCTTTTTAGATTTGTGAATGTCAGCTAATTGATTTTGTTTAGTCAAATTAATCTGCTTTCAATCTTAAAACTGGCTCTTCTTTTATTGGTAAATGAATTATTGCTGCAAATACTGATAATGCAATTGCTAAATACCACGCATAATCGTAAGAACCATATAGATCATGAAATAATCCACCTAGATAAGCACCAAAAAAAGATCCAATTTGATGACTTAAAAAAACGATGCCGTATAAAAGACCTAGATATTTAGTTCCAAACAAATGGGCAACGATACCACTTGTTGCTGGAACTGTAGACAGCCATAAAAATCCAAAACTAGCTCCAAATAAAAATGCACTTAAGTTACTTGCTGGTGTAAAAATAAAAAGAATAATTGAAACACCCCTTAAAGAATAAATTCCACTTAAAATAATCTTTTTGCTAATTTTAGTTGAGAGATAACCACTTAATAATGAACCAAAAATATTAAATAGACCAATCAACGACAATATAGCGGCTGCAGTCCAATCTTCTAGGCCTCTATCTATCACATATTTTGGTACATGTGTTCCGACCAAAGTAATGTGAAAACCACATACAAAAAAACCAGATACTAACAATATATAACTTTTAGTTTTGAATGCCTCTGAAAGAGCTTCTTTAAAAGATTGCTCTGATATAAGTTCTGTACTCTCAGCTTTGGATGGTGATCTAACAAAATATGCTGCGAATAGACCTGTAAATAAAAACAATAAAAAAATAAATAGAGTATAATTCCATCCGAATTGAGATAGAGAATAATTTGTAAAGATTGGAGAAAGAAAATATCCAAAAGATCCAACAGCTGTTACAAAGCTCATCGCAATCGTTCTTGTCGATAAAGGAAAATGTTTTCCTACAACTGACATAGGAATACTTATGGCAGTCCCTCCTAAACCTATTCCTATTAATAAACCCATATGGATTTGAAAAAAAATACCTGTGTTTGGGCCAGTGTATAGAAAGTAAATACCGAGAGTATAAAATATAAATGCTGAAATTATAGCAATATGACCACCATAACGATCTGCAACTGCGCCAAAAATTGGACCTGTAATACCCCACATTAACATTTGGATGCCAATAGCAAAACCAAATGCTGTATTACTTATATTCAAACTCTCATTAAAATCTATAAAAAATAAACCAAAAACTTGTCTTACTCCAAGGGAGATTAAAACAACAAAACAAGCAGCAATTAAAGTTATAATTGCTGTTTTAGATTGAAAAAACTTTTCTGATATCATTTTAAATGTCTTAACGCTTGCTTAATATCTGCAATTAAGTCATTTGGATCTTCTAGTCCAACATGCAATCTTACAAGATGTTCGTCTTTACTTAAGTTCATATATTTTCTTTTACCAGTTTCTCTAAACTCTTGATGAAGAGCTAAACTTTCAAAACCACCCCAACTATAACCATAACCAAAAAGTTTAAGTGAATTTACAAATTTTTTTACAGAATTTCTATTTTTTGAATTTATTTTTAATCCCATTAATCCTGAGGCTCCAGAATAATATCTTTTCCACATTCTGAAATTAAGGGAATTTTTTTTATAAGGATAAAGTAATTTAATTCTTTTATTTTTTGATAAAAAAGCAGCAACTTTTTTTGCATTTTCTCTATGCTTATCTAATCTCACATCAAGTGTTCTCAGACCTCTAGTAATTAAATAAGCGTCATCAGGGCCCAATCTTAAACCAGTAATTCTTTCAGCTTTTCTTACTTTATCAAAAACTTTTTTATTTACAGCTAAACTGCCACCCATTACATCTGAATGACCAGAATAATACTTTGTTGCTGACACAATAGCCATATCAAAACCAAGTTTAATCGGTTTTAAGAAATAAGGAGTACCCCATGTATTATCAATTGCTGTCAAAATTTTATGTTTTTTAGCAATAGAAAGAATTTTTCCGAGATCCTGAAAATCAAATGTGTTACTACCTGGATTCTCAACAAAAATTAATTTTGTTTTTTTGGTTATACTATTTTCTAATGTTTTTAAATCACTTGGGTTATAAAAAATTGTTTTAATATTAAATTCTTTTAAAAACTTTTCTGTAAGTAATCTTGTTGGACTGTACACTGGATCTGCAACTATAATTTCATCCCCTGGTCTTGTGACACTAAAAATTGCTAAAAAAACTGCACCAAAACCAGTAGGTGTTGTGAATACATGATGACTTTCCTCTAATTTAGTAAGAATTTTTTGCAATATATGTGTAGTGGATGTGCCTTGTCTTCCATAGTCATAATGACCGCCAGTAGGGTTTTTTTGTGCTTTTGCTTGCATCTTTCTTATATGTTGCATTGATCTAAATATTATTGTTGAAGCTCTAACAACAGGTGGGTTCACAGACTGATTATGAAAATCTTTCGCAGTATGTTTTAAAAATGTTTTGAATGATTTTGTCATAAAAAAATTGATAACTTTGAAAGACAATGCTATATCCCACCAGTAATTTCAATTAAATTATAACAAAGGGAATTAATGGGTTATCCAAAAAAACATAGAGGCCGAAGAAAAATGGGCTCAAAAAAAAGAAGAGCAAGAAAAAAGAATAAAAAGAAATAAACTAAAATGGATGAAATCAATAAAGTTAAATCCATAAGTATATGGATATTTATTGTCCCTTTTATAGCCGTAAATACTTGTTTATTATTGATAACTCAATTTCATGGATTATTTCCTAACCAAGGAGATATCATTCATAATACTTTTCCATATATAGATGGTGGTGCATCAATAAGTAGAACTGCAAGACCATATCCTACTTGGTTAATATTTAAACCTTCAATGTTTTTAACATCTTTTTTGCTAATAAAATATTGGCTATATAATAAAAGTATTATTGAATTTTTTAATAAAGACCACAAATATTTAAAAAAAATTGTTTTTTTTGGAATAGCTTCAGCTGTTGCTCTTACAATTCATTCTATATTTCTTGGTATAAAATTTGATAATGATCTTTATAAATTGTTTAGAAGAGTTGTGATGCTTTCTTTTATTGTATTTGAGATTGTCGCACAGGCATATCTTGTTGCAACTCTTTATTCATTTAAAACTAAATTAATAAGATATATCAATGTTAAGTTTCTAAATCTAAAAATTATTTTAGTATCTATGTTAATTGTTGTTGCTGTTATAAGCATCCCTATAATAAGTTTACCTGGCAATGAATTTTTAGGATACAACCTAAAATTTTTTAAACATGCACTAGAATGGGATTATTTTTTAGGTGTAATATCATTTTATTTACTTACTTTTTTTATGTGGAAAAAAAATTAGACTTTTATCCAGCCTCCACCCAGAACTTTATAGCCATACTCATTTTTCTTATAAAATACACAAGCTTGACCAGGTGAAATACCATCTTCTGCCTCTTTTAATTTAACTTGAGCTTTATTCTGATCTTTGATGTTTATTTCTGCGTCTAAAAGTTTTCCCGTTGATCTAACTTTTACTAAAATTTTTTGATCAAATTCTGATTTATCAGCAAGTAAGTTGATATTATCTAAATTGATAATTCTTTTTCCCAATTTTTCTTTTGGACCAACAACTATTTCATTTTTATCAGAATTTATTTTAAGTACATAAAGAGGATCTTTATCAGCAACTTTTATTCCTTTTCTTTGTCCAATTGTAAAATTTATAATACCATCATGTACGCCAATAACTTTTCCTTCAAGATTTTTTATATTCCCTTTTTTTAATGACTCGGGTTTAAATTTTTGTATAACAGATGCATAATCTCCATTAGGTACAAAACAAATATCCTGACTATCAGGTTTATTAGCAACATTGAGTTCGAGTTCTTTTGCTATTTTTCTTGTTTCATCTTTAAGCATTCCTCCTAGGGGAAATCTTAAATAGTTTAGTTGATCTTTTGTAGTATTGAATAAAAAATAGCTTTGATCTCTATTTTCATCAATAGCTCGATACATGCTTGTATCCTTTCCTGAAGTAATACTTTTCACATAATGACCGGTTACCATTGCATCTGCATTTAATTCTTTTGATACCTGAAATAAATCATTAAATTTTACCGTTTGATTACACTGAACGCATGGTATAGGCGTTTCACCTTTTAAATAACTGTCAACAAAATTATCTATCACACCTTGTTTGAATTTATTTTGGTAATATAGAATTTTATGATCAATACCTAGTTTTTGAGCTACACGTTTTGCATCCATTATATCCTGGCCTGAACAACATTGTTTTGATTTCATTACTTCTTTACCATCATCGTAAAGTTTTAATGTTATACCAATTACTTTATAACCCTCTCTCTTCATCATTGCTGCTACAGTAGAAGAATCGACGCCACCTGACATTGCTACAACTACAGTTGTATCTGCAGGCTTTTTTTTCAATCCGATAGAATTTATTTCATAATTCATTTTATGGTATTTATACTGATTTCTAATATAAGTTAAATTAAATGATTTTTGATTTTGAACCAGGTGACAAAGTTTTCAACCCTGCTAATAAAAATTGGGGAATTGGACAGGTACAATCAATAATAAAAGATAAAGTTACCGTCAATTTTGAGAATGTTGGCAAAAAAGTCATTAATGCTCAGAATATAGAGTTAAAAAAGGTTTATGATAAATATTGATTTAAAAAAGATTGTAGAAAACTTAATTGATACCTTTTTGGATGCGGGAAAAGTTTCTTTAGAACTTAGAAAAAAAGGTTTAATAAAAAAAATTAAATCTGACAATACACCGGTCAGCAATGGAGATTTAGAAGTAAATAAGATCATTACAAAAAAAATTAAAGAATTAACACCAAATATACCAATAATTTCTGAGGAAACATCTGATAACAAATCTCTAAATAATCTTGAGAATTTTTGGCTTATTGATCCTATAGATGGAACATTTGATTATATAAATGATCTAGAAGAATTTACAATAAATGCCGGTCTAATAATAAATAAAAAACCTTCAGCTGGTTTAATATGTGCTCCAGCTAAAAAAAGAATGTTTTTTTCATATGGTCAAAATTTTGCTTTTGAACTCATAGATAAAAAAATTGTAAAACTCAATAGCTCAAAAAATTTTAATAAAGATGAAATTAAGTTCGTGTCATATTCAAACAAGATCAAACCTGAAATTGAAAAAATACACAACAGACTTAATGTTAAAAAATTTATAAGAATGAAAAGTTCTTTAAAATTTTGTGTGATTGCTGCTGGAGAGTTTGATGGATATGTGGCTGAGCCAAGAGCTTGTGAGTGGGATATAGCTGCGGGTCATGCAATTCTAAAACATGCAGGAGGAATTATCACTGACTTTGATGGTAATGAAATTTTATATGGAAAGAAAGATTTTAAAAATTCTAGCTTAATTTTAAAAAGTAAAAGTATTTCATAATGGATGAGCAGTTAAAAATTATATTAATAATTATCATTTCAGTTTCTATTTTTGGACTATTGGTTTTTGTTTTTGTAAAAAACTATATTAAAAATAAGATTGATTACCTTGTCAAAGAAAACAACAAGAAATCAAAGTAATTTAACAATTCTCAAATAATCTTCTTTTTTAATATCCATAACTTTTTTTGAGGTTTCAAAATCAAAACCATTTCTTGCAAGTAATGAAATATCTTTTTTATAAAAAAGAGGTCTATTATCTTCTGTCCTAGCTGGTCCTATTCTTTTTTTTTTGCAAATTTTTATAGCTGAAAAAAAATCTTGCTCAGAATTGTTATCTTGTATTTGGCTAACAGTTTCATTTATAAATTTATCATTAATTCCTTTTCCAATTAAGTAATTTCGAATTTTATTTATTGAGCTTCCTCTTTGAATCATGCTTTTTGCTTTGCTTTCTGAATAAAATTTATCGTTAATAAATTTGCTTTTTTCTAAATCTGATAAAACAATATCAATCAAATTATTTACGTCTTGTTTTTTTACATCTGGCACTGAAATTTTAAGGTATTTTTTTAACAAATATGTTTTGAGCTGCTGTTTGGAGGGTGCATACTTTTCTACGTAAGCTAATGCAAAATTTCTCATTTCTTCAACAGTTACTTTTAATGTTTTTTTTTTATTTCTTATAGGAATCATGGATAGATTTAATATAATATATTTTAAAATGATCGAACAAATTTATAATTATTTTACAATTGAAATGCTCTATTACTGGGTAAATTTAGGTGTGTTACCTTTTTGGTTAGTATTAATTTTTTTTCCACAATCTCAAATTTGTAGGATTTTTGTAACTTCAATTTTCCCTATTTTTATTCTCGTCGGTGCTTATTTTTTCATGTTTTATAAGTCTTATCTTAATTCTTATGATTTTGTCGGAAATTTTGAACTTTATTTAGGAATAAACAACATTGCAGATTTATTTTCAGAAAAAACTTTTTTGATGATGTTTTGGATTCATTTTATTTCAATCAATCTTTTTACAGGTGGATGGATCGTAAGAGACTCTCAAAAACTTTTAATAAACAAAATACTTATAATTATACCCCTAATCATTACTTACTTGATTGGACCTCTTGGAATATTCATTTACTGGTTAATAAGAATATTCCATGCCAAAAGCGTTAATCTTTATGACTAAATCAATTGATTTTTATTTTGATTTTATAAGTCCCTACTCATATTTGGCTTACAAAAGAATAAAATTAATTGTTAAAAAAGATGTATTAAAAATAAATTATAAACCTATTTTATTAGGAGGACTTCACAAACTTGGTGGCATTACAGCACCAGCTTTCAATGAACGTAAGATGAAAAACATGAAAAATGATTGTGAATTAGTTGCACTTAAAAACAAAATTGCTTTTAAATGGAACACTAAATTTCCTATAAATTCAATTCATTTAATGCGTGGTTATTTAATAATTAGTGATGATATCAAAGATAAGTTTTTTGATATTTGTTTTGATGCTTATTGGAAAAATGATATTGATATTTCCAATGAAAAAAATGTGGGTGAAATTTTAGATTTAGTAAAAATAGATAAAAAAAAATTTTTCAAAGATATACAAGATATAAAAATTAAAGATAAATTAAAGAACTTAACAAACGATGCCTTTGAAAAAGATATTTTTGGAGCTCCTACATTTGTAGTAAATAAAAAAATATTTTGGGGTCAAGACAGATTGGATTATGCGTTGGATGAATACAGCTCTTAAGTAATTTTAAATTTACTTTGTTTAAGTGCAGCAAAACCACCATCGATGTGTGAAACTTTTTTAAAACCCATATCTTTTAAAGATTTGGCTGCTAGCGCAGATCTCAAACCACCCGCACAAAATAATACCATCTCCTTATTAAGATCAAATTTTCCTTCTTTAAAATATGCACTTTCTGGATCTAACCAAAATTCAAGCATACCTCTTGGAATATGGTTTGCTTCTTCAATTTGACCTTCATTTTGTAATTCTCTTATATCTCGAATATCAATTAAATTACATTGATTACCAGTAACCATTGAATGAGCTTCATCTGTAGAAATTGTTTTTATTTCTTTTAGTGCTTCAGAAACTAGAGTTTGGGATGATTTAATTGCCATAATAATGTAAATATTTATATCATAAATTAAAAACATATGAAAAAACTTTTCATAAAAATCTGTAAATTATTTGGATTTGAGCTTATAGACCAAAATAAATTTTCATCACCAACATTAAATAAAGAGTTAAATGAAGAGCTATCAATATTGAATGAAAAATCAATTGTATTACCACTGGGAGAAGTTGAAATAACCAGAAAAGTAAAGTCAATTTTAATAATTTTTAGAATGAACACAAATGTAGAAATCTGGGATCAAAATAAAAAAAGATTATTTGAACAACCAAAAATAGAATATTCTGTGCGTTCAATTAAATCTTTAATTAAATCAATTAATTTTTGTAAAATAAAGTATCCAAATTTAAAGATTAAAACCTTAATTATAGATGACAATTCAAATAATGAGAATTTAAACAGAATTAAAAAAGTTGTTGAAAAAGATGATTTTGAAATAATTTCTTTAGATCACAAAAAATTTGAAGCAAAAGTTAAAAAGCAAAATAGTAAGGAAACTTTCTCTAACTTAGCAAGTTTATTACAAAGTTTTGAAATGGGCAAAAATAGAGGTGAAGATCTTATATTTTTTGTTGAAGATGATTATCTTCATTTTGAGCCAATGTTAGAGGAAATAGTTGCATCTTATGAAAGGATATCATCTCAAATAGGTAGAGATATATTCATGTGTCCCTCTGATTATCCATACCTATATATGACAAATGAAAAAACTAATATTTTGATTGGTAATAAAAGACACTGGCGAACAATAAATAAAACACTTTGTACTTTTATAACTAGCAAAAATTTAGTTAATAAATATTGGGATAATTTTAACAAAACATGTCAAGATCGTCATGATCCTTTTGAAAAATATCTTAATGAAATCTATGAAAAAGAAATCTGCATTTCACCAATTAAAAGTTTATCTCTTCATTTAACAAATATTAATTCAAGTTATGGACTTTCACCATTTATAGATTTTAAAAAATTATGGGATCAAAATAATTAAAAGCCCTCTTGAGGGAGAGGGCTTTTTTAGTTTAACTAACTAGAGAAAAATTTTTTAAGGGGCCTTCCAGTATGAGTAACGTTGCGATACACAGAGAAGTGGAAGACCCCTTGATTGTTAACAATTAGTCACGTATAGCGTATGCGATTACACCTGTTTCAGTTACATCAGTACCTTTTGTTTCACCTTCTTTACTTAACCTTAGGCCAATAGTTGCTTTCATTATGCTAAATACAATGTAAGCGACTATAAATACAAATATGTTTACCGATAATATACCAATTAACTGAGTGCTAAAATTTGCACCAGAGTTTGTAGCAGGTACAATTAACGTACCCCAAATTCCAGCAAATAAGTGCGCTGGTATAGCACCAACTACATCATCAATTTGTAATGAAAATAATAGCTTAGTTCCATAAACTACAATCAAACCTCCCACTGCACCAATTAATATTGCTTCAAAAGGTGCTGGAGACAATGGTTCAGCAGTAATTGCAACCAATCCACCAATACATCCATTTAACATTTGAATTACATCTGTTTTACCAAAGTGTAATCTTGTAATTATAGCTGCACCCATCACACCACCAGCACCAGCTAAAAATGTATTAATGAAAATAGTTGATACAGCAATTGCATCATCAGCAGTTCCCATAGCTAATTGTGAACCACCATTAAAACCAAACCAACCTAACCATAAGATAAATACACCAATTGTAACTAACGGTATTGATGAGGCTGCAAATGGCTTTAGTGGAGCTGGAGAACCAGACTTTGTAAATCTTCCAAGTCTAGGACCAATAATCATTGCGCCAGCTAAAGCAGCTGCGCCACCAGTTGAGTGTACTAAAGTTGAACCAGCAAAATCAGAGAAACCTAATTCTGCTAACCAACCTCCACCCCACTGCCAACCCATTACGATTGGATAAATAATTCCTGAAAGAATTGCAGCAAATACAAAAAACGGCCATAACTTTATTCTTTCTGCCATTGTACCTGATACAATTGAAACTGTTGTCGCACAGAAAACCATTTGAAAATACCAATCTGAACCATCTGAATATCCAGTGTCTACTGCACTACCATCAGACCATGGTATAAATTTTCCGATATAACCACCCTCTGGAATACCATAAGCTAAGTTATAACCCACCATCCAGAACATAATTCCTGCAATTGAAAATAAACCTATATTTTTTGCACAGATTACAGATACACTTTTTGATGTAACCATACCTGATTCTAACATTGCAAATCCTGCAGCCATAAACATGACTAAGAAACCACAAATCAAAAATAATAGAGTATTAAAAATAAACCCTACTTCAGCAGATACTGTTGTCTCTGCTATACCAGCACTGCCCATATTTAGTAAAAAAATTAAACTAATGAGTGGTGCACTTAGTTTTTTTAATAATTTTGTCATAAGACCTCCCTTAAGGGAATTTGTTATATTTTTAGTGTAATAAAAAAACTAACGTTGATTACGAAAATTGGGTATGCATTTTTTGCATATAGAAACAGCCTTAACGCATTTTTAGTCATTAAGGCTGTTTAAGAAAATATTATCTGTTGAATACTTCTTTTAAAGCTTTTGCAGGTAAGAATTTAACCTTTTGAGAAGCAGCAATTTGTATCTGCTCTCCAGTTCTAGGATTTCTTCCAACTCTAGCTTTTCTTTTAGCTACTTTGTAAGTTCCAAATCCAGCGATTTTAACTGAATCATCAGCTTTTAAAGCATCTAAAATAGTGTTGGTAATTGTGTCAAATGTTCTTTCAGCATCCGCCTTACTTAGGTTTAAAGCCCCTGAAAGTTTAACAACTAATTGTTTTTTATTCATTATAGCTCCGGTTTTATTAGGTTAGTCACTATTTTTGTCAAAAGCATTGATAAATCAAGACTTTTTTTAGTATAAAGAATAAAGTTATACACACTATGTAGTGTAATCTTTAATTTATGTTGATTTTATTGACTTTTTCATGGTTTCCAAAAAAAAAATTATTTAAATAAACCAAGATCTTTTAAGTCATTAAAGGTTGTGAAAAACATCAATGATAACAATAAAAACAAACCGATTCGAAAAAATCCCTCTTGAGTTTTTTGTGACAATGGACGACCTAAAACTTTTTCGAATGCATAAAACATCAAATGACCACCATCTAACATGGGGATGGGGAACAAATTAATTAATCCCAAACTAATTGAAATGTAAGCCATCATACTAATAAAAGCTAATATGCCAAATTCAGCTACTTGACCTGATATTTTAGCTATCCTAATTGGTCCACCTAGCTGTGAAGTATCAGCTTTCCCAAAAATCATAGCTCCAATGTATTTTAAAGATGAAGTGCTTACATAATAAACTTCATTGGCAGCATGATAAATTGCTCTAGCTGGTCCTAATTTTACATGATTAAGTTGATCATTGTAAGCACCTAATTTTATTCCTACTATTCTTTTATTAATTTGATTTCCTAAATTATCTGTACCTAAAACAGTGTCAGGTTTAATTTTCAAAGTTAATTCATCATAAGATCGCTTTACTTTAAAGTCTATAATTTCATCGGTAGACATTGTTATATATTTAGAAACATCCATAATACTTTCGACTTTATTACCGTCTATTTCCAAAATAATATCATTTTGTTTTAATCCACCTGACATTGCAGGACTATTTTTCTGAACTTCATTAATTACCGCTGGAGTAAAATCTTTTCCAACAAAAGTATAAATTGAAAAAAATATGCATAAAGCTAATAAAAAATTTGCTAATGGACCACCAAAAACAATCAAAGCTCTTTGATATAATGGTTTTAAGACAAATAGTTTTTTTCTATCTTCCTCATTATATTTCTTTATAATTTTTTCTTGATCTGCTTGAGAAAAAACATTTCGATCACCATAAAATTTTACGTAACCACCAAGAGGTATCCAACATACTTTCCATCTAGTTCCTGATTTATCATTCCATCCAAATATTTCTTGACCAAATCCAATTGAAAAATCTGTAACACCTACACCATATTTTTTTGCGAAATAATAATGACCATATTCATGAATAAACACCACTACAAGTATCAATAAAATAAAAGGTAATATATAGCTCAGCATTTTATAAAGATTTTCTATTAATAATATCTAACCAATTTTTTAACTCAAGCATTCTTTGTGCCTTATTTGAAACTGATATTTCATCTTTAATAAAAGATATGTGATTTTTAATTTCTTCTTCATCTTTAAATACTTTTCTTTTTTCAATTAATCTATCTTTTCTAAACTCAATTAAACTTATCATTTTTTCATAAGAAATTTCAGGATGATATTGTAGTCCCCAAATTTTTGAATTATTTATTTCAAAATATAAACTTTGAATTTTATTGATACTATTTGAAGCTAAACAAACACAATTTCTAGGTAATGTTACAACTTCATCAAAATTAAATGCTGGAGAATTAAAGCTTTTTATTTTATTTTTGTAAATAGGATGTTTTAAACCCTCTTTATTTAACAGGATTTCATTAGCAATTCCTATATGAGAATTTACTGCTTTTTTTACTTCTCCACCTGCGGCTGTAACTGCAACTTGCATGCCCCAACAAATAGCTAATATATTTTTAACTTTTTTTTGACATTCTTTCATAAATTCAATTTGTCTTTTTATTTCTGTAGTATTATCATAAATATTCAAACTACTTCCTCCCCAAATTAATCCATCATAATTAGAAAGTTTTTTATTAACTCTATGAAGATTTGTGTCTGATGATGGATTAATAACATCATAATTAATATTTTTAATAAAATGATTTAAGCTATCTTGTAAACTTTCAGTGTGAGTTTGAATTCCTACCCTTGAAAAATCTCTATTTTCCTCTCTTAAATTTCCTTCAACAATAAGAATACTTAAATTACTCATATAAATAATTCACCTGACATACTATGTTGATACATAGTTTTCATATCTTCTATTGTTAATTTTTTTGGATTTCCTCCTGTTGAAGGATCGTTTAACGCCATTTTTGATAGTTTATCCAAATCAAAATCTTTTTCATCAATAATATCTGAAAGCTTATGAGGTATATTGAGTTTATTTCTTAAATCTAAAATCCAATTTAAAAAACCATTAAAGGTTTTTTCATCTAGATCCAGATATTCAGTTGATCTTATAATTTTATTTTCAATTATATTTTTATTAAAAGTTAAAACATAAGGCATAAATATAGCGTTAGATAAGCCATGATGAATATTATTTAAAGCATTAATAGGATGACTTAAAGAGTGTATTGCCCCTAAACCTTTTTGAAATGCAGTTGATCCCATACTGGCAGCAGTTAACATATTCATTCTTGCTTCAATATTTGATCCGTTATTTACTGCCTCTACTAACCACTTCTTTATCAACTTCATTCCCTCTAGGGCAATTCCATCAGCCATTGGATGAAAACCTGAGGCACAATAAGCTTCTAAATTGTGCGCCAATGCATCCATGCCAGTTGCAGCTGTTAATTTTGGAGAAAGTCCAACTGTAAGTAAAGGATCTAGAATTACAATTGATGGTAAAAATTTTGGATGAAAAATAATATTTTTTACACCTGTCTTCTCATTTAAAATCACTGAAGCCCTTCCTGTTTCAGATCCAGTGCCAGCTGTAGTTGGAACAGCTATAATAGGTGCAATTTTGTCAGAGTTTGCTTTTGTCCAATTATCTCCAACATCCTCAAAATCCCAAATAGGTAGTGTTTGACCTGACATAAATGCAATAGCTTTACCCACATCTAAACCACTACCTCCTCCAAAAGCAATCACACCATCACAGTTTTTTTTTTTATAAAAAATAACTCCATTATCAACATTTGTACCAGTTGGATTACCAACAACATCAGAATAAATCTCTAAAATTATATTTTGATCATTTAAATATTTTATAGTTTTTTTTACTATTTCTGAACTTGCTAAAATATTGTCAGTAACTAATAGTGGTTTTTTTATATTCAATTTCTTACATGCTAAACAAATGTCTTTAATTCTATTTTCACCAACCCATATTGTTGTTGGATAATTCCAATTAAATTTTTTCATGTTTAAATAGATTGTTTTTTTATAAGTTCCTCAATCTGTTTTATCATAATCTGTGGAGATTTCATTGTGGGATATAACTTATAAGCCTCCTCATAGCTCCTAATAGCTTTTTCGTAATTTTTTAATTGAATATTTACTAAGCCTTGGCCTGCAAGTGCTCCAAAGTGTCTTCCTTCAAGTTGTAACACTTTATCAATATCATTTTGGGATTCTTGAAACTCTCCTAATAAATAAAGAACTGTAGCTCTTTTATTCCATGCTTCTGCCCAATTTGGATCTAATTCTATAACATCACTAAAAATACTTACAGCTTCATAAAGTTGATTATTTTTGACAAGTTCAGAACCTTTAGACAACATTATTGTGAGTTCATTTTTTTTAGGATGTGTGCTCCAAATCTTCCATATTTTTTGTTCTACTTCAAAAGTCAAAATCGGATTATCTGTTTTTAATTCTAGAAAAAGCTTATCTAGTTGTTTCTTTCTTTCATCAGCTAATGAATTTGATAAACCTAAAAAAAAAGAAATAAAAATAATTAAAAATTTATGAGTTTTCATATTTATTTGATTAGTTATTTTTTATAACTTTATACTCAAAATTTTGAGTTGTTTCATTAATTTGTATAAGTTTCGCTCCATTTCTTGAATGAAATTTACTTGCCATCTCCGTTAATGGAGATAAAGTTACTAATCTATTAAGATGATTAGAATTTTTAATTTTTTTAAAAACTTCACTTACTATAAGTTTTCCTCCGCCTTTCTTCTTTGACCAAACTGTGTATGCTATTGCTATTTTTCCAACATTTTGATCTCTCTGGGCACTTTGTAAAAATGCATCGTGACTAAATTTATCTAACTCATCCACATTTTTAGGTATCTCATTGGTGTAAGCGAAACACATAACCGCATGTATTTCGCCCATGTATTTTACGCCATAAATTTTTCTTCCATAACTTCTTCTAAAAACATTGTCTAATTCTGGTCTTACCGGATCTTCTTTTGTATTACATTCTTTTAATTCTATTAATTCAGCCCCTTTAATCCATTCAAAAAAATTACCAATATTCTTATTAATTAGCTGCTTGTTTTTTCTAATTCTGGCTTTAATTCTTGGTTTAAGTTTTTTTTTTAATTTCATTTTTCTAAAGATTTATGGAAATTTAAGATTAATAGACTAATTAGTTTATTATTATATGTATCAATATTTTTCATATAATTAATAATACAATAATAGCAATATTAACCCTATTATTAGCAAGAATATTACCAATGCAATATAGTTTACTTTTATCTTAAATTTCCTAAAAATTACCTCGCTTATTTTTTCCCAAAAAAGAACAATTAGAAATAAAATAATCGCAGGTATAATAAATTTAATCATAGTTTATTTATTTAGATCTGTTGTCATTGACATAAACGGAGACTCCCCTTGTATTTATGTCAACATCAAACTTTTTATGTAATGGTGGAAAAGCTCTTTGAGAACAATCTAATCTGTCACACGTTCTACATGATACACCTATCGGAATTTCAGTTTTTTTATCTGAAATATCTAAATTTTCTGTATAAACAAATTCTTTTGCATATTTTGCCTCACAACCTAGACCAATCGATAAAATACTTTTTGATTGCCCGTATCTTCCAACACCTTTTTCAACTGTTCTTGCTATACAAACATATTTTTCACCATTTGTCATCTTGCTTACAGCTGCCTGAATTACTCCAGGCCTTGTAAAAGCAGAATATACATTCCACCTAGGACATGCTCCTCCATATCTTGGAATTTCAATACCAGATAATGAAAATCTTTTTGAAATATTTCCCGCCATATCTACTCTCAAAAAATGAAAAGGGATACCTGGTAGTTTTGCGTCTTGCAAACAAGTTACTCTGTGAGCCACTTGTTCAAATGATGTTGCAAAAGTATTTTGTAATAACTGTAGATCATATTTAAGTTTTTTACATTCTGCATGAAAAAGTCTGTAAGGCATTAATATGGCAGCACCGCAATAATTTAATAAGGCTACTTGAGTTAATCTTTTTGACTCTTCAGATGGAAATTTAAATTTTGATAAATAATCATTTATTATATTAATTGCCCCTTCTTGAGCAATTTGTGCTGCAGCATGAAGTTTTTTTGTTTCTAGTGAATTATAATCACTTAGTAAAAGTTCTTTTTTATTCTTATCGAAAACTTTTGAAAATGGTTTTTTTTCCTCAGGAATGATATCTTTAACATTTATTGAATATTCCTTTTTTAAAAAATCACATAAAGCTATGTATCTCGTTCTATTGTTTTTTTGAACTTTTTCAAAAATTGAATTAGCAAAATCTTCTAATTTTGGAAAATAATTTTTATTTTCTTGGAGAAAATCAGATATAACTTCTCCTGGAAATGATGTTTTTCTACTATCAATAATTTTACCAGAAATATTTTCAACTTTATTTATTATTTCATGATCTTTTTGTTTATAATTATCTCCTAATTTTATTAATGCTTTTGCAATTTTAGGATTTGTGTTTACAAGATCTTTTACCTCAGGCCCTAATATATCTAAATCCTCGAATAATTGGTCATCTAAAAGTTCTGATATATCATTTTCTAAATTTATATCGCTTTTACTTGTTAGATCAGAAAGATCAACTCTTAACTCTTTGCTTATCTTAATCAATAAATCACCATCAATTTTTCTTTTATTTCCCTCAATTAAATTTAGATAGCTTGGTGATATATTTAATTGTTCGGCAAACTTATTTGCTTGAAGACCTAGTTGTCTTCTAAATGCTTTTATTTTTGGTCCTATTTTTAAATTTAATTTGTTGATATTGTTTGCCTTAGAAAACTTACTAATAGCAAGTTTTGAATTACTAAGATCAATATTTTCTTCACTCCTTAAATCTGATAATTCTATTCTAAGTTCCTGACAAATTTTTAACAAAAGGTCAGCATCAATATTTCTTTTTCCACCTTCAATTAAGTTTAAATAGCTAGGAGATATTGATAATTGCTCAGCTAATTTCTTAGCTTGAAGTCCAAGTTTTTTTCTAAAACTCCTTATTTTAAGCCCAATATCTTTATTTATTTCCATAATTTGTAAATTTTGTAAATTTTAATTTACAAAAAATAAACTTAATTTACAAGTAAAATAGACGTTTTTTATAGATTTTGTAAATCTTGTAAATTATAAAATATCTATGGACGAGAAATTAAAAAACAATGAAAATGAGGCTCAAATCATTAGACATGAAGATCTAGCGAAACATAATAGCAGAGGGATCTACATGAGAGATGACCATTGTGATTGGGGTTCAAGTGGAATGAAAGATCTAGTTGAGACCCTAAACAACTCAAACTAATAGTCTTTCGTTCAATTTATTTCATTTTAAAAAAAATACTTTAACTATAGGGTTTTTAGGTGAGTGCAGAAAAAATCTCATATGATTTAAAAAGATTTACAGGTATTAAAAGAGATTACACACCTGAAGATGTAGAGAGGTTAAGGGGTTCTATAAAAATAGAATATTCTTTATCTAAACAACAATCGACGAAATTGTGGGATTTATTAAATACAGAAGAATTTATAAATACGCTTGGTTCGCTCTCAGGAAATCATGCTGTGCAACATGCCAAAGCTGGATTGAAAGCTATCTACTTAAGTGGCTGGCAAGTAGCAGCAGATGCTAATAGTGCTGGAGAAATGTATCCAGATCAATCTTTATATCCTTATGATAGTGCACCTAAGTTAGTGGAGTCAATGAATAATGCATTAATAAGAGCAGACCAAATTCAGCATATGGAAATAATTGATGGTGATTTTAAAAAAGAAAATAAAGTGGACTACATGTTGCCAATTATAGCTGATGGTGAAGCGGGATTTGGAGGACCACTTAATGTATTCGAACTTACAAAAAAATTTATTAAAGCGGGGGCAGCTGGTGTTCATTTTGAAGATCAATTAGCGAGTGAAAAAAAATGTGGTCATATGGGAGGTAAAGTTCTTGTACCAACAGGAACTATGATTAAGAATTTACAAGCTGCAAGATTGGCTGCTGATATTGCTGACGTGCCCTTAATTATATTGGCTAGAACTGATGCAAATGCTGCAAAATTGATTACAAATGATCATGATAATAATGATAAACCTTTTTTAACTGGTGAAAGGTCTCCAGAAGGGTTTTATTATGTTAAGGCAGGTATTGAACAAGCGATTTCAAGAGGCTTGGCATATGCTCCGTATTCTGATTTAATCTGGTGTGAAACTGCAACACCTAATTTAGAAGAGGCAAAAAAATTTGCAGATGCTATACACAAAAAATTTCCTGGCAAACTTTTAGCCTACAATTGCTCACCTTCATTTAATTGGAAAAAACATTTATCTGATAAAGAGATTGCTTCCTTTCAACAAGAAATAAGCAAAATGGGATATAAGTTTCAATTTATAACTCTTGCAGGGTTTCATACTCAAAATATTGCAATTTTTGAATTAGCAGAAAAATATAAAAGAGAAGGGATGTCTGCCTACTCAAGAATTCAACAACAAGAATTTGCTAGAGAAAAAGATGGTTACACTAGTGTAAAACATCAAAGAGAAGTTGGTACTTCTTATTTTGATGCTGTTTCCAACACAATAAGTAGTGGAAAAAGCTCAACTACGGCAATGGATGGCTCGACAGAGTCAGAACAGTTCTAATAAAAACTATTCCTCTTGTATATTAGTAAATAACTGGCCCAGAAATGGGTCAGTTATGATTTTATGTTATAACCTTTTTTTAATAGAATTGAGACTGAGATGATACATATCATTAAAAAAGACACCATAGATCCTATACTTATCCAAATATTAAAATCTGATATTCCGTAAAAAGAAAATCTTAATCCATCAATTAAATAAACTACAGGATTGAAATAAGAAATAGTTTGCCAGAAAGGTGGTAACATATCTAAACTGTATAAACTACCTCCTAAAAATACCATTGGCGTAATAACTAATGATGGAATTATGGACATTTGTTCAAAGTCTTTACTAACAATACCTATTAAGAAACCAAATAGTGCAAAAGTAAAAGAGACTAAAACTAATAAAAAAATCATTAATAATGGGTATTCAACAGACACATCAGCAAAAAATGTAGCAGTGGTATATATCACAGCACCAACAATTAATGTTTTGGTAGCTCCAGCGCCAACAAAAGCCAAAACTGTTTCAAGTGTTGAAATAGGTGCTGCTAGTATCTCGTTAATAGTTCCATTAAATTTTGGAAAGAATATTCCAAATGAGGTATTACTAATGGATTGAGTGAGTAATGTTAACATTAGTAAACCTGGTACAATATATGAACCATAACTTACTCCATCTATTTTTTCTATATAACCACCAATTACTGAACCAAAAACAACAAAATATAATGATGTAGATATAACTGGTGATAGAAGAGATTGGCCTACTGTTCTTAAAAACCTATTCATCTCGTGAATATAGATAGCTTTAAAACCAAAATAATTAAATTTCATTATTCTCCTTAACTAAATTAACAAATATTTTCTCAAGATTACTTTGCTCAGTTTTTAAATCTCTTAACTTTAAACCAGTATCTTTTAAGTCTTGTAATAAATTTGTTATACCTGTTTGTTTTTCCTTAAGGCTATATGTATAATTTAAATGCATGTTATTATCTCCAATATTAAGATTATATTTTTCTAATGAATTTGGTATTTTTTCAATTTTTTCTTGTAATTCAATTGTAAGAGTTTTTTGACCCATCTTTTTTAACAATTCTTTTTTTTCTTCAACTAGAATTATTTCACCTTGATTAATAACACCAACTCTATCTGCTATCGCTTCAGCTTCTTCTATATAATGAGTTGTTAAAATGATTGTTACTCCTGTTTTTCTTAAAGAGTCAACCACTTTCCACATTTCTTTTCTCAATTCTACATCTACTCCTGCTGTTGGCTCATCTAAAAATAATATTTTTGGTTCATGAGACAAAGCTTTAGCAATTAACACTCTTCTTTTCATTCCCCCTGACAATTGTCTTAATCTTTGATCTTTTTTCTCCCATAAACTTAAATCTTTTAAAATTTTTTCAATATGATCTGGATTTGCAGATTTGCCATACAAACCTCTAGAATATGATACGGTGTCAAAAACTGTTTCAAAAGATTCCAAATTTAATTCTTGTGGAACCATTCCTATTCTAGATCTAGTTTCACGATAATCTTTAATTATATCAAAACCGTCGACAGTAACAGTGCCAGACGAAGGAGTAACAATTCCACAAATTATACTTATTAAAGTTGTCTTTCCTGCACCATTCGGTCCAAGCATTGCAAGAATTTCTCCTTGTTTTACATTAAGGCTTATTTTTTTTAGTGCATTAAAGCCATTATCATAAACCTTTGAGAGATCATTAATTATTATTTGGTTAGCTGTCATTGAAACAGATATATAGCTATTAATAAACTTAATACAATCGACTAATATTAAAACTTTTTAGCTTTAAAAACAATTAATGGTAAAAAAGTAGCAACTACAAAAGACAAAAATAATAATGATTGTGCTATAAAAGGTCCAAAAAGTTCTTTAGGCATCAATATTCCAACAAGAATACTTTTTGAAAAGTCTGGTGAAGGGAACATTAAAAAACCTCCAATCAATCCTATTATAATCGA
>CACOWV010000003.1 GCA_902630945.1 uncultured Pelagibacteraceae bacterium
AAAAAATAAAAGTTGATAAAGATAATAGTACGATAGTAAATGGCAGTGGTAAAAAATCTGATATTGAAGCTAGATGCTCTTCAATTAAACAACAAATAGATGAAACGACTTCTGATTATGATAAAGAAAAACTTCAAGAAAGATTAGCTAAATTAGCTGGTGGTGTTGCGGTAATTAAGGTTGGTGGTGCTACTGAAGTTGAAGTTAAGGAAAGAAAAGACAGAGTTGAAGACGCATTAAATGCTACTCGAGCCGCTGTTGAAGAGGGTATCGTTACTGGTGGTGGATGTGCATTGCTATATGCAGCTCAAGATCTTGATAAAGTTAAAGCAAAAGGTGAAGATCAAAAAGCTGGTGTAGATCTAGTTAGAAGAGCTTTAGAGGCTCCTATTAGACAAATTACAAAAAATGCTGGCGTAGATGGCTCTGTAGTAGTTGGAAAATTATTGGAACAAAATAAAAAAACTCATGGTTATGATGCTCAGAATGAAGAATATTGTGACATGTTTGCAAAAGGAATTATTGATCCTGTAAAAGTTGTAAGGACAGCTCTTCAAGATGCAGCCTCAATTTCTGGCTTATTAGTTACTACAGAAGCTATGATAGCTGATAAACCCGAAGATAAAGATGCAGCTCCTGCTGCGATGCCTGGTGGAATGGGAGGCATGGGCGGTATGGGAGGCATGGGTGGCATGGGAATGTAACCTAAAAACCATTTCTTAAACAAATTCAAAGGCCATCTTTTGATGGCCTTTTTTTTTATAATCTGTAAAATATAAATATGTCTAAACGTTATAGTGGAAAATCGTTTAAAGACTCTAGTACAAATAAAAAACCTAAGTTTACACTTAAAGAAAAAAGAGCTTTAAAGCGAAATAAATCAAAAAGATAGTATTAGTAATTTTAATGATTAATTTTAAAAAAGAAAAAATTGATGAAAGAAAAATTATTAAAATAATAAAAAAATATATTAATAAAAAAATCTTTAAATATTATTTTATAGAGACTGATCTTCAAAAACTTCCTGATATAAGTTACCCTGAAGAGGGAGATCTTGAATATCAAAAAAAGCTGATAGACAAATTTGATCAAACACAATCTCAAACTTCGTCTATGACATGTCCTCATTTAATGGAATTATTATTAATGAAATTTGACTCTAAGCAAAACTTTTCTTTCTTAGATGTTGGTGGAGAAAAAATTGATTTTTACTTAGAATTAAAAAAAAATTTTAAAAATATTGAATATTTTCTTTATAATCAAAAATCTATGTTGGATCCATTTTATAAAATCAGAGACGAATTTAATTTTAAAGACTTTCATTTAATTGACAACTTAGATGACATTTCTGACGATTATGATTTTATAAATTTCGGAAGTTGCATTCAATATTTTAATAATTATGAAGTATTTTTAAAAAAAGTTACTCGGAATTCTAAATTCATCTTTTTTAGTGGAACACATCTTTATGATAAAATAGGCAACAATCAGAATAAAAATGTTGTTGTTAAACAATTGAATGTTGCATCACAGATAAATTATCTCTTTTTTTTTTGTAGAAAAGATTTTTTTAAAATTTTTGAGGAAAAAGAATATAATTTTATCTTTGAAAGTAAAAATTTAACTGACAAAATTAATTATGATAATTTAAAATATAAATTTATGAATATTCAATACTCTGATTTCTTATTTTCAAAAAAAATTTGATTCACGAAAAATTAAAACACCTAGAAAAATAAAAAACTTTGTTGAATTATATAAGTAAAATCATCCTTTTTTTTAGTTTTCAAAAAAAAAAATTAATGTATAAGAGCCAGGATTTATGAGCAAAGAAATTCGAAATATTACAATCATAGCCCACGTGGATCACGGCAAAACAACGTTAATTGATAATCTAATGAAACAGAGTGGTTCATTTAGAGAAAATGAAGTTGTTGATGAAAGATTAATGGACTCAGGTGAACTCGAAAAAGAGAGGGGAATTACGATATTAGCAAAACCAGCTTCCATCAATTGGAATAACTCAAGAATTAATATCATTGATACTCCAGGACACAGGGATTTTGCTGCTGAGGTTGAAAGAGTTTTAAGTATGGCTGATGGAGCATTACTCTTAATTGACTCTGCTGAAGGTGTAATGCCTCAAACAAAATTTGTACTATCAAAAGCTTTAAAACAAGGATTGAAGCCTATAGTCGTAATCAATAAATTAGACAAATCAGACCAAAGAGCAAATGAAGTTTTGGATGAAACTTTTGATTTATTCGTAAGTTTAGATGCAAATGAGGAGCAATTAGATTTTCCTGTTCTTTATGCAAGTGGTAGATCTGGATGGGCAGATAAGGAGGTTGATGGACCAAGAAAAAACTTAAACCCCCTTTTAGATCAAATAATTGATCATGTTAAACCTGCGGAATTAGATAAATCTAAACCGTTTGCAATGCTTTCAACTCTACTTTACGCAGATAGTTTTTTAGGCAGAAGTTTAGTTGGCAAAATAGCTCAAGGTACTGCAAAAGCTAATCAGGCAATTAAAGCTATTAATTTAAAAGGTGAAAAAATTGACGAAGGAAGACTAACAAAAATATTTAGATATGAAGGAACAAAAAAAGTTCCAATCGATGTGGGTGAAGCTGGTGATATTGTGGTTGTCGCTGGTTTAGAAAAAGCAAATGTAGCGGATACGATCTGTGATCTAGAGGTAAATGAACCAATAAAAGCTACTCCTATTGATCCACCAACTATGTCAATTACAATCACTGTTAATACTTCCCCTCTAGCAGGTACTGAAGGGAAAAAACTAACAAGTACTCAAATACGAGATAGATTAATTCAGGAAGCTCAAAATAATGTTGGAATTACTTTTACTGAAAATACTGGTAATGATTCATTCGTTGTTAGTGGTAGAGGCGAATTGATGTTAGAAATTTTACTTACTCAAATGAGAAGAGAAGGTTTTGAGATGACAGTAAGTCCACCAAAAGTTTTATATAAAAAAGATGAAAATGGAAAAAAACTTGAGCCAATAGAGGAAATTACTATGGATCTTGATGAAGAATATTCATCAAAAATTATAGACTCAATGAACAAAAGAAAAGGTAAATTAATAGAATTAAAAGATACTGGTAAAAATAAAAAAAGATTAATTTTTCATGCTCCAACAAGAGGTTTAATGGGGTACACGAGTAGATTTTTAACTCTTACAAAAGGGAACGGTGTAATCAATAGAATTTTTCATAGCTATGGTGCTTTTGAAGGTGAAATGGAAGGCAGAAGAAATGGAGCATTAATCTCAATGGAACAAGGTAAAGCTGTTGCCTTTGCAATCTTTAATTTGCAAGCTAGAGGTGAGATGTTTGTAACTCACAATGATCCAGTATATCCAGGTATGATTGTTGGTTTATCTCCAAAACCAGGGGACATGATAATAAATGTCATGAAAGGTAAAAAATTAACTAACATGAGAACACAGGGTACAGACGAAAATGTTGTTTTAACTCCAGTAAGAAAAATGTCAATTGCTGAACAATTAAGTATGTTAAATACGGATGAAGCTTTGGAAATCACACCTGACTCATGTAGACTCAGAAAAGCTATTCTAGATCCACACGAAAGAAAAAGAAGTGAAAAAGCTGGCGCTGCAGCTTAATTAAAAATTTTATCTGTTAAATAAAGTCCTAAAGCAACACAGGGTCCTATACCAAAAGCAAATAAAAGGGTACCAACTCCAACAATTCCACCTAAATACCATCCAACACTAACAACTGAAATTTCAAGTGTTGCTCTAACCAAAGCTATTGGTAAATTTGTTTTTTTTTGCAAACCTACCATTAAACCATCTCTTGGGCCTGCTCCAAGATTTGCAACCAAATAAATTCCTCCACCAATTCCAACTGTTATTACCGAAACTATCGCTAAAATTATTTGATTAAAATAATTAGAAGGAGTTGGGACAAATTTGATACATAAATCAATCATTAGAGCAATTATTAATGCATTTAAAATAGTCGCAAGACCTGGTTTTTGTTCAAGTGGTATCCATAAAATTAAAACAGTAACACTTATTAAAAATGTAAGCATTCCAATACTTAAGTTTGTTTTTAGAGAAAGACCTTGGGCTAAGACGCTCCAGGGTGAGGCTCCAGTAAAAGAGACAATTAATAATCCTTCACCTAAACCAAACAACATCAAACCAAAACAGCAAAAAAATAGTGTCGAAAATTTTGGTTTAAAATTATACGTTTTTTTAGAGGTCCAGTTTACTTTTGGTATTTTTTTTATCTTTAAGAACATTTTTTGACAAAATACTTCTATTGTAAGAAAAGTCTACTATTGTAATCAATAAATGAAAAAAATTCTCATCATAATTCTTGTATCATTATATTCAAATGCTCTTGCTCATATGGATCATTATAAAAAGATAAATAAGATTGAAATGGACATTTTTAGAAATGGAGAATTAATAGGATACAATTATTATTTTTTTACAAGAAAGGATGATAAGACAATAGTTACTAATCAGATAAAGTTTTCTGTAAAAATTTTAGGAGTTACTATTTTTCAAGTGGAGGGATATGGTGAGGAAATATATATTAAAGATCAATTAATTTCTTATGACTCTAAAACTTTACAAAACGATAAAGAGAAATTTGTTAATTTATTTTTTGATAAAGAAAAGAAAAAATTTATAATAAAAGGTTCTTCTTATGAAGGAGACACATCAGCTGATAATATAATAGGAAATTGGTGGAGTCATAAAATTTTACAAACTGATAGCCAAATCAGTCCGATTTCTGGAAGTATAAAAAAACAGGTTGTAACTTTTATTGGTAAAGAAAAAATTGAACAATATGGTAAACTTTATAGTGTCGATCTTTTTACACTGAAATCTAAAGATATGACTTTACCAAAAGATAAAAGATTAGATTTTAACATATGGTACGACCCAAAAACCAATCAAATTATAAGGGTGTCATATTCAAGGATGGGTAATTGGGAATATCGTTTAAAAAATTTTGAATAATTATTATTTACCTGCAACTACCATACCTTCGATCATCATCGTTGGAGAATTAGTCGCGTATTCAAAATCCAGATCATCAGCAAGAGTTATGTTTTGAAACATGTCATTTAAATTTCCTGCAATTGTAATCTCATTTATTGGATATTTAAATTCACCATTTTCAACTAGAAAACCCGTGGCTCCAACAGAATAATCACCTGTAACTATATTGTTTCCATGACCTATAGTTTCGGTAATATAAAGACATTTTGAATTTGAGCTCAAAAGATCATTAAAAGAAACTTTCCCTCTATTGAAATAAAGATTACTTGTTCCACCACTTCTACCGTTTGACTTAAGACTTAACTTTTTACCATTATAAGTATCCACTAAATAATGTTTTAAAACACCTTGGTCTACTAATTTTAATGTTTCAGTTTTAACCCCTTCAGAGTCAAAGTTTCTAGATCCTAAACCTTTTAATATATCTGGTTTATCGAAAATATTTATTTCATCAGAAAATATTTTTTGATTTATCTTATCTTTTAAAAAAGAAGTTCCTCTTGAAATAGCAGAAGAAGAAATTGCACTAGCAAAAGTATTCAGGATTCCTTTAGCAATTCTTTTATCAAAAATTAAAGCAATTTTTTCACTACTAATTTTTTTTGGACTCAGTTTTCTTATAGTTTGATCAGCAGCTAATTTCCCTAATATTTCTGCATCCTTGATATCTTTAAAATGACATTTGCTACTATATTCGTAGTCTCGCTCCATACTTTTTTCATCTTTTGCAACAGTAACACTTGAAGCAATAAATGATGAGTCTTTATAACCTTCACAAAAGCCATCACTGTTAGCTAAAATAAAATTTGATTTATCCTCAGTAAAACTGGACTCAGTGTTAACAATTTTTTTATTGTTAGAAGCTGATACTTCTAATCTTTTTAAATATTCAATTTTATCTTCATTTTTAATATGAGTGTCATCGTATAGATCCAAATCTTTAACTTCTTTTGCTAATAAATCTTTATCTGGAAGTGAATTAAATTCATCCGCAGGGGTATTTTTTGCAGTTTCAATACATTTTTCAATAAGAGTATTTAAATTATCACTTAATAAATTTGACGATGATATTGATGATTTTTTTTTGCCAATATAAGTAGTGATTCCAATAGCAAGATTATCTGATCTATTAGATTCATCTAATTTTTGATTTCTAAAATTAACTGTCTCAGAAATCGAATTACGTACAACAACACTTGCATCTGTTGCTCCCAACTTTTTTGATAAATCTAAACAATAGGATGCTTTTTTTGAAAGATATTCCTGATCTTTTATCATTAAAGTTTTGTTCCACCTACTGTCATCTTATTTATTAAAATAGAAGGTTGAGCAACTCCAACTGGGACGCCTTGGCCAGCTTTTCCACAAGTTCCAATTCCTGGATCCAACATCATATCATTTCCAACCATAGAAACCTCTTTTAAAATAGATGGACCATCTCCTATAAGGGTTGCACCTTTTATGGGTGATCCAATTTTACCATTAATAATTTCGTATGCCTCTGTACAATTAAATACAAATTTTCCTGAAGTAATATCGACTTGTCCACCACCAAAGCTTACAGCAAAAATACCTTTATCAACTGATTTTATCATTTCATCTTGAGTGTGATTACCATTTAGCATCATTGTGTTTCTCATTCTAGGGAGAACTATATGCCTATAATTTTCTCTTCTGCCATTACCAGTCGACCTGGTTTTCATTAATCGAGCATTCATCCTGTCTTGCATGAAATTTTTTAATATTCCATTTTCTATCAATACTGTTTTTTCTGTTGGTGTGCCCTCATCATCTATCGTTAAGCTGCCTCTTCTGTTATCAATAGTTCCATCATCTACAATAGTTACACCTTCACTTGCAACTTTTTGACCCATTAGGTTATAAAACGCAGAAGTTTTTTTTCTATTAAAATCTCCCTCTAAACCATGGCCAACTGCTTCATGAATTAAAATTGCTGGCCAACCAGGTCCTAATACAACTTTCATTTCACCAGCAGGTGCGGGTTTACTCTCTAAATTTACAGAAGCTATTCTTAAAGCCTCATCACAAACATTTTTCCAGTTGTCTTCTTTTAGATAGGAATCATATGATTGTCTGCCACCAATGCCATATACACCGCTCTCTTTTCTGCCATTTTTTTCTAACATGACTGACACATTAAATCTTATTAGTGGACGCACATCCGACAAAGTCTCACCACCTAATCTAATTATTTCTATTGACTTTTGTTCACCCAAGAAATTAGCGGTAACTTGTTTTACATTTTTATTTTTTGATCGAATATAATTATTAACATCGTTTAATATCTTTATTTTTTCATTAAGCGTCTTTTGGTCTATAGGATTAATATTTTCGTAATACTTTTTATTAGATTTAGGAATAGAATGATTGTAAGAACCTTGTGCAGATTTTAATGTTGACTTTAAGTTTTCTGAAGATTGTTTTAATGAGTTTTTTGAAATTTCATTAGAATGAGAGTAAGCAACGATTTCACCTGAAATAGCTCTAAATCCAAAGCCTAAATCAGAATTATAACTGGAATTTTTAATTTTATTATCATCTAACAAAATTGACTCAGATTTTGAATTTTCTAAATATAATTCTCCATCATCACATTTTTGTAAAGTGTCAGAAATTATATTCTCCGCTTCATTTCTAGATAAATCGGATTTTTCAAAGAAGTTACCCATAAATAATTACATAGTTTGTTTAAAAAAATTTTCAACTAGAGTATTTTACGCATATACATTAATTAAATAAGTTAGTAATAAGTGATTATTATGAAAGTTTATTTTAATAATTCCTGTAAAATTTGCAAAGCCGAGATTGATTTATACAAAAAAGAGGAAATTAATGAAATTAATTGGATTGATATCACAAATAATAAAATAGCTGAAAAAGAAACTTTAAAAGATAGTAAACAACTTTTGCGAAGACTTCATGTAAAAGACGGCGAAAAAGTCATAGAGGGAGCTGCAGCATTCTTATTATTATGGAAAAAAATGCCTAAATATAAATTTTTATACAATTTTTTTAAACTACCAGTCATCTTTAATATCTTTTCATTTGCTTATGAAATACTTGCTTATTTTTTATACCTTAAGAATAAAAAACAATTAAATTTAACTGAAAAAAAATAACAAAAATTTACTCAGCAATGACATTGAGGCAATAAACATTACGAGAATTATTGAGTACATTAATAAAATAATTTTGTTTTTTTTTCTTCTAAGTCTCACAAAATCTTTATCATCTAAGTCAGAAATATCTCTTTCGCCTACTACTGGATAATCATATGTAAATCGCCAAGTACTTTCCCCTAGTCTAGGGTCTAAGTTATTGTAATAAGAAATCCATGCTAAGATATATTTTAATATCAAATATAGAATTATCAAAAAAGAAGTTCCTAAAATCATGTCAAATAATATATAATCAAATTTATTTTTTTAATTAATATTTTTATCTCTTTTTTTTGCAATAAGTTGGGTTAACGAGTCAACCATCGTATCTGAAGCCTTAAATATATCTACTCCTCTAAACTCATGAGAAACGTTTTTTTCTGGATTAGTTTTATCTTCAATTACAATTCCTTCATCAGGAGAATTATTTTTAATATAAATTAATAAAAGCCACTGATCATCATCTGTCTCATCCCATTTTATAAATACTTCGCCCGTCTCAAATCTTCTATCTATACATCGAAAGATGGACATGTCTCTTGTAATATGTCTTTTATTAAGTTGAAATACTAAACTACTTGCACTTCTATAAAAACTCTCTAATGCAAATTCAATTTTTTGTCTTGCTAATGTATATTCTTTTTCTTTAAATAATAATGTTTCTCTATCCTCGTCACCTTGAAGTTTCACTCCAAGGGCTTCTACTCTCTCTTTAATTTTTTGATCTCTAATTACTCTATATTTTTCCTTAAGTTTGTTTATTCTCTCTTGGAGTCCAACATAATCTTCTCTTTTTTCTCTTAAGGAAATTTTCTCAAGTTTTTCTAATTCCTTTACTTCTCTAATTCTAAACTTTTCAATTTGTTTATCTAATTTTAATTGTTGTAAAAATTTTTTTTGTTTTTCTGCTTGCTCAATTCTAAGTAAAGCTTGTTCTTTTCTCAAAAATGACTTTATGTCTTTAGTTCTCTCTTTTTCTAATTTAGCTTCTTCTTTCAAGGCTTTTTCCATTAATTTAACTTTTTCTGCCTCTTCATCTTTTTTTTGTTTTTCAAGAGCTAATTTTTCTTTTCGTTCATTTTCAATTTTCTCTAATTTTAATCTTCTGTTTTCATCTTGTTTTAAAATTTTATAATTAGAGATAGTTTCAGAAATTTTATCAAAAAAACCTTGGATATATTTTTCTAAATTAAAACTAATCTTAAAATTAAATTCTGGCTTTAGGGATGCTTGTAATTTTACCAATTTAAGCGCAAAACTATCTTTTTTAGCTTTATATGGAAGAGAATTATCTTTAATTTTTTTTAACTTTTTTTTCTTTTTAAATGTAATTTTTTTTTTATAAAATTTTTTTATTTTTTTTTTTATCTTTTTTGATTTCTTTGAAGATTTATATTTTAGATTTTTTATCTTTTTAATTTTTTTTTTTTTGAGTTTTTTTCGTTTTTTTTTCATTATTGAAGAAGCTTAATTCTATCAATAATTTATTGATAAATATAGTCTCTAGTCACTGGAGTTGATTTATAATTTTTTGTAAGTTGAAATTGATATACAACTTGGTCGCCCCACTTGAAAGCCATTTCACAACCAGCAAGATAAAACTCCCACATTCTAAAAAACTTCTCATCGAACATTTTTACAATTTTGTCCTTATTTCTAATACAATTTTCTTTCCAGTGTCTTAGTGTATGTGAATAATGAAGTCTTAAAACCTCGATATCAGTCACTATTAATCCAGCATTTTCTATAGGTGTTGTAACCTCGCTTAAGCTAGGTGTATAACCTCCAGGAAAAATATATTTAGTAATCCATGGATGTGGATCTCTTGGCGGATTTACTGATCCGATTGTATGGATCAACGAAACACCATCCTCATTCAACAAATTTTCTACTTTATTAAAAAACTTTTTATAAAATTTTCTTCCAACATGTTCAAACATCCCAACACTTACTATCCTGTCAAATTTTTCGTTCAACTCTCTATAATCCATTAATCTAAATTTCACCTGATTTTCTAAATTCAACTCTTTTGCTTTTTTATTACAATAATTAAATTGATTTTCTGATAATGTAATACCTGTTACTTCACAACCTGCACTTTTGGCAATATCAATTGCTAAAGAACCCCAGCCACAACCTATATCTAAAACTTTTTGATTTGGCTTAATATTTAATTTTTTTATTATATGTTGAATTTTGTTATTTTGCGCAGTTTCAAGATTATCATTTTCGTTTTTAAAATATGCGCATGAATATTGTCTTTTTGGATCTAGAAATAAATCATACAAGTCGTCTTTGATATCATAATGGTGTGATACATTCATTTTAGATTTTTTAATGAAATTAAAATTTGTTAAATATCTGTAAGAGCCTCTTAGTCTATTAATTAAATAACTAAAAAAATTTAATTCTCCTCTTCCAATATTCATTAAAGCTAAGTTTAAAAAATCTGTTAAGGTACCGTTTTCAATAATTATTTCACCATTAGTATAAGCTTCTCCAAAATATAAATCAGGATGAAATAATAATTTAAAATGAAGATTTTTTTTTAAAATTTTTAATTTAATGGGTTTCTCTTTCGGATTTCCAATAATGTATTCTCTTGCATTGGCATCAACTAAAATAAACCCTCCTTTTTTGAACATTTTATCTAAAAATTTTGCAAGTTGCATATCAAGCCGCCAAATTTGAGTTGATTTGAAAATCTAGTTTTTTTAAATTTAACATAAGATTATTAGCATCCATACCTTTTAAAATACTTAGAGGTGGTAAAAGATTTTTATAAATTTCATCCTCTTTAGACTTATAAGTATGAAGGGCTGAAATTAGATTATATTTTTCAAATACATCTCTTACATCAATTAGTTTTTGGTTGTAAACTTGATCTTTTCCTTTGTAAAAATCATCATAAACTCTTCTAGCAAGTTGTGCAGTTACATTACAAGTAGCTGTAATTATACCTGAACATCCAAGTTCTAAACCTTTTAATAATTTCGACTCTGAACCAGGAAATAAAGAAAAATTTTTTAATTTTAATTTTTCAAATAAATTATAAGAACTATCTTTGACTCCAACTATTTGCTTTGGAAATCTTTTTACAAGTTCTTCAACACATTCCACACTAAATTTATAACCACATAATTTTTCAAAATTGTAAAGAACAATAAAACACTCTGGCACTGCGTCGATAATTTTAGAATAAAATTTTATAACATCTTTATCCTCATATTTGTAATAAGCGGGTGGCATAATTAAAAATTTTTCGAAGCTTAAAGACTTAGATATTTTGATGAAGTTAATTGTTTCATTAAGAGAGTTTAGGCCTGTACCGATTAAGTACTTATTTTTATATTTGCTATCTGATAAATTGTTCAATAACTTTATTTTTTCTGAAATAGATATTAATTGGGCTTGTCCAGTGCTTCCAAAAATTGCAGTTCCGTGACATCCTTGATCAATTAACTTTTCAGCATGATTTATCGTTTTTTCAATATTTAAGCTTAAATCAGAATTTAAAACTGACATTGAAGCCGCAAAAATTCCACTTATTTTTGTCATAATAAAAATTTATATAAAAAATATACTTAGTAAATATTATAAATACTATATGAAAATTTTAGCAATTCAAAACAGAATGGGTATTGGCGATACTGTTATTTTTTTGCCCTTTATCAAGGCATTATATAAAAAATTTAATTCACCAATAAGTATACTAGTGAAAGAAAGTTCTAAAGCGGATCAATATTTATTCAACACTGATTATATTGATAAGATTCTTATTTTGGAAAGAGCAGGTAATAACAATAATAGGCATAGTGGCTTATTTGGAAGTTTTAATTTAATCAAAGATTTAAAAAAAAATAATTTTGACAAAGTTTTTATTTTTAATTCATCATTAAGATTTAATTTGATTGCAAGGCTTTCAAATATTCAAGAAATTTATCAATATCCATTATTTAAAAAAGATAAACAGCACATTGTAGATGTTCCAAAAAAATTCATAAAAGATAAATTAGACTTGGATGTGAGTGAAGATCCTAACATTCAAATTAGTGAAAAATCAGTGTTAGAAACTTTTAAAAAATTTCAAATAAATAAAAGTGAGCTAAATATTCTTTTGGGTATCGGGGGATCTGGACCAACAAAGAGAATTCCTTCCAGAATATTCTTGGATGTTATTAGTAAAATATTAAAGATAAAAAAATGTAAGTTTTTTCTTGCAACAGGAAAAAACAATGAGGAGCAAATTATATTAAATGAAATATTAAACTCAAAATTTAATAATTTCTGTGTACCATTAGATAAATTATCGATTAAAGAAACTCTACCAATAATAAAAAGCTGTGATATTTCTATTTGTAATGATTCAAGTTTTAGTCATTTATCAGCAGCATTAAATATTAAAACAATTACCTTGATGGCTGACACTCCATTAATTTATGGAAATTATAGCTCTAATATGTTCCCTATTATTCCTGATGGAGTAGAGACCGTTGGCCATAATACTTTGGGGAAAGAAAAAATAAATCCACAAAAAATTTTAGATAAAATAATTGAAATTATTAACTAGGATATATCATTTAAAACAATGTCCTTAGCTTCATTTACAATTGAAGAAAGTCTAGAAGTTTCTGGAGAAATGTCTGGATGAATTTTTTTTTGAATATTAATATACGCTTTGTTTACTTCATCTTTAGTTACTTTTTTATTTTTATCTAAATTTAATATTTTATATGCTTCTGATACAGAAATGGACGATTGATTGTTTAAATTAGATTGGTTAAAAGAAAATCTTCCTGATCTCCTCAAAGTTTGAATTAGTCTAAAAAGTGATATCAATTGAAAAATAGATAAGCCTTTAAGCTTTAACAGCGCCAAGCTTGCAAGTGTAAGAGGTAAAGTTAATAAAAACCTTCCTCCTATTGCAAATAAAACTGCAAGAAGTATCAAACCTATGATTATCAAAACTCTTAGAGTTTTAGATATTTTTTTTGATGAAATGTTGCTAACAAATTTCAATAGAAAATAAAAAATAGTCAATATTACTACTGTATAAATTATTATATTCATATATTTGTACCTAGATGAAAATACCACAACTTAAAAAAAAAATAGAACTAAAATCTTGTCACAACAAGACATGGGAAGATGATTATAGTTGGGTTCATCAGAAAAATATTCTTGAAGTTTTAAGTGATAGTTCGAAACTACTTCCAGAAGTAAGAGAATATCTAGAAAAAGAAAATGAATATACGCAGTTTAATCTTAAGGATACAAAAGATCATCAAAAAAAAATATTTGATGAGATCAAAGGGAGAATAAAATTAGAAGATGAGTCTTTAAAGTTTAAAGATTATCGATATGAATATTGGACAAAAACAACGAAAGAAGGAAACTATTCTATAAAACTTAGAAAGGAAATAGGTACTAACAAAATTGAAGAAATTTGGAATGGAGATGAAGAAAAAGAAAAGTTAAAAACTGAATATTTTGGTGTAGGAGATTTAGAGGTAAGCTATAATGATAAATTTTTAGGTTATTCACTCGATTTAAAAGGATCTGAATATTTTTCAATATATTTAAGAGATATTCATTCAAAAAAATTAATTACAGAAAAAATAGATAACACAAGTGGAAGTATAACTTTTAGTTTAGATGATAAATATTTTTTTTATTCAAAACTTGATGAATTCCATAGACCAAGAAAAATTTTTAGGCATAAAATAGGTACTTCTCCTAAATATGACGAACTTATTTTTGAGGAGCAAAGTGATGCTTTCACTGTTGGAATAAGTTTAAGTTCAGATGAGAAATTTTTTATCATAACAACATCAGACCATAACACTTCTGAACAATATTACTTTGGAGTTAATGAAAAAAAACCAAAGCCAAAATTAATTAAGACCAGAAAAAAGGGTATTATTTATTCTGTAAATTCATGGGATAATTTTTTTTATTGTCACACAAATGAAAATGCTGAGGATTTTAAAATTGAGAGGTGTAAAAAATTAGAAGAGCAAAATTGGGAAACTTATATTCCCCCAAAAAACGAAGTTCTCATTGGTGGTTTGATATTTTTAAAAGATTGGATAATTAGAGCTGAAAAATCTAATGCTTTAGGAAAGATATTTGTTAAAAACTATCAAACCGGAATTGAGGAAGAATTAAAGTTCAGCGAGGAAAAAGTAATCGTGCCTAGTGTTTCATTAATACAAAGAGATAAAGATACTGATTTAGTTTATTTATCTTATTCATCTCCAAAAACTCCAAGTAAAACATATTTATATAATTTAAAAACTAAAGAAAAAAAATTAATCAAACAACAGGAAATTCCATCAGGTCATAATTCAAATGATTATATTGTAGAGAGATTAGAATGTTCTTCGCATGATGGAAGATTAATCCCAATAACAATTACAAGACATAAAAAAACAGAAATTGACGGATCTGCCAATTTACTTCTGTACGGTTATGGATCTTATGGAAGTTCAATATCTCCAGATTTTTCATCAGCTAAATTTAGTTTAATTGATAGAAATATTATTTGGGTTACAGCACATATAAGAGGTGGAATGGAAAGGGGTATGAAGTGGTGGAAAGAAGGAAAGCTTTTAAACAAAAAAAATACTTTTGAAGACTATATAAGTGTTGCAAAATATTTGATTAAAAAGAAATATTCATCAAAAGGAAAAATAATTGGTATGGGTGGATCAGCTGGGGGTTTATTAATGGGAGCAGTAGTAAATCAAGCACCTGAATTATTTTTGGGAATTATTATGGCAGTACCATTTGTCGACTCTTTAACAACCAATCTTGATCATTCCCTACCTCTTACAATCGGTGAATTTGATGAGTTTGGAAATGCGAAAGATAATAGAGAACATTTTGATTATATTTTTTCCTATGCTCCTTATAATAATATAAAAAAAATGGATTATCCTCACATTTTAATTACAACTAGTTTAAGTGACAATAGAGTTTTATTTGATGAACCATTGAAATTTACAGCTAAACTAAGGGATTTTAAAACAGATAATAATTTACTTCTTTTAAAAACAGAAATGAATGCTGGTCATGGAGGAAAATCTGGCAGAGATGGTGCTATTGAAGAAATTGCTCTTGATTATGCATTTATATTAAAAATTGCGAAAAAAAATTAATTATTAAGTCTTGAAAAAATTTAAATAATTCTTACATAATTTTTGTTGGTCGCCTAAATGGGACTAACAATAATAAACTTGCTTAAATAAAAGGAGGATATATGACAAGTAAGGATCTATCTATATTCAACTCATTAAGACCTTTTTCAATTGGTTTTGACGATATGTTTGATCAATTTGAAAATATGTTAGGCAATGGAGGTTTGACTATGCAATCAAATTATCCACCATATAACATAAGAAAAACTGGTAAAGATAACTACGCTATTGAAGTGGCTCTTGCTGGTTTTAATAAAGATGATGTTGAAGTTGAGTTTGAAGATAATTTGTTAACTGTTAGAACTAAACAAGTTGATAAATCTGAAAACAAAAATAATGAAGATGGTGAAGTAATCCACAGAGGTATTTCACAAAGGCAGTTTGCTAGATCATTTACAATAGCAGATGATGTTAAAGTAAATGGTGCCGAGTTAAAAGATGGTCTTTTAACTGTGGCATGTGAAAGAGTTTTACCTGATCATAAGAAAAAAAGACTTATTAAAATCAAATAAGTTATACCTTACTTGCGAGGATTATTCCTCGCAAGTATGCTTTAAAAACATCCATTAGAAACAAATCCTATAACAATTTTATCCGAATTTATTTCAAATCTTCTCTCACAAGGAATTAAATATTTTTTTGAATTATAGACAAATTCAAGGTTTCCTCTAGAATTTTTAAAGTCCTCATCTGGTTTCCCTAATTCGATCTCAAGTTCATTGTAAGATTTTCCTATAAATTTGCTTAGTTTTTCATTTTCTTTTTTTACTATCGCATTTGTTTTGTCCTGAACTGATTGACAACCCATTAATATTGCTACAACTAAAAATGAGATAAAAATAACTTTTAATTTTTGCATACTAATAAACTTGAAACACAATTGTGGCATAAATATAAACTTCTTAGTTGAATTTTGTGAATAAACATTATTTTGAGAGAGTATTTCTCTAAAGAATCAAATAATTATCAACTATTAGGAGGAAATATGCTTGATAATTATTTTGATTATAAAAAACATAAAACTGATTTCAAAACAGAAGTGATAGCCGGTACTACAACCTTTTTAACAATGGCTTACATAATGTTTTTAAATCCTTTTATCTTGTCGGGAGAGTTTGCCGGACCCGAAAAAGGTTTCTTTGATTTCGGTGCAGTTTATACAGCAACAATATTAGCGACCGCATTAGCATGCTTTATAATGGCTTTTTATGGAAAAACTTGGCCAATTGGACTTGCTCCTGGAATGGGAATAAATGCTTTTGTTGCTTTTGGTGTTTGTGCTGGAATGGGATATACACCGCAAGAAGCGCTTGGAGCAGTATTAGTAGCAGGAGTATTGTTTTTAATTATTTCACTTACTCCAATTAGAGCGTGGCTTATCAATTCAATACCTAAAAGTTTAAAACTTGGCATAGGTGCAGGAATAGGTTTATTCTTAGCAATAATTGGTCTTCAAATAATGGAGGTTGTTGTGGATAACCCAGTAACATTAGTTCAATTAGGTAATCTTAGTGATCCACTAGTTTTACTAGGATGTGCTACTTTTATTGCAATAATAGTTTTAGATAAAATGAATGTTAAAGGTAACATCATTATTGGGATTCTAGCTTTTAGTATTATTGCGTGGGCTACAGGTCTTGCAAAATTTAATGGTATAGCAAGTTCTCCACCACCAATGACATATTTATTTGATTTTGACTTATCTGCTGCAATGACTGCAAGTATGTCGACCGTAATATTTACTTTGTTATTTATTGACTTTTTCGATACTGCCGGAACATTAACATCAGTTGCTAACGTTGCAGGCAAAGTAGATAAAGATGGAAAGGTTAAAGATATTAATAAAGCGATGCTATCTGACAGTGTTAGCACTGTAGCAGGTTCATTAATGGGAACTACGACTGTTACAAGTTATGTTGAGTCTGGTGCGGGAGTGAAGGCTGGAGGAAAAACTGGTATGACCTCTCTGGTAATTGGTATATTATTCTTAGCGTGTATATTCTTTGCACCTTTAGCGACAAGTTTACCTAAACAAATTGATGGTGCTGCTTTACTTTTTGTTTCAGTTCTATTTATAAGAAATATTACAGATATAGAATGGAATGATATTTCAGAGTCAGCTCCTGCTATTCTAGCAATGATTGCTATGCCTTTAACTTACAGCATAAGCAACGGTATTGCATTAGCATTTGTATCTTATGCTTTAATAAAAATATTTACTGGAAAGTTTTCTACAACTTCTCCAGCAATATGGGTAATAGCAATACTTAGTGTTGTAAGTTTTGCTGTTGCATAAAAGTATTTGATAGGGCTAGTTTATACTAGCCCTATTCATTTTTTTCGATTATTTCCTTTATAGATAACTCCTCGTAATGTTCTGTAGGCTGAACTATCCAAGGATCAGACTCTAATTTAATTGGACAAAAATCAGGTTCGAATTTTGATGATTTTTTTTTCCATAGGCAGGCTGTTTTTACCTCTTTAATAAAGTCTTTTGTAGTTTCATAATTTTTTAACCACTCAATACTTTTGTTAAGTGTAAGACCGGTATCTGATAAATCATCTACTAAAAGAACTTTACTAAAATCCTCATTTTTTGCTAATGAGCTTATTTCTCTAGCAAACATCAATTTTCCTTGATTGTCTTCCATACCTTTTCCCGAATAACTTTGAATAACTATATAAGCTGTTGGTAATTTTAATATTCTTGATAAAATATCGATTATTGGCGCAGCACCCCTCATAATACCCACAAGCACTGTAGGTTGGTATTCTTTATGAATTTCAATCGCTAACTTTTCAACAATTTTAGTGTATTCTTCGAAACTTATAATTAATTTATCTGCCATGGAATTTTTTATCATATAAAAAAAATTAAAAAAGATTAAAAAGTAAATATGAAAATTTATGATTGTTTTATGTATTTTGATGAGGAGATGATCTTAGACCTCAGACTTAATATACTTGATAAATATGTAGATTATTTTGTTATAGTTGAAAGTATTTTTAATCATAGAGGAGATAAAAGAAGTTTAAAATTCAATCCCAAAAAATTTGAAAAATTTAGGCACAAAATTATCTATCTTACTTATGATGAGTGCCCTGATAAAATTGAAGAAGTATACAAAGAAGATAGTGATGAGAATAAATCACGTAAATTTATATTTAATGCTGCTTTTAGAGAAAATGGACAGAGAAATTTTATAGTCAATGGATTAGATAAAGCAAAAGATGATGATATCATTCTAATATCTGATGTAGATGAAATTCCCAATATTGAAAAGATAGATCTTAATAAAATAACAGAAAAAATTATTTTATTTCATCAAGATATGTTTTATTATAAATTTAACCTTAAGCTTCCAGGCCTAATTTGGACTGGCACAAAAGCATGTAAAAAAAAATATTTAAAATCACCTCAGTGGTTAAGGAATGTCAAAGATAAAAAGTTTCCTTTTTTTAGAATTGATACTTTTTTTTCAAAAACAAAATATATGAATATAAAGATTGTCAACAATGGCGGTTGGCATTTTACTAACATAAAAACTCCTGGTGAAATTCAACATAAACTTAAATCTTATCTTCATCATTTTGAATTTGATGCAAATCCTCTAAGTGAAGATCAAATTGAAAATATTATGAAAGAAAAAAAGGCTATCTATAATTTAAAGATAGATAAAAGATCAACAAAATTTGATGGTGGAGATAAGTTAGAACAATACCCTCTTGAAAAATTACCTAAATTCCTTCAAGATAACATAAATAATTATCAAAAATGGATTGATTAGAATGAAAAAAGGTTACTGGATTAGTCTTTATACAAAAATAGATAATCAAGAAAAATTAAAAGAATATGCTGATATTATAACTCCAATTGTAAAAAGTTATGGTGGTAAAGCATTAGTCAGAGGTGGAAAGTATCAAACTTATGATGGAGATAATTTTATACGTACTGTAATTTGGGAATTTCCAAATTATGAGAAAGCTATTGAATGTCACCAATCTAAAGAATACCAAGCTGGTTGGGAAATTGCAAAAGATACTACTACAAGGCATATGCAGATAGTAGAAGGTTTTAGTACTGAATAGGTTCTGGATCTATACTTCTCCAAAGATACCAAGTTGCTACGGAGCAGTAAGGTGAGTATCTTTTTTTTAGCAAACTAACAAACTTTGGTGGAGGTAAATAATTTTTATTATAGTTTTTTGAAATGGCTCTTAATAGACCAATATCTTGGACAGGCCAAATATTTGATCTATTGTAAGTAAAAAGTAATATCATTTCTGCAGACCATCTTCCTATTTGTCTTAAATTAGATAAATAATTTATTGCTTCCTCGTCATCCATTTTTTCAATTAGTTTAGGATTAAAAGATTTATTAAGAATTTGTTTAGCTAAATTTTTGATCCCAAATACCTTTTGACGACTTAAACCACAATTTCTTAATTGGTTGAATTTCAACTTAGAAACAGTTTTTGCATTGATACGGTTATTGCATTTTTTTTTAAACTTTAAAAAAACTGAATTAGCGGCTGTAACACTTATCTGTTGTCCAATTATACTTTTACATAAAGAAAAAAATATATCTTTTCTTGAAGATAAAATTACTTCTGAGGGGCCTTGATAATAATTAATAAGTTTTTTCATAATCTTATCTTTTTTTGATAAATATTTTTTAGCTTTATTCCAGTATTTTGGAAATTTAGTCATTAATTGTTTCGGAAGTGATAATTTTTTTTTTATAAATTTCTCTCCTAAAAATTATCAATGTGGAAATAATTACCAAGAAAGCACCAATCAATGTTTTAATTGTAGGTATCTCTCCCCAAATTAAATAGCCAAAAATTATTGCAAAAACCAAAGCTAAATATTTTAATGGTGTAACAAGAGAAACTTCAGAATATTTGTATGATTGACTAAGCCATAAATTGGCAACCCCCCCAAAAATACCAACAAATGAGAGTAAGATGAGATGATTAAAACTTGGCATAATCCAACCTTGTGGGATGGTAAAAAAACTTAACAAAGTTATAGATAATGAAAAATAAAAAGAAATTAACCAAACCGGTTCAGTAGAGGAAAGTTGTCTAATTGTTATTGCAACATAAGAAAGTCCCAAACAAAAAATTATTGGAAAAACATAATAGATATTTAATTGACTTATTCCTGGCTCAGTTATGATCAAGATTCCTAAGAAACCAATCAATACAGCTAACCATCTAAATATTCCGACTTTCTCACTTAATAAAAATATTGAGAGAATTGTTGTAAATATTGGAGCAGCGAATGATATACTTACAACTGTTGCTAAAGGTAATTTTCGTAAAGCAATAAAAATTGCAACTAGTGCAATTAATCCAGAAATACATCTTAAAAAATGTAGTCCTGGCCTGCTTGTTTGATAAAAATTGTGCAGTCGGTTCCGAGGTATTACAAAAAAATAAAAAATAATACCAAAAAAACCCCTAAAAAATAATACTTGTCCAATTGGATAATCAACCGACCATTTAACTATCACATCCATAAGAGAAAATGCACAAATGGACATAAACATGTACAAAAAACCTAATTGATTTTTACTTAGCATATGAATAATTTGTAAATTAATTTAAATCATAATCAATGGAAATAGCAGTTTTAGCTCTTGGATGTTTTTGGGGACCAGAAATTAAATTTAGTAAAATTGATGGTGTTATCAAAACAGAAGTTGGCTATTGTGGGGGTAATAGTCCTACAACAACTTACAAAGAAGTTTGTACGGGTGACACAAATCATGCTGAAGTTGTAAAGCTTGATTTTGATGAAAAAATCATATCATATGAAAAGATCTTAAAAACTTTCTTTCAAATTCATGATCCAACGACTTTAAATTCCCAAGGTCCAGATTTTGGTACTCAATATAGAAGTGAAATATTTTATCTAAATGATAACCAAAAAAAAATTGCTGAAAAAGTTTTAAGCGATACTAATGAAAGATTATCGGGAAAGGTTGTTACTAAAATTTCATTATTAAAAAATTATTGCCCTGCTGAGGAATATCATCAAAAATATTTAGAAAAAAGATAAGATGTCTTTAGTAGAAACTGATTGGTTAGAAAAAAATATAAATTCTGTTAAAATTATAGATTGTTCATGGCATATGCCACAAACTAAAAGAAATGGTTTAGAGGAATACAAAAACCAGCATATACCGAATTCTATTTTTTTTGATTTAGATGATAATTCAAAAAAAAAAATTAATTTACCACACATGTTAGTTAACAAAAGTGATTGGGAAGAGATTGTATCAAAAATGGGAATTAAGAATGAAGATAAAATAGTTATCTATGATAACTCAGATGTAATTAGCTCATGTAGATGTTGGTTTAATTTTATTTATTTTGGTCACAATCCTAGGTTGGTCCATGTTTTAAATGGTGGATTAAAAAAATGGATCAAAGAAAATAAAAAAGTTACTAACGAAATTACTAATGTTCAAACATCGAGCTATAAAAGTTTTGAAAAAAAAGAACTTGTTAAAAATAAAAAATTAATTGACCAGAATATCGATGAAAAAAATTTCAAGGTTATTGATGCAAGAAGCAAGGAAAGATTTGACGGCAAGGTTCCAGAGCCTAGAAAAGGTTTAAGAAGTGGTAGTATAAAAAATTCTTTTTGTATACCTTTTAATCTTTGTATAAAAAAAGACAAAACGTTTAAAAATAAAGAAGAACTTCAACTTGTCTTTGAAACATGTTTGGAAAATATAAAAGAAGAAAATATAGTTTTTTCATGTGGTTCAGGAGTTACTGCGTGTGTTTTGGCACTAGCATATTCTCTGATAAATGATAAATATCAGCCTTGTATTTATGATGGCTCTTGGTCTGAATACGGCATAATTTGAATTTTATATGAAAAGATCTACAAAAATTATCTCAATAATACTGGTGTTTTTCATAATTATAGCAATCGTGATTATTGGAAGAACAATGGTGGGAAATCATTTTAAAAAAAAATTTAGCAAAAGACCTCCTCCAGGAATAATTGTAACAGAGGTGATTAAAAAAGAATTTTCAGAAAAAATTGAAACTTTTGGGACAGCAATTTCAAAAAAATCAAAAACATTTAAAATAAAAAAAGATGATCTCGTTGAAGATCTTAAATTGAAAAATTTTGTTAAAAGTGGTGAAATCTTAATTAAATTGAAAAGTGGAAATATAATAGCTCCATTTAGTGGTGTGTTGGGATACACAGGTTTGACTGAAGATATCCTTGTGTCAAACAATATAGTCATTATTACGCTCGATGATAATTCTATTATTTATTCTGACATAAAGATTCCTGAAAATTACTCTGCATTTATTAAAAAGGGGCTGCCAGTAGAAGTAAAATTAACTAGCTATAAAGATAAAACATTTAAAGGTGAAGTAGACTTCGTTTCAAGTAGAATTAATGCAGATACAAGAAGTTTACTATCTAGAATAAAAATAGATAATCAAAATTTAGAGTTAATATCAGGATCATTGTTAGAAGTTGGGGTTAAATTTAATTTAAGAAATTCTTTAAGTGTGCCAGATACAAGTGTAATGATTGAGGGGGATAAGTCCTATGTTTATATAGTTGATGAAGAGAGTATTGCCAATAAAATTGAGATAAAAACAGGTTTAAGAACTGATAAAAGTATAGAAGTAATCTCTGGCTTAACCGAAGGCGATATTATTGTGGCTGAAGGGTTAAAAAAAGTTAGACCACTCGGAAAAATTAAACCAATTAATAAATAAATGTTTATCACTGAATTAAGTATAAAAAGACCAACTGTATCTTGGGTCATGTCTCTAATTTTAATTGTTTTTGGTTTGTTTGTTTTTTGGAAATTGCCAGTTAGAGAATTACCAAACGGTATACAACCACCTGTAGTCCAGATACAAGTAGATTATAAATCTGCTGCAGCTTCAATTGTGGACCAAGAGGTAACCCAAGTTGTTGAGGATGTAATTGGCGGTGCTGAGGGCATAAAAAATATTGACTCTAAATCAGAAAATGGAAGAAGCACAATAAATGTTGAATTTGACACTAGTATAGATTTAGATAATGCTGCTAATGATATAAGAGAAAGAGTTGCAAGAGTAGTTGATAATTTACCTTCAGAGTCTGATCCTCCACAAATACTTAAAAGGGCAGCTGGTTTTACAACAACCATGTGGTTGTCTTTGTCATCATCAACGTGGAGTGACCTTGAGTTAGGAGACTATGCCGAAAGATATTTAGTTGATCAATTCTCGAGTGTAAAAAATGTTGGAAGAATAAGAGTTGGTGGATTAAGAGAGTTGAGTATCAGAATATGGATAGATCCTATTAGACTTGCAGCTAATGATTTAACAATTAAGGAAGTTGAAAATGCAATACGTGGAGAAAATATAAGTCTTCCAGCTGGCACTCTAGAAGCAGACAATATTGATTTAACACTTAATTTAAATAAATCCTATAATGATATTAATTCGATCAAACAGCTACCAATTAAAAAAACCGATAATAAAGTTATTTTATTATCTGATGTTGCAAACATAGAATTTGGTCCGGTTTCAGAAAAAACTCTTTTTAAAGCTCAAACTAAAGATCAAATTAATTTAAAAACTGTTGGAATTGGTATTTATGCTAGAAGTGGTGCCTCGACAGTTGAGCTTTCAAAAGATATTGAAAAAAAAATTATTCAAGTTAAAAAATCGTTGCCAGAAGAGTTAGATTTAAGGGTCTCTTTCAACAGAGCAAATTATGTGGAGGCTGCTATTGAAGAGGTATATAAAACTTTATTAATAGCTTTTGTTTTGGTCGTTTTAATAATTTATCTATTTCTGGGTAATTTAAAGGCTGTAGTAGTACCTGCCATAGCGCTGCCTGTGAGCCTTATAGCATCTTTTTTAGGTCTATATCTATTTGGATTATCAATAAATATTTTTGTCCTTTTAAGCTTTATTTTAGCTATAGGAATAATAACAGATGACTCTGTAATAATGACAGATGCAATATATAGAAGAATAGAAAACGGTGAAAATCCATTGGTAGCTGCTTACAAGGGCTCTAAACAAATTTCTTTTGCAATTGTAGCTACCACATTAATTCTAGTTGCAGTTTTTTTACCATTGATTTTTATCGAGGGAATTTCTGGAACTTTATTTCGAGAAACAGCAATTGCTTTGTCTTTTTCAATAGTTGTGTCTTCTTTTGTAGCATTAACATTGTCACCAATGCTTGCAAGTAAATTTTTATATAAAAAAAATCAAAAAAAGTTTTTATACAAAGATTTGAAAAATTTTTTTTAGGTTTTGCAGATTTTTATAAAGAAACTTTAGATACAATTTTTAGAAAAACAAAAACTGTTAGTTTTTTTATAGTCTTAATAGTCATTTCATCAATATTATTATTTAATTTTTCCAAAAAAGAATTGTTGCCTATGGAAGATCGTGGGGCATATTTAATCATTGGATTCACAGATGAAGGGACTTCCTTCGAATATACGCAAAAACAAGCTCAAAAAGTAGAAGCCAGACTTCTTCCACTTCTCCAAGCTGAGAATAGTCCGTATTCAAGATTTATAATGAGGGTTCCTGGGTTTGGAAGTTCAGCTAATTCATATAATAGTTTTATAATAATTGCTTTATTAGATGATTGGAAAAATCGAAAAAAAGGGCAAGAAGTTGTTTTAAGAGAAGCGATAGGAAAAATAGTAACTTTACCTCAAGCAGTAGCCTTTCCTATTTCTCCTCAATCAATAAGAGTAAGTAATTACAATAAACCTGTGCAAATGGTCGTTTACGGAAGAACTTATGACGAGCTTGAAGAAATACAAAAAAAAGTAATTAGAGAACTAAGATCTAATAAAAACCTATCTAGAATTGAGTCTGATTACAATCGAAATAAACCAGAGGTAAGATTAATAATTAATAAAAATAAAGCTAAAGATTTAGGTGTTTCTACAAAATCAATTGGAGAAACTCTTGAAACTCTTTATGGAGGAAAAAAAATTACAACTTTTAATAAATTAGGTAAAGAGTATCCTATAATTGTTCAACAATATTTATCCGATAGAAGAAACAAAGAAGGTGTTTCTAAAATATTTGTTCGTTCAGAAACAAATGGAAAACTTATTTCCTTAGCAAATCTAGTTAGTTTTGAAGAAGAGGGTTCAGCAAAAGAACTCGCAAGGTATAACAGACAACCAGCAATAACAATATCGGCAAATATCAATGAAGGATACACTTTGACAGAAGCTATTAAGTATTTTGAAGAGGTAATGGCTGATTTATCTCCTGAAAATCAAATTACATGGAAAGGAAAATCTCAGGAAATTAAAGAGACTAGTAACGAATTGTTAGTTATTTTTGCACTAGCCTTACTTACAGCATATTTAGTTATGGCAGCAACATTCAATTCTTTCATTCATCCATTTATAATTATCCTCACAGTGCCCTTAGCAATTTTTGGTGGGCTAGTATTTATTTTATTTCTCAATAGCTCTGTAAACATTTTTTCTCAAATTGCTTTAATTATACTGATAGGTATTTCGACAAAAAATAGTATTTTAATTGTAGATTACGCAAATCAAATTAGAACTACTGGAAAAAATATTGAAGCAGCAGTTAAAGAGGCTTGTGCAGTGAGATTTAGACCTATAATCATGACTTCACTAAGTACAATGATTGCTATGCTCCCTTTAGTAATAGGAAATATTGGCCCAGGTGCTGGCGAAGGTTCTCGATTAGCAGTAGGATCAACTATCTTAGGAGGAATGATAATTTCAACTTTTTTTACTTTGTATGTTACTCCATCAATGTATCTAGCTTTAGCAAAAAATACTAAGCGAATTGACTCAGTAGACGTAGAGCTTAAAAATCAATTATCTAAAAAATAATATATTTTTTTTTGTTAAGAGAATTTTTACATTTTAATAATTGTTTTTTATAGACAAAAGATTGTTTTTCTACTTTCTTAGCTAATTTAATCACTTTCTTATTTTTTTTATAATTTTTATAATTTCCCCAGCCTTCGTGATAGGCAAGATATTGCTTAAAGGCATCTTTTTTAGAAATTTTTAAAATAGATTCTGTTTTATTTGTATACCAACCAATAAAATCAACACTGTCTTTAAATCTTGCTCTAGTAGCTAGTTTGTTATTTGTTTCTTTTTTATATTGTTCCCACGTTCCTTTTACAGCTTGAGAGTAACCAAATGAACTTGATGGTCTTTTAAAAGGAATTACTTTAAAAATTTTTTGTCTTTTTGGCTTCGCTAACCAATCGAAATCGGACTCCATTTTTATAATTGCTAGTTGAATATAAATCGGTGTGCCCCATTTTTGCTCAGTTTTTTTTGTATATTTGTACCAAAGATATCTTTCATCAAATATTGAACAGCTATTAGCTGTATTTGAAGGAATAGAAGAGCAGCTAGTTATTAATAAAAAAAATATTATTAATAATTTATTTTTTAAAAAAACCATATTTGTTTATAAGATTCTTAATAAAAATTACAACAATGACTCCAGACAAATTTCCAAATAAATCAGACCATTGAAAACTTCTTTCTGGAATAATCAAATGAAAAATTTCAAGAATTATTGATAATAAAATTAAATAAACAATTAAAATTTGTTTTTCATTTTTTTCTACAAAAGTAAAAAAACCGATTATTGAAACTACCAAAAATACGTAAAAGTGATTCGAGGATACTATAAAATCAGAAGTTATTTGAGGTTGTATTTTTACATCATTGTAAATAAACCATCCAAGTAAGCTTCCTGGAAAAAGATATAAAAAGATCAACAAAAAGTTAGTAGAAAAAAAAATAATTTTATATTTAGAAAAAAGTTTTATCATTAAATTATATAGTTTTATTTATAAATTTATTTTAGAAATAACAATATGAGTTTTTTAATATTAATAAGACACGGACAGAGTGTGTGGAATCTCGAAAAAAAATTCACTGGGTGGGTAGATGTGGACCTTACTGAAAAAGGCAAATTTGAGGCTGAAAAGGCAGGTTTATTAATTAAAAAAAAAAATATCAAAATTGATTTTTATTATTCATCTCTTCAATTAAGAGCAAATAATACACTTAAAATTATACAAAAAATTTTAAATGATAAAAAAAATTTTGCCCGAGCTTGGCAACTTAACGAAAGACATTATGGTGCTTTTACAGGTCTTAATAAAATAGAAATGGGCAAAAAAATAGGTGAAGATAAATTACACGAATTTAGGAGATCTTGGGATATCAAACCAGAACCTCTTAAAAGAGAAAGCCCATATCATCCAATAAATATAAAAACTTATAATAATATCTCTAAAGAAATTATTCCTGATACCGAGTCACTAAAAGATACTTACGAAAGAGTAATGAAATATTTTCATGATGAAATAAAAGAAAAATTAAAAAACAATAATGTTTTAATCACTGCTCACGGAAACTCTATTAGAGCATTGTGTAAAAGTTTGTTTAATTTGGATAATAAACAAATCTCTAAACTAGAAATACCCACAGGTAACCCTCTATTTATAGAGATAAATGAAAAATCAAAAATATCAAAATGTGAATATCTTGATAAAGAAAGAGCTAAAAGTCTTTTAGTTTATTAAAAATATTTAAATTTGTTAAATGATAAAACTCACTAACACTTTCAAAACCATTTAATTCATTTTTTTCTAATAATTTGTCCCAAATTTCTGATATTGAAAAAATTCTCTCTTTATAATTTTCAAACAAAGCTCTATCTAAAATTTGGCATCCAATATAAATAAAATCGTTATTAGTATTTTTTTTTAATAAATTATTTTTTAATTTAAAATCTCCCTTAAGATTCTGATCAAAACTTAATTTTCTATGTGATAACAAAAGAATGTTGTTTAATTTTTTAGAAAAATAAAATTTCTGCATAGTATGAATTTCTTCAACATAATTTTTGTGCCATAATGTATCAGGATTAAAAACTATAAAGTGATTGTCTTGTGAATGTTTAATCATATTTAAAACTCCTCCTCCTGTATCTAAAATTTTATTTCCATCTTCTATTATTTGAATATCAATTGGAAATTTTTTAATTTTTACAAATTCAGAAATTTGAGGACCTAAATGAAACGTATTTATTAAAATTCTTTTAATTCCTAGTTTGATATTTGTGTCTATACAGTTTTCTAACATTGTTACATCTTTTAATTTAAGAAGTGGTTTAGGAGTTGATAAAGTTAAAGGATTAAGTCTTTTGCCTAGTCCAGCACATAATATTAATGCAGTATTAATTTTCATTTTGTTTTATTCTAAAATATTGTTTTAATAAATATTCTAAATCATTAAATAAGTTATTTTCTTTAATTCGCATTTGAATTAATTTCCATGTATATGGAATCATTTTTAAGTAATTTTTTTTACCATCTCTTACAGCGAGTCGCGTAAAAATTCCTATAATCTTAAGATTTCTCAAGACTGATAATATTTCAAAATCGTTTTTTAATTTATTAATTTCTACTTTTTTTAATTTATTGGTATAATAGTTAAAAACTTTATCTTTAAATAATTTTGGAGTTTTATATCTTACATCATCTATAAGTGATGCCAAATCGTAAGCTTTATTTCCAATCAAAGCATCTTGACTATCTATTACTCCAATTCGATCTTTAATGATCATTAAGTTTGAAATATGAAAATCTCTGTGCACAAATACATCATTTTTTAATTTTAAATTTAAAGTTAATTTTTTTACAATTTTCTTAAATTTTTTTGAAAATTTATCTCTTTTTTTTCGTGAAAGTTTATTATTTACATACCAATCACAAAATAAATTTGCTTCTTTTATCAATATTTTTTTATCATACTCAGGAATTATATAACCTTTGTTCTTAAAATTTATAATCTTTCTGTCTTTAATTAATTGTATTTGATTTAATAATTTTATGATTTTTTTGAAATAAGAAAATTTATTTGTTTTTTTTTTATTTAATTTATTAAAAACAGTTTCATTTCCAAAATCCTGTATCTCAATATAGTTCTTTCCATAATTTTCATTATACAAATTTGGTGCTAAAATATTGTTTTTAATTAAAATTTTATTAATAGCATCATAAACTAGTAAATTTCTAAATTTTTCCTTTTCAGCGATTATTATTATTGAGGAATAATTATTTTTTTTTTTTCTAAAAAATTTTCTATACGATGCATCACCTTTAATCTTAGTTAAATTTTTCATTTAGAAGTAAAATTTAAACCTTTAATTTGTACAAATCTTGTTTGATGATCTTTTCCATATTCAAAAATCAATTCTATCAAATTTTTTGGTTTTTTCTCAATAATTTGGGGCCATTCTATCAATGTGATCGTATTTTCATTATCATCAAATAAATTTAAATCTTTTATTTCATTAGTTGTTTTTATTCTAAATAAATCATAATGATTAATTTTAATTTTTTTAATTTGATATTCATTAAGTAAATTAAACGTTGGACTAGTAACTTCGGTTATTTTTAATTTATTAACTTTTTGAAATATATTAATTAGATATCTTACGAAAGTGGTTTTGCCTACACCAATTTCTCCATACAAAAAAACTATGTCTCCATGTTTAAGCTTTTTTACAAATTTTCTTGCAAATTCTTCTGTTTTTTTTTCTGAAGATAAGTCTAATTTATCACTGCTAATAGCGGTATGCATTAGGTTTAAAAGGACCCTCTACTCCAACGCTTATATAGTCTGCTTGATCTTTAGATAATTTAGTTAATTTTGCACCAACCTTTTTTAAATGAAGAGTAGCAACTTTTTCATCTAAATGTTTGGGTAAAACATAAACTTTATTTTCATAATTTTTATGGTTATTCCAAAGTTCTATTTGAGCTATAACCTGATTTGTAAATGACGCACTCATCACAAAACTAGGATGACCTGTTGCACAGCCCAAATTTACCAACCTACCCTCTGCAAGTAAAATAATTCTTTTTTTACTAGGTAATTCAATTTCATGGACTTGGGGTTTTACCTCCGTCCATTTATAATTTTTTAAAGCTTCAACCTGTATCTCGTTATCAAAATGTCCAATATTACATAGAATAGCTCTATCTTTCATTTCTCTCATATGATCTGCGGTAACAATATCTTTATTACCTGTTGCGGTTACAACAATGTCGGCCTTATTTATAGCTTCATCCATTAGAACCACCTCATAACCCTCCATTGCAGCCTGTAATGCACAAATTGGGTCCGCTTCAGTAACTAATACTCTAGCCCCACTTTGTCTTAATGATGCAGCACTTCCTTTCCCAACATCGCCAAAACCTGCTACTATAGCAATTTTACCAGACATCATTACATCGGTGGCTCTTCTAATTCCATCAACTAAACTTTCCCTACATCCATATAGGTTGTCAAATTTTGATTTAGTAACTGAGTCATTTACGTTTATTGCGGGGATTAAAAGTGAATTATCTTTTTCCATTTTGTTTAGAGCTTTAATCCCTGTAGTTGTCTCTTCAGACACACCTTTCACATCTTTTAATAAATCTTTATATTCTTGATGCATTATTGCAGTAAGATCGCCCCCATCATCTAAAAGCATATTTGGTTTCCAATCTTTTTTACCAATAATAGTTTGTTTGATACACCACAAATATTCATCTTCTGTTTCACCTTTCCATGCATAAACTGGTATATCTGCCTTAGCTACTGCTGCGGCTGCATGATCTTGAGTTGAAAAAATATTACAAGAAGACCATCTTACTTCTGCTCCTAAATCTACTAAAGTCTCAATTAAAACAGCAGTTTGAATTGTCATATGCAAACAACCAATTATTCTTGCCCCTTTCAAAGGTTTCTTACCTTCATATTCTTCTCTTAATGCCATCAAACCAGGCATTTCACTTTCTGCTATAGAAATTTCTTTTCTGCCAAATTCTGCTAGTGATAAATCTTTAACTTTGAAATCTTCCATTGGTGATTTTCTAACAATAAAGGATTAAATAATCAATAGACACTTTACACTTTTGGAAACATAATTTCCATACTTGCTCCTTTATGATTTTTTCTATTGGATGCTTTAATTGTTGCATTATGTAAATCAACTAAGTTTTTAACTATATTCAAACCTAAGCCTGAATGCTGGCCAAATTTATCAGGTCGATTACTATAAAATCTGTTAAAAATTTTATTTGTATCTTTTTCTTTAAATCCTTCCCCCTCGTCTAAAATATTGACCAATACTTTGTTATCATTCATTTTAGAAACTTTAACAACTACGTCTTTATTATCTTCGCTAAATGAAATTGCATTATCTAATAAATTTGCAATTATTTGTTCAATTCTATTTTCTATTCCATTGATATAATATTTATTTTTTCCATCATTTTGGTATGAAATTTTAATTCCCCTTTTTAATTTATAAAGATTATTAAAATCATCTACAACAGATTTTATAATCGGTTCAATATCTAGTTTTTTTATTTTTTCTTTACTTAATGCAACCTCATCTTTTAGCATTTGAGAGTAATCAGTAATTAATCTTTCAATTCTTTGAACATCATGACTCAATATATCTATCAATTTTTTTCTTTGATTAATATCACCAGTTTCATGTAAAATTTCAGAAGCACTTTTTAAAGATGCAAGAGGGTTTCTTATTTCATGAACAAGGTCAGTAGAAAAATTTTCTGCATGAGAAATTCTTTTTTGAAGTTCTAACGTCATATCATCCAAAGAGTTTGATAGTAATCCTAACTCATCATTTCTCGATTTTAATTGATCAATATTTGTATTTTTCGAATTTTTATCTTTAATCATTTTTGTATAACTGACTAAATTTTTTATTGGTTTAAGAAAATATTTATTTAAAACAAATGAAAAGATAAAGATTACAATTCCAACTGCGATAGCAGTTCTAATTACAAAAGTTTTTCTTTCATCTATTGCAGCTTTTATATCATTAGCATTCTCAGTAATTGCTAAATATCCAATATTTTCATCTTGCCACATTACATTTTTGATTGTTGTTAATTCAAATTTATTAAATTCTTCTTGTGTGAATGTAAACGGTATCCCAAAATTTTTTGATGCTGCATAATTATATAAAATATCTTTTAATGAAACTGAATTTTCATTTCCAATATCAATGTTTTTTTTTTCAGTTATTTCTTTTGTCTTTTCCTCATTTAGAATTTCTAATTCCACCATATCTAATCTGGTAGAGAATGATCTAGGGTCTAAATCTAAGGTATCAGTATCTCCAATAAGATTTAATTCATTATCAAAAAAAATTACTCTATCAAGACTTTGAAAGAGAAATCTAGTTGAAAATAAAAATCTTCTTATGTCCTCTTCCACAAATTTAACTTCTAATCTTATCAAATTATCAATAGTATTATTAATAACTTCTATATGATTTGATGATTTTTTTTTTATTAAATTTGGCTGTACATTTTTCAAATACAAGAATGTAAATAAACCAATAATTGTAAAAAATATAAGATTGATTAATAAAAACTTTTTAAGGATTGATAAATTTTTAAGAATATTGTTTAACATTAACTAACATTCCACCTATATCCACTTCCATATCTTGTTTCTATAGCTGAAAATTCAGGGTCAACTTTTTTAAATTTTTTTCTAATTCTCTTTACATGGCTATCTATTGTCCTATCTTCAATATCCGTGTCCTCTCTATAAGCAATGTCCATAAGTTGAGCTCTCTCTTTAATAATGCCTGGTCTTTTAGCTAGCTCTTTTACTAAAAGAAATTCAGTTGTTGTCAATTTATCGGGTAATTGTTTTCCATTCCATTCACATTCTAATTGAGATGGATCTAATTTCAATTTTCCATGAGAGATTATACTTTTATTTTCCTCTATAGTCTCTTTAGAGTCTTTTTTGCGAAGCTGGACTCTAATTCTCTCTATAAGCACCTTGATTGAAAAACCTCCTGATTTTTTTACAAAATCATCTGCGCCCAATTTTAAACCTAGTAATTCATCAATTTCATCATCTTTTGAAGTAAGAAAAATAACTGGCAAAGAAGTTTTTTTTCTTAATTTCTTCAATAATTCCTCTCCATCCATTTTGGGCATTTTAATATCGACTATTGCTAAATCAGGAGGAGTTCTTGTCAAACCTATAAGAGCACTTTCTCCATCAATATAAGTTTGGACTTTAAAACCTTCTTTTTCAAGAGCTATACTTAGGCTTGTTAAAATATTTCTGTCATCATCAATTAGAGCAATTGTTTGTTTATGCATAACTACATTTAAAAATACTAAATTGTTCTAAATTGGGCAATTAAAAATAAACTTAATGAAGGGCTCCCCAATTATCTCCTATATTTAAATCAACAGTTAAAGGTATGGAAAATGAATGTTGATTGCTCTTAGCTACGCTTGACATACTGTCAATTATCATTTTACTGATTCTTTTAACTTCATCTTTAGGGGTTTCAAAAATTAGTTCGTCATGAATTTGTAATAACATCTTAGTATTGTAGTTTTTTTTATTATTTAATTCTTTTTCTAGTTTAATCATAGCTAATCTCATAATTTCAGCAGCAGATCCCTGTATTGGTGCATTAATGGCTGCTCTTTCTTGAAAATTTCTGACATTATAATTCTTGTCATTAATATTAAGAAAATGTGATCTTCTACCAAAAATATTATTTACAAATCCACTTTTTCTACAAAATTTAATTGTCCGATCCATATAAACTTTGATTTCTGGAAATTTAGCAAAATATGAATTTAAGAATTCTTCAGCCTCAAAATTTGTTACATTTATTTGTTTTGCTAAACCATATTGGGATATTCCATATATAATTCCAAAATTTATAGCTTTAGCTTTTCTTCTTTGATCTTGATTAACTTTTTTTATGTCAATATTAAATATTTGACTAGCAGTAAGTGAATGAATATCTTCATTATTTTTGAATGCTTTTTTCAATTCTTTAACATCTGCTAAATCTGCTAAGATTCTCATTTCAATTTGATTATAATCAGCAGAAATTAAGACATTATTTTTTTCAGCAATAAATGCTTTTCTTATATCCTTTCCATCTTCTGATTTAATTGGAATATTTTGTAAATTTGGGTCACTGGATGCTAATCTTCCTGTTGTAGTAGCTGCCAGTAGAAAAGATGTGTGCACTCTTTTTGAATTTGGATTTATATGTTCTGGTAAAGAGTCTGAATAAGTATTCTTTAACTTAGAAACTTGTCTCCAATCCAAAACTAATTGTGGAAATTTATGACCTTTAAAAGCAAGATCTTCTAAAACTGATGCACTTGTTGCAAAACCTCCTTTTTTAGTTTTTTTTAGGTTAGCAATTTTAAGATCATTGTATAGAATTTCTCCAAGTTGTTTTGGTGAAGCGATATTAAATTCTTTTTGAGATATTTTAAAAACCTCTTTTTGAATTTTATCAATTTTTTTTTCAAATTTGGATGACAAGGATTTAAGAGATTTACTGTCAATTTTAATTCCTTGAATTTCCATATGAGCTAAAATTCTAATCATTGGTTTTTCGAAAACCTCGTAAATATTAATCATCTTTTCATCTTTTAAACTTTTAAAAAATTTTTTATATAATCTTAAAGTTATGTCTGCATCTTCAGCTGCATAGTCTTTTGCTTTTTCAACATCTACATCACTGAAGTTTATTTCTTTTTTTCCAGATCCAACCAAATCTTTAAAAGTAATTGTTTTATGATTTAAATGTATTTCAGATAATGTATCCATGTTATGTCTATTTTTTCCTGCGTCTAACACATAGGACATAAGCATCGTATCTTCCATTGATGAAACATCAATTCCATTTTTAAATAACACGATATAGTCAAATTTTATATTTTGACCAATTTTTTTAATACTAGGATCTTCAAACAAAGGTTTTAATTTTTTTAAAACTATTTCTTTTTTAATACATTTTTTCGATTTATGGCCAATTGGTATATAACAGGCTTTGCCTATTTTGGTGCTTAAAGAAATACCAATTAAATCCGCTTGATGAGGATCAAGGGAACTTGTTTCTGTGTCTATAGCAATCTCACCTATCTCCTCAGCTTCTTTTATCCAGGCATCTAATTCCTTAGGTTCATCAATTAAATAATATTTACTATTATCTATTTTTTCTTGAGTTAAATTATTTTTAACTTCAGTCTTTATGTTGCTTAAAGCAGGCTCTCCGTAGGCAGATATGGCTGAGCTCAAGAGTCTATTGAACTCCATTTCTCTTAAAAACTTATATAGTTTATCTTTATCGATGTCTTTTAATTTTAATTCATCTAGATCTTTTTCTACAGGCGCGTCATGTTTCAAGGTTACTAATTTTTTGCTTATTAAAGCTTTATCTTTATTTTCTATCAAAGTTTCTCTTCTTTTATTTTGTTTAATTTCATGTGCTGATTTTAAAAGCGTTTCTAAATTACCATATTTGTTTATGAGTTCTGCTGCAGTTTTGACGCCAATACCAGGCACTCCTGGAACGTTATCGCTACTATCTCCTGCAAGTGATTGAACATCAATTACTTTGCTTGAACCAACTCCAAATTTTTTATGAACATCCTCTTCACTTATAAATTTATTTTTCATTGGATCAAAAATTCTCACATCTTTTTTATATAATTGCATCAGATCCTTATCAGATGAAACTATTGTGACTTTTGCTCCTTGTTTAAGAATTTTATCAACATATGTAGCTATCAAGTCATCTGCTTCATAGTTCACTAGTTCAATAGATGGTAAGTTAAATGCTAAAACAGACTTTCGTATATATTCAAACTGTGGAGCTAAATCATCTGGAGCTTCGGCTCGATTAGCTTTGTAATCACTATAAATTTCGTTTCGAAATGTTTTTCTTGCAGAGTCAAAAATGACAGCAAAATGAGTTGGTTTCTGCAAATTTTGATTTGATTTAGAATCCTCTAAAAGTTTAAAAAGCATACTGCAAAAGCCACTTACTGCACCAGTTGGTAGCCCATCACTTTTTCGAGTAAGAGGTGGTAAAGCATAATAAGCTCTGAATATGTAACCAGATCCATCGATGAGATAAAAATGATCTGATTTTTGAATTTTTGCCATTATAATTATTATAGATTATCGATTAAAATAAGAGTATTATTTTTTATGGAACTTATAAAGCAAAATTCTCAAACTAAAATAATTAAATCATTGCTTGTAATTTTTTTAGGGTCATTGATACTTGCTATTTCCGCAAAAATAAAAATACCATTTTATCCAGTACCAATGACTATGCAAACATTTGTAGTTTTGTTTCTTGGAATTAGTTTTGGATATAAGATTGCTCTTTCCACTGTAAGTTTATATTTAATAGAAGGAATTTTAGGTTTGCCTGTTTTCTCTAATTCTCCAGAAAGAGGTATTGGATTAACTTACTTTATGGGTCCAACAATGGGTTATTTGATTGGATTTCTGTCTGCTTGTTTTTTATCATCATTTATTAAACTTTCTGATAATTATTTCATAATTTTTACAAAATTAATTCTTTCTGTTTCATCGATATATATTTTAGGTTTTTTATGGTTAGGAACTCTAATAGGATGGGATAAACCTGTTTTTGAATTTGGAGTTGCGCCCTTTTTATTAGCTGAATTTTTTAAAATAACTATTTTACTAATTTTAACTAAGAAAATTTTGAAATTTAGAAAGTTTATTTAGGTGATCTTTTAGAGAGAATTCTTTGTAAAGTTCTTCTATGCATTTTTAATCTTCTTGCCGTCTCTGAAACATTTCTATTACATAATTCGAAAACTCTATGAATATGCTCCCATTTAACTCTGTCTGCTGACATTGGATTTTCTGGAGGAGCTGCTTTTTTTGCAGGGTCGGCTAATAATGCTTTTTCTACATCATCAGCATCAGCAGGTTTTGCTAAATAATCTATAGCGCCTTCTTTAATAGCAGCAACTGCTGTAGGAATATTTCCATACCCTGTCAGCATTATAATTCTGCTTTCTGAATTAGATGATTGAATTTCTTTTACAACTTCAAGACCATTTCCATCATTTAATCTTAAGTCTACAACAGCGAATCCTGGTTTTTTTGCTTTAACCGAATCGATTCCTTTTTGCACACCTTCAGCTTGAATAACCTCAAATCCCTTTTTTTCCATTGCTCTAGCCAATCTTTCCCTAAACGGGTTATCATCATCGACAATTAATAGGGATTTATTGTCGAAATCAGCTAAATTTTGAAGTGGAGCTTCATTTTTCATAAATCTAATATGTGTATTTTTTTCCACAATTCAATGGGTAATTATTTACTTTACATTGAATAACTATTGAATTAATTGCTCGTTTTATTAAAGTTTTTTAAATAAAAGACTTTTTTTTTGTTAAATTTTTTTTGGGGGGCATTTAGGATGCAAAAATTTAAGTCAGTTGAAGATTTAGTAAATCAACTGAAACCAGATAAACCGGTATACTGTATCAGAAAGAATTCAATTCTTTCTGCATCAAATTTTTTTCAAAAAAAATTCCCTGGCAAAATTTTATTTGCGGTAAAAACAAATCCACATCCTGAAGTAATAAAAACACTTATTAAAAGTGGAATTAGTCAATTCGATGTTGCTTCTATTGAAGAGGTAAAAGCAGTAAGAAAATTTAGTCTTACAGCTAAATGCTCATTTATGCATACTGTTAAAAGTAGGGAAAGTATAAGTGAAGCATACTTTAAATATGGAATTAAAACTTTTGCTGTAGACACAAAAGACGAACTTATCAAGATTATTGAAAGCACTAGTAATGCAAAAGATCTTGAGCTTTTTGTAAGAGTTGCAGTATCAAATTAACATGCTGAAATCGATTTATCAAAAAAATTTGGAGCTTTAAATTCTGAAGCAGTAGGACTTTTAAGGCTTGTAAAACAACAGTCTAAAAAAATTGGTTTAAGTTTCCATGTTGGATCACAGTGTATGCATCCAATTTCCTATGCGAAAGGTATATCTGAAATTGGAAATATAATTAAAAAAACAAAAATTGTTCCTAATTATATTAATGTAGGTGGTGGGTTTCCAACTATTTATCCTGATTTAGTTCCAAAGCCATTAGATAGTTATTTTGATGAAATTAAAAAAAGTTTAGAAAATTTAAAAATCGATACTTTACCCGAAATAATTTGTGAGCCTGGAAGAGCACTTGTAGCAGAAAGTGGATCAACAATTGTTAGAGTAAATTTAAGAAAAAAACAAAAACTTTATATTAATGATGGAACTTATGGAACACTTTTTGACGCTGGAACTCCAAATATTGTATTTCCATCTAAAATGATTAAAGATAGTTCAAATAAGATTATTTCGAAAAAATTAACAGCTTTTGATTTTTATGGCCCTACATGCGATAGCATGGATTATATGAAGGGCCCTTTTCTTCTTCCAAACAACATTAAAGAAAATGATTATATTGAGCTTGGTCAATTAGGTTCGTACGGATTAACATTTAGAACGCAATTTAATGGTTTTTATTCAGATGAGATATACGAAGTAGATGATAAACCGATTATGAGCCTTTATGGCAAAGATTTAAATAAAGCTACTTTGGTGGCTTAATGGCAGATAAAAAAAACTTAGGCCACAACAGCAAAAAAGATTTTCTAAAAAATCCAGTTGAGCATATAGATATCACTTCGTTCGACTCTAGAAAAATTATTTCACAAATGAAAAAAATGTCTTTTGTTTCGAGAGAAACTGCTAATGCTGCAAATATTTACAATGAAATGTTAAAAGATAAAGACTGTACAATTTTTTTAACTTTGGCTGGTTCTACGTCAGCAGCCGGTTGTATGAACATATACAAAGATATGGTTAAATATAATATGGTCGATGCGATAGTTGCAACTGGAGCTTCAATAATTGACATGGATTTTTTTGAGGCTCTTGGCTTTAAACATTATCAAGGATCTCAATTTCAAGATGATGCGGAATTAAGAAAAAATTATATAGATAGAATTTATGATACTTATATTGATGAAGACGAATTACAAATATGTGATAAAAAAATATGTGAAATAGCTGATAATTTAGAAGCAAGAAGCTATACCTCAAGAGAATTTATTTATGAAATTGGCAAATATTTAAAAAAAAATTCTGTTAAAAAAGATTCTTTAATTGAAACTGCTTATGATAACAATGTTCCAATCTTCTGTCCTGCTTTTACAGATTCTAGTGCAGGGTTTGGTTTAGTTATCCATCAAGAAAAAAATCCTTCAAAACACTTAACTATAGACTCAATAAGAGAATTCAGAGAATTAACTGAGATAAAAATTAAATCTAAAGGATCAGGTTTATTTATGATCGGTGGAGGTGTGCCAAAAAATTTTATTCAGGATACCGTAATATGTGCTGAACTTTTAGGTAAAGAAGTTGATATGCACAAATATGCAGTTCAAATTACTGTAGCAGACTCAAGAGATGGGGCATGTAGTAGCTCAACTTTAAAAGAAGCAAGTTCATGGGGTAAAGTTGATTTATCTCAAGAACAAATGGTTTATGCAGAGGCTACGAGTGTGCTACCATTAATTGCAAGTGATGCCTATCATAGAGGTGAATGGAAAAATAGAAGTAAAAAAAACTTCTCAAAAATTTTTGGATAAAAAATTGCAATATTTATCAAATAAAAATGGATTTCTTGGAATTAATAATAAATCCAATTTTAAAGAAAAGGTTATTATAATTCCGTTTGGTCTAGAAAAAACAGTTAGTTACGGCAAAGGTACTAGAAATGGGCCAAGGGAAATAATTAAAGCTTCTCATCAAGTGGAGCTTTATGATGAAGAATTAAATTGTGAACCATACAAAAAAATTGGAATAAAAACATTAAAGCCTTTTAAAATTCATAGAAATATTGATAAGGCTCTTGATAAAATAGCAAATTTAAATAAAGAAATTTTAGATAAAAAAATTTTTCCAATGACATTTGGTGGAGAACATTCAATAACTCCAGGATGTATTAAACCATTTACAAAAAAATTTAAAAAAATTTGTATTTTACATTTTGATGCTCATGCAGATTTAAGAAATAGCTACAATGGTGAAAGATTTTCACATGCATCTGCTATTAGAAGATGTTTGGATTACAAAAATGTGTCTTTAATTTCTTTTGGAATAAGAAATATCTCTGAAAGTGAGATACCTTTTTTAAAAAAAAACAAATCTAGAATAAATATTTTTTGGGCTAAAGATAAAAAAAACTGGAATTTAAATAAGTTTAAAAAACTTATCATGAATAAGACAGTTTATTTAACTTTTGATGTAGATGGTTTAGATTCAAGTATTATGCCTGCTACTGGCACTCCTGAACCTGGTGGATTATTATGGGATGAAGCTTTGGAAATTATTAAAATGACAGCCAAAAATTCAAATATTGTTGGTGCCGATATCAATGAACTTTCACCGATTAAGGGTTTTAATTCTTATAACTTTTTAGTCGCAAAATTGGCCTATAAAATTTTAGCCTATAAATTTTTTTACTAATATTAAATTGGTTTAAAAGTTTTTAGAAGTAGTCTAAACGGAATTAACATTATTAATGCAACAAAAATTTTTACGGCTAAATCACCTAAGGCCAAAGTGAGCCATGATATACCTGTTGCATAAAAAGAAATTGAAAAAAATAGGAAAGTATCAACAGTTGAACCAATCGTTGAAGATGTTATTGGTGCAATAAACCATCTTTTTTTTCTTAAGTTATCAAATATCTGAACATCCAAAAGTTGAGCTGATAAGAAAGCCACACCAGAACCAATTGCAATTCTAATTGAAATAAGATCTGCGAAGTCGGTTGAAAATAAGATCGTGAATGTGATGCCTAGTATAAAGCCAAAATAAACAATATTATTTGCAGCTTTTTTTCCATATGATCTATTGGCTAGATCAGTAATTAAAAAAGCAATTGGATAACTGAAGGCACCGTAAGTTAATATTTCATTTAAACCATAATAATTTATCGGAAATTGAACTAAATAATTTGAGGATAGAACAACTGCTCCCATCAAAAATGACAGTAGAAAAAAAGATTTTGTCATTAGACTGTCTTAGTGTGGACAGGTTTTTTTTGATATGGAGACTTAATCAACAAATTTTTTTTAATTTTTTTTAAGCGTGGAGACAAATTTTTATTTTTTACTGTCTTTAAAAATTCATCAAAACTACCTTTTTTATCAACTGATCTTACACCAGCATTGCTAACTGTTAATTTCAAACTTCTTTTTAAGACTTCACTTGTAAACTTTACTTTTTTTAGATTAGGTAAAAATCTTCTTTTTGTCTTATTGTTAGCATGACTAACATTATGACCCTTCATGGGATTTTTTCCAGTAAGTTCGCATTTTTTTGACATAATAAGACCGACTATATAAAGTGAGATATTGGTCGCGTCAAGTTTATTAGATTTAAGTTATTTTGTTTTTCCTATAATTTCACTAAAATTTTTAACACCATCCTTCAATAATAATTCTTTAAGCTCTTTTTTAATCAAGTTCACTATATTAGGGCCTCTAAAAACCATACCAGTATAAAGTTGAATATAATTTGCTCCAGCTAAAAATTTTTCATAAGCACCCTTTCCTGAATCCACACCTCCAACTCCAATTATCTTTAATCTTCCATTTAAAATTTTGTAAAATTTATTAATTAATTTTGTAGATTTTAATTCTATAGGTTTACCTGATAATCCTCCTTTTTGATAACCCTGAATATTTTTTAATTTATCTCTTGTAGAATCTGATGAATTAGAAACTATAATTGCTTCAATATCGTTATTTAGTAAAACTTCTGAGATTAGTTTTATTTCATAATCATTAATATCTGGTGAAATTTTGACTGTAATTGGAGTTTTTGAATTTAAACTTTTTTTTTCTTTATCAAGTACTTTTAATAATTCATCTAATTTAGATTGATTATGAAAACTTCTTAGATCCTCAGTGTTTGGAGAAGAAATATTTATTGTAATATAATCTGCCACATCATTAAAAGTTTTCAAGCATTCAATATAATCACCTGCTCTGTTGTTTGAGTCTTTATTTGGTCCAATATTTATTCCGAGTAAACCAGCTGGATAATTTCTTTTTATCCGATCAATGACATTTTCAGCACCCACATTATTAAAACCGAGCCTATTGATTAAAGCTTCATCCTCAACCAATCTGAAAACTCTTGGTTTGGGATTTCCAAATTGTTTTAATGGAGTAACTGTTCCTACTTCAACAAATCCGAACCCAAGTTTAAATAAAGAATTATAAACCTCGGCATTTTTATCAAATCCTGCTGCCATACCTATTGGATTATCTATATCTTTATTAAATAACTTTGTTTTAAATAGTGGATTATTTTTTTCACTTTCAACAATATTTGTTACGAAATTAAATTTTAAAGATTTTATTGCTAAACTATGAGCTGTCTCAGGATCTAATTTAAAAATTAAAGATCGTAAATTTGAAAACATTATTTAATTTTATTTATTATAAGATCTTTTGTCTCTTTAACACCAAAAAAACTAATAAAAAAACCCATTCGTGGTCCATTTTCATCACCAAATACAACTTCATAAATTAATTTAAACCAATCTCTAAGATTTTCAGAATAACCATTTTCTTTTCCTGTGGTATAAATCATAGTTTGAATATCCTCTGGCTTCATTTGATCGTTACATTTTTCTAATGCTTTAATTAAGGCTTCCAAAGCTAATTTTTCATCAATATTTGGTTTTTTATATTTTTTTTTAATCCTAATTACATCATTAAAGTACTTAATTGCGTATCCCACAAGATTATCAAAAATTGGATGATTTTTTTCTGAGATTTCAGATTTGTATTTTTTTACAAACTTCCATAATAATTTTTTTGTATCCGCATTACTTGTTTCTACTAAATTAAGAAGCATAGAAAAAGACATGATCATTTTTTCCTCAGGCACTTTACCATTATGAACATGCCAAACTGGGTTCATCAACAATTGCAACTCATTTTGTGTTTTTGCTTTTTCTACAAAATCTAAATATTCATCAACAGTTTTTGGAACTATATCTTTATATAATTTTTTAGCTCTTCTGGGATTTTGATACATGTACAATGATAAACTTTCAGGAGATGCATATTCTAACCACTGATCAATTGTAATACCATTTCCTTTTGATTTTGATATTTTTTCACCCTTTTCATCTAAAAACAACTCGTATGCAAATCCCGATGGATTTGTTTTACCGATTAATTTAATTATTTTTGATGATAATATGGCGCTTTCAATCAGATCCTTTCCATACATCTCAAAATCAACATCAAGTGCGTACCATCTCATTGCCCAATCAACTTTCCATTGTAATTTGCAATTTCCATCTAAAATACTTGCCTCTAAATCTTTACCACTATTATCAAAAATAATTTTTGATTTGTCTTTGTCAATTTTTTTAACAGGAATTTCTAATACGTGACCAGTATCAGGACATATTGGTAAAAATGGACTATAAGTTTTTTGACGTTCTTTTCCTAAGGTTGGTAATACAATGTTCATAATACCATCATAATTCTCTAAAATAATTTTAAGAGAAGAATTAAAAAAACCAGATTTATAAAGTAAAGATGAACTTTTAAAGACATAATTAAAATTAAAATTATCTAAAAAAGTTTTTAACATAGCATTATTGTGTTCACCAAAACTTTCAAATTTATTAAATGGGTCTGGCACTTGAGTAAGTGGCTTGTGTAAATTTTTTTCTAACAATTCTTTTTGAGGAACATTATCTGGAACTTTTCTAAGTCCATCCATGTCGTCTGAGAATGTAATTATTTCTGTGGGTAGATCAGTCAATTGTTTTAGAGCATTTACCATCATTGAAGTTCTTGCAACCTCTCCAAAAGTCCCTATATGTGGTAAGCCACTAGGTCCATAACCTGTTTGGAGAGTTATTTTTCCTTTTTTTTCAATTAATTTTTTTCTCTCTCTAAGCATTTTTTTTGCTTCAACAAAAGGCCAAGCACTAGTTTTATCTATATTTTCTTTTTTAATCATGAATAATCCAAAAAAAAATCAATTTTACGATTTAACTAATTTTTATAGAGTTGAAATTTATTTACCATAAAATAATGTTCTTTCAAAATGTCTAATTATAAAACTGTTTTTTTTACTCTTGGAATTTTGCAGATAACTCTAGGTATCTTTATGTTGATCCCAGTAATTGCACAATTTTTTTACAATGAAATTGACTCATCATTTTTTGGAGCCTCAATTGTTACAATTATATTTGGAACACTATTTTTTTTATCAAATCTTGATCATGATAAAAAATTAAATCTACAACAGGCATTTTTGCTGACTGCTTTATCTTGGTTGAGTGTGGCTCTATTTGGTTCACTACCCTTTGTTTTTTCTAGTGTTGATTTTTCATTTACTAATGCCTTCTTTGAAAGTATGTCTGGAATTACAACAACTGGCTCTACAACAATCTCAAATCTTGAGAATATACCTAAAGGAATTTTATTATGGAGAGCAATATTACAGTGGCTTGGTGGGATTGGTATAATTGTAATGGCTATAACATTGATGCCAATAATGAACGTTGGAGGAATGCAATTATTTAAAATTTCCAGTAATGATTCTTCAGAAAAAATTCTTCCAAAATCAAAGGAAATTGCATTAAGGTTAATTTATATTTATTCAGGACTTACTGCTTTATGTGCAGTTTCATATAAAATTCTAGGTATGAATATTTTTGACAGTTTAACACACTCAATGACAACAATAGCTACTGGAGGTTTTTCAAATTATAACGAGTCTATTGGTTTTTTTGACAGTGTTTACATCGAGATTTCAGCGATGATTTTTATTATTTTGGGCAGCTTGCCTTTTATAGCTTACATAAAGTTTTTGAGTGGGAATAAAAAAATTTTTATTTCAGATATTCAAATAAAAACTTTTCTAAAAATAATTATTTACAGTATTGTTATTTTAACTGTTTACCTTATTTTAATTGATTCAAATCAACTTAATTTAAGATCAATTTTTTTTAATGTCATCTCAATTTTAACTGGAACAGGATATGTAAATGCACAATATGATAATTGGGGTGGTTTTCCAATAATTTTATTTTTAGGATTGATGTTTATCGGTGGTTGTGCTGGCTCAACAACGTGTGGAATTAAGATATTTAGAATACAAATTCTTTACTCATTCATTTCAAATCAACTAAAAAAAATAATTTATCCAAAAGGTATTTTTATATTAAAATATGACCAAAATCCTGTTGATCAAAAATTTATATCCTCAATAATTTCATTTATTTTTATGTACCTAATAATATTTTTTGCAATAACTGCACTTCTCTCACTATCTGGCCTTGATTTTATTACAGCTATATCTGGAGCGGCCACTTCAATTTCTAATGTAGGGCCAGGCTTAGGAACTATCATAGGTCCAAATGGAAACTTTTCCTCTCTTCCAGATATATCAAAATGGATACTGGCTATGGGTATGATTTTAGGTAGACTTGAATTATTCGCTATACTAGTATTATTTCTACCATCTTTTTGGAGAAATTAAATATGTCAGAGATAAAAAAATCATCATGGTTGGATTCTTTATCAGTTTATAAAGATATTCGAATGTTAAGAATTTTACTGTTAGGTTCAATCAGTGGTTTCCCGTGGGTTTTAATTGCAAGCAGCTTAAGCCTATGGCTTAAAGAAGAAGGATTAAGCAGATCAACAATTGGATGGGCAGGTTTAATTTTTGGAGTGTATGCATTTAATTATTTATGGGCTCCAATAATAGATAGAATTCAGATACCAGTTTTGACAAGAAAACTAGGCCATAGAAGAGGCTGGATAGTTTTAATGCAAATAATTATTTTAATAAGTTTAATAATCTGGAGCTTAATAAATCCTTCACAAAATTTAGCTTTATTAATATCAGTAGGGTTAATAATTGCCATAGCGTCTGCAACTCAAGACATAACAGTTGATGCTTTAAGAATTGAACAAATTGGAGAAAATGAGGGAAAATCTATGGCGGCTGGTGCAGCAATGGCCGTTGTTGGTTGGTGGACAGGGTATAAATTAGGAGGAGTAGTTGCGTTATTTACCGCAGAATTTTTTGAAAATATAGGTATTGTAAATTATTGGCAAGCTACTTTTTTAGTTTTGGGAGTTTTAATTATTTTAATGAATATAGGTTTAATGTTTGTTCATGAGCCCACTGAGACTAATAGACAAACCAAACAAAAAGAAACTGATAGATTAATTGAAGAAAAGTTGGGTTCTAGCAATACTATAACAAACTTCATTGCTTATATTTCAGGAACTATTGGGGGGCCTATAATAAGTTTTTTCAAAAAAAATGGCATTGCTATTGCCGCGGGTATATTAGGTTTTGTTTTTCTGTTTAAAATTGGTGAAGCTTTTATGGGTAGAATGTCTATTATTTTTTATAAAGAGATTGGTTTTTCAAAAGGTCAAATAGCGATTTATTCTAAAGGACTAGGCTGGATAACAACAGTTGTATTTACATTATTAGGTGGAATAATGGCTATGCGAGCAGGAACAATTAAAACAATGTTTTTTGCTGGAGGATTAATGGCTATAACAAATCTTTTATTTGCAATACTTGCGTGGACTGGTAAATCGGAGATTTTATTTGCTATAGCAGTTATAGCCGATGACATTACTGCTGCTTTTGCAACAGTAGCATTTGTTGCATTTATTTCACTATTAGTTGACAGAACTTACACAGCAACGCAGTATGCTCTACTTGCTTCAATAGGTACAGCAGGTAGAACAACTTTGGCTTCTTCATCTGGTGCGTTAGTTGACTGGTTAAATGGAGATTGGGGAACATTTTTTGTTTTAACAACTATAATGGTCATACCTTCGTTAATTTGTTTATGGCTTATAAAAAATAAAATCAAAATTGGTGCAAAATAATTTTTATTTTAAAGGAAATTTTTCAAATATTTATAAAAAACCCTCAAATAATTCTGAGGTAACTTCTCAGCTATTATATGGAGAAAAATTTAAGATTCTCTCAAAAAGTAAAAATTGGATAAAAATTAAAACTTTTTTTGACAATTATGTTGGATATATAAAAAATCTCAAATATGTAAAGAAATTTAATCCTGTTTATAAAGTCTACAGTCTAAAAACGAGAATTTTCAAGAAACCCAAAATTATCACTAACAGTTGGTTACCTCTTGGATCAAAATTGTCTATTATAGAGGAAAATAAATTTTATGTGAAAATTGATAAAAATAAATGGATTAAAAAAAAAGATTTAAAAAAAATAGATCATATAGAAAAAAACTATACAAAAATTTTCAAAAAATTTTTAAATATAAATTATATTTGGGGTGGAAAAACGTATAAAGGTATTGATTGTTCTGCTTTGTTACAAATATTTTTTATATATAATAATAAATTTTATCCGCGAGATACTACAGATCAAATTAAATTTTCAAAAGGGAAATTAAAAAAAACATTTAAAAAAGGAGATATTATATTTTGGAAAGGTCATGTCGCTATTTGTTTAAACTCAAATCAACTTATCCATGCTTATGGTCCTAAAAAAAAAGTACTGATTATGCCAATAATTCAAACAATAAACAGAATTAAAAAAACAGCTAAACTAAGTGTTAAAAAAATATATAATATTAAAAGCCTCTAGTCTCTTCCGAAATCTGGTTTGTTGATGTCTTGTTTCAATTTAATTATTTTAGATCTTACTTTTTTAGTTTGAGTTAATTTTTTAAGGATTGATTTGTTATTTTTTAAATTTATATCTTTTTTAAATGCGTTCAAATTTTTAGTAAAAATATCTATCGCTTTTGAAACATTTTTTCTATTATCAAAGAAAATATCTCTCCACATAATCTCATTTGAGGCTGCTATCCTTGAAAAATCTCTTAATCCTCCAGCACTGTATTTAATCAAATCATATTTTTGTTTTTTTTCAAAATCTTGAGCTGATTTCACTAAATTATAAGCAACTAAATGTGGAAGATGGCTGGTAATCGAAAATATTTTATCATGTTTTTCAGAATTCATTGTAACAACCTTAGAGCCCATTTTTTTCCAGAAAAAATTCAAAAATTTTAAATGTTTTAGATTAGTTTTTTTATCTTTAATTAAAATACACCATTTGTTTTCAAACAAATCTTGTTTACCATACTCTGGGCCACTTACCTCAGATCCAGAAATTGGATGACTTGAAGTCCAATTAACATTTTTTTTTAAATTTTCTTTTATGACCTCTTTAGATTCTAATTTTGATGACCCAACATCAGTAATAATATGTTTTGAGTTAAGACTTCTATTTATTTTTAAAATAATTTTCTTGTATTGACTCATAGGAGTACAAAAAATAATCAATTCAGATTGTAAAACTGCATTATTTAATTTTTTAACCACTATACCAGGCAGTTTCAGCCTTTTAATCTTTGATATGTTTTTTTCTAATTTTTCATAAACAAAAATATTTTTTGCTAATTTCGTTTTATGAATTCTTCTCACTAGTGAAGATCCTAATAAGCCACAGCCAATTATTAATATATTTTTCATTTTTTAAATATGCTTTTTATTGCATTCATAAATCTTAAATTATCCTGTCTTGAACCGATTGTTAATCGCAACATATTTTTAATTTTATATCCATTTTCAGTTGATCTTAAAATAATTCCTTTTTCTTTTAATCTTTCATTTAAAAATTTAGCGTTAAATTTACATTTTTCAAAGTTTAATAATAAAAAATTGGCAGATACCTTGTTTGAACTAATATTATATTTATTTAAAAAAGATTTTAATTTTGTAGCATAAAAAATGTTGTGTTTAATAGAACGAGCAACAAATTGAGAGTCCTTAAGAGATTCAATTGCTGCTTTTTGAGCAACCTCATTTACATTAAATGGAGGTTTAATAATATTCAATGCTTCAATAATTTTTTTAGATCCATATCCCCATCCTATTCTTAAAGATGAAAGGCCATATATTTTTGAAAAAGTTCTCAATATAAAAACATTTTGTTTATTTTTAAATAAATCTAAACCAGATTTGTAATCTAAATTTTTCATATATTCAGCATATGCATCATCAACAACTAGTAATATATTTTTTTTTAATTTTTTTCTAAGTTGAGTCAGTTCAAGCTTAGTCAAATAAGTTCCGGTTGGATTATTAGGGTTTGCTATAAAAATAATCTTAGTTTTATTTGTTACTTTTTTTAAAATTTCTGAGATTGATACCTTGTATTTATTTTCTTTCGCAAATACTACTTTTCCACCAACTATTTTTGAGTAAATTCTATACATCAAAAAACTAAACTGTGGCACTATAACCTCATCTTTTGGTTCTAGAATTAACTGACAAAGCATTTGAATTACTTCGTCTGACCCAGCACCACAAATAATTCTTTCTTTATCACATTTAAATTTCTTTGATATTTCTTTTCTCAATTTATTTGATTTTGAATCTGGGTATCTAAAAAAATTTATATTTTTGTTAGATATAATTTTTTTTACCTTAGAACTAACTCCTAATGCGGACTCATTAGCTGAAAGTTTTACAATATTTTTTATATTTTTAAGACCAGATTTACCCGGTTTGTAAGCTTCAATATTGATTTTTTTTAATTTAATAATTGTCATTTTTTTTAAATTTTAAGCTCTTTATAAATAAAATAACAATTTTTTATATAGAATTAGTTAAAATATTTTTCAATTTGACATACTAAATAACTTCTAGTACAAAAAATCGTGCGCTGATTTACCTGAATTGCGAGCGCTTTAAAAAAACCGCTAAAAAAGTTTTTTTCTCTCAATTCAATAATCAGCTATAGCTATGAATGTAAAAGAAAATATAAAAAAACTGATTATTAAAAAACCACTAAAACTTGATTGTGGTAAAATTATCAATAATTTTCCTCTTGCATATGAAACTTATGGAGAACTTAATAAAAAAAAAGACAATGCAATTTTAATTTTTCATGCTCTAACAGGAGATCAGTTTGTCACTGGAATAAATCCTGTTACTAAAAAGGATGGTTGGTGGACTTATGCAGTTGGCCCTGGTAAATCTATTGATACTAACAAATATTTTGTACTTTGCGCAAATGTGATTGGTGGATGTATGGGTTCCTTTGGCCCAGGACATGAAAATCCTGAAACAAAAAAAATATATGGTACTGATTTTCCTGTCATTACAATTAACGATATGGTTAACGCTCAGATAAATTTGCTTGAATATTTCGGAATTGAAAAGCTTTTTTCAGTTGTTGGTGGTTCAATGGGTGGCATGCAAGTTTTACAATTTATTAGTAATTATCCAAATAAGTCTAAAACAGTTGTGCCAATAGCTTGTACCTCTAATCATTCTGCACAAAATATTGCATTTAACGAACTTGGAAGACAGGCTATTACTGCAGATCACAATTGGTTGGATGGAAAATATAATTCTCAAAGTACCGTTCCAGATAAAGGATTAGCTGTTGCTAGAATGGCTGCACATATTACTTATCTATCAAAAAAAGGTCTTCAGGAAAAGTTTGGAAGAAAACTTCAAGAAAGAGATGACTTGAAATTTGGTTTCGATGCTGATTTTCAAATAGAGAGTTATTTAAGATATCAAGGATCAGTATTTGTGGATCGTTTTGATGCCAATAGTTATCTTTATATAACAAGAGCTATGGATTATTTTGATTTGGTAAAACAATTTAATGGAAATTTATCTAGCGCATTTAAAAATACTAAAGCTAAATTTTTTGTAATTTCCTTTACTTCTGACTGGCTTTATCCAACACAGGAAAATAAAGATATTGTTATTGCTTTAAACGCTATTGGTGCAAACGTAGGTTTTGTAGAAATTAAATCAGATAAAGGACATGACTCTTTTTTATTAGATGTGCCAGATTTTTTAAAAGCTCTAAAAAATTTTTTAGATAAATCATACTTAGAAAAATGAATATGAAGCCAGAATTTAAAATCATATCTGATTTGATTAATGAAAATTCTCACGTTCTTGATGTTGGTTGTGGAGATGGTATTTTAATGGAATATTTAATTAAAGAAAAAAAAGTAGATATAAGAGGAATAGAAATTTCAAAGACTAAAGTTCAGAATTGTATTGCTAAAGGATTAACAGTGATAGAGGGGAATGCTGAAGAAGATCTAAAACAATTTCCGGACAAGTCATTTGAATATGTAATTTTAAGCCAAACTCTTCAAGCTTTCTTTAATCCAGAAAAGGTAATAAACGAACTCTTAAGAATCAGCAAACAAGCTATTGTGACAATACCTAACTTCGGTTACTGGAAAATTAGATTACATCTATTATTAAAAGGTACAATGCCTGTTACAAGAACTTTACCTGATGAATGGTACAATACTCCTAATATTCATCTTTGTACAATAAAAGACTTTGTTTTTTTTAGTAAATCTAAAAACTTCAAACTATCAAAATCTATTGCTTTAAAAAGTAATGAACCCTCATATATAAATAATAAAAATCTAAATATAAAAAATTTGAGTTCAAATCTTGGAATTTTTTTAATAGAAAGTTAAGATGAAAATTGAAATTATCCCATGTTTAAATGATAATTATTCATATTTAATATTTGATGAAGATAAAAGAAGTGCCTGCGTTATTGATCCAAGCGAGGCAAAACCTATCATTGAAATAGTTGAAAAAAATAAATTAAAGTTAAGATATATCTTAAATACTCACCATCATCATGATCATGTTGGTGGAAATAGTGAGTTAAAAAAGAAATATAATTCAAAAATAATTGGTTTTAAAGATGATAAAGATCGTATTCCTGAAATTGATATCCTTGTAAAGAATAACCAAATCTGGAAAGAAGAAAATTTTGAAGCTAAGATTTATCATATACCAGGTCATACATCTGGCCATATAGCTTTTCACTTTTTTAAAGAAAAAAAAATTTTTACTGGAGACACATTATTTTCTTTGGGCTGTGGAAGAATTTTTGAAGGTACCTATGAACAAATGTTTAACTCATTAAATTTAATTAAAAAACTTCCAAAAGATACGGAAATTTATTGTGGACATGAGTATACCTTACAAAATGGAAATTTTTGTATGGCAAATGACACTAATAATTTAAAATTAAAAGATAAGTTTTCAAAAGTAAAAAAAAAATTAGAAAATAACCAGCCAACTATTCCAACAATTTTAGAAGATGAAATCGAATGTAATATATTTCTAAGAGCAAAAGATTTAGAAAGCTTTTCAAAATTAAGAGATTTAAAGGATAATTATTAATTTATAAACCTTGACTAAATGGTTTCTCAGACTATATTGCGATAATTAAATTTACAGTACAAATATGTCATTTGCAGTAATACAAACAGGTGGAAAACAATACAAGGTAAAATCTGGTGAGATCTTAAAAATAGAGAAATTACCAAATTCAAATCCTGACACAAAAATAGAATTTAAGGAAATATTAGCTTACGGTGACGATAAACTAATTGAAATTGGTGCACCAACAGTTCAAGGAGCTAAAGTAGAGGCTAATTTAATAAAGAATAGTAAAAATAGAACTGTTCTAATTTTTAAAAAAAGAAGAAGACAAAATTCGAGAAGAAAAAATGGACATAGACAAGAATATTCTATGATTAAAATTGACAAAATTTTTTCAAAGGACGGTAAGGTTTTATCTGAAGCTGAAAAGATTTCAAAGCCTTCAAAAAAAAAAGAAGAGCCTAAAAAAGAAGCAAATAAATAGTTGGTAATAAGATATGGCAACAAAAAAAGCAGGTGGATCATCTAGGAACGGTCGTGATAGTGCTGGCCGAAGACTTGGTGTCAAAAAATATGGCGGAGAAAGTGTTATACCTGGAAACATTATTGTTAGACAAAGAGGCACTAAAATTTTTCCTGGTGAAAACGTAGGTATGGGTAAAGATCACTCAATTTTTTCAGTGATTAAGGGTAAAGTAGTTTTTAAAAAAACTAAATCAGATAGAACTTTTGTTTCAGTAAAACCCAATTAATAGTACAACTTAAAAATAGCGTTGTATTATGAAATTCTTAGATCAAGTCAAAATTTATGTAAAAGCTGGTAACGGTGGTGATGGATCTCCGAGTTTTAGAAGAGAAAAATTTATTGAATTTGGAGGACCAGATGGTGGTGATGGCGGAAATGGTGGATCAATAATATTAAAAGCTGAACAGAATTTAAATACATTAATTGATTTTAGGTATCAACAACACCATAAGGCAAAAAAAGGAGAGAATGGAAGAGGGCAAAATTGTACAGGCAAAAGAGGAGACAATCTTATTCTAAAAGTTCCTTTGGGCACCCAAGTTTTTGAGGAAGATAATAAAACTCTATTATACGATTTTACTAAAAGTAAAGAAGAATATATTGCTGCAGTTGGAGGTAAAGGAGGGCTTGGAAACACAAGGTTTAAAAGTTCAACAAACAGAGCTCCAAGAAAATTTACAAAAGGAACGAAAGGGGAAGAATATACTATTTGGCTTCAACTAAAAACTATTGCAGATATTGGTATAATAGGATTGCCAAATGCTGGTAAATCTAGTTTATTGGCAGCAATAACTAATGCCAATCCAAAAATTGCAAATTATCAATTTACAACACTCAATCCAAATCTTGGTGTAGCTAATTATGATGACAAGGAGGTTACAATAGCTGATATACCAGGTCTAGTAGAAGGTGCTCATAAAGGCGTAGGACTTGGAACGCAATTTTTAAAACATATTGAAAGATGTAAATCACTTCTCCATATGATTGACATAACAAGTAAGAATCTTTTAGAAAACTACAAACAAGTTAAAAATGAATTAAAAAGTTATAGCTCTAAACTTGAAAAAAAAGAAGAGTTAGTTGTTTTAAATAAAATTGATTTGATTGATGAAGCTTTATTAAAAAAAATTATTAAAGATTTCAAAAAAAATATAAAAGGTGAGGTTTTTACATTATCTACCTTAGATAAAAAATCTGTGTCAAAATTTAAATCAAAACTTATCAAATATGCAACTTAGTAACTCAAAAATAATAATCGTTAAAATTGGATCATCCTTACTTGTTGATAAAGATAAAAAAGTAAGAAAAAAATGGTTGTTAAGCTTTGCAAAAGACATAAGAAATCTTAAAGATAAAAATAAAAAAGTTGTGATTGTGAGCTCAGGGTCTATAGCACTTGGCTGTAAAAAAATGGGCTATAATAAATCAAATCTAAAGTTAGATCAAAGTCAAGCAATAGCGTCTATTGGACAAATAGAGTTAATGAATTTATTTTCACAAACATTTTCAAAATATAAATTAAACATTTCTCAAATTTTATTAACTTTGGAAGATACAGAAGAAAGAAGAAGATCGATAAATGCAAAAAGAACTTTTGAAAATTTATTTAAGCTTAACTATATACCCATAGTTAACGAAAACGATACTATTGCTACATCTGAAATAAAATATGGTGATAACGACAGATTAGCTTCTAGAGTTGCACAAATTACTAATGCAGATACTTTAATCCTACTATCTGATGTAGACGGTTTATTCACCAAAAATCCAAAAAAATTTAAAGATGCAAGATTAATAAAGCAAGTTAATAACTTAAATAAAGACATAAGAAAAATCAAGATTGGAGGAACAAATCAGTTTGGTAGTGGTGGGATGAATACGAAAATTGAAGCTGCAAAAATTTGTAATTTAGCTGGATGCAACATGATAATATCAAATGGATTATATCTTAATCCAATTAATCAAATTGAGAAAAAAAATAATTGTACTTTGTTTATTTCAAAAATTTCAAAATTACATGCAAGAAAAAAATGGATTATCAGCTCTATTTCACCAAAGGGTGAATTAACTATTGATGATGGAGCGAAAAGAGCTCTAATAAATGGAAAAAGTCTACTGGCAGCGGGTATAAAAAAAGTTTCGGGAAAATTTAACAAGGGAGATCATATAAAAATTTTAGATTGTAAAAAAAAAGAATTTGCCAGAGGACTTAGCTCCTTTTCCTCTCAGGAGATAGGTAAAATTATGGGCTGCCAATCAAATGAAATTCAAAAAATTCTTGGATATGTCTCAAAATCTGAGGTAGTACACAAAGATGATATGGTGGAAGTGTAATGAAAAATTTAATACTTAATATTGGTAAAAAATCCAGAAAAGCATTTTCAGTTAATCTTACTACAAAAAAAAAGAATAAAGTTTTAAAAGATTATTATCAATTAATTTATAAAGAAAAAAAAAATATAATTAATGAGAATAAAAAAGATATCAGAATAGCTATAAACAAAAGATTAAAAAGAAATATCATAAAAAGACTTGAACTGAATAATGAAAAAATTTTAGGGTTAATAGACACTATTAAAAATGTAGTCAAACTTAAAGATCCAACTAACGTAACTTTAAAAAAATGGAAGAGGCCTAATGGATTAAATATTTCAAAAATAACAGTTCCTATAGGAGTGATTGGTGTCATTTATGAAAGTAGACCAAATGTTACTTCAGATGTAGCATCTTTATGTTTTAAATCTGGAAATCCAGTAATTTTAAAAGGTGGATCTGAGGCCTATTACTCAAATCGTATTCTTTCAAAATTATTTAGAAATTCTCTAAAAAAAAATAAGATTGATCAAAATTTTGTTCAATTTATTAATCTCAAAGATAGAAAAGTTGTTGATATACTTTTAACAAAAATGAGTAAATTTATAGACATTATCATTCCAAGAGGTGGAAAAGGTTTAGTCAAAAAAGTACAAAATATTTCTCATGTTCCTATAGTTGGTCATCTTGAGGGTATTTGTCACACTTATGTAGATAAAGATGCAAATCAAAAAATGGCAATCGATGTTGTTCATAATGCTAAATTAAGGAATACTGCAATTTGTGGTGCAACAGAGACTGTTCTCATACACGAAAAAATTATAAAAAAAATAGGATTACCAATTCTTAAAAATTTAGAAAAAAATGGATGTAAAATTATTGGTGATAATAAAATTAAAAAAATTTATAAAAAAAATATCCAAAAAGCGACCAATAAAGATTGGTCAAAAGAATATTTGTCATCAACCGTATCTGTAAAGTCAGTAAAGAATATTAATGAAGCTATCAATCATATAAATAAATTTGGAACAATGCATACTGACTCTATCATCACAAAAAACCAAAAGTCTGCAAAAAAATTTTTAAAAGCAGTAAAAAGTTCTATTGCAATGCACAATACTTCTACTCAATTTGCTGATGGAGGTGAATTTGGTTTTGGTGGTGAGGTAGGTATCTCTACAAGTGTTTTACCACCGCGAGGACCAGTAGGTTTAGAACAGTTAGTTTCTTACAAATATCAAATTACAAGCCAAGGGAAAATAAGGAATTAATTTGAAAAAAAATAAAAAAAAAATTGGTATCCTTGGTGGCTCATTTGATCCAGCTCATAAAGGCCATTTAATAATATCTAAAGAGGCGGCAAAAAAATTCAAACTGAAACAAATAATATGGGCTATAACAAAAAAAAATCCCTTTAAAAAACATAGCAAAAAAAATTTAGGTGAAAGAATCAAATATTGCAAGAAAGTAATTGGTAAAATAAAATTTATAAAAGTGGGATTTTATGAAAACATAATCAAGTCAAACAAAACTATAGATTTGATTAATTTCTTTTCAAAGAATAAGAATTATCAAATTTATTTTATTATGGGTGCTGACAACCTCATAAATTTTCACAAATGGCACAAATGGAAAATAATTTCAAAAAAATGTAATATTTTAGTTTTTGATCGTCACGGTTACAAAAGAAAGTCTTTAAATTCAAGTACATTTAAAAGATTAAATAAGAAAAATTTAGAATTTGTAAAATTTAAAAAAGTCAATATTTCATCTTCTCAATTGAGAAAAATTTGATAGTCTGAATTTAATTAATGGATAAAATTTCTGATTTAAAACAAGTCGTTATTCAAACTCTAGATTTAAATAAAGCGCAAGATATTATCAGTATTGATCTTAAGGATAAAAGTTCAATGGCAGATTACATGATTATTGCTAGTGGTACGTCCTCAAGGCATATACAGTCTTTATCAGAACAAGTTTTAGAAAAGCTTAAAGATAATGGTATTAAAGAATCTAAAATCGAAGGAAAAGAAAGTACTGAATGGAAATTAGTAGATGGAATTGACTTGATAATTCATATTTTTCATCCTGAAAAAAGGAAATTTTATGAACTTGAAAAAATGTGGTCAGAATTAATACCCAAAGAAAAGTTAATAATATGATTTTAAAAAAAAGTTATACTATATTTTTATTTTTAATTTTATCTATGCAGATTGCATATACTTCGGAAAAAGATATTTATGAAAAAATTGACTTATTTGGAGAAGTTCTTGAAAAAATAAATAAAGAATACGTGGATGAAGTGAATCAATCAGATAGTATGGATTCTGCTATTAATGGTCTCCTCCAATCATTAGATCCTTACTCTGCCTATATGTCACCTGAAATTCTTAATGAAATGCAAACTGAAACAAGTGGTGAATTTGGCGGACTTGGAATTGAAGTAAGTATGGAGTCTGGAGTTGTCAAAGTAATTTCTCCCATAGATGATACTCCTGCATCTAGGGCAGGTATTAAAGCTGGAGATTATATAGTTAAAATTAATGACATCCAGGTACAAGGCAAATCATTAAGTGAGGCTGTTGATTTAATGAGAGGACCTGTAGGATCAGGTATAGAATTAACAATTAGACGAAGAGGACAAAAAAAAGCTCTTACATTTTTTATCACACGTGAAATTATTCAAATTCAATCTGTTAAAGCTGATCTTTTAGAAAAAAATATCGGATATATTCGATTAACTTCTTTTAACGAAAATAGTGGAAGACAGATTAAGCAAGAAATAGAAAAATTTGAAAAAAATAGTAGTATCAATGCATATATATTAGATCTTAGAAATAATCCTGGTGGTTTGCTTTCTCAAGCTATAAAGATTTCTGATTTTTTTCTTGATGACGGTGAAATAGTATCAACAAAAAGTAGAAAAAAGTCTGAAAATAGAAAATGGTTTGCAAACCAAGGAGATTTAACAAATGGGAAAATAATTTTAGTATTGATTAATTATGGATCTGCTTCAGCATCTGAAATTGTAGCAGGAGCCTTAAAAGATCATAAAAGGGCAATAATATTAGGGGAAAATAGTTACGGAAAAGGTTCCGTCCAATCCATAATTCCTTTGAAAAATAAAGGAGCAATAAGGTTGACAGTTGCTAAGTATTATCTTCCATCTGGAAAATCGATTTCAGAGGTTGGAGTTTCACCTGATATTGAAATTACCGAAGACTCAGACAATTTCAAAATAAAAACTGATACTGATAATCAACTAAACTACGCCATTAAATTAATTAATGGTTAAAATGAATGAAAAATTTAAAAATTTACCTTTTAGAAATGGTGTAGGTATTGTTGTTTTAAATAAAGATAATAAAGTTTTTGTCGCAAAAAGAATTGATAATCCAAAAAATTTTTGGCAAATGCCACAAGGTGGCGTTGATGACGGTGAAAACTTTTTTAATGCTGCTCTAAGAGAATTGGAGGAAGAAACAGGAATGAAAAAAGTTAAATTAATTCAAGAATTAGATGGTATAATGACCTATGAGCTTCCTAACCATTTATTGGGTATAATTTGGAAAGGAAAATATAAAGGACAAAAACAAAAATGGTTTTTAATGAGGTATTTAGGAAGTGATGATGAAATAAATATTCAAACAAACAAACCGGAGTTTTTAGAGTGGAAGTGGATTGATTTAGATATGATAACTGAAGTGGTAGTAGACTTTAAACTACATATATATAAAGAGCTCAAAAAAAAAATTAAAAAAATAATTAATTAAGATTCCGAAGAACTTCAATTTTCTTTTCAGACAAATATTTTAATTGATCAGAAATTCCAGGTTTACTTGATTCTTCCTCCGCAACTTTAATTAAATCTTGTACTTTTTGTTTTTCCATATCGTCTAAATTAAAAATAGAGCTTGTTAAAATTGACAAATTATTATTTGTAAATTCAACTATTCCATCTTCCACATAAAATTTTTCTTCTCCTGACTTAGAATAAATTGTGATTATACCTGGTCTTAAAAAGGAGATTATAGATATATGGTCTTTGAGAATTCCCATTTCTCCTTCAAAAGCAGGAATCACTACTTCAATTATATTATCTTTAGAGAAAAAAGATTTCTCAGGATTAATTATTTCTATCTTAAATTCCTCACCCATTATGCGGCTGCTTCTTTTGCCATTTTTTCAGCTTTCTCTATAGCTTCTTCAATTGTGCCGACCATATAAAATGCGGCCTCTGGTAGGTGGTCATATTCACCTTTACATATTGCATCAAAACCTTTTATTGTTGACTCTAAATCTACTAATTTACCAGGTGACCCAGTAAAAACTTCAGCTACAAAGAAAGGTTGAGACAAAAATCTCTGGATTTTTCTAGCTCTTGCCACAACTAATTTATCTTCCTCAGATAGTTCATCCATACCCAAAATTGCAATTATATCTTGTAATGACTTGTAAGTTTGTAAAATTTTTTGGACTTCTCTGGCTACTCTATAATGTTCATCACCCACTATTCTTGGATCAAGAATTCTTGATGTTGAATCGAGTGGATCTACTGCTGGATAAATACCTATCTCTGCTATTTGCCTTGATAATACTGTTGTTGCATCTAAATGAGCAAATGAAGTTGCTGGTGCTGGATCAGTTAAATCATCTGCTGGAACATAAATCGCCTGCACAGAAGTAATTGATCCTTTATTTGTAGTGGTTATTCTCTCTTGTAAATTTCCCATATCTGTGGCCAAAGTAGGCTGATAGCCTACTGCTGAAGGTATTCTTCCTAAAAGAGCTGATACCTCTGATCCTGCTTGAGTAAATCTAAAAATATTATCTACAAAAAAAAGTACGTCCTGACCTTCTTGATCTCTAAAATACTCTGCCACAGTTAAACCCGTAAGTGCAACTCTTGCTCTAGCTCCAGGAGGTTCATTCATTTGACCATAAACTAATGCTGCTTTAGAACCAGGTCCTTCAGGTTTAATTACTCCTGACTCCATCATTTCGTGGTAAAGATCGTTTCCTTCTCTCGTTCTTTCACCAACTCCTGCAAAAACAGAAAATCCACCGTGTGCTTTTGCAACGTTATTAATCAATTCCATTATTAAAACAGTTTTTCCAACGCCTGCACCACCAAATAAACCTATCTTTCCACCTTTTGCATATGGTGCAAGTAAATCAATCACTTTAATACCCGTAACAAGAATTTCAGTTTCAGTAGATTGATCATTAAATTCTGGCGCAGGTCTATGTATAGGCCAGCTTTCTTTAGTTTTAACCTCTCCTCTTTCATCTATTGGTTCACCAACTACATTTATAATTCTTCCTAATGTTTCAGGTCCCACTGGAACCTTTATAGGAGCATTTGTGTTAACAACCTCATCACCCCGTTTTAGACCTTCTGTTGCGTCCATTGCTATTGTTCTAGCTGTGGACTCTCCTAAATGTTGAGCAACTTCAAGTACTAGTCTATTTTTTCCGTTCTTGCATTCTAAAGCTGTTAAAATTTCTGGTAATTCACCTTCAAATTTTACATCTACTACAGCTCCTATAACCTGTGTGATTATTCCTTTGCTCATAATTATAAACTTTCTGCTCCTGATATTATTTCTATTAATTCTTTTGTTATTGCTGCTTGACGACTTCTATTATACTCAATAGTGAGTTTGTCAACCATTTCACCTGCGTTTCTGGTTGCATTATCCATTGCACTCATTCGCGCACCTTGTTCGCTAGCTGAATTCTCTAACATCGCTTTGAATATTTGTGTTGAAATATTTTTTGGCAACAAATTACCTAGAATTTCATCTTCTTCTGGTTCAAAATCATACGAGTTCTCTGACTCACTATCATTAACATTTTCTGTATTCAAAGGTATAATCTGTTGTGCTTGAGGTAATTGAGTTATAACATTTTTGAATTGATTATAAAAAATTGTACAAATATCAAATTCTTCTTTTTCAAATCTTTCAATAATAGTTTTGCCAACTTTTTCAGCGTCGAAATAATTAGCATTTTTTGAATTTTTGAAAGAAATATTTTCAATTATTTTATCTACATATATTCTTTTAAGTTGATCGTGTCCTTTTGATCCAACAGTAATAATTTTTAATTCTTTGTTTTCACTAATAATTTTTGAGAAGTAACTTTTAGCTTTTTTGATGATATTTGAATTAAATCCACCACACAAACCTCTGTCTGAGGTTATAACCACACAAAGATGTACTTTTTCTTTTCCATTGCCCGATAACAATTTTGGAGCATTATCTTTATTAGATATACTACTAGATAGGTTAAGAATAATATCATTCATTTTTTGAGAATAAGGTCTACCTTTTTCTGCACTTTCTTGAGCTCTTTTTAATTTTGCAGCTGCAACCATTTTCATTGCCTTAGTGATCTTTTGTGTAGATTTCACACTGGTTATTCTCTTTTTTAAATCGTCTAAACTAGCCATAAAAATATTTAAGATTTAAGAATTTTTTTTAAATTAGTAATTGCCTCAATTAAATTTTTTTCAGAATTCTCGTCTAATTTCCCTGAACTTATAATTGAATCTATAATTTCTGGGTGATCAGATTTACATTTCTCAATTATTTTATTTTCAAAATCAGCAATATCTTTTAAATCAATATCATCAAGGTAGCCTTTAACACCACAAAATACTGAGATTACTTGTTCTGCTACGGTCATAGGAGAATATTGTTTTTGTTTTAAAAGTTCAGTTAATTTAGAACCTCTATTAAGAAGTTGTTGAGTTGAGGCATCTAGATCGGATCCAAATTGAGCAAATGCTGCCATTTCTCTATACTGAGCTAGCTCAAGTTTCATTGAACCTGATACTTTTTTCATTGCCTTTGTTTGAGCTGCAGATCCCACCCTAGATACGGATAATCCAACATTAATAGCTGGTCTAATTCCTTGATTAAACAATTCTGTTTCTAAAAATATTTGCCCATCAGTAATTGAAATTACATTTGTTGGAATATAGGCTGACACATCTCCTCCTTGAGTTTCAATTATTGGTAGAGCTGTTAAAGATCCTCCACCATGTTCATCACTTAATTTTGCAGCTCTTTCAAGAAGACGACTATGCAAATAAAAAACATCGCCTGGATATGCTTCTCTGCCTGGGGGTCTTCTTAAAATCAGTGACATTTGTCTATAAGCCACAGCTTGTTTTGAAAGATCATCATAAATAATTAATGCATGCATTCCATTATCTCTAAAAAACTCACCCATTGCACAACCTGTGTAAGGAGCTAAAAATTGTAAGGGCGCTGAATCTGAGGCTGTTGCGGCTACTATTGTTGTATATTCCATAGCCCCAGCTTCTTCTAGTGTTTTTTGAATTTGTCTTACTGTTGATCTTTTTTGTCCTACAGCAACATAAATACAGTAAAGTTTTTGTTTTTCATCACCCGACTCATTTATTTTTTTTTGATTAATAATTGCATCAATTGCAACAGCTGTTTTTCCAGTTTGTCTATCACCAATAATTAATTCCCTTTGACCTCTTCCAATCGGAACAAGGCTATCAATTGATTTTAGTCCTGTTTGCATTGGCTCACTAACAGATTGTCTCGGAATAATTCCAGGTGCCTTTACCTCTACTCTACTTTTTTTTACACCTTTTTCTAATACACCTTTTCCATCAATTGGATTACCTAATCCGTCAACAACTCTTCCTAACAATTCTTTTCCTACTGGTGTATCAACAATGCTTCCAGTTCTTTTAACAATATCTCCTTCTTTTATATTTCGATCATCTCCAAAAATTACTACCCCAACATTTTCACTCTCTAAATTTAAAGCCATTCCTTTTGAACCATCTGAAAATTCAACCATTTCTCCAGCTTGAACATTATCTAAACCATAAATTCTAGCTATTCCATCACCTACAGATAAAACTTGTCCTACTTCAGAAACTTCTGTTTTCTCTCCAAAATTTTTAATTTGTTCTTTTAATATTTTAGTAACTTCTGAAGGATTAATTTCCATATTATGCCTCTATCATTCTATTTTCGATTTGTTTTAGTTTATTTTTAATAGAGGTGTCAATCATTATGCTACCTACTTGAATAACTAAACCTCCAATTAAACTTTGATCATGATTATAATTTAATTTTATCTTAGAATTAAAATTATTTGACAATTCATTTTTAATTTTAATAAGTTCTTCTTGATTTAAATCTTTTGCAGATCTTATCTCTGCTTTGAGCTCACCTCTTTTTTCTGAACATATTTCATTAAAACTTTTAAGTATTTGTTTTAAATAAAAAAACCTTCTTTTAATTATTAAGAAACTTAAAAAATTTTTAAATAAATTATCTAGTTCAAAATTATTATGTATCTTATTAATTATATTTATTAAAACATCTTGTCCTACAGTAGGATCTTTAATTAAATTTCTAAAATCTTTGTTTTTTAAAATCAAATCCAGAAAAGCAGATGAGTTTTTTTCCACTTGATTAAGCGAATTAGACTCTTCTGCGAGATCATACAAAGCTAAAGAATATCTGTTAGCTGATGTGTCAGAAAATCCTCTATTTTTACTCAATTTATTACCTCTAAAATGACAATGATTAATTATAAAATCACGATTTAATTAACATATGACCATATAGTCTTCAAGTAACACATTAGCTTAAAACTGTTTTTTTTGGGCTTTAATTGAAGCTTATTGGATCAACATCAACTGAAAGTTTTATTCCTGTTAAAAATTTATACTTTGGAATTATTAATGCTAAAGAATTTTGTAAATATAAATTTTTTGGACCCCTTATGAGTAATCTTACTCTAAATTTTTTTTTAATTCTAAAAATTGGTGCGTTTACAGGACCTAAAATTTTTCCATTTATTTTGTTTTGTAAAAAAGACTTAAATTTTAAAGCTTCTTTTTCTAATTTATCCTCATTTTCACCTGTTAAAATTAAAGAAATGAATCTTTGAAAAGGAGGAAGATTATTTTGTTTCCTAATTTTTATTTCTTTTTCTAAAAAAATTTCTGGATTTTTATTAGTAATATCAAATATCATTTTTGTATCTGTGTTATAAGTCTGAAAATAAACAGTTGAGGGTTGACCAGTTCGTCCTGCTCTACCTGATAATTGGTGGTATAGTTGTAAATTTTTTTCTGCTATTCTTAAATCATGTCCATGAGAAGATAGATCAATATCAACCACTACAATGCAATTTAATTTTGGAAAATGAAAACCTTTTGAAATTAATTGAGTTCCAACTAAAATTTCAATTTCATTATTTATTATTTTCTCTAATTTTTCTTTTGAACTTTTTTTGTTCATTGTGTCACTTGAAAAAATTTCGACCTTTTTTGAAGGAAAAGTTTTTTTTACTTCTTCTGAAATTCTCTCAACTCCTGGACCGCTAAATATTAAATCACAACTTCCATCTTTTACACAATTTCTAACTAATGAATTTTTTAATCCACAATAGTGGCATAAAAGAAAATTTTTATTTTTATGAAAAACTAAATTTATCGAGCAATTGGGACATGAAAATGTTCTGAAACACTTTTTGCATAAAGCATTTGGTGCAAAACCTCTCCTATTTAAAAAAAATAAAACTTGATCATTTCTTTTTAAATGAAAATTTACTTTTTGAATTATCTCTTTTGAAAGCCATGATTGTTTTTCTAATTTAATATTATTAAGATTTATAATTTCAAAATTTGGTAAAGACGCATTTTGATAACGCTGTTCAAGTTTTGAGACATTGTATTTTTTTTTTTTAATGTTTTCATAAGTTTCAATAGACGGAACTGCTGTAACTAAATTTATAGGTATATTTTCAAACGACGCCCTTGAGATTGCCATATCTCTAGCATTATATATTACTCCTTCATCTTGTTTATATGATTGATCATGTTCTTCATCGACAATAATAAGTCCTAATTTCTTAAACGGTAAAAATAAAGATGACCTTGCGCCAATAACTACTTTTATTTTACCGGTAATAATCCCACTCCAAATAATTCTTTTATTTTTTTTTGTAATATTTGAGTGCCAGATTGCAGGTTTAAATCCAAAAAATTCAATAAATTTTTTTTCAAATTGATTTGTTAGACCAATTTCAGGCAGCATTATTAACCCTTGATTTCCTTTTTCTAAAATTTTCTTTAAGGCTTCAAAATAAACAATAGTTTTACCAGATCCTGTCGTCCCTTGTAAAACATGAACATTAAATTCTTTATTTGAATTATTTATTAATTTTAAAGATTTTTTTTGCTCCTTAGTTAATCTTATTGTCTTTTTTTTAATATTTTGAAAAAAATGTCGGTAGGAAATATCATCTAAAATTTTCACAGGTTTTCCACTTAATAATACAAGTTTTAAAGCCATACCTTTAGGAACCAGATTATAATTTGAAAACCAATTTAAAAAATTTATTATATTTTTTTTTAAACCAGGTATATCAAGCTTATTGGTTACTTTTTTAATTTGGAATTTCTTACTATTTTTTTTTTCAAAATCATCCCAAACAACACCTATCATTTCAGATTTGCCAAAAGGAACTTCGACAAAATCTCCAATTTTCAAATCAAGATTGCTTTCATAAGTAAATGGGTGATTAAATATATTTGGCAAAAGAATCGGAAACTTCATATTTGGATAATATGAAAAATTTTTAGGAGTGTATCGCTCTTTTATCCACAGATAATGCAGCCTCTTTTACCGCTTCAGAAAAAGTTGGATGAGCATGACAAGTTCTAGCAATATCCTCGGAACTAGCCCCAAACTCCATAGCAATCCCTATTTCAGCAATTAATTCTCCTGCATGAGGACCTATTAAATGTGCTCCTAAAACTTTATCTGTTTTTTCATCAGCTAATATTTTTACAAATCCCTCTGTATCATCGATTGCTTTAGCTCTGGAATTTGCCATAAAAGAAAATTTACCAATTTTGTATTTGATATCTTTTTCTTTCAATTCTTCCTCTGTTTTTCCAATAGAGGCTACTTCTGGAGTCGTGTAAATTACTCCAGGAATAGTATCATAATTTACATGCCCTGACTGTCCCGCAATATTTTCTGCAACCGCTATTCCCTCATCTTCTGCTTTATGTGCTAGCATAGGACCCTCGATAACATCACCTATTGCATAAATATTATCAAGATTTGTTTGAAAATTGTCTTTTGTTTTAATTCTCTTTTTATCGTCTAGTTTAATTCCAATTTTCTCAAGGTTTAAATTGTTAGTATTAGGTTTTCTGCCTACAGAAATTAAAACTACATCGCATTCAAAATTTTTTTTATTTCCATCTTTGTCTGAAGTTGTAACAATTGCTCCTAATTTGTCTTTTTTAATTGACTCTACTTTATGCTTCATATGAAATTTAATTCCTTGTTTTTTTAAAATTTTCATAAATTCAATTGAAATCTCTTTATCCATTCCTGGAGTAATATGATCTAAAAATTCAACAACATGAACTTCAGAGCCCAATCTTGACCAAACAGAGCCCATTTCAAGCCCTATATAACCACCACCTACAACAATCAATTTTTTTGGAACTTTTTCTAATTTTAAAGCACCTGTTGAAGAAACAATTATTTTTTCATCAAAATCAATTCCAGGTAAAGAAACTGGAAGTGAACCTGTAGCAATTATTATTTTATCAGCATGTATTAACGATTCTTTATTTTGATCGTCTTTAATTAGAATTTCATTTTTAGATTTTAAACTGCCAATACCTTTAAAATAAGAAACCTTATTTTTTTTTAATAAAAATTCCACTCCCTTAGTTAATATTGTAACTGCTTTATCTTTGCTCTTCATCATCTTTGTCAAATTAAGCCTCACTTCACCTACTTCAATTCCTTTATCAGCTAAATTCTGAACTTTATGAAACTCCTCAGATAAATTAAGTAAACTTTTTGATGGTATGCAACCAACATTTAAACAAGTACCACCAAGCGAGCCTCTTGACTCAATACATGCAGTTTTAATCCCCAATTGGCCAAGTCTTATTGCACAAACATAACCTGCTGGGCCACCTCCAATTACTACTGCTTGAAATCGATCTGACATTAGATATCTAAAAATAACCTTCTTGGATCCTCCAAATTTTCTTTTACCATTTTTAAAAACGAAACAGACTCTTTTCCATCAATTATTCGATGATCATATGACAGTGCTAAAAACATGATTGGCCTGATTTTTATTTCACCATCAACAACATATGGTCTTTCAACAATATTATGCATACCCAGGACTCCAGATTGAGGTAGATTTAATATTGGAGTTGAAAGCATGGAGCCATAAACGCCACCATTACTTATGGTAAATGTTCCACCTTGAAGATCTTCAATTGTAAGCTTACCATCTTTTGCTTTTTCAGAAATTTCCTTAATATTTTTTTCAATATCTGCAAAGGATAATTCGTCAGCATTTTTTAACACTGGAACAACAAGACCCTTATCAGTTCCAACTGCAAAACTTATATTGTAATAGTTTTTATAAATAATGCTATCTCCTTCAATTTCAGCATTCACAGCGGGGAAATTTTTCAATGCAACAATACAAGATTTCACAAAAAATGACATTAATCCTAGTTTAATTCCATATCGCTCTTGAAAATCATCTTGATTTTCTTTTCTCATGTTCATGATATTAGTCATATCGACTTCATTAAAGGTTGTGAGCAAAGCAGCATTTTCTTGTGCTTGTTTTAATCTTTTTGCAATAGTTTGCCTCAATCTAGTCATTTTAATTTTTTCTTCCTGACCATATTTAATTTTTCTATCAGAAGGAGGTGGACTAACTCCCATTAGGTTAATTAAATCTCCTTTTAAAATTCTTCCGTCTTTTCCAGTGCCTTTTACTGATTCAATATCAATTTTGTTTTCCTTGATAATTTTTCTTACTGCTGGAGACAAATTTTGCTTGTCATCGTCCACGTGTCTTTCTTTTTTTTCCTCTTTAACTTCTTGGGTAAGCACCAATGGTTCATTTTCATTCTTTTCAAAAATTTCAATTTCATCTTTATCTTTTTGTGGTTCAAGTTTTATAATATTATTTTCTTCCTTTGCTGGCTCAATTTTTTCATCTAATAGTGGCTCAATTTTTTTAATTCCTTCTGATTTCTTTGCTCCCATTCCATTTTCTGATACTGATCCTAAAAGAGCTCCTACTTCAACTGTTGCTCCATCTTTTGAATTAATTTTAGTTAATATACCTGTTACTGGAGAAGGTACCTCTAAATTTACTTTATCGGTTTCTAATTCTACTATTGGCTCATCAATACTTACATTATCTCCTTCATTTTTAAGCCATTTTGAGACTGTTGCCTCAGTAATACTCTCGCCAAGAACTGGAACTAAAATTTTTTCACTCATTATTTGTTATTCAAAAACTTTCTTTATGATTTCTTTTTGTTGAAAAACATGTCTCTTTGCGTATCCTGTCGCAGGAGATGCATCGGGACTTCTTCCAATGTAAGAAACTAGATTATTATTAGCCTTAATATTATCTAATGTCCATTGGATATAATCTCTAACTGAAAACCAAGCGCCCATATTTTTCGGCTCCTCTTGGCACCAATAAAATTTGGCATTTTTTGCGTAAGGTTTAAGCTCTTTAACAAGACTTTTTGCAGGAAATGGATAAAGTTGCTCAATTCTGTAAAATATCACATCATCCTTTTTTAGTTTTTCTCTGTATTCTAAAAGATCAAAATATACTTTGCCTGAACATAAAATAACTTTTTTTATATCTTTTGATTTTTTTAATTTTATAAAACCTTTACTCTTCGGATCAATAGCATGATCCCACAAAACTCTGTGAAATGAATTTTTTTTATTAAAATCATTTAAATAAGATACACAAAACTTATGTCTTAATAACGATTTTGGTGTCATCATTATTAAAGGTTTTCTAAAATCTCTATGCATTTGTCTTCTCAACGCATGGAAATAATTTGCAGGTGTTGTGCAATTCATTACTTGCATATTGTCATTTGAACAAAGTTGCAAAAATCTTTCTAATCTTGCAGAAGAGTGCTCGGGACCTTGACCTTCGTACCCATGTGGTAATAACATTACTAAGCCAGAAGCCCTAGACCATTTTCTCTCTCCTGATGCAA
>CACOWV010000004.1 GCA_902630945.1 uncultured Pelagibacteraceae bacterium
AATTCAGTATAAACTTTAACTTTAGAGTTTGAATTTAAAATTAAATATTTGTTTTTATTAAACTTCTTAAAAAAAAAACCTAGAAAATATTTTTTTCCTGGTTGGTTTTCAAATTTATTTATAAAATTTTTTGCAATCGTTGGCTCAACATGAGTTAGACAAAAACGATCTAGAAGAAAATCATATTTCTTTTTTATCTCAAAATTATCTATATTTGAATGGATTAACTTAATTTTTCTAAAGTTATTAAATTTTTTCTTACCAATATCAATTATTTCTTTTGATATATCTATGCCTGTATAATGATGATTTTTTGATATAAATGTTCCGTTTGAACCTGTTCCACATCCAATTTCAAGAAAATGTAATTTATTTTTTAATTTAAATTGAGAAATATTTGTAATAACCTCACTCCATGGAAAACTATTACCTTGTAAAATATTTTGTTTGTAAATATTAACCCAATTTAATTTTTTCATATTTATGTTAAAAAAAAAAGTTCTTTTTATTTGTTCGTATAACAAAAATTCTGGAAAAGGTCATCTAAGAAGATGCTTAAAAAAAAACATGTGAACAAAGTAGTCAAGGCAATACATAAATTGAACAATGAAAATTTCAATTAATCAACCAGCATTTTTACCTTGGATAAATTATTTCAAAAGAATTTCAGAAGTAGATGTTTTTGTTATACTTGATGATGTACAATATGAGAAAAATAGCTTCATCAATAGGGCTCAAATAAAAAATAAAGATAATGAGATTTTGTGGTTAACAATACCTTTAAAAAAACATAAGTTCCATTCAGAAGAAAATTTGATAAAAAATATATCAATAAGCTCAGACAAAAATTGGAAAAAAAAACAAGTAAAAACAATTATTCAAAATTTTTCTAATCAAAAAAATTTTTATTTAGTAAAAGATTGTATAAATAAGATTTATGAATACGATGACACAAACTTATCAAATTTTTTAACGCATCAACTAAAAATACTAATAAAAATATTAAAAATTGATACAAAAATCATCTTAAGTAGTGATTTGAATATTAAAGAAAAAAAAAGCCTTAAAATTGTTGAAATTTGTAAAAGATTAAATGCTGATGAATATATTTCTGGTCCTTTAGGTTCTGATTATTTAGATGAATCCTTATTTAAGAAGGACAATATTAAGTTTTCATATTTTAATAACGATAATATACATCAAAACTTTGAAAATGAATTGAGTAAATATTCCATATTCCAATCCCTATCCTTTTATGGAGATAGAGTAATTGATTATCTAAAAGGACACTAAGATTATCATTATGGTAAAGAAAAAATATTAGGTGTATAAATTTTTTTAAAAAAAATAATTTTAAGTATTATTTTTCAAATTAAAAAAATTATATTTTCACGTAAAATAAAAGTAATCTTTTTTAAAAAAAGATTTTTAATCTAATTATTCACAAAAATTTTTTTCAGTGCATAAATCAAGCCAATCGAGCTATTAGTACTGGTCAGCTGCACGCATTACTGCGCTTCCACATCCAGCCTATCAACGTGGTGGTCTACCACGGCTCTATAGGAAGAACTAGTTTTGAGGTGAGTTTCCCGCTTAGATGCTTTCAGCAGTTATCTCGTCCATACTTAGCTACCCGGCACTGCAGCTGGCGCTACAACCGGTCCACCAGTGGTATGTTCAACCCGGTCCTCTCGTACTAGGGTCAACTCCTCTCAATTCTTCTACACGCATAGCAGATAGGGACCGAACTGTCTCACGACGTTCTGAACCCAGCTCACGTACCACTTTAATTGGCGAACAGCCAAACCCTTGGGACCTGCTCCAGCCCCAGGATGTGATGAGCCGACATCGAGGTGCCAAACACTGCCGTCGATATGAGCTCTTGGGCAGTATCAGCCTGTTATCCCCGGCGTACCTTTTATCCGTTGAGCGATGGCCCTTCCACTCAGAACCACCGGATCACTATGACCGACTTTCGTCTCTGCTCGACTTGTCAGTCTCACAGTCAGGCAAGCTTATGCCATTGCACTCTACGAACGATTTCTGACCGTTCTGAGCTTACCTTCGCACGCCTCCGTTACTATTTGGGAGGCGACCGCCCCAGTCAAACTACCCACCATACAATGTCTTGATGCCGGATAACGGCTATCAGTTAGATATCAAGAAAAACAAAAGAGGTATTTCACTGGTGACTCCACAAAAGCTGACGCCTCTGCTTCAATGTCTCCCTCCTATACTAAATATGTTTTTCCTAACACCAATGTAAAGTTGCAGTAAAGGTGCACGGGGTCTTTCCGTCTAACTACGCGAACTCCGCATCTTCACGGAGAATTCAATTTCACTGAGTTGATGTTGGAGACAGCGGAGAAATCGTTACGCCATTCATGCAGGTCGGAACTTACCCGACAAGGAATTTCGCTACCTTAGGACCGTTATAGTTACGGCCGCCGTTTACTGGGGCTTCAGAAATGAGCTTGCACCCATCGCATTAACCTTCCAGCACCGGGCAGGCGTCAGACCCTATACATCCACTTACGTGTTAGCAGAGCCCTGTGTTTTTGATAAACAGTCGCTTCTCCCTGGCTTGTGCCACCTTTAAATAGTTGCCTAAATAAAGGTCTTCCTTATTCCGAAGTTACGGAAGCATTTTGCCGAGTTCCTTCAACATCATTCTCTCAAGCGCCTAAATATACTCTATTAATCCACCTGTGTCGGTTTAGGGTACGGTCTAATGATGGAGCTATTTCTTGGAACCTTTTCGCAGCAAACTCAATCCATTAAGAGTTCACAACTTACAAGATTCGTCACTACCATCTGGTTAAGGAATATTAACCTTATTTCCATCGACTACGGCTTTCGCCCTCGCCTTAGGTGCCGACTAACTCTGCGCGGATTAACCTTGCGCAGAAACCCTTGGATTTTCGGCGAAGAAGTTTTTCACTTCTTTTATCGTTACTTATGTCAGCATTCGCACTTCTGATACCTCCAGGATCCTTCACAGGTATCCCTTCACAGGCTTACAGAACGTTCCGCTACCAGTTACAATTTTCGAAAAAATTATAAATCCACAGATTCGGTATATGATTTTAGCCCCGTTACATCTTCGGCGCAGAAACTCTATTAGACCGGTGAGCTGTTACGCTATCTTTAAAGGATGGCTGCTTCTAAGCCAACCTCCCGGCTGTTAAGGAATTTCCACATCCTTTCACACTTAATCATAATTTTGGGACCTTATCTGGTGGTCTGGGCTCTTTCCCTCTCGACCATGGACCTTAGCACCCACAGTCTGTCTGCTGAAGAACAATGTTTAGCATTCGGAGTTTTATTAGGTTTGGTAAGAATCTCTTCCCCCTAGCCCATTTAGTGCTCTACCTCTAAACATCTATTTATTCAACGCACTACCTAAATAGTTTTCGCGGAAAACCAGCTATCTACGAATTTGGTTGGCCTTTCACCCCTTACCACAAGTCATCCAAAGACTTTTCAACGTCAACTGGTTCGGTCCTCCGGCAAGTGTTACCTTGCTTTCAACCTGCTCATGGTAAGCTCATTCGTTTTCGGGTCTAATTCATTAAACTAATCGCCCTATTAAGACTTGCTTTCGCTGCGCCTACACCTAGATGGCTTAAGCTTGCTTAATAAATTAAGTCACTGACCCATTATACAAAAGGTACGCCGTCACTCTAAAAAGAGCTTCGACTGATTGTAGGCATGCGGTTTCAGGTTCTATTTCACTCCCCTAATAGGGGTTCTTTTCACCTTTCCCTCACGGTACTAGTTCACTATCGGTCACTGAAGAGTATTTAGGCTTAGAGGGTGGTCCCCCTATATTCGAGCAGGATTTCACGTGTCCCGCTTTACTCAAGAATTTTGTTAAACATTACTCATACGGGACTATCACCCTCTATGGTTAGCATTTCCAAACTATTCAAATTTTTTTAACAAAACTACTGGCCTATTCCGCTTTCGCTCGCCACTACTAACAGAATCTCAATTGATTTCTTTTCCTCTGGTTACTTAGATGTTTCAGTTCTCCAGGTTGTCTCTTTAAACCTATGTATTCAGTTTAAAGTACCACATAAAGTGGTGGGTTTCCCCATTCGGAAATTTTCGGATCAAAACTTACATACAGCTCCCCGAAACTTATCGCAGTATATCACGTCCTTCGTCGGCTTTCAGTGCCAAGGCATCCGCCACACGCCCTTAAACGCTTGATTTATGCACAGAAAAAAATTCTGTGTTGAATCAAATTTTTATTTGAACATTAGCTAATAACATTTCTAATGTTCGGATATAGATATTGATATTAATTATTATTTTATTCACAATTGTTATAACTAAGTGTTTTTGGTGGAGGATAGCGGGATCGAACCGCTGACCTCCTGAATGCAAATCAGGCGCTCTCCCAGCTGAGCTAATCCCCCATGATCTTTAATTGGTGGGCCGAGAAAGACTCGAACTTTCGACCCCACCCTTATCAAGGGTGTGCTCTAACCAACTGAGCTACCGGCCCCCATGCAAGAGAAACACTAACTTAAGAAGAGAAATGAGGACGGTCAACATTATCCGTGTATATTATTTAGAATAAAATTAAATTTTATTCATCCTTAGAAAGGAGGTAATCCAGCCGCAGGTTCCCCTACGGCTACCTTGTTACGACTTCACCCCAGTCGCTGACTATACCGTGGTCAAGGGTTTAAAACCTTGCCTTAAGGTAGAACCAACTCCCATGGTGTGACGGGCGGTGTGTACAAGACCCGGGAACGCATTCACCGTGGCACGCTGATCCACGATTACTAGTAATTCCAGCTTCATGCACTCGAGTTGCAGAGTGCAATCCGAACTGAGGTATTTTTTGAGGATTTGCTTAACATCGCTGTTTTGCTTCCTGTTGTAAATACCATTGTAGCACGTGTGTAGCCCAACACGTAAGGGCCATGAGGACTTGACGTCATCCCCACCTTCCTCCAGCTTATCACTGGCAGTTCTTTCAGAGTGCCCAACTTAATGATGGCAACTAAAAGTGAGGGTTGCGCTCGTTGCGGGACTTAACCCAACATCTCACGACACGAGCTGACGACAGCCATGCAGCACCTGTGTTTCGTCCGGCCGAACCGAAAACTTTAATCTCTTAAAGTCGCGACGAACATGTCAAGTGTTGGTAAGGTTCTGCGCGTATCTTCGAATTAAACCACATGCTCCACTACTTGTGCGGGTCCCCGTCAATTCATTTGAGTTTTAACCTTGCGGTCGTACTCCCCAGGCGGTGTGTTTATCGCTTTCGCTGCGACACTGAAAATAAATTTCCAACGTCTAACACACATCGTTTACGGCATGGACTACGAGGGTATCTAATCCTCTTCGCTACCCATGCTTTCGTTCCTCAGTGTCAGTAATGATCCAGAAAGCTGCCTTCGCAATTGGTATTCTTTCTAATATCTACGAATTTCACCTCTACACTAGAAATTCTGCTTTCCTCTATCAAACTCTAGCTGAAAAGTTTTGATGGCAGTTCCAGAGTTAAGCTCTGGGATTTCACCACCAACTTTTTCAACCACCTACGAACTCTTTAAGCCCAGTAATTCCGAACTACGCTAGGTCCCTTCGTATTACCGCGGCTGCTGGCACGAAGTTAGCCGGACCTTCTTATTCGGGTACAGTCATTTTCTTCCCCGACGAAAGAGCTTTACAACCCAAGGGCCTTCTTCACTCACGCGGCATCGCTGCATCAGAGTTTCCTCCATTGTGCAAGATTCCCCACTGCTGCCTCCCGTAGGAGTTTGGGCCGTGTCTCAGTCCCAATGTGGCTGATCATCCTCTCAAATCAGCTATTGATCAAAGTCTTGGTAGGCCATTACCCCACCAACAAACTAATCAAGTGCAGGCTCATCCAATGGTGCATAAAGCTTTCTCCGTAAAGACTTATCCGGTATTAGCACAAGTTTCCTCGTGTTATTCCAGGCCAAAGGGCAGATACCTACATGTTACTCACCCGTCTGCCACTAAGTATTGCTACTTCGTTCGACTTGCATGTGTTAGGCGTGCCGCCAGCGTACGTTCTGAGCCATGATCAAACTCTCAAGTTTAAAAACGGCGCACACTAGCTTCTATATAAATTCTAAGAATAAAATTTATATAAATGTTGAAGTGTGTACGACAAATTTTGGTAACCTTAACCGTCCACACTTCTCTTCTTAAATTTTTACTTTTAAAATAGCTAATTGAGCAAAAAGGCTCAATAATCCTCACTTTTTATTGCATAAACAATATTTTTATTGAGAAAGTCTGATGCTTATAGGCTAAAATTAAAGGAAATCAAGCATATTAGATTAAAAAAAGGTATAAAAACGCCTTATTTTTAAGGGCTTTTTTTGATTTTTTGTTAATGCTGAATTAATAATATCATTCTTAAATTTTATGATTAATAAAATTAAAATAATTATTAAAAAAAATACCGAAATATTTGCACTTAGTATTCTTATATTAATCACCGTAATTTCAACAAATTATTATAATTATAATAAAAATAAGATTTTAAAAGAGTACAAAAATCTTATTAATAATGTTTATCTAAAAAAATCTTTAGAAAATATATTTAGCAATTTAGAACCAAAATTTAAAAAGATAAATCATCGAGTCATAGAAGGTGAAACTTTTGATAGTATACTAAAAAATTACTCAATTAAAGAAAGTGAAATAAAAGAAATTAAAAAAAGATTAAATAAAAAAATAAATCTTAATAAATTGACAACATCTCAGAGAATAAAACTCACGGTTGATCAAACAAATAATTTTGTAAAAGATTTTACCTTTCAAATTTCTAATACTGAAAAAATTTATCTAGCAAGAAATGATCAAACAGATGAATTCAACCAAAAGATTTTAGTCACTAAGTTAAGCAAGAGAGTCATTTACAAAGAAAATATAATCTCAGACAGCTTATATAGATCTGCTATTAAAGAAAAAATTCCAGCAAATATAATTATTGAATTTGCAAGAATTTATGGTTTTCAAGTAGATTTTCAAAGAGATATTAGAAAAAATGATAGTTTTCAAATGATGTTTGAAGTTTTTGTTGACGATAATAAAAAGATTATTGAGTCGGGTGAAATTTTATTTGCAAATTTAAATTTAAGTGGAGAGAACAATGCTCTTTATTACTTTGATGAGAAAGGAAGCGAAGGGCATTATGATAAAAATGGAAAAAGTGTTAAAAAGGCATTAATGAAAACACCTATCAATGGTGCAAGGTTATCTTCACCATTCGGGATGAGAAAGCATCCGATTGATGGTTTTAATAAAATGCATAGAGGGACGGACTTTGCTGCACCGTTAGGAACACCTATTATGGCATCTGGAAATGGAGTAGTAAAAAAAGCAGGATGGTGTGGTGGTGGTGGTAATTGCGTTGTTATAAAACATAACTCTACATACACTACAATTTATGCACATATGTCAAAATTTGCTGCTGGGATTAAAAGTGGAAAAAGAGTTAAGCAAGGTCAGACAATTGGATTTGTGGGTTCAACTGGAAAATCTACTGGACCACATTTACATTATGAGGTTGTAGTAAATGGAAAAAAGGTAAATTCACAAACTCTTAAACTACCATCAGGTAAAATTCTTAAAGGTAAAAGTAGAGAAGTTTTTGAGACCAAAAAAATAAAACTTGATGTTTTAAAATCTGAGAAAATTGTTGGTTTAAATTAATTCTATAAAATTATTAAATTATCTCTTTTCGTCGCTTTTATCAGGATTAAGACTTTCAGGATTATCTGATTTAATTTTTTTATTTATTTCTTGAGCACTGAGTATTCTTGTAAAATGATCAGCATGTTGAAAATAATTTTCTGACAGGATCTTATCTCCACTAGAGAGGGCTTCTCTAGCAAGGTTATTGTATTTTTCAATTAATTTTGACGCGTTGTGATTATTTCTTCCTGGAGATTTTCTTTGAAAATTATCTCCATTAGAAAAATTTGAACCAAATTTAGATCTATCATTATTCGATTTGAAATTTCTTTCATTTCTCCTGTAATTATTTCTTCTTCCGTTATTGTTATTTCTAAAAGTAACCATTTATGAATATAAGTTGTTTTTTGTGCTTACTATGCATCTATCATTATTTGCATAATCTTTAATAACTTTATTAATATAAAACCCTTTATTTCTTAAAATTTTTTTCACTCTTTCTTTTTGATCAGCCCCAATCTCTAAAATGAGTGTCCCATTAATTTTTATCAGTTTAGAAGCTTTATTAATTACTTTTCTTACTACTGATAAACCGTCTAAACCACCATTAAGGGATAATTTTGGCTCAAAATTAACAACCTCATCATCCAAATTTTTTAAATCATACTGATTTATATAAGGAGGATTAGAGACAATTAAATCATATTTGCCATAATTAAAATTGTCAACATCTGTTTTAAAAAATTTTACCCTATGATCTATTTTTAGATTTATTGCGTTAATTTTGCTTAAATTTATACATTTTTTACTTAGGTCAATGCCCACTCCGATAAAATCTTTTTTTTCATTTAAAATTGATAATAAAAGACAGCCAGATCCAACGCCAATATCAAGTAGTTTTAATTTATGTTTATTTTTTGTTTGTTTTAAAACTTCCTCAATTATTAACTCACTATCTGGTCTTGGAACTAAAACATTTTTGTTAATTTTAAATTCAAAATTCCAAAAATCTTTTTTTCCTATTAAATATGCAACTGGTTCACCTTTAGATCTTTTGTTAATTAATTTTTTAAATTGATTGAAATGATCTGTCTCTACATCTTTATCATGATTTAAAAAGATAAATGATCTTTCTTTTTCAATAATAGATGACATCAAAATTTCACTATCTAATTTTGCAGTTTTAATATTACTATTTTGTAATATTTTAACACCATAATTTATTGCATTAAGTAAATTCATTTATTAAAGATTATTTAGGCTTTCTTCTTGTGCCTGCAACGTCAAAGACTCAATCATTTCATCAAAAACCTCTCCTTGCAGAAACTCCTCTAACTTATGAAGAGTAAGATTAATTCTATGATCAGTTACTCTTCCTTGAGGAAAATTATATGTTCTTATTCTTTCTGATCTATCGCCTGTTCCTATCTTACTTTTTCTATCTTGCGATCTCTCCTTATCAATTCTAGATCTTTCAAGTTCATACAATCTTGCTCTTAATATTTTCATTCCTTTCGCTTTATTTTTATGCTGAGATTTTTCATCTTGTTGTGAAACGGTCAATCCAGTAGGAATGTGTGTAATTCTAACAGCACTATCTGTCGTGTTGACTGACTGACCCCCTGGTCCACCAGCACGAAAAACATCTATTCTCAAATCGGTCTCACTAATTTTTAAATCAACTTCCTCTGCTTCAGGTAGTACTGCTACTGTAGCAGCAGAAGTATGAACTCTTCCTTGAGTCTCTGTATCTGGTACTCTTTGAACTCTGTGAACACCACTTTCATATTTAAGAGTTGAATATATATTTGTACCTTTAATAGAAGCAATAACTTCTTTAAGACCACCAGCTTCACTTCTCGATATAGAAATTATTTCAAGTACCCATTTTTTTTTATGACTTACTCTTTCATACATTTTAAAAAGATCGGCAGCAAATAGACTTGCCTCAAGACCTCCTGTTCCAGCTCTAATTTCAATTATAGCATTCTTCTTATCCGCTTCATCTTTAGGCAATAAAAATAGCTTAAGTTTCATTTCATTTTTAATATGTTGTGATTTAAGTTCATTCATTTCAGATTCTGCCATTTTTAATAGTTCTTTGTCAGAACTTTGATCATTTAAAATTTTTTCCAACTCAATTTTATCTTTCTCATATGAAATATATTTTTTTGCATCATCAACTATTTCGTTTAAATCAGAATATTCTTTTGACTTTTCTGCAAATACTGTTTTATCTATTTCTCCTGAAGATAGATCTTTTTCTAAATTTGAGTGTTTACTAATTAATTCTTCGATTGTTTTTTGAGGTATCATTTTAACTATTTTCTAACTCTGCTGCTTTTTTTTCAACCTCAGAAACAACTTTTTCAATCATATCATTAGTTAAAACTTTCTCTGACTGCACCCCTGATAAGTAAAGCATGTTACTCCCTTTATTGCCCCCAGTAATGCCTACATCTGTCATCGCTGCCTCACCTGGACCATTAACAACACACCCTATAACAGATAGGGTGATAGGTGTTTTGATGTGTGAGAGCCTTTCCTCCAAAACTTTTACAGTTTCTATAACTTGAAATCCTTGTCTTGCACAAGATGGGCATGAAATAATTCTAACCCCCCTTTGTCTTAAATTTAGTGATCTTAATATTTCATTTCCAATTTTTACTTCTTTCACTGGATCATCTGAAAGAGAAATTCTTATTGTATCACCAATGCCATCAAGTAATAATGTGCCTAATCCAATTGAAGATTTTATACTTCCGGGTATAAAACCTCCTGCCTCAGTAACACCTAAATGAAGAGGATAATCAGTAGCTTTTGACAACTGGCGATAAGCCTCTATAGATAAGAAAACATCTGAAGATTTAACACTTATCTTCAAATTTTTAAAATCCTCATCTTCTAAAATTTTTATATTTCTCAAAGCACTCTCTACTAATGCCTCAGGACATGGCTCTTTATATTTTTCTAAAATATCTTTTTCTAAAGAACCAGCGTTCACTCCTACTCTAATTGAACAATTATTATCTTTTGCAGCTTTAACAACCTCTTTAATCTTATTTACACTTCCAATGTTCCCAGGATTTATCCTTAAACAGCTAGCTCCACTTTTAGCTGCTTCAATTGCTCTTTTAAAGTGAAAGTGAATATCTGCAACAATTGGAACATCAACATGTTTAATTATTTCTTTTAGCGCTTTTGATGAAGACTCATCTGGGCAAGAAACTCTTACAATATCTGCACCTTCACTATGAATTTCATTTATTTGTTTAATTGTAGCTTTTATATCTGTTGTAAGAGTGTTTGTCATTGATTGTACTGAGATAGGGTTACTGCCACCTACTTTGACTTTACCCACATTGATCTCTTTTGTTTTTTTTCTTTTAATATCTCTAAATGGTCTTATGCTCATTTTGTGCGACCTAATTCAAATTCTTTGTGTAATGCAATTAAAGCTTTTTTAGTATTTTTTTTATCAATTAAAACTGAAATTTTAATTTCAGATGTTGAAATTACTTGAATATTTATTCTATTTTTTGCGAGGGTTTGGAACATTTTAAAAGTAACACCAGGAGTTGTAATCATTCCAACACCAATTATTGAAATTTTAGAGACGTCTTTTTTTAATAATAATTTTCTAAATCTTATATTTTTATTATTTTCAATAATTTTTTTTGTTTTGTTTAAATCTTCAGCTTTGATTGTAAAGGTCAAATCTGTCTCTTTGCCATTAGCGGAAATATTTTGGACAACCATGTCAACATTTATTAAATTTTTTGATAATGGTTTAAAAATAGCTGCTGCTACGCCTGGTTTGTCTCTTACGCCTATAAGTGAAACTTTGGAATCGTTTTGAGTAGATGAAATTCCTGTAACAATCTTGTTACTAATTATATTTGATCTTTTAGTAATCAATGTTCCAGATTTTTTTATAAATGAAGATTTTACTTCAATATCAATTCTATTTAATCTTGCATCTTGAATAGAAACTGGCTGCATTACCTTTGCACCGAGAGATGCCATTTCCAACATTTCCTCATAGGAAATTATTTTTATTTTTTTTGCTTTTTTAAATTTATTTGGATCAGTCGTATAGATTCCTTCAACATCTGTATATATAATACACCTTTCAGCTTTGAAAAACTTTGCAATCATTATAGCACTTGCGTCAGAACCTCCTCTGCCGATAGTAGTAATTCTACTTTCATTATTTATGCCTTGAAACCCTGTAATTATTGGTGTGCCTCCTTCTTTTAGATATTTGATTATTTTTTTTTTGTTTATTTCATTTATTCTTGAGTTCTTATGTTTCCCTAGAGTAATAATTGGAATTTGCCAAGATAACCAAGATCTAGCTTTAAAGCCTTTGTGAATTAATCTTCCTGCTAATAATGAACAGGCCATTTGTTCGCCTGAAGAAACTAAGACATCATATTCTGAGCTAGAAAAATTTTCACTTATTTCGGAAGATTTTTTTATTAACTCATTTGTCACACCACTCATTGCTGATGAAACTACAATTACTTTATATTTTTTCTTTTTATAATTTGCAATTATTTCAGCAGTTTTTTTAATTTTTTTGATTGTACCAACTGATGTTCCACCAAATTTCAATACTACAATTCTCATGATAAAAATTTATTCTAAATTAAAATATATTGATAAAATACATGTTGGATATAAAGTCAACTTACTAATGAAAAATAACACAATTAATAAAAAAGAAATAGAAAAATTTTCTAAAATTGCTGAAGAATGGTGGAATCCTGAAGGTAAATTCAAACCGCTTCACAAATTTAACCCAATAAGAATTTCATATATTAAAAATAATATAATTAGCTCATTTAAATTGACAAATAACCAAAAAAAACCTCTCAATAAAGTTAAAATTTTAGATATTGGCTGCGGTGGTGGATTACTTTCTGAACCAATGAGTAGATTGGGTGCAGAAGTTGTTGGAATAGATGCTTCAGATAAAAACATAAACGTTGCTAAATATCACTCGAAAAAAAATAATTTAAATATAAAGTATTTTTGTGCATCACCAGAGAATTTAAATATTCAAAAAAAATTCGATGTTATCCTAAATATGGAGATTGTCGAACATGTAGAAGATATTGATTTATTTTTAAAATCTTGCTCAAAATTCTTGAAGAAAAACGGAATCATGTTTGTTGCTACATTAAATAAAACTTTAAAATCATATTTATTTGCAATTATTGGTGCTGAATATATTTTAAAGTGGCTTCCAATAGGTACTCATGAATGGGAAAAATTTGTAAAGCCAGAAGATTTGATTACAATTTTAAAAAAATATAATTTTAAATTAGAAAATCTTGATGGAGTAAAATTTAATGTTTTAAATAATCAATGGCATTTAAGTTCAGACAAATCTGTAAATTATATTACTAAGTTTATTAAAAACTAATTGTTCTTATCTTCTACCCAAGGTATTAACTCTGTTTCAATCCCTTCTTCTCTTAATTCTTTTATTTGTTCTATCGATGCAGTACCAAAAATACCTTTGTTTTTTTTTTTATTATTGTAATGGATAGACCTGGCCTCATAAGTAAAGTTTTTTCCTACATACTCAAAATTTTTTTTGATAAATTTTTGATATTCTTTAATTTTTTTATCTATGCTTCTTAATTTTAAATTTTGGCTTTTAGGGATTCTATTTATACCACTTATTAATTTAGGTGCCATTAACGTTTTTTCAATTTTTTTGGAACCACACCCATGACAATTCAATAAACTTTTTTTTTTTAACTTTTCATATTCTTTAGAGGAGGCAAACCAACTATCAAATGAAATGTCACATTTTTTACAAATTAGCTTATATTTAATCATTATACCTAATTAGTTACTTTTATTATTTTTTCAACAACCCTTAGCTTCTATAATCTGCATTAATTTCAATATATTTTTTTGTTAAATCCATAGTAAAGCAAGTGAAATTTTTTGATCCATTAGAAATATCAACAAAAATTTCAATGTTGTCATTCCTCATATAATCACATGCATTTTTTTCATTGTAATTGTTATTAAGTTTTCCTTTTTGAATTATGCTCAATTCTCCAAATTTAATTGATAAATTTTCAATATCAATTGAGATACCAGCTTTACCAATAGCCATGACAATTCTTCCCCAATTTGGATCTTCACCAGCTATTGCAGTCTTGACTAATGGAGAATTGGCAATTGAGAAAGCAATTTTTTTTGCGTCATTTTCATTTTTGCAATTTTGAACATTTACAATAATAAATTTAGAAGCTCCTTCACCATCACTCACAACTCTCTTGGCTAGATTTAAAAGAACTTTGTTTAAAGCTTCATCAAATTCTAATAATTTTTCATCATTTATATTATTTATTTTTGGATGTTTTATTTTTCCAGTTGAAAAAATTGTAACCATATCATTTGTGCTCGTGTCACTATCACAACTGATTGCATTGAAAGTTGTAGCAATGTTTTTTTTTAATATCTTTTTTAAAATATCATTAGAAATTTCTGCATCAGTAAATATGTAGCCTAAAGTGGTTGCCATATTTGGCTGAATCATTCCAGAACCCTTAGCTATTCCAAATATTTTGATTTTACTATTTCCAATATTACACTCTTCCATAGCTAATTTTGGTTGGGTGTCAGTTGTCATAATACCTAATGCAGCCTTCATCCAAATATATTTATTTTGTGTATATTTAATCTTAGATATTAATTCAGGAATTTTATTAATTATTTTTTCCTCTGGAAATATTTCTCCAATAGTACCAGTGCAACCAAAGATTATTTCTTTTTGTTTTATTTTTTTTGGTTGATCCTCATCTTCCCTTTGTTTTTCAGAAAGTTTTCCAGAGGCTAATTCAGCAATTTTTTCTAAACTTCTGTAACCTTGTTTGCCTGTAAAACAATTGGCATTTCTAGAATTAATGATTAATGAAAAAATTTTTTTAGCTTTTTGTTTAAGATTCCACTTTATATTTTCAGAAACAATTTTAGACTGTGTATAAACTGATGCATGGTTTGCCCCATCTCTGAAATAGAACATTACTAAATCGTCCCTAGGATCTTTATATAAATCAGCACTCACTGTGGAAATTGACACTCCATCGATATGATCTAAATCTTGAAATTCCATCATTCTCTTATTTTTTGATTTAGATGATAAAAAATTTGCTAAATTTATACCCATTGTATTTAAAATAATTATTTAATGATTATATTAAAGGTTATAAGTAAATAATAAATCAAAAACAAATGCTAAATCCTTTACGTTTTCTTACAAAATTCATTAGATCAAGTAATCAAAGAGAACTTGATAGAATTAATAAAATAGTATCAAAAATTAATAATATAGAGAACGAATTTATAAAACTGAGTGATGCGGACTTTCCAAGAAAAACATTAGAATTCAAAAAAAAAATTAAGAGTGAGAAAACCCTAGATGAAATTCTTCCTGAAGCATTTGCATTAGTAAGGGAAGCTTCAAGAAGAGTGAGAAATGAACGTCACTTTGATGTCCAATTAATTGGGGGAATAGTTTTACATGAGGCAAAAATTGCTGAAATGAGAACCGGTGAAGGAAAAACTTTAACGATTACACTAGCAGCATACTTAAATGCACTCCATGAAAAAGGTGTGCACATTGTGACGGTAAATGATTATTTGGCAAAACGAGATTCACAAGAGATGGGTGAAATTTATAATTTTTTAGGGCTCAGCTCTGGCTATATTAATAATGATCAAGGGGATGATGAAAGAAAGAAAAATTATAATTGTGACATAACTTATGCAACGAATAGTGAACTTGGATTTGATTATCTAAGGGATAATATGAGATATTCACAAAATGAAATGGTCCAAAGAGAACATTTTTTTTCAATCGTTGATGAAATAGACTCATGTTTAATTGATGAAGCAAGAACACCTTTAATTATTTCTGGTGCTTCAGAGGATAAAACAAATCAATATCTAGCAATAGATAAATTGATTACAAATTTAAGTGAAAATGATTTTGAGATTGATGAAAAAGATAAGAATATACTATTGACTAATGAAGGTATAAATAATGTTGAAAAAATTTTTTCAAATGCTGGAATTTTAAAAAACAATAACTTTTACGACCCAGAAAATTTAAGTTTAGTTCACCATGTGAATCAAGCACTTCGTGCAAATCATTTATTTAAAAAAGGGAAAGATTATATTGTTCAAGATGGCAATCTAAAAATAATAGATGAACTTACAGGAAGAATTCTTGAAGGAAGAAGATTTGGCGATGGTTTACATCAAGCTTTGGAAGCTAAAGAAAAAATTGATATTCAAGCAGAAAATCAAACATTAGCATCAATCACATATCAAAATTATTTTAAACTTTATAAGAAAATCTGTGGGTGTACTGGTACAGCAGCAACTGAGTCCGAAGAGTTTTTTGAAATTTACAATCTACCTGTTGTAGTAATTCCAACAAATAAAAAAATGATAAGAAATGATTTTAACGACCAAATCTTTAGAACAGATGAAGAAAAAAATGTTGCAATAATTCAAAAAATAAAATCGTGTCATAATAAAGGACAACCACTTTTAGTTTTTACATCTAGTATAAATAAATCTGAGGTTTATTCTAAACTTTTGAAAAAGGAAAAAATTAACCATGTAGTTTTGAATGCTAAAAATCACGAAAATGAAGCTGAAATTATTGCAAATGCTGGTAAAGAAAATTCTGTAATTATTACTACAAGTATTTCAGGGAGAGGTGTTGATATACAACTTGGAGGAAAAAAAGGATCAATACCAGACAAAGAACTTAAAATTAATAAAGAAAAGATAAAATCTATTGGAGGATTGTTTGTCATAGGAACAGAAAGAATGGAGTCTAGAAGGGTTGATAATCAAGCTAGAGGTAGAGCTGGACGGCAAGGAGATGAAGGAAGCTCAATATTTTACGTAAGTCTTGAGGATGACCTCATGAGAATTTTTGGTTCAGAATCTATGAATAACATTTTGCAAAAATTAGGTCTTAAAGATGGAGAGAGTATTGACCATCCGTGGATAAATAAAGCACTTGAAAGAGCCCAACAAAAAGTTGAGGCTAGAAACTTTGATATAAGAAAAACTTTGATAAAGTTTGATAATGTTCTTAACGATCAAAGACAAGTAGTTTTTTCTCAAAGGAAAAATGCAATGAATAGCAAAGAAATTTTTAGTTATTCTGATGATTTTTTAAAAGAACTAATTGAAGATTTGATTAGATTAAAATCTTTAAAATTATCAAGCCCAAAAAATAATGACTTTGATATTAAATTAAAATCAATACTCGGTAAAAGTATGGACGAAAATGAGTATAAAAAACTATCCTCTCTTAACGATGAATTATTTAAAAAAGAAATAGAAAAAAAATTTGGCAATATGCGTAAAGAAAGAATGAATATTTTAGGCGAGCATCAATCAAAAGAAATTGAAAAAAGAATTTTTTTGCAATCAATTGACATGAACTGGAAATCACACATTCAATATCTAGAACAACTAAGACAAGTAATAGGGTTAAGATCTTATGGACAAAGAGATCCACTTATAGAGTATAAAAAGGAAGCTTTTGATTTATTTGAAAATTTGTTAAATAAATTAAAGCTTGATTTTGTTATGATCCTAATAAATCTAAAAGTAGTACAAGTGCCTAAAGATAATAATAATCAAGCAAAACCCACTAAAATTGACCCAAAATATGTTGGAAAAAAAATGAGTAGAAATGAACCTTGCTTTTGTGGATCTGGGAAAAAATACAAAAGGTGTTGTGGAGCCTTATAACGAAAAAATATAAATTGAAAAAATAATTATACTCAAAGTAATTATTGGTATTAAAATTTTTTTAGACTTCCATATTTGCTCAAAGTTTTTTTCTATTGTTTTTAATGAGCTCAAATCCTCTAAATTACTAATGAAACCTTTGTTCCTTCCAATTCTTAAAAACTTGTTTTTTCTATCATTAAAAATTTCTTCGCCAGACATGCTTTTGAAATAGGCTAGATTTTTTGTTATTGATTCTCTTACATTTTTTAACATTAAATTTTTGTCTCTATGAGCTCCTCCTATAGGTTCTTCAATAATTTCATCAATAATTTGTAAGCTTAACAAATCTTTTGCTGAAAGCTTCATTGCTTTAGCTGCGTCTAACATTTTTTTTGGATCTCTCCACAAAATAGTCGCACAGCCCTCTGGAGATATTACTGAGTATATTGCATTTTCTAGCATAACGACTTTGCTTGAAGATGCTAAAGCAATGGCACCACCTGATCCTCCTTCACCTATAATTATTGCTAAAGTAGGTACATTTAATTTCATGCAACATTCAATCGATTTTGCAATTGCCTCTGCCTGACCTCTCTCTTCCGCGCCAACACCCGGATAAGCTCCTGGAGTATCTATAAATGAAATAATAGGAATATTAAATTTATTTGCTAATTCCATTAAACGTATAGTTTTTCTATACCCCTCAGGCCTCATCATGCCGAAATTTCTCTCAATTCTTGAATCAAGATCATCACCTTTTTCTTGCCCTATCACTAAAACAGACTCATTATTAAATTTCGCCAAACCAGTTAACACTGATTTATCTTCTCCATAATATCTATCTCCTGATAATGAAATAAATTCTTCAAACAAATTATCTATAAAAAATTTTGATTTCGGTCTATCCTCGTGTCTTGCAACCATGGTTGTTTGCCATGGATCTAAATTAGAATAAATAGATTTGAGTTTGTTGTCTAATTCTTCCTGAATTTCTGAAATTTGTTTTGTATCTACCTCTGAAAGTCCACTTTGATTGTAGGGGTCTTTGAGCTTCTCAATTTCGTTCTCTAAATCTTTTATTTCATTCTCAAAGTTTAGGTAATTTTTCATTTTTATTATTTATTACATAAGTATGAAAAATGACAACAAAATGTCAATGCTACTATTAATTATTTGACTTAGTTTTACAGGGGTTTTAAAATTCCACTATGTCTTCGAATTATCGCAGTGTGAATAATTTAAAAGTTTCTGAAAAATTATTGTCTTTTGTTAACAATGACTTACTCAAAGATACAGAAATTTCACCTAAAGAATTCTGGTTGGGCTTAGATAAAGCATTACATGAACTAGCTCCAATGAACAGAGAACTTATAAAAACCAGAGAAAATTTACAAAAACAGATTGACGATTGGCATAAAAATAATAAGGGAAATCAAATAAAAATTGAAGATTATAAAAAATTTCTTAAAAAAATTGGTTATCTTAAAGATGAAGGTGATGATTTCAAAATTGAAACCACAAAAATAGATGATGAAATATCAAATATCGCAGGACCACAGTTAGTAGTTCCAATAATGAACGCAAGATACACACTCAATGCAGCAAATGCAAGATGGGTAAGTTTATATGACAGCTTGTATGGAACAAACATAATAGAGTCAGATGAGGGTGGAAGTGAGAGGTATGACCCTTTGCGAGGACAGGAGGTAATAAAATTTGTTAGAGAATTTTTTGATAAATATATTCCTATCGATGGAACAAGTTGGAAAAATATTGCTGGATTAAAAATAATTGATAAAGATTTGATTGTACTTAAAGATGACTATGAATATAAATTAAAAGACAGAAAAAAATTTATTGGTCACCGGGGTGATGCAAACAAGCCCTCAACAATAATCTTAAAAAATAATAATCTTCACTTTGAAATTATAATAAATCCCAAAGCATTCAGTGCTGCGCATGATATTGCAGGAATAAGTGATGTAATTGCAGAGTCAGCCATTTCTACTATTTGTGATAATGAAGATAGCGTTGCTGCTGTTGATGCTGAGGATAAAGTAAATTGTTATAAAAATTGGTTAGGTTTAATGAGAGGTGATTTAAAAGTTCAATTTGATAAAAATGGAAAAAAATTAGAAAGAAAGCTTAATCCTGACAGAAGTTATATTTCTAAAGATGGCAAAGGATTGAAGCTTCATGGAAGAAGTTTGCTCCTAATTAGAAATGTTGGCCATTTAATGACAAACCCATCTATAATTTTGAAAGATGGGAATGAAGTTCCAGAGGGGATAATGGATGCATTTATCACAACAGCTGCTGCACTTCATGATTTAAAAAAAAGAAGAAATTCTAAACAGGGATCAATCTATATTGTTAAGCCTAAAATGCACGGACCAGAAGAAACAGCTTTTACAGATTTAATTTTTTCGAAAGTTGAGAAATTGTTAAATTTAGAAAAATATACTTGTAAAATTGGAATTATGGATGAAGAAAGAAGAACATCTGCAAATTTAAAAGAGTGTATTAGAACTTTAAAAAATAGAGTGTTTTTTATTAATACTGGTTTCTTAGATAGAACTGGAGATGAAATGCACACATCAATGGAGGCGGGACCAATGATAAAAAAAGGAGACATGAAAATGTCTAAGTGGATCTCAGCCTATGAAAATAATAATGTGGATATTGGTTTAAAATGTGGATTTTCAGGAAAAGCGCAAATTGGAAAGGGTATGTGGGCGATGCCGGATAAGATGAGGGAAATGATGGAAGATAAAATTAATCATTTAAAAGCTGGAGCTAACTGTGCTTGGGTACCTTCTCCCACTGCAGCATCATTGCATGCACTTCATTATCATCAAATTAATATTTTCGATGAACAAAAAAAAATTTTAAATAGAGAACCTGCTAAATTAAATGATCTTTTGACAATCCCTGTGGCAGACCGACCAAATTGGTCGGTTGATGAAATAAATTCTGAAATATCGAACTCAGCACAAACACTATTAGGTTATGTTGTAAGATGGATAGATCAAGGAGTTGGTTGTTCTAAGGTGCCTGATATTAATAATGTAGGACTTATGGAAGATAGAGCAACACTTAGAATCTCATCTCAACATATTACTAACTGGATACATCATGGGATTACTACTAAAATACAGGTTATGGAAATTATGAAACAAATGGCAAAAGTTGTTGATGAACAAAACAAATTCGACAAGAATTATACAAAAATGAGTGATGACTATGACAGATCTATTGCTTTTAAAACTGCTTGTGATCTAATTTTTGAGGGACGAAAGCAACCATCAGGTTATACAGAGCCTCTATTACATTCTAATAGATTAAAGAAAAAAATTAATCAGAATTAGAGCTTAAATTAGTCCTATTTTTAAAAGCAGAAAATAAAGTTCCATCATCCAAACTCTCTATTTCCCCTCCAATAGGTAAGCCTTGTGCTAATTTTGTAACTTTAACATTTGTTTTCTTTAAACTCTCTTGGATATAATAAGCTGTTGTTTGCCCCTCGACTGTCGCACTAGTAGCTAAAATAACTTCCTCTATTTCATCTCTACTTACTCTTTCAGCTAAAGAGTTTATTAAGAGATCTTCTTTTCTTTGACCTACAGATGAAATGGTACCTCCAAGAATGTGAAAATAACCCTTAAAAATATTTGAATTTTCAATTGACCATTGATCGGCGATATCTTCAACTACGCATATTTTAGAATATTTTTCTTTAGTATTTTCGCAATTCCTACATCCGTCAGAATTAGATCTTAATGAACCACAATAACTACACCTTGTCACGTTTTTATAAACTTGAGCTAATGCGTTAGCCATGGGTTTTACAAGTTCATTCCTGTTATTTATTAATTTAAGTACAATTCTCTTAGCAGATTTAGGGCCTAGACCTGGAAGTTTAGAAATTAATTTAATTAAATCTTCTATCTCATTAATATTTTGCATTTGTTTATAGGGGCCACTTTAAACCTGGAATTCCAAAACCACCTGTAGCTTTAGAAATTTCTTCTTTTGTTTTGGTTTTAAGTTGAGCTTTAGCATTATTATGGGCTGCAACAATTAAATCTTCAATAATTGATTTTTCTTCTTTTAAAATATCTTCAGAAATTTCAATTTTTTGCATTTCTCCCTCTCCATCTAAAATGACTTTTACAGAATTTGAGCCTGAAACACCCTCTGCTTTAATTTTTTTTATATTTTCCTGACTTTCCTTCATTTTTGCCTCAAGCTCTTTTGCTTTATTTAATATCTTATTAAAATCTGTCATACATTAATCCTTTTCATCACTAGAAGACACATCAACTAAATTCGCATCTGGAAAAATTTTTACAACCTCTTTATATAAATCTGAATTTTCTACCTTTTTAAAAAGTTCGTTCTTTATGTTTAGTTTTTTTTCTTTGACTGACATATCTCCTTTAATTTTACTAAAAGTTATAATCCATCTTTCACCAGTCCACTCATAAAGTTTTAAAGATAAATCTTTAACAAAATTTTTTTCAAGAGAATCGTTAAAAGATATTTCTATTCTATTTTTTTCAAAACTTACTAAAAAAACATTATTTTCTAATTCATATTTAAGTTTAATTTCTTTATTTTGGTTGCAAATATCTAAAAGTTGTTCAAACGAATTAATTAAAAATTTTTTTTCTGCTTTAATTTCTGTTTGAACTTCATTTGTTATTTTCTTTTCTTGAGTTACATTTTTGATTTGATTAACAGATTCTTTACTCTTTATTTCAGATACTATTTTTTTTTTTTCTATAATTTTTGATAAATTATCATTCTTCTTATCATCAATAGGTTTTATTGAACTCAAATAAATCAATCTTACTAAAAACATTTCAATCGCTAGATTTTGATTAGAAACAATATCTAATTCCTCAATACTTCTTATTGTAAATTGCCAAAATAAAATTAATGTTTTTTTATCTATATTATTAGATATTTCCTTAATCTTAGAAAATTCCCCATCATTTAAAGAAAAATTGGTACTTTCAAGAGTTAACGCTTCTATATTTTTGAAATAATAAATTAGCTCTAAAAAGTCATTAATAAAAATCTTAGGCTCTATTCCTTGGTCATAAATTTTTCTGTATTCACTAATTACTTTTTTTTCATCTCCTTGAATAATTAATTCAAAAATTTCTATTAGACGAGATTTGTCAAAGTATCCAAAAATTTCTTGTGCTTTTTTTAAATCAAGCTCTTTATTTTGATCTATTGATAATAACCCTCTATCTAATAGAGATAGTGCATCTCTTACAGAACCCTCTGATATTTTAACAATTAACTTTAAAGCATCTTCAGACACCTTTCCATTCTCGTTTGCGGTAATTTGTTTTAAAAAATTCAATAATTCAGAAGATTTTATTCTTGATAGATCAAACCTTTGACACCTTGAAATAACTGTTACAGGAATTTTCCTTATCTCTGTTGTGGCAAAAATAAATTTTAAATATTGCGGTGGTTCCTCTAATGTTTTTAATAGAGCATTAAATGCCTGTTTGCTCAACATATGAACTTCATCAATTATAAATATTTTATATTTAGATGACGTTGGTCCATATCTTGAAAATTCTATCAAATCTCTTACATCATCAACTCCTGTCTTGCTCGCAGCATCCATTTCTAAAACATCAATATGATTTGAGTTGGTTATTGCTTCACAATTATCACAAAAATTTTCCTTACATAATTTTTCAATTCCATTCAAACAATTGAGGGATTTTGCAACAATCCTAGCTGTTGTTGTTTTGCCTATCCCTCTTATTCCTGTAAAAAGATAAGCATTAGGAACTTTATTAGCTTTAATAGAATTTATGATTGTTTCTGCAACAACATCCTGTCCAATAAGATCTTTAAATGCCTGAGGCCTATATTTTAAAGCTAGTACTTTTGAATTTTTACTCATTTTTTTATAGGAGACTAGAACCTGAATAACTGTCTTTACGACTGCTTCCGTTAAGATCTGGTCGGGTTCAAGCAGCACCCACCTCTAGCCTCCAGAAACTATTATAGCAGTAATGATTTCTAATCTACAAGAAAAGATTAAAAAATTATTTTTCTCGTTGTTTGTCAGCTTCAAAAACACCTAGGACGTGAAAATCTTGACAATGCAATCCCAGTTCCTCTAAAGATTTTTGCACTTTTGGATCCTCAATATGACCATCAAGATCACATAAAAAAAAGAAGGAGTCGAAAGTGTTTTTTTCAGGGTAACTTTGTAATTTAGTTAAATTTACTCCGTTGATTGCAAAACCACCAAGTGATTGATAAAGTGCAGCTGGTTTACTTTTTAATTTAAATAGAAACGATGTAATGTATTTTTTATTTTCAAATTCAGGTTGAAAAATATTTTTTCCCATAACTAAAAATCTTGTTAAATTACCTTTTTCATTTTCAATATTTTTTTGAACAATTTCTAAATTATAAGTTTTCGCACTTAAAGAAGAGGCAATTGCTGCTTTAGTTTTATCTTTAGTTTTAAAAACCATTTCTGCAGAACCTGCTGTATCTGCTCTCACATGTTCAATCAAATTATAAGATTTAATAAAATTAGAACATTGAGATAATGCTTGTCCATGCGAGTATACATCTTTAATCTCTGAAATTTTAACACCTGGAAGTCCTAATAAATTATGTTCAATTTTTTGAAAATATTCACAATATATATTTAGCCTGTATTGAAATATTAAGTATTCAATGCCTATATTTCCAGTAATTCTATTAGACTCAGGAATAATTATTTTTGAATCATCCTCTTTTGAAGCTTTCAAGAAACATTCATCAAAAGTTTTGCATGGAATGATTTTAGCTTTTGGATAAATTGTTAAAGCAGCTAAATGCGAATATGCACCAAAAGTTCCTTGAAAATAAATTTTATTCATTATGATTTATATTCCATTATCTTTTTTATAGCCATAAAATCTTCGATTGTATCAACTCCAATTGATGGCTCGTTAGCTAAAGCAACATTAATCTTAATATTATTATCTAAAGCTCTGAGTTGTTCTAGTTTATTCTTAATTTCATTAGAAGATTGATTGTAGGAAACAAAATTTTTTAAAGTTTCTTTTTGAAAACAATATACTCCCAAATGGTGATAAATATTTTTATCTTGATTTAATGTTTCTCTCATGAAATTTATTGCCTCTGGAAAATTCGTCTCATCAAGGCGTTCGTTAGTTATTACTTTGACTACATTTTGTTTTTTATATAATCTTTTATCGATAATTTTTGAAGCTAAAGTTCCAATTTGAGTATTATTTTTTATCATCTGATTATTTAAATTTCTTATATCATCTTTGTTCATTAAGGGTTCATCTCCTTGAAGATTCATAACTAAATCAATATTTGAATTATCGAATTTTTGTAAAGCCTCGTATATTCTATCAGTACCTGTTTTATGTTGATCTTTTGTTAAAATCGCTTGCCCCCCATTTTGCTCCACATCCTTAATAATTTCTTTATCCTCAGAAGCCACTATAACTTCACCTATATTTGCCTCCTCTGCTTTCTTAAAAACATGTGAAATAATTGATAAACCATTAATTTTTAACAACGGTTTTCCTGGCAGCCTAGTGGCAGAAAGTCTTGAGGGAATTATAACTAATGTTTTCATTGGTCTTTTTTATTTATTATTACAATATAAACAGAGGCAATATTATACATTAAAATATATAAGAAATTTTTTATTTATAGTGTTATACGTTCAAAATATATTTTAATAAAATGGATTCTTTTGAATTAAATAAAATAATTGCTGCGGTATTGATGGTGGCTCTTCTGGTCATAGGTATTGGAAAGGTTGCAGATGTAATCTTTCATGTAGATAAGCCTAAAACGCCAGGTTATGTTGTTGAGGTAGACCAAGCAGCTTCTACTGAAGTTCAAACAGCCAAAGATTCTGTTGAGGAAAAAATTGATATTTCAGCATTACTAGCTATGGGAGATCTAGCAACTGGTGAAAAGGTTTTTAAAAAATGTGCAGCGTGTCACTCTATAGTTAAGGGTGGGAAAAATAATATTGGTCCCGCTTTGTACAATGTTGTTGGAAGAAAAGTTGGTGTTATTAATGATTACAAATATTCCAAAGCATTATCTGAGTACAGTAAAGAATGGACATTTGAAGAATTAAACGGTTACTTAATCAAACCAGCCAAATGGATTAAAGGAACTAAAATGGCTTTTGCTGGATTAAGAAAAGAAAAAGATAGAGCATCAGTAATTTTATATTTAAATAAAAATTCTGATAAACCTTTGCCGTTACCCTAATTTCCCTAAACAATAAAGTAATATAGATTTTTGAACATGTACTCTGTTAACTGCTTGTTGCCAAACTTTAGATTGTTTGCTTAAAAAAACGTTTTCATCCACTTCAGGGCCTCTTGGTAAACAGTGAAGAAAAATACAACCTTTTTTTGTGAAACTCATAAGTTTTTTATTAATTTTAAATTTTTTAAAATGATTTAATTTTCTTTTTTTGTTAACTCTATCATTCATAGATATTACTTTATCCGAAAAAATAACATCAGCTCCTTTAGCAGCAAGTTTTGCATCATTGTAAATGAAAATTTGATTTTCATTATTTTTTATAAAGTTTAAAATTTTTTTGTTTGGCTGATATTTTTTTGGACAACCAATATTTAATTTAAATGAAAACTTTATAGATGCTGAAATTAAAGAATTTAAAACATTATTTGAGTCTCCTATCCAAGTAATATTTAATTTTGAAATTGGTTTTTTTTTAATTTCTTCAACAGTAAAAACATCAGATAAGATTTGGGTTGGATGTGATGAGGGACTGAGTCCGTTAATAATTGGAATCGATAAATATTTGCTAAACTCCTCTAATTTTTTATCACTATCAGTTCGAAGCATAAATGCATTACCAAAATTTGATAATATTTTAGCAGTATCTTCAATGCTTTCACTTCCTTTTGATAAATGTAATTCATCCGGTCTGAGTGTAAGAGTGCTTCCTCCAAGTTGTTTAATTGCTAAATAAAAACTTAACCTTGTTCTTAAACTTGATTCTTCAAACATTTGAATCAATAATTTTCCCCTTAAAGGAGAGTCTTTATCAATATCTAAGTTATCTAAATTTTTTCTATTTTTTTTTCTATTTGTTGCATCAGACAAAATTTTTCTTAAATCTCCAATTGATATATCTTTTAAATTAATGAAATGATTCATTGTTTATATTTTTTGCAAACTTTATTAATTATTTTTAGTGCTTCATTAATCTCATTTTTTTTGACGTTTAAAGGTGGTAAAATTCTTATTACATTCTCGGCAGCTCTAATTGTCAATAATTTATTTTTCATAAGATTTTTTATAAAATTTGTCTGATCCTTATATAACTGTAAGCCAATCAAAAATCCTCTTCCTCTTATATCTTTTATTATTTTAGGATAATTTTCTTTAATCTTGATAAGTTCTTTATGAAAATAGTTTGAGTTTTTTTTTACTTTATTCAAAAAACTCTTTTTTCCTACTATGTCTATGACAGTGCTACCAATCTTCATTGCAAGAGGATTTCCACCAAAAGTAGAGCCATGTGTTCCTGGGATCATGGCTTTAGCAACTTTTTTAGTCATTAAAACTGCTCCGATAGGGAATCCGCCACCTATACCTTTAGCTATTGGGACAATATCAGGTTTTACTTTTGATTTTTCAAAAGCAAAGAAATCACCTGTTCTTCCGACTCCACATTGTACTTCATCAAGTATTAATAATATTTTCTTTTTATTACATAATTTTCTTAAATCTTTTAGACACCAGTCAGGAATAACTTTAATACCGCCCTCTCCCATAATTGGCTCTACCATTATAGCTGCTGTATTTTTATTTATAGATTTTTTAAGATCTAGATGGTCTCCAAAACTAAAATGATCAAAACCATCGACTTTAGGTCCAAAACCTTCAGTCATTTTTTTACTACCACTAGCGTAAATTGCAGCAATTGTTCTTCCATGAAATGAGTTTTTAACACATAAAATTCGATTTTTTTTTGGTTTACCTATTGAATAAAAATATCTACGTGCAACTTTTATAGCAGCCTCAGTTGCCTCTGTTCCTGAATTTTGAAACATAACGAAATCAGCAAATGTTTTCTTTACCAACTTTTTGGCTAATTCTTCACCTTCTGGAATATTAAATGCATTAGAGACATGCCATATTTTTTTTGCTTGCGAGTTTAATGCTTTTATTAACGTAGGATTTGAATGGCCTAAACTATTAACAGCAATACCTGAACAAAAATCAAGATATTTAGAACCTTTAGTTGAATAAAGGTAAGAACCTTTTCCTTTCTTAAAAGATAATTTTTTTCGATTATAATTTTTAACTAAGTAACTCATTTTTAAAAAACTTTTATTAACTTAAATATTAAATACAAGTTATGATTGAATAATTTATTAAAAAAATTCTATTATATAATTGTTGATAACTAGTAATAATTAGTTGTTTAATTAAATCTGATATCAGTATATTGTGTTAATATAATTAAATAACACAAAATATAGTTATTAATGAGCTGGACAGAAGAAAAAGTCAATAAATTAAAAGAACTCTGGGGCAAAGGTAACACAGCAAGTCAAATTGCAGAAATAATTGGGGGTATTAGTAGAAACGCTGTTATCGGAAAAGCTCATAGATTGAATTTATCAGCCAAAATAAAAACAAGAGCAGCTACATCAAATAAAAATTTTGAGGAAAATTTTGAGGTAAAAAACATCAAACCTAAACGTGGCAGAAGAGGTAAATTTAGATCATTACTAATCGAAAAAGATTTCGAGCCAGAAAATCCTAAGCAACTAGAGGAGCTTGATGAAAATTCTTGTAAATGGCCAATAGGTCATCCCAATGAAAATTCATTTTATTTTTGTGGTAGATCTTCTCTAAAAGATTTTTCATATTGTAAACTCCATCTACTTTATGCATACCAGCCAAAAGGTAAAAAGGATGATGCTGAAAATAAGGATGAAATAAAAGAATATATTAGTAAAAAAATTAAAACAGCTTAATTAATTTAAAGCTCATTATTTTTTTTAGTATCATATTTTTCTGTTGAAAATTGTCCACCTTCTTTCCACATATAACAATATTTTTTAACTTCCTTTTCAAATATTCTAGTGCTTGGAGATCCGATTTCGAAGTTAGTTTTATACTTTCCTGAAGTTACATTATCATATTTCAATAATCTTAGTTGGTCTTGAGTTAAAAGTGGTTTAGGAAATTGACCTAAAAAAAATGCGGATATTTTTGCTAAAACTAACGGGAATGGCAGTAAAATTCTTTTTTTTTCGATCAATTTACATAAAATTTCTAAGATTTGTTTAAAAGATATTGTCTCTGGTCCAACACACTCAATAATTTTTGAGTTTATATTTTTTGAAACTACATGGTAAATTACATCCGTTAAGTCAGAACAATGAATTGGCATAAATTTTGTTCTACCTGAATAATATAACGGAAAAATAGGTAATATATTTAATAAAGTCATAAAATTAGTAGTAAAATTATCATCTACAGAATAAACAACTGAAGGTCTTAAGATTGTTGTTAAGGGAAAATTTTTCAATATATTGATTTCTCCCTCTAATTTACTCGTTGCATAACTAGAATCTAAAGCATTATTAATCCCTAGTGCAGAAAGATGTATAAAATGCTTAAGACTATACTCCTTACATAATTTAGAAAGTAAGGAAGGAAATATTGAATGTATATTCCTAAATGTATTTCCTTTTCTTTTTTCAAATAAAATTCCTATCAAGTTAATACAAACATCAGCATTTTCAAAAAGTTTTCTTATCTTTTTTTCATTGAAAATGCTCGACTCTACAATTTCAATATATCCTGCATTTGCTTGGGTTTTAATTTTATAGCTATTTTGATGAATATTTCTGGTTACGACAGTTACCTTATAGTTATTTTTTGTTAACTTTCTAATTAGAAATCTACCTATTTGACCGCTACCGCCAAAAATTAGACAATTTTTTACTTTCATATATATATCTTAAAATGAAAATTAATATTAATCTTCACAAAAACGACTTACCAGATGATTTAAGTTTAGGCAATCTATTAGCAGTAGATGGCGAATTCATGGGGTTAAATGTCAGAAGAGACCCATTGTGCCTTATTCAAATTTCGTCAGGAAATTCTGATGCACATATTGTCCAGTTTGATAGGTCAAATTACAATGCTCCAAATTTAGTGAAAATTTTAAATGACAACAAAATTGTCAAAATTTTCCATTATGGAAGAGCAGATTTAGCTCACATTAAATACTATCTTAAAACAGATACCAACAATGTCCTTGATACTAAAATTGCATCAAAACTTGCAAGATCATACTCAGATAATCATTCTTTAAAAACTTTAATTAAAGAATTTATTAATATTGATATAAGTAAACAGTTCCAAAATTCTGACTTTGGGGGAGAGTTAACGCCTGAACAACTTAAATATTGTGCAAACGATGTGGTATATCTTCATAAAATTCATGATGAACTTAATAAGATACTTGTGAGAGAAAATAGAGTTGATCTATACAAAAGTTGTTTGAATTTTTTAAAAACAAGAGTTGAACTTGACCTAGCTCAATTCAAAGATGATATTTGGTCTCATTAAAAATGAAAAAAGAAATTAATCAGATTGGAAAAGATGTAATAGATTTACAAATAAAATCTTTAAGAAAATTAAAAAATTCGATTAACCAACCTTTTGAGCGAGCAGTCAAATCAATTCTTAAATGTAAATCAAAAGTTATAATATGTGGAGTTGGAAAAAGTGGAATTATTGCATCAAAAATTTCTGCAACTTTATCATCTGTAGGAACCCCTTCATTTACAGTCTCAGCAAGTGATTGCTCTCATGGAGATCTGGGAAGAATAACAAATAAAGATATTCTTATATTAATAAGTTACTCAGGAAATACTTTAGAATTAAAAAATATAATCAAATATGCGAAATCAAATAAAATACTTCTCATAGGAATAGTATCTGATAAAAATTCAATTCTATATAAATTTTCAAATATAAAATTACTTATTCCTGAAGTAACTGAGTCAGGAGATGGAATAGTACCCACATCAAGCACGACTTCTCAATTAGCAATTGGAGATGCTTTATCTATTGCTCTCATGAGAATGAAAAATTTTGGTAAACTTGATTTTAAAAAATTTCATCCGTCTGGAAGTTTAGGTAATAAACTTAAAACTGCAAAAGATGTAATGTTAATAAATAATAAAATACCTTTTGTAAATGAAAATCATTTAATGAGAAAAGCTCTTAGAATATTAAATTTAAAAAAACTTGGATTTATAGTTGTGATAAATAATCAGAACTTAAATGTAGGAATATTTACTGATGGTGACCTTAAAAGATTATTACAAAAAAAAAGATCTATAGAGAGTAAGAAAATCAAAAATTTTATGACTAAAAATCCATTCATTGTAGAAGAGGATATGCTTGCAACTGAAATACTTTTTCAAATGAATAAAAAAAAAATTACAAGTGCGTGTGTTTATAAAAAAGGAAATAAAAGAAAAATAACCGGAGTTATTCATATTCATAACTTATTAAAAAATTTAAAGTAACTGTGAATAAAAAATTCATACAATTATTTCTTTTTTTTTTATTAATCTTAATATCCTTTTTTTTCTATAAGAAGTATTTTTCCTCTTCTGAAATTGCTCAAAATCAAGACAAAACAAACAAAGAAATTCTTATAGAAAATGAAAATAATCTAATTAAAAATCTAAGATACAATGTCCAGTTCGATAATAATACTCAATATACAATCACGTCAGAACTAAGTGAGATTTTTTATAAAGATGATATTGAATATGTAAAAATGCAAACTGTCTTTGCTAAATTCGTAAATGAAGAAAATATTCCTTTAATTATTGAGTCTGATTATGCAATTTATAATAATTCTAATTATAATACAGAATTTTCAAAAAATGTAAAAGTAAGCTATTTGGATAATAAAATTACTTCTAAAAATTTAAATCTTAATTTTGAAGAAAACATTGTTACAATTTATAATGATGTTATATATGATGGTATGCAAGGTTTGCTAAAAGCAGATAATGTAATTATAAATTTAATCAATAAAGAAATGAAAATTTTCATGAATGAATTAAAAAATAAAGTTGAAATTAAGTCAAAATAAAAATTATGTCTAATATAAAGAAATTCAGAATAAAATTTTTTAAAGACCAAAAATCAATCTTACAACTTGAAAAGGTTTCATTAAAATTTGGAAGAAAAAGTATTTTAGATAATCTTTCGCTTAAACTAAATAGTGGACAGATATTGGGTCTATTAGGACCCAATGGAGTTGGGAAAACTACGTTATTTAATTTAATTACAGGATTGATTCCACCTGATTTTGGATCAATAATTATTAGTGGAGAGAAAGTAAACAAGTATCCTATTTATCAGAGAACTCTTAAATATAAAATTGGATTTGTGCCTCAACATGGAGGTTACTTTCACGATCTAACTGTTTATGAAAACTTAAAAGCAATAGCTGAAATTACAATATCAAATGTAAGTTATAGAAATGAAAAAATTAACTCACTTATATCAAAATTTGAACTTGATCCTATAAGAGATATTAAAGCAGATTTTATATCAGGAGGTCAAAAAAAAAAATTAGTTATAGCTATAGCTCTTATATCAGACCCCAAAATACTTCTTCTTGATGAGCCATTTGCTGCATTAGATGTTATGACAATTAAAACACTTCAGGAAATAATTGTAGGTTTACAAAGTAAAAATAATATATCTGTAATATTGTGTGATCACCAGGCGAGAGATTTATTAGCATGCGTTGATACTGCTGCGATTATCCATAATGGAAAAGTTGTAGCACAAGGCACTCCAAATAACTTAATACAAAATGATGATGCCAAGAGTGCGTATTTTGGCGACTCTTTCAAAATAAGTTAATCTTATTTATATTAAATAAAAAACATGAGTAATTACATAAACATAATAAATACAATTAAGCCGTTTAACAAAACTGTAGAAATTGAAGGAGATAAAAGTTTATCGATTAGATGGGCTTTAATTGCATCACAAGCAAAAGGTAAATCAAAATCATCTAATTTGTTAAAATCAGAGGATGTAATTAACACACTTAATTGTTTGAAAAAATTAGGAGTAAAAATAAAACATAAAAATAATTCGTGTGAAATTATTGGCAAAGGACTAAATAGCTACAAATATAAAAAAAATTTAACTCTCAATGCTGGAAATTCAGGAACTTTTGGAAGATTGATAATGGGATTATTAATCCACTCAAAAGTTAAAATTAAAATCATTGGTGATAAAAGCCTATCCAAAAGAGATTTTTTAAGAGTTATAAATCCACTCAAAAAGTTTGGAGCAAAAATTTATTCAAAAAAAGGAAGGCTTCCAATTAGTATCTTAGGTACCACTAATCCTAGACCAATAAAATATTTAGAAAAATTAGGATCAGCTCAGTGTAAAAGCTCTGTAATTCTTGCGGCACTAAATACAAAAGGAACAACTACAATTAAAGCAAAAAAATCTAGAGATCATACAGAATTATTATTAAATCATCTTGGATTACCTATAAGCGTTTCAAAAAAAAAAAATTATGATTTTATTAAAATTAAAGGAAAGAAAAATATTATGCCATTTAATTATAATATACCATCAGATATAAGTTCTAGTGCTTTTTTTATTGTCCTCACAGCTTTATCAAAAAATTCGAAATTAAAAATAAAAAATATAAATATAAACCCTTCAAGAGTTGGCGTACTAAAAATTTTAAAAAAAATGGGAGTAAATATTAAAATAGATAACCATAGAGATTATAAAGGAGAGAAAATTGCAGACCTTACTGTAAAAAGTAAAAACTCTCTTAAAGCAATAAACTGTCCAACAAAACTTAATTCAGCTGCTATAGATGAGTTTTTATTAATTTTCTTAGTGGCTGCTAAAGCAAAAGGGATATCTTACTTTAAAAACTTATCTGAACTTAATCAAAAAGAGAGTCCTAGATTGATATGGGGATCAAAAATTCTTAATAAAATTGGAGTTAAAAATATATTAAAAAAAGACAGTATCAAAATATATGGTAATCCAAATATAAAAATAAAAAAGAGGATAATAATTAACAAATTTTTAAAAGATCATAGAGTATTTATGACAAGTGTAGTTGCAGCTCTTACATTTGGTGGTAACTGGAAAATTTATGATAAAGACTCAGTAAGAACATCTTTTCCGTCGTTTATAAGCAAAATTAAAAGTTTAGGCGCAAAATTAAATTAAATATCGTCAAAAAACCTCAATATTCAATAATTTCAAAAGAAAAATAGTTTAAATTCAGTGTTGATTAAAAGTATAATTTTATCTAAAAGTTCGTGATTTTTAAAAAATATAAGAAAGAATTTTTAATTAATGGAAATATATAAAGACTTAGACAGCCAAGCATCAAAAGAATTTAATAAATTACTTAACAGTCAACTTTCGAAAATCAACATTGAAGAAGGTAAAATAATAGATGGTAAGATAAATAAAATTACCGAAAAGTTTGTTTTTTTATTTATTGAGGGTTTGAAAAGTGAGCCAGTTCTCGACATTAATGAACTAAAAAGTATGGGCCTTACAGATAAGATTAAAATTGGTGAAACTATTTCAGTATTGTTGGAAAAAATAGAAGATAGAAATGGCGAAGTCCTAGTATCAGCAAGCAAAGCGCAAAAAATTAAAGGTTGGGATAAACTTGTTGAAGCATATGAAAAAAATGAGCCTATTATGGGAAAGATAACTTCAAAATGCAAAGGTGGTTGCATTGTTGAACATATGGAGACAGGCTCCTTGATGTTTCTTCCAGGTTCACAGATAAGTGACAAACCTTTAAAAGATATTAGCCATTTGATGAATGAACCTCAAAAGTTTGCTTTAATAAAACTGGATAAAGTTAGAGGTAATGCCTGTGTATCTAGAAGAGAAATTATCTCTAATTTTAAAAAAGAGGATAAGGCTAAAATTATTGAGAAATACAAAGTAGGAGACATAATAAAGGGTGCTGAGGTAAAAGGTTATAGTACGTTTGGATGCTTCTTCAGCGTAAACGGCGAATTAGATGTGCTTGTGCATCTTCAGGAAATTTCTTACTCAAGAGTCAATCATCCTGATGAAGTATTTAATATAGGAGAAAAACATGATTTGAAAGTAATCTCTGTAGATATGGAGAAATTACAAGTTGGATGTTCTATTAAACAATTATCTCCAGATCCCTTTGAACATATAGAAAATTATGAACTAAATAAAATATACAAAGTTAAAGTTGTTAAGTTAATGGACTTTGGTGCATTTTGTGAACTAGAACCTGGGCTGACAACTCTTCTTCATACCAGTGAACTTAGCTGGACAAAAAAGAATTTATCAGCGAAGAAAATGTTTAAAGTAGGTGATGAAATAGATTGTGTGATCACTGAAATCGATAAAGAAAAAAGAAGAGTGGCTATTTCTCATAGGTTAACAGTAGAAAATCCTTTTGAAACATTTGAAAAAAAATATCCTGTAGGCACAACAGTAGAAGGAGTTGTTTCGAATAAAAATGATTACTCAATTTTTGTTAAAATTGAAGATTTAGATGTTGATGCATTTTTACACTGTAATGATTTAACATACTTAAATAATGGAGAGGAAGAGCTAACTAAATACAAAAAAGGTGATAAGATAAAAGTAAAAGTTCTAGAGATTAAATCATCTGATCAAAAAATTAGAGTTGGTCTAAGACAAACGCAGCCAGATCCGTTTGATTGGTTTAAAGACAAAAAAATTAATCAAGCAATCACTGTAAAAATTATTTCAACTGATAACAAAGGACTGATTGTAAGACCTGAGGGATGCGAAATGGATTTTAACATAAAAAAATCTCAGATCGCCATAAACTCTGCGGATTCAAGACCGTCAAGATTCACAGGGGGAGAAAGAATTGATTGTGCTATTTCTGAACTAGATTTAGACAAAAGAAAAGTTAATTTAAGTATTAAATTACTTGAAGAAATAGAGAAGAAAGAGGCTTTAGAAAAATATGGATCGGAAGGATCTGGAAAAAATCTTCCATTTTCATCTCTATCAAAAGACTTAGAGAAAAAGGGAAAAAAATAATTAATTAAAAAGATTTAAATTGGCTATTGTAAAATCTAAGCTTCTAAAACAACTCTCAAAAAACTATCCTAATTTTTTAAAAAAAGATTTAGAAAAATTTTCAAATATAATTTTAGATGAAATTAAACAAACTCTAAAAAGAGGTGAAAGAGTAGAACTTAGAGGATTTGGAGTTTTTTCCTCAAATATTCAAAAAGCAAGAATCTCTAGAAATCCTAAAACAGGGGAAAAAGTAAATACTCCAGAAAAAAAAACAATTCACTTCAAAATGGCTAAAGATTTGTTTAAAAAATTAAATAATGAAAAAGAATAAAATATTTGTTGCCTGTGATAGCGCTAATATTTCAAGAGTAAAATCAATCATTAATAAAACAAAAAATTCTAAAATAAAAGTCGGGTATAAATTTGGTCTTGAATTCCTTAATTCAAAAAATGGTAGAAAATTTATATCTAGATTAAATAATAAAGTTATTTTTGCTGACTTAAAATTACATGATATTCCAAATACTTGTGCATCAGCTGTAAAGGCAATAAAAGACTTAAAAGTTAATTATCTAACTATACATATAAGTTCTGGACTAGATGCTTTGAAAGCCGTAAAAAAAGTTTCGGGAAAAACAAAAATTGTAGGTGTTACTGTCCTTACTTCAATTGATAAAAAATCTCTCAAAGAAATTGGATTTACAAAAAATTTAAAGGATTTAGTTAAACATCAGGCAAAATTAGCTAACAAAGCTAAATTGGATGCAATAGTTTGTAGTGCACAAGAGGTATCTATTGTTAAAAAAGTATTCAAAAAAGAAATAATTACACCAGGGATAAGATTTAATTCCATGAGCTATGATCAAAAAAGAATTTTAACACCTAAAGAAGCTTATAAAAATGGAAGTGATTGGCTTGTTATTGGAAGACCGATAACAAAAGGTAATATCAAAAAAAATATAAATATATTAATAGATCATTTAAACCAATGATCCTTAAGTCAAAAATATGCGGAGTATCCGACTCTGAAACATTAAGTTTTATAATAAATCATCCTAATCCACCTCAATTTATAGGGTTTATAGTTAATTACCCTAAATCAAAAAGATATGTAAAGTTTGAAAAACTTAAAGAATTATTGAAAATTGATAAAAAAAAATGTTCATACGTTGCAGTTCTCGTAAGTCCTGATCATAAAATACTTGAACAAATTAAAGATTTACCTTTTGACTATTACCAACTTTATGATTGTGATCCTGAGAAAGTCAAATCTATTAAAGAGAATTATAAAAAAAAAATTATCACTGCAATAACTGTTAAAAATATGAGTGATGTTTATAAATATAAAAATTATTTAAATATGACTGATATTTACTTATTTGATAGTAAAGGATATGAAAAAAGTATGTCTTTTGATCATAAACTAATTAAAGATTTAAATCTTAATAAAGAGATAATGGTGGCTGGAAATATTCAATTAAATGATAATCTTGAATATTACAAGAAAATGGCAAATATTATTGATTTATCTGGTGCGCTTGAAACTGCTGGAATAAAAGACATTTCCAAAATAGAAATTTTCTTAAACAAAATAAAAAATTTAAAATATGAGAATTAAAAAAAATATTCCTTTAATTGACCAGCATGATAAGTATGGATTTTGGGGTGGTAAATTTGGTGGAAGTTATATTCCTGAAACTCTTAAAAAACCTATAGAAGATTTAACAAATACATTTGAAAAATTAAGAAAAGATAAAAGTTTCATCAAAAAAAGAGATTTTTATTTTAAAAATTATATTGGTTCTCCCACATCTTTTATAAAATTAGAAAATTTATCTAATCATTTAGCTGGTGCTCAAATTTGGGCAAAAGTAGTTTCTGAGGCAAATGGAGGAGCGCACAAAATCTATAATGCCACTGTTCATGCTCTTATATGTAAAGCGATGGGGAAAAAGTACATAGTTGGTGATACTGGAGCTGGATATGCTGGTAAAATGTTAAGTATGGCTGCAAAAAAATTTGGTCTTAAATGTAAAATTTTTATGGGTGCAAAGGACATTAAAAGACAAAAACCAAATTGTGATGCAATGAGAAAAAATGGTGCTGAAATTGTTCCTGTATATTCTGGTAGCCAAACTTTAGTTGATGCAGTAAGTGAATGTATGAGATATTGGGTTTCAAATTGTGATAAATGTCACATGGCTGTAGGGAGTACAGTTGGACCAAATATATTCGTGAAAATATGTGGATGGTCAACTTCTCAAATATCAAAAGAGTTAAAAGCTCAGCTTAAAAAAGAATTCAAAAAAATTCCAAAAAAAATTAAGCTTATTAATTGTGTTGGAGGTGGTAGTTCAGCTTACGGTTTCTGGAGTGAATTTATAGATTATGATAAAAAACAAATTGAATTAATAGGAGTAGAAGCAGGAGGTCCAAAAAAATCAAAACTTCATGCGGCTCCTTTAAGTAGAAATGCAAAGATTGGAATTCTTCATGGCGCTGCCTCCTACGTATGTCAAAATAATGAAGGTCAAATTCTTGAAACAGAATCGATAAGTGCAGGATTAGACTATCCTGGAGTTAGCCCAATTCATTGTTTTTTGAAAGATACAAAAAGAGCAAGATATACCTATGCAACAGATGAAGAGGCTTTAAATGCATTTAAGTTAGTAACTAAATATGAAAAATTAAATCCTAGTCTTGAACCAAGCCATGCTTTTGCAGAAGCCATTAAGATTGCTCCTAAGCTTAGTAAAGATACGATTTGTATTGTTAATTCATGTGGTGATGCAAAAAAAGATAGGGATATTTTAAAAAAAAGATTAGGTAAATATTGATGAATAATTCTTTAATAAATAAAGCATTTAAAATAGCAAGAACTGAAAATAGACCTGCCCTTTTGACTTATACTGTTGCAGGAGATAATAATAAAAAAAAATCGTTAGAAATTTTAAAATCAATTTCTAGATATGCTGATATTTGCGAATTAGGTTTTCCTCATAATACTCCAATAGCTGATGGTGGTCAGATTCAAACTAGTGCTTATAGAGCTATTAAAAATGGTATAAAAATTAATGATGTTTTTTCAATTGTAAATCAATTTAAAAAAATAAAAAAAAATAAACCAATAATTTTAATGGGTTATTATAACATGATTTATCAATACAATGAAAATAAATTCATAAAAAAATGTCAAAAATCTAAAGTTGATGGATTGATTGTTGTAGATTTACCTTTTCCTGAAAATAAGAAATTTGCCTTAAAATGTAAAAAAAAAAATGTCAACTTTATTCAACTTATTTCACCCACAACATCTAAAATACGCTTAAAACAAATTATTAAAAACTCACATGATATGATTTATTACATAAGCATGTTGTCTACTACGGGTGGAAAGCTCAAAATCTCTCCAAGAAAAATACTCAAACAATATTCAAAAATAAAAAAAAAAAACAGATCAAAAAATGTCGTAATTGGATTTGGAATAACTGAAAAAACTATAAATTCACTTAAAAAAGCTGATGGGCTGGTTGTGGGAAGTGCAATTTGCAAGGAAATTACGAATTCAATTAAAAAAAGACAAAATGCTGTCACAAATGTTACTAATGTTGTTAAAAGATTAAAAAATAAAATTAAATGAACTGGATTACAAAAATCATAAAAGCAGGTGAAAAAATTAAATCTGCAATACACAAAAGAGCTACTAAGGAAGATATAGCCAATAGTGATTGGACATCTTGTTGTAAGGGGCCAATTTTAAAAAAAGATCTGGAAGAAAATCTTTGGGTATGTCCTGACTGTAATAAACACCATCGTATAAAACCAAAACAAAGATTTGATATAATGTTTGGCCCAAATAATTATGAGATATTTAAAACACCAATTCCTAAAGACGATCCATTAGAGTGGACAGACTCAAAACCCTATAAAGAAAGATTAAAAAGTGCCAGAAAAAAGACTGGATTAGATTGTGGAATGATGGTTGTCTCAGGAAAAATTAATAATATTAATGTTACAGCTGTAGCATCTGATTTTGATTTCTTAGGAGCATCAATGGCAGCTGCTGAGGGAGAAGCATTTTTGTATGGTATTCAACATGCTATTGAAAATAAAACACCTTTTTTGTGTATAAGTGCAGGTGGTGGAATGAGAATGATGGAAAGTTTAATTTCCTTATCTCAAATGACTAGAACTACAATTGCTATTAATGAATTGAAAAAAAATAATTTACCATATTTAGTTTGTATCACTGATCCTACTGCAGGTGGAATTACAGCCTCGTATGCTATGTTAGGGGACATTCATATAGCTGAACCTGGTGCATTAATTGCGTTCGCGGGAGCCCGTGTGATTCAAGGGACTGTTAAAGAAGAACTTCCTGAAGGCTTTCAAAAGAGTGAATATGTGGAAAAAACAGGTTTTGTAGACTTAATTGTTGAGAGAAAAGATTTAGCTGAAAAAATTGGAACTCTATTATCCATATTGTTAAAGAGAAATTCTGTTATAAATTCTGAAAAAAATGAAACTTCAGAAGATAGTCAATCGCTTACAAAAGCTGCATCCTAAAGAAATTGATCTTAGTTTAGATCGTATAAAAAACCTTTGTGAAAAATTAGGAAATCCACAAGATGAAATAAATTGTATTCAGGTCTGTGGCACTAATGGTAAAGGAAGTACAATCTCTTTTTTAAGATCAATTCTTAAAGAGGCAAATATCAAATGTAACATCTATACTTCGCCCCATGTCATACGTATCAATGAAAGATTTATCTATAACGATGAGATGATAAGTGATGATGATCTTTCAAATTTATTGAATGAAATCGAAGAGGTTAATAATGGTCAGCCCTTAACATATTTTGAGGCTCTTACAGCTGCATTCTTTTATGGATGTAATAGATATAAACAGAACTTGGTCTTAGCAGAATTTGGTCTATTTGGAAGAGGAGATGCTGTTAATATTCTTAAAAAAAATCTTTGCAATATAGTGACCTCTTGTAGTGAAGACCACTTAGATTGGCTGCCAAAAGACAACAGAAATATAGAAAGAATTATCTTTGAAAAAACCTCATCTTTGCTGAACTCAAATATAGTAGTTGCAAAACAAAGCTCTGAGGAAATTACAGAATGTATAAAAAAAAATATTTCTAATAGTAGTGCAAATAAATATTATTTTAATGAAAATTATAACTTTATTTTAAAAGAAGATGATTTCTTTTATTATGAGGATAAATATGGGAACTTGAAAATTCCTAGACCAAATTTAAATGGTCATTTTCAAATTGAAAATGCATCTACAGCTATTGCTACATTAAGAATTTTAAAGAATATTAAAATTAAGGATCAGCATATAAAAAATGGAGTTCAAAAAGCACATAATATTGCTAGATTGGAAGAGATTAAATCTGGTAAACTTAAAGGTTTAATCAAAAACAATAGACTATTTCTTGACTCCTCACATAACCCAGGAGGAGCAAAAGTTCTTAACGAATTTCTACAAACTCTTGATTGTAACAAACATGTAATTATTGGTATGATGGCTAATAAAGATCATGAAAAATATATATCTTATTTCAAAAATATTTCCTCTTTAACAACAATTGATATTCCCAATCAACCAAATGCAATAGGTGGAGAAGAATTAAAAAACAAATTTAAAGATATCCCTAATGTTAAGTACAAAAAAAATATCAAAGAGGCAATTGAGTCAATACCTCTAAAAGAAAATGATTTATTAGTAATTACAGGTTCTTTATATTTGAGTGGAGAATTTTTTAATTTGAATTAAATATTTTTTTCTAAAAATTCTTTCATATTGCTTTCTGGAACACCACCAACTTTTCTATCAACCTCAATACCTTTTTTATAAATTATAACTGTCGGTACCCCTCTTATACCTGCAGCGCTTCCTGTATTAATTCCACCATCTTCAATATCTGCATAATAAAAGCCTGCTTTACCTTTATACTGATCAGCAAGTTTATCCATGATTGGCTTAAGAGCTTTGCAAGGACCGCACCATGCAGCACTAAATTGAATTACTGAAATATCTTCATTTTTGATTTTACTGTCAAAATCTTCATCTTTAAAATCTGTAAGCATATAATCTATCTATAATTATTATCATCAATGTCAACTAGGCTATTTCATATTTTTTTTCAATAGACATTATAAATTGATTAATTTCATCCAGTTTTTTTAGCTCTGCCTCATCATCTCTGTTTGAAGCTTGATCTCTTAAATAATCTATTTCAGTATAAGCCATATTTACAGTTTGCCATTTTTCCTTATTTTTACTTAGAATTCTTCTCGCTATTTCACTTTTAATATTTTTATATAAATCAGGAGGCAAAATTTGTGGAGCTTCTTGATAAATAATTTTTTGCCCAAACCAACTACATCTTTTATCCTGAAATTTATCTAATAATCTCAACTTATCTTCCCATGATGAGCTGTGCCAGGTTTTAAAAAGAGCAGTATCTTTATTGGGAATAAATTTTTCGTATAAAGTTTCTTCAGGTAATAGATCTTCCTGGGTTTTAGTTTGCTCCTTTTCTTCTGCTGTCTCTCTATTTATGATTTGTATGTTCTTACAAAAATTCTCATTATCTCTTACAATTTGTGCTCTTTTTCTAATGGTTTCTAGATTTAAATCTGAATAAGGTTTTTGTTTGAGTGCAAATTTTTTATCTAAAATTACTGGAGCTTTGTTAGTTTTTAAAACTCTTAAGGCCTTGGGGCTAAATTTTTTTAATACATCTCTTAATTGGTTTATTGGTAAGTTTAATAATGGTTCTGGATCTCTTCTTAAGTCCCAAACGTACCCCCAAGATGCATAAGCTGGGTGAAAACAGTGATTAGGATGTAGTGTGCTAGTAAGGTACATCATATTTCTACCCTTCACATTTTCAAAAATAGAATATATGCCTTCATTTTTTAAAAACGTTTCAACGCTTGTTTTTGTTGATGTTTTTAAAAATGTCTCCCAATTTTCTATATGTTTATCTTTAATAATTCTTAAAACCTTCAATGCATTTTGAGCATCTACGTAGGCAGTGTGGCTGGCTGAAGTATCAAAACCTTGCATTCTCGATAAAGATTCTAATGCAAGGCTTGGGTTACCCGCGTCTGTCAATTCTGTTTTTAGAGTTTCTGAATTCAAAGTTTGAGCTGCTCTAGCTATATGTAATCCATCATGTTCGCTGTTGGGTGATGAGTGGGTTGCGTAAGGATATCTATTCCCTTTAAAAAAATTAAAATGAAACATTCTTCGATCAAAATTTAAATTTGACCAACCCATAAACATCGCTGGGGCACATTTTGAAAAAAAATTCTCAACAGCTCCTAAAAAATCATAATGCGAATAATTACCTTTAGTTAATAGATCAATACTAGTTGAATTTACAAGTAAAGCCTTTGCGCTTGGTACCTCACCCTCTGGCATTCGCCCTCTTATATTTAACTTTCCAATTTCTTTTAAATTTTTATCAACTACAACAGCTCCAACTTCAATTATGGATCCCCATATTGTCGAATTCGTGGTTTCAGTATCGTAAATTACAATTTTATCCATTTTTTTTTAAATTATATTATTCATTTCATTAAATTTTTTTAATCTACCTAAAAACAAATTTTGATATGTTATTAGTTCAGTTCCTTGAATTTTAAACTCTTGAAATAAATTATCTACCGTACAAACAAGAATAACACATGCATTAATATTTGAATTATAAACAACATTATGTGCTAGAGAATAAGCGGCAGTTTGTAAAAACCAAGAATCTATGTACTCAACTTTTTTTGGTTTGTTTGACTGCTTAAAATCGATTATTGTTTCTTTTCCCTCGAAGACACCCACACAATCTGCTGTGCCTGCGTATCTCTCAGGATAATGCATTGTACATTCTACACCATATATTTCCTCTAATCTATTTGTTAAACCCTTATCAATAATTTTTTTTGCCATTTTTTTATATTGCTCATTATCTTCAAAGAAACTTAAATTTTCCCTACCCAGAAGAAAAGATTCTAAATAGCTATGCATCTGTGAACCTCTACTACTTGCCGCTTTAGTTATTGCCTCAGCTTCTTTATAGCCAGTCCTTTCACGCCAATTAGCCAAAGCCGCTTTATCTTCTTCAGACTTTGTTGCATCAAGTATTGATGTCACGCTCGGTAATTTTATTTCTCCCAACACATATCTTCTTATTCCATCTTCAGTGGCTCTTGATGATATAGGGTAATTGTATTTCTTATTCCAACGCATGTGATTTCTTATAATCGGTATTTTTGGAAAAAAAAATTAATTTTTTGCTTGTTTATTTCTTTCGACAAATTTTTCTACGTTTTCTGTCTGAACAGCTTTCTCAACCTGTTCGGGATCTTTAATATTTTCTAAAGTCCTACTAATTGATCTTGCATCAGTACCAAACTTATCAACAACACTCATTGCTTCTTCTAATTTTTTTCTAAGCACAATAATGTTATCAAAATGCTTGCCAAATCTAGTGGTGATTGTTTTTAAGTGATTATATATCTCTGTAGCTCCTTTTTGCACTTTCAATGATTGAAAGCCCATATGTAAAGATTGCAAATAAGCTGACAGTGTATTGGGGCCACAAATTACAATCTTATACTTCTTCATTAATTCTTGGGTTAGCAATTCCTTAGTGCTAGGATCTTGATGCTCTGTTAATTCCTTGTAAAGACTTTCAGTTGGCGCATAAACAATTGCAAAATCAGTGGTCTTAGGTGGAACAATATATTTTTCATTTACATTTTTTGCCTTTATTTTAAATGCACTTGCTAATTTTACTCTAGCGTCTGCAACTGCTTTCTTATCATCTGCCTCATGCGCGTCTGTAATAGCTTTGAATTTTTCGACTGGAAAATGAGAGTCTACTGGAACTAAAACATCACCTTGTAGTTTAATCGCAAACTCTACATTTTCGCTAGTGTCTTCTTTCATTTTGACATTTATCATATATTGAGATGCAGGTAATAAATCTTTGATTAAAGCATCCAGAGAATACTCAGCTAAAGTTCCATATTTTTTAACTCCTGCTAAAATTTTAGTAATCCCTTCTTGGCTTTGATTTAGTAATTTTACTTGTTCGTTAAAATTCCCTACTTTCTGGTCAACTTTCGTTAAAGCCTCAGTCATATCTTTTGTGACCCCAGTTGATAAAGAGTTAAATGAGGTAGACATCGAACTTAGAGATGTATTAATTGTAGAGTTTAAACTGTCTTTTAATTTAATAATTTCCGCATTCAGATTTGCTATTTCATTAGTCTCATCAGTTTTGCTCTCTTTTCTGGACTTTATATTTAAATATAAAATAGCCAAGATTGCTCCAAATGTTAAAATTAAAATTATTAATAAAATTGTGTCCATGATTCGTAACTTGTATTATAAGCGATTTTTATGGAATTATATCTTATTTTAAAAATTATTTTTGCAATAGGGTTTTTAATAGTTACTTATGCAATAATGCGAAATTTAGACATTGTCAAAATTATTATCATATACTTAAAAGATAAATTACTTGGAAAGTAACTTAACAAAGTTTTTTAAACCTTTTTTTTTACTATTTTTTTTTGAAGTAAAAATACAAGCTTGAGACTTTAAGATTTCTCCATCTTTTAATATACGTAGATTATTTGCCTTCAGTGTTTCACCTGTAGATGTAATATCTGTAATAAATTCAGCTGAGCCGGTGAAAGGATATGCCTCGGTTGCTCCCAAACTATCAATCAATTTAAATTGGGTAACACCTTTTGAAAATAAATAATCCCTGGTTAAATTTGGATATTTAGTTGCAACTCTTAATCTTTTTTTCTTTTTATCTCTAAATTCAAATGCGATTTCTTCCAAGTCCGCGATTGTTTGAACATCAATCCAAGGATCTGGTATAGCTACAACAAGATTAGCTTTTCCAAAATTTAGTTTCTTGATAACACTTATTTTTTTTTGAATATTTATCTCACTTTCTTTAAGTAAATCAAAACCAGAAAAGCCAATATCTAAAGAGCCATCTCCCAATCTCTCAATAATTTCTCTTGCGTGTAAATATAAAATTTTTATATTTGGTTTATTTTTTATTGAGCCTATTAAATCTCTTTCACCTCTATCGGAAATAAGCTTTAATTTTTTTTTAATAAAAATTTTTAAAACATCCTTTCTTAACCGTCCCTTACTAGGTATTCCAATATTTATAAAATTTTTCATAGTTGAAAATTTAAGTTAAGAGCAGCACCAACTGCTGGTACCTGCTTTTTTGAACCAAGATCAGAAATTAATTTGTCGTAACGACCACCATTACAACAATTAATAATTTTTGACTTTGATTTAATGTCTATCTTAAAAACTATTCCAGTATAATATTCTAATTGCCTACCAAAAGCAGTTGAGAAGACAACATTTAATTTAGATATTTTGTTTTTTGAGATAGGAAAATATTTTTGATCAACAAAAAGATTTATTTTATATTTTTTAAAAAATTGATTTAACTCCTTTGCAGCTTTATTTATTGGACATCTAATTTTCAAAAACTCTTTAATAATTTTTGATGTATCGCCTCCCTGACTTGTCCTCCTTGGGTCCTTTATCTTTTTATCAAATCTTTCTAAAATTTCTTTTAATGTTCTACCTGCAACAATAAATGATTGATCATCCTTTAACATTTTTAAATATCTTCTTTTATCAACCTCGACAATAGTTGGATCTACATCAGAATTTGTCTCTAATCTTATCAATAAATCACTAAAATAGTCTTCTCTCCAAAAATGTCTTGTAAGTCTTAATTTCCATCTTTTTGGTATATCTAATTTAGATATTAGAAGATTAAAAATTTCCACATTGCCAATAGTGAGAGTGCCAGTAGAATATTTTAGTTCTTTAAGTGATTTAAGTGATGTATTTATTATTTCTTTGTCATCATTTTTTTCATTTTTTGATCCTATAATCTCAAAACCAACTTGATTTCTGATTATAGAGTCTTTTTTATTTTGAGATTTTCTATAGGCTTGTCCGCTATAAAATATTTTTTCTTTACTCTTTAAATTATTTTCTAGATATCTAAGACAAGAGGCAATTGTAAGGTCAGGTCTCAAACATAATTCATTACCTATATGATCTGTAAATGAAAAAATAAATTTTCTAAAACTTTCACCAGACCTTTGAACTATATGACTTGTCTCAATAACTGATGGTAATTCGATATGTTTAAATCCTCTAGACTGAACTGATCTAAGGATTTTATCCAATAAATTTTTTGATTTCATTTATTAAATTTTCTTTTGGAAATGTAATTTGATTATTTTCTCCTTTAACTCCGAGTAGATTTTTTAATGTTATTTTATTATCTTTAAATTCATTTTCACCACAGATAATTGCAACTGGACAATCTCTTTTGTTAGCATAAGTAAGTTGCTTGCCTAAATTTTTTTTACTATCTAAAAATATTTCAGAATTAATATTATTTTTTCTCAAATTGTTTATAATTTCGTAATAATTTTCTAAATATTTTTCATCCATTACACAAACAATAACAGGATTTTGTATATCAATTTTTACTTGATTTAATTGCATCATTGCAAACAGTAATCTATCAACACCAATGCTTACACCTGTCCCAGGAATATCTACACCCTTAAATCTTGAAATTAATTTATTATACTGTCCCCCTGAGCAGATACTTCCAATTTCAACTTCCTTACCCTTAATATTTTTTGCTTTAAAATTTAGATTAGTTTCAACGCAGAACCCATCGTAATAATCTAGGCCCCTAACTATTGCGAAATTAATTTTTACTTGATCAGAGTAATTTCCAAAGTTTAAAACTTCAAATAATTCTTCTAATTCTTTTATACCTTCTTGAGTAATAGGATTTTTAAAATTTTCTTTAAGTACTTTTAAATCTTTAATCCTTAGAAAATTTAATATTTTTGAGGCTTGATCATCACTTAAATTTGCTCCTTTTGTTATAGCTCCACTTTTATCTTTTCGTTCTTTTTTTAATAATTCTTCAACTCCTTTTAAACCAAACCCAGGTTTATCGAGTTTATCTATAGCTCTCATTACTTTAATTTGTTTATCTTTTTCAATTTTCAAATCTTCAATTAAACCTTGAACAATTTTTCTATTACTTACATTGATAGTAAACTGATTTTTTTTTAAACCACAATCTACTAAAGTATTTGAGATTAGATTACATAACTCAGCATTAGCTTGTGCTGGATTAACATTACCAACTATATCACAATCTGCTTGAGTAAATTCTCTGTACCTAGCATTTCCAGATTTTTCATTTCTGAATACATTTTGAATTGCATATCTTTTATATATTGATGGAAGTTCTTGATAATTTTGTGCAACGAATCTAGCAAGCGGACTTGATAAATCATATCTAAGAGTAATATTTTTTTCACCATCGTTAAAAGAGAATACATCGGACATAGGATTATCATCATCCTCTGTAAGAAAGGATCCGATATTTTCGCTTATTTCAAATGATGGAGTTTCTAGTGGGTCAAACCCATATTTAATAAAATTTTTCTCAATGACCTTCAAGAGTCTCTTTTTGAGAATTAATTTCCTATTCCATCTATCTTCAAAACCTGAGGGTAATCCAGGAATTAATTTATTTTCTTTGTTCATTTTTTGGTACCTTGAGTAGGTTACGCTCCTACGACTTCGGATCCACAAACCGACGTGATACTATTTCACCATCAAGGCATATCCTTTTAAGTTTTATCTTATTTTTTTGTTATTTAAAATTATAATATAAATGATTATTCGCTAGCTTTAGCCAGCATGGTAATGAGAGTGCGCAACTCTATTGGTTCCTCTGAGAGATTTTCTAAGAGTACCTTTATATATTAGATAATTATATTTATCTTTACTAATCATTAGAAGCTATTTAGCCAAAAAAAAAAATTATTCAAGCCATAAAATAAAAAAGGACGAATATCTTTATAATAGATTAATCGCCCTTTTTATATTTTAAAGATTAATCCAATTTTTTTAAATTAACTGCTGAGGGCCCTTTAGGACCATCCTCTAGTGTAAATTCAAGTTTATCTCCTTCATTAAGGTATCTCATACCTGCTGCTTTGACAGCACTTGCATGAACAAATGCGTCCTTTTCTTTGTCTTCTCTCTCGATAAATCCAAAGCCCTTCTTTCCGTTAAACCACTTTACGGTTCCTTTTAGTGTGCTCATCGTATTACTTAGTCCTTTTGTTATTTATTATTCTTTTAAGTTAGATTTTTTTAAAATTAATTTCAAGATGTTTCGATGGTGCCTCGGGAAGGATTCGCACCTCCGACACAAGCCTTTTCAGGGCTCTGCTCTACTCCTGAGCTACCGAGGCAAGAGATTAACCTCTAAAGATTATTCTGCCTTTTGTAAGATCATATGGTGTCATTTCAACTGTAACATTATCACCTTGCAATACTCTAATTCTATTTTTTCTAAGTTTACCAGCTGTATGAGCTGTCACAATATGACCATTCTCTAATTGAACTCTAAACATAGCATTGGGCAATAAATCAGTTACTTTGCCTTTGAATTCAAGTAAATCTTGCTTTGACAAATTTATTTTCTCCTAATTCTTTTTTTTACAGATTGAGCATGTCCTGCTAACCCTTCATAATTTGCAAGAGTTATAACTGATGGTCCAAGACTTTCAATACCCTTTTTTGATAAGTTTATATATGAAATTCTTTTATAAAATTCATTAACACTAATACCACTAGAATATTTTGCTGACCCATTGGTGGGCAATACATGGTTCGATCCAACATTGTAATCTGTCATAGCCATAACAGCATATTTACCTAAACATATTGATCCTGAGTTTTTTATTTTTGGTAAAAATGATTTAAAATCTTTTACATTTAACTCTAAATGTTCTGGGGCTATTTTGTTGATAACATCAATAATTTTCTTATTAGAACCAATGTGCATAATAATTCCATTATTAATTAAACTTTTTTTTGCTGTTGATGACCTGGGTATTTCTTTCAATTGTTTTGATATTTCAATTATAACCTTTTCGATTAAATTTTTACATTTTGATATTAAAATACACTGAGCAAGAGAATCATGTTCTGCTTGTCCAATCAAATCACTAGCAACCCACTCAGGATTTGAAAACTTATCACAAACAACCAGAATTTCTGATGGTCCAGCAAAACTTGCATCGATACCTACATCACCAAATACCTCTCGTTTAGCTTGAGCAACATATACATTTCCTGGACCTACAATCTTATTTACTTTTTTTACTTTTTTAGTTCCATAAGCAGCAGCTGCTATTGCAGATGCTCCTCCAATTGAATAAATTTCTTTAATACCACACTTGTGCGCTGCATATAATACTGCTGGATTTTGCTTTCCTTCAAATACTGGATTAATCATAATAATTCTTTTTACACCTGCTACAATTGCAGGCACTGCATTCATTAAAACACTTGAAGGATATGAGGCAGAGGAACCAGGAACATAAATTGCAACTGAATCAATAGGTAAATACTTGTATTCTAACTTATTTTTAAACTTATCTAAGTAAGAGATATTTTTTGACTTTTGAAAAGAATGAAATTTATAAATTCTTTGATAAGCAAGATTAATTGCTTTCTTTACATCATTTTCTAAAAGGCTAATTTGTCTTTTAATTTTTTTTGAACTAGGGATAATAATTTTATTTTTATTGAATTTTTTTTCATATTTTAATATGGCTTTATCTCCATTTCTTTTCACATCTTTAATAATATTGGCTACCGATACTAAATTAGACTGAATCTTTTTTTTCCTTTTAGAAATAAGGTTATCCAGTTTTTTATCAAAGTTTTTTTTACTACTATCTAATATTTTCATTGATTTCGTTCTGGTCCTCTAATCTTACTTCAATTGTTTCCGTTGTTAAAGCTATATGGGCATTATTATCAAAAATTAAGTTAATTTCATAATCGTCTTTGTTTTTCATAAAATCTATTGTTAATAATTCTAATGATGCTTCTTTATCATTCTGATTAATATTTTTAGATTTTACATTATAAACAAGATCAAACCTACAAATACTATTAATAGTTTTATTTGATAGATTTAATTCATTTTTCTTTCTCTTAATTGATAATAAGAAAACTTTGTTTGATGATAAATATTTTATATCTCTAACTTTAATTTTAGCCCCAGAACAACATGCAGAAATTGTTCGAAGACCTTCATTATCAGTTGCTATAATCTTAGCTAAATATTTTTTTTTCATTAATAAATTCTTTTAATTCTTGCTCCAACTTTTTTTAATTTTTTTTCTAAATTTTCATATCCTCTATCTAAATGGTAAATTCTATTTATTATTGATTTTCCATCAGCAGCTAAAGCTGCTAAGATTAAAGATACTGAAGCTCTCAGATCTGTTGCCATTAATTCTGCAGATTTGAAAATAGTATTGCCTTTTATACTTGCTTGGTTCCCCTTGATTGAAATTTGAGCACCCATTCTGTTTAATTCGGCAACATGCATAAATCTGTTTTCAAATATATCCTCTTTAATTTGAGAATTTATATTAGCTTTACAAAGTAAAACCATTATTTGAGCTTGCAAATCAGTGGGGAATCCTGGGTAGGGCGCAGTTTTAATTCGCATACCTTTTATTTTTTTTTTACCTATTATTTGAATTTCTTTTTTTTTAATTATAATTTTTGAACCAATCTTTTTTAAAATTTCAGTCTCTGTTTTTATTACACTTGGTTTTATATTTTTAACTTTTAAATTTCCTTCAGTTACAGCTGCTGCAACAAGGTAAGTACCTGCTTCTATTCTATCAAACATTACAGAATAAGATATTTCATTAGTATGGTTTACCCCAATAATTTTAATAGAACGTTTTTTAATCCACTCAATTTTACAGCCCATCTTTTTTAGAAAACTAACTAAATCTTTTATTTCGGGCTCTATTGCACAATTGCTTAATATTGTCTTACCCTTAGCAAAACATGAGGCAATTATCAAATTCTCAGTAGCACCAACTGATATTTTTGAAAAACGAATTTTTGACCCTATTAATCCTTTTGGTGCATTCGCATGCACATATCCTTGGACAATTTTATACTTAACACCAAGTTTTGATAAGGCTTTCAAATGAATATTTACTGGTCTTGTGCCAATTGCACACCCACCTGGAAGTGAAACTTTAGCATTTCCAAATTTTGCTAGTAAAGGTCCAAGAACAAGTATTCCGGCACGCATTGTTTTAACCAAATTGTATGATGCAAATTTTTTATTTTGACTTGAATTATCAATTATTAAAATTTTCTTTTCAAATTTTATTTTAGATCCCAATGATTTTAACAAATTTATCATTGTTTCTATATCTTTTACTTTTGGTAAATTTTTTAAATAAATTTTTTTTGATGACAACAAAGAAGCAGCTAAAATAGGTAATGATGCATTTTTAGAACCAGATATATTTATTTCCCCTTTGAGCTTATTTGCTCCAAAGACTTCTAATTTTTGCATAATTAAACTTTTGGTAAAGTTACCCCAGTTTGCCCCATATACTTTCCATTTCTATCAGCATATGTCACTTCTGGTTTTTCATTTCCTTTAAGAAAAATGAATTGTGCAACACCCTCATTTGCATAAATTTTTGCAGGCAAAGGGGTAGTATTTGAAAATTCAAGAGTTACAAAACCCTCCCAACCTGGCTCTAGAGGAGTAACATTCACGATGATGCCACATCTTGCATAAGTTGATTTGCCGAGACAAATTACTAAAATGTCATTTGGTATCTTAAATTTTTCAACTGTTCTAGCTAAAACAAAAGAGTTTGGTGGAATAATACATTCGGAAGTATTTTTTGTTACAAAATTAGTAGGTTTAAAATTTTTTGGATCCACTATTTCTGAGTTTACATTAGTAAAAATTTTAAATTCATCTGAAACTCTTGCATCATATCCATATGATGAAAGACCATATGATATACTTTCTCCTCTAATTTGTTTTTCCTCAAAAGGAGAAATCATTTCATATTCCTTGGACATTTTTCTTATCCATTTATCTGATTGGACTGACATCAGCTATTTTTTTTTTAATTTTTTTTTGAAATAATTTTCTTTTTCTCAAATTTTTTTTTAAAGCCAAACTTAATCGCTTATTTCTATCTTTTAATATCATTCTTTATCTGGATTAGTAAGAAAATCTAAAGTGATCGGTTTTGATGCATCTAAAGATTTCCCATCTGTATTTTGATTTTTAGAACCTTCTTTAGCTAAACGCTTAGCTTTCTTTTCAGCAAGTTTTCTCTCTCTCTTAGCCTGCTTTTCCATAAGCTTTGCGCTTTTTGTTGACTTATAATCGTAATGAATGCCCATAAAATTTTTTTTAAATAGATATAGATCATATTGATCAGAAAATTAAGGCAATAATTTGAAAAAAATGCTTTATTGTTAATAAAATTAACTGATAAGTTGCCCTTATAGTTAAATGGCATAACGTGTCCATGGTAAGGATAAATTTCAAGTTCAATTCTTGATGAGGGCACCAAAAAAGTTTATTTTATTTTACAAAAAAAAATATTTTTATTTTTTGATACTTTAAAATTTTCTATAATATTTAATTCTTTCTGTACTAACTCTTGTTTTTGTAAATCTAAATTTATAAATATTATAATTACATCGTTGTAAGAAGTCTTAATGTTCACAATTAATTTCAATAAGTCGATTTTACTCTTTAAAGGGTCATTTAGTATAAAAGCATCGTACTCAATCTGATTTAAGTTAAATTTTAAAATATTTTCATTAAATATTCTAATATTATTACAAATTAAATCTTGCGATGAAGAATAAATTTCTTTTTCAATTTCTACACCATGGATTTTCTTTTTTTTTATCTTTCCAAAATAATACAATATTTTTCCATAACCTGAGCCAAGGTCACAAATTGAATCGATCTTATTTTTCTGTATAAATTTTTCAATTTTCTTCAAAAAAAAGTATGGACATGGAATTGAGTCTGACAAGAAACTACTGTCTAAATATTTAAATTTATTATAGTTTTTATTGTGAAAAATATAAAAATATAATTCAAAAGATAATATGGGAACAAAATAAAATTTATAATTTACAACAATATTAATTATGGCTCTTAAATATTTTAACATTTCAATTGATTGTAAATTTAATGAATAATTTATCAATAGTTCTGTGCAGCTACAATGAAGAAAAGTTCATAAAAAAAACTCTAGTTAAACTATTAGAAAAAGAAATAATTAATGAAATCGTAATTGTTGATGATAATTCTAAAGATCAAACTATTAATATTATTCAAAGTATAAGGAGTGATAAGATAAAACTTTTTATAAGAAAAGATATAAGAGGTTTTGCTAGTGCTTTAAATTATGGAGTCTTAAAAACGACTAATAATTCTATTTTGAGGTTTGATATAGATATGTTTTCTGAAATAGATTATCTAATAAACAAATTTAAAGAACATTCACATAAAGATTGTATTATTTTTTCACGATATATTAAGGATGGAAAAGATGAAAGAGGTGTTTACAGAAAATACCCAAGTTTAATAATAAACAAAATTTGTAATTTCTTGCTTTCATCAAAAATTAAAGATTATACTAGTTGTATAATGATTTTTAAAAAAAGTATTTTAAAAGACGTGCCTATAAGAAATACTCTTTATGCTAATTTTATAATTGAATTTATATTTTTGATATTAAAAAAAAATAAAAATTTTATTGAAGTTCCTTTTATTCAAAAAAAAAATACAGAAGAGAACAGTAAATCAGCACCAAATTTTTTTACATTTATTAAAAATGGTTCACTGTATTTTACAACAATTATAAAATGTGTATTCTTAAAATATTTTAATTAATTTATGTATTTTAAAAGCAGTGATATTATTGTAGAAAAAAAGCTTGTTGCTAAAGTATTTAAATTTCAGAAAAAAAAATTTAAAGGCATAAAGTTTTTTACTCCAAATGATTTGAATTTACAGCTTGGACTAATGTCTCATCCAAGAAATCATATTATTGAACCACACATGCATTTAAATAAAAAAAAAATAATAAGACAAATGTCAGAATTATTGATTATATTTTCAGGTAAATTGCAGGTTTTCTTTTACAATAAAAAAAAAATAAAAGTTAAGAGTTTAATTTTAAACAGAAAAGATATGATTTTATTAATTTCTGGAGCACATGGTTTTAAAGTGCTAGAAAAACTTGAAATGATAGAAGTTAAACAAGGACCATTCAAAGAAAAACAAGATAAAATAAGATTAAAAAGATTTTGAAAAAATTTATTCCAGTAAATCAACCTTTGTTAACTAAAGCTGACATCAGCTCAGTTTATAATGTTTTAAAATCGGGGTGGATTTCTTCAGAGGGCAATCAGGTAAAAAAATTTGAAAAAAAATTTGCAAGTTTTATTGGGCACAAATATGCAATAGCTGTCTCGAGTGGCACTGCTGCATTGGAAATAGCTGTCAAAAGTCTAGAATTAAAAAAAAATGATGAGGTTATAATTCCTAACTTTACAATAATCTCTAATGCTTTAGCAGTAATAAAATTAGGCCTGAAAATTAAACCAATAGATTGTGATAAAAAAGATTGGAACCTAAATCTAAAAAAATTGGAAAAAACTATAACCTCTAAAACGAAAGCAATTATAGCAACTCATATCTATAACTTCCCAATAAGGATGGATAAATTAAAAAAGATTTGTAAAAAAAGAAAAATATTAATTATTGAAGATGCAGCTGAAGTTTTGGGCCAAAAAATTTTTAAGAAAAAGTGTGGAAGTTTTGGAGATATAAGCACGTTTAGTTTTTATGCAAATAAACAAATAACCACTGGAGAAGGTGGTATGATAACAACTAATGACAAATCTAAATATTTAAAAATGGCCAGCTTAAGAAATCTTGCTTTTGGAAAAAAAAATCGTTTCAACCACGAAGATATTGGATGGAATTATAGAATAACAAATATCCAAGCAAGTTTAGGATTAAGTCAATTAAGAAGAATAAATAAAATTGTTAAAAAAAGACATTCAATTGGAAAAAGATACTTTAGAAATTTATCAAAAAATAAAAATGTTTTTATACCAGAACCCAAAAAGAAATTTGCAGAAAACATTTATTGGGTAGTTGGAATATTAATTACAAATAAGAAATTGAAAATTAACGCTGTAAAAGCAATGAGCAAACTTCAAAAATTAGGTATCGGAACTAGGCCATTTTTTTGGCCTATGCATAAACAAAAAATATTAAAGAATTATAAATTTAATAAAAAAAATTTTCATAATTCAGAATACATATCTAATTACGGATTTTATTTACCCACCAGCTTGACACTTAAAAATAATCAAATTGATTATATTTGCCGAGAGGTAAATAAAATATTGTCTTAAATCTAATTAAAATAATTGTAATAAAATATTTTTATCGCTTTTCGTGGTATTTGGTAAATCGGTTTGGTGCCAACATCGCCTGTTATTACTGTTTTTGGATTCCATCCAAAAGCAAAAATAATAAATAGTGGAATGACAAATTTTTTTTTATCAAATATTTTAATCAAAAATGACTTTTGAATAATCATATAATTGGTAATAAATTTATTTTTTAATAAATAAAAATACAGTAAAACAGACAATGAATATGTAATATTAATCCATCTTCCCCAATCATAACCAAAAATAAATAAAAGTATCGATGGTGAATATAATATAAAAAAAATTCCTAATAATTTAAAATTTTTACTTATATAGTTTGATCTTCCGATAAAAGAGTTTTGAAATAATAAAATATTAAGAGGCAAAAATCCTATTAAAAAAATTAAAAGATATCTCAAATAATGTTCATAAGTTGCACTACCGTGAACTACTTCAAGAGTATCAAAATAAATTGTATTCTTTATTAATAAGCTTGCTGACATATAACATTTTTCTCCAAACTCATTTAACAAGTAGCTACACATCATTTCATGCCCTTGGTCACTTAAAGGTGATGTAAAAATAATAAAAAAAGTAATTATTGAAAGGCTAAATATTAGAAATAATTTTTTTAATGTTTCTTTAAATGACAGTAAATTATTTTTTTTTATAATCAAGATTGAAAAATAAGGTGCAAATAAAACTGATTGTTCCCAAATTAAACACATAATTGGAAACAAAAAAAATATTTTATAATTTAATATTTTAGGAGAAAATTTATTTTCACAAAAATAAATTGATGTTAAAAAGAATAAAAACAATAAAATTTCTTTTCTACCTAAAACTTCAATTTCAGCAATCGGATATAATATGAAGATTGGTGCGAATAATGCAAAAACTTGAAAAATATTATATTTTATATTTTTAAGATACTTAAAAATTAGTATTAAATAACTAACATGTATAATTGACTGAAATAGAAAAATAGATTGACGGAGAGAAATATTAAGAATATTGGATATTAAAATATTTATCTCTCCACCAAGGCCTCTTCTCGTAAATCCTCCATGGTAATTTATTAACCATTCTGAAATAGAGGAATCTCCATTATTACTATGTTTTATAAATAGATAAAAAATTACAAAAAAAATATTGAATACTATGAAAATAAAAAGTTTTTTATTTAAATCTATATTATTCATCATTTGCTATAAAATAACTTTCTTAGAACTAATATAATAATTACTAAAATAAAAAAACCTATGAGTGGAATGTATATTTCAGGGGTAAAAATAATATCTTTTATTCCAGGGACTGATGAATTTTTTTCAACGACTTTTTCTATGCCACTACCTATAGAGGTAATTAAAAATAATTGAGGCAATATACCGACTAAAGTAGCCCAAAAAAAATTAATTGGCTTTACATTAAAAATACATGGAATAATATTAGATAAAGCAAACGGTATACCTCCTACAAATCTATAAATTAAAAGATATAAAAATTCTGATTTTTTAAATTTGTTTTCAAGTTTTTGAAATCGTGGCAAAAATTTCATTCTTATTAAGTCTTTAAAAAAATAATTCGCAATTAAATATAGACCTGTTGCTCCAACGGACATACCAAATGTGAGTAAAAATAACCCCAACCATTTTCCAAATATAAATCCTGCAAAAATTCCAATTGGTGAAACAAATCCAGCTGCTAAAACCCATAAAATTACGAATAATAAGAACAAAGCTGATAATAAAATTAAATTTGATTGTCTCAATTCTGAAAAATAATCTCTGTTATTTCTTATAAAATCATAGCTTGTAATTTCTTGAAGGGAAAATTTTGAAAAAAAATAATATAAAAATAACCCCACAAATATTGAGTAAAATAAACCTATAAATAATTTAATTTTTTTAGTTTTTTCCATTAAATGAGAACGTAATTCTATAATCTTCTATTTGCTATTTATATATTTAATTATTATAAAGAGCGAAATTTAATTAAATTTGAACCACATTTATGAAAAGAACGTATCAACCATCTAAAATCAAAAGAGCGAGAAAGCACGGTTTTAGGTCTAAAATGAAAACAAAAGGTGGAAAAAAAATTTTAGCAAGACGAAGAGCCAGAGGCCGAAGGTCTTTAACAGTTTCTGGTTAAATAGATGAAAAGCAAAATAATTGCTCTTTCGAAGAATGAAGAATTTAAAACCCTTCTTAAAAAAAGAAAAATATCAAATAAGTATGTGACAATCTTTTTTGGACATCTTAATAATAAAGATATCAAAAAATTAAATATTTCATTTGTAACTAAAAAAAAATTAGGAAATGCTGTTAAGAGAAACAAAATAAAAAGAAGACTTAGAAATATTATGAATGATGCAATTAAGAAAATATCAATAAAATTAAATTATTCATATCTTGTTATTGCTAAATCAACTATGCTAAACAATGAGTTTAATAATATAAAAAAAATCTTATTTCAGGAATTTAGAAAAATTAGATAATGAGATATTTAACTAATACACTTATCAAATTTATAAAAATTTATAAATTTTTATTAAGCCCTCTTTTTGGTAATTCTTGTAGATATTTTCCAACTTGCTCTGATTATAGTATTGAGGCCTTAAAAAATTTTGGTTTTTCAAAAGGAATTTACTTAAGTGTAAAGAGAATTTTATCATGCAATCCTTGGGGGAGTGGAGGTTTTGATCCAATAAAAAAAGAAATGAAAGTTAAAAAATAATGGACTCTAAAAATGTAATTGCAGCAATAGCTTTATCTTCAGCAGTTATTGTCTTATATTCTTTGTTTTTTATTCCAGAACAACCCAGTATAAATAAAAATCAATATGAAAAAGAAAAAATAGAGCAAAATAATGATGCACCAAGTTTAGAACAAAAAGAAAGTCTAATCACTATTTCTAGAGATGAAGCTTTAAATCAAAGCGAAAGAATTAAATTTGAAAATAGCAATGTAGAGGGATCAATATCATTAAAAGGAGCTTCTATAGATGATTTAACATTTAAAAATTATAGAATTGATATTGATAATGAAAAAAAAGTAACGCTATTAGGACCTAGAAATATTGAAGAAGGTTATTTAGTCGAAAGTGGATTTGTTACTACAGACAAAAATATTGACGTTCCAGACTCAAATTCTGTTTGGTCAATAATTGGTAATAATAAACTAACAGATCAAAATCCTATAAAATTATCTTGGAAAAATGATCAAGGAATAATATTTGAAAAACAAATATCCTTAGATGATAAATATTTATTTACGATTAAACAAAAAGTGATCAACCTAACTGATAAAAAATATGATTTTTACTCTTATGGGCAAATCATAAGAAATCAAATCCCAGATATAACTGATTTCTATATTCTTCATGAAGGCTTAATTGCTACTTTAGATGATGAATTAATTGAGGAAGATTATGATGATATACAAGAAAAAAAATTCACAAAGGTTGCTCAAAAAGGTTGGTTAGGTATTGGAGATAAATATTGGATAACTTCATTAATACCTCCTAAAAATAAAGAGTTTAAGACAACTTTTGATTATAAAAATAAGTTTAGAGCAAATTTTATAGCCACCGAACCATTGACGCTTAATGAAAAAAATTCAATTGAAGAAGAGTTGCAGATCATAATTGCCGCTAAAAGAGTTGATGTAATTGATGGATATGCTGAAACTTTAAAAATAGATAAATTTGATTTAGTTATCGACTGGGGATTTCTTTACTTTATTACGAAACCACTCTTCTTTGGAATTGATTACTTTTTTAAACTTTTGGGAAATTATGGTTTGGCGATTATTGCAATAACCATTTGTATCAGATTGGTCTTTTTTCCATTAGCTAATTTTTCTTTTAGAAGTATGGCTAAAATGAAAGCTCTTCAACCGGAAATGGTAAGACTTAAAGAACTTCACAAAGAAGATAAAATGAAATTACAACAAGAAATGATGGCTCTTTATAAAAAAGAAAAAGTAAACCCAATGTCTGGATGTTTACCAATACTTGTACAAATACCAGTTTTCTTTGCATTATATAAGGTTTTATTTGTAACAATTGAAATGAGACAAATGCCATTTTATGGATGGATACGTGACTTAAGTGAACGTGATCCAACAAGTTTATTCAATTTATTTGGTTTATTACCTTATGACGTCCCATCATTTTTAGTAATAGGTGCTTGGCCGGTGGCTATGGGAGTTTCCATGTGGATACAACAAAAACTTAACCCGGCACCTACTGATGCTATGCAGGCAAAAATTTTTGCTTTCTTTCCACTTTTCCTAACAGTTATACTTGCCCCTTTCCCAAGTGGGCTAGTGATTTACTGGACTGTAAATAATATATTAACTATGGCTCAACAAGTATTTATTATGAAGAGAACCACAGTTAAAACTGTGACTTAATGAATCGGTAATTAGTCAAAAATAAATAATGGAAATTAAAAAGATTTTACCTGAAAATGGACCACCAATTAATGAGGTTTCTAAATATATTGATAAGTACAAAAATGAAATAATAGTTATCAAATGTGGTGGGAATGTCTTTATTGACAGGGGTATTTTAAATAATTTTATAACGGATATAAGTATATTAAATAGATTAGGAATTTCAATTGTAGTAGTTCATGGTGGTGGGCCCCGAATAAAAAGAGAATTAGAAAAATCTAATATTCAATCTAAATTTATAAGAGGACTTAGAGTAACTGACGAGAAGATAATAGATATAGTCGAAAATGTTTTAATTAATTTTAATGATGATATTGTAAATTCTTTAACTCAAAAAGGATCTGAAGCAATTTCAATTCATTCAAAAAAAAATAATATAATTGAGGTGATTTCAGAAGCAGAAGAGCTTGGTTTTGTTGGAATACCAAATAAAATTGATAATACATTTCTAAAAGATGTAATTAAAAAAAAGAAAATTCCAATCATTTCTCCATTAGGTCTTGGGAAAAATAAAAAAACTTACAATATAAATGGAGATACTGCAGCAGGATCAGTAGCAAAATCATTAAGATCTAGAAGATTGCTATTAATGACAAATGTAGAGGGTGTCTTGGATAAACAAAAAAATCTTATCGAAGAAATTTCTTCATCTGAAATTTTAGAAATGATCAAAAATGAAACAATAACAGAGGGAATGATACCAAAAATAAATACCTGCTTAGATGCAGTAAATAATGGAGTGACAGCAGTTGGGATAATTGATGGTAGAAAAAAACATTCAGTATTATTTGAAATTTTCTCTGATAAAGGTTCGGGAACTTTAATAAGAAAATGAAAAATATAAAAGAAATGAAATATCTTTTATTAGATCTTGATGGTGTTTGTTATGGAAAACATAATAATTATTCATTAGAAAAAGTATTTGGTCAAGTATCCCAAAGAATGACTATGTTTATTTCTGATAGATTAAAGATAAACACTAAGAAAGCTAAAGAATTACAGACAAATTATTTTTACAAATATAATACTAGTTTAAATGGTCTGATGATACACCACAATATTCCACCAGATGAATTTTTGAAGTACGTACATGCAATAGATCTTTCATTCATGAAAGAGGACAAAATTATGAGAGATGAGCTTGAAAAATTAGATATGGAAAAATTTATATTTACGAATGGAAGTGCTGAACACGCTGAAAATATTTTATCACACTTAGGTGTTTATGATCTTTTTGGAAGGGATAAAGTTTTTGATATAAAGGATGCTGGATATATACCAAAACCTGAGGCTAAAACTTTTGATTTAATGGTCAAAAAATTTGGCATAGATCCAAAAAAGACCATTTACATAGAGGATATCGCTAAAAATCTAAGTATAGGTTTTGAACGAGGATGTACGACAGTTTGGCTAATTAATGATGAGCATTTTGGAAAGATGGATTCTGATAAAGAATATATTTCGCATAAAATTGAAAATCTATCTTTATTTCTTAAAGAAATAAGGTTATTAAAAAGTCAGTAAATTATGTCTTTAGAAAAAATTATAAACAATGCTTGGGAAAAAAAAGATCAAATAAACCAAAACTCGGGTAAAGAAATCAAAGATGCTATTAATCAGGTAATTAATGATTTAGATAGCGGTAAATCTAGAGTAGCAGAAAAAATTAATGGAGAATGGATCACTCATCAGCATTTAAAAAAAGCTATCATGTTAAGTTTTAGGATATATCCTATGGAGAATTTAAATGGTCCTTATAGTAGTTGGTATGATAAATCTCATTTATTAAAAGGTAAAACTGCGGGATGGTCAAAGGAAGATCATGAAAGAGCTGGCTTTAGAATGGTCCCTAATTCTCCAGTAAGAAAAGGATCTTTTGTTGGAAAAAATGCTGTGTTAATGCCATGCTATGTTAATATTGGAGCATATATTGATGAGGGAACAATGATAGACACATTTGCAAGAGCTGGCAGCTGTTGTCAAATAGGAAAAAATTGTCATATATCCGCAGGATCAGGTGTTGGAGGAGTTCTTGAACCAGCGCAAGCTTTACCAACTATAATTGAAGATAATGTTTTTCTTGGAGCCATGTCAGAGGTAGTAGAAGGAGTTATTGTTGGAGAAGGTTCAGTTTTAAGTATGGGTATGTACATCGGTCAGTCAACTAAAATAGTTGATCGAAAAACAGGCGAAATTTTTTATGGTAAAATTCCACCCTATTCAGTTGTTGTACCGGGCTCATTACCTGATAAAAATAACTCATCTACAGCATCATTATATTGTGCTGTAATAATCAAACAAGTTGACGAGAAAACTAGATCGAAAACTTCCATAAACGATCTTTTAAGAGATTAAAATGAAAAAGCTAAATGAGTTACAATTAGCCAAGGAGCTAATTAAATTTCCTTCAATCACTCCGGTTGATGCAGGTGTGATTAAGTTCTTAGAAAGAAAATTAAAAAAACTTGGTTTCAGAACAAAAATACTTGAGTTTAAAGAAAAAGGTTTTCACCCTGTTAAAAACTTATATGCAAGAATAGGAACCAAAAGCCCAAATTTTTGTTATGCGGGTCACCTTGACGTCGTACCTCCAGGAAATGTAAAAGACTGGACTATAAATCCATTCAAACCATCCGTAAAAAAAGGTTATTTAATTGGAAGAGGAGCAAATGATATGAAAAGTTCTATTGCAGCCTTTGTTTCTGCTGCAAATACCTTTTTGTCAATTAGTAAAAAATTTGATGGATCAATTAGTTTATTAATTACTGGTGATGAAGAAGGTGATGCAATTAATGGTACAAAAAAGGTTGTACAGTATTTAAAGAAAAGAAAAGAGAAAATTAATTTTTGTTTAGTAGGTGAGCCAACAAATCCTAATGTATTAGGTGAAATGATTAAAATTGGTCGCAGAGGAAGTCTGACTGGCAAGTTAACTATATATGGTCAGCAAGGTCACGTCGCATATCCTCAAAGAGCAAATAATCCTTCAACTATTATTGTTAAAATTTTAAAAGAATTTAAAGATATTAAATTTGATAAAGGCACTAAAAATTTTCAACCAACAAATTTAGAAGTTACTAGGATAAATATAAATAATACTGCAGATAATGTTATTCCATCAATAGCTGAAGCAACATTTAATATAAGATTTAACAATAAACACTCTTCAAAATCTATTAAAAAAAAACTCAATGAAATTTTGAAAAAAATAAATAAAAAACAAAAATCTAAATTTAAAATTGAGTATAGAGTTTCTGGTGAAGCATTTTTAACTAAGCCTAGCCAAACTACATTTATGATACAAAATATTATAAAAAAAATTACTAAGATAAAACCAAAATTATCTACTACAGGTGGAACCTCAGATCTACGTTTTATAAAAGCTATATGTCCTGGTCTAGAATTCGGTCTAGTTGGAAAAAATATGCATAAAGTCGATGAATCAGTATCCCTGAAGGATTTAAAAAATCTAACAAAAATTTATTTTAGTATTTTAAAAAGCTATTTTAAATGAAAACTGCAATAATTAATTCTGACTCTTATGAAAAACATAATACAGGGGATGGTCATCCTGAACAGCCTAAAAGAATAATTGCAATTAGAGAAAAATTAAAAAAAAGAAAAGATCTTATCTGGGAAAAACCAGGCATAGTCCCAGAAGAAATATTGGCAATGACACATTCAAAAGAATATATTGACAACTTAAAAAATTCTTTCCCACTGAAGGGTCTTAAGTTTTTAGATGGGGATACAGTTATATCACCTGATAGTAAAAAAGCTGTTTTTGATGCCGCAGGTTCAACTATCAGAGCTATAGATGGAATAGAAAATAATCAATTTAAAAATGCATTTTGTTTAGCAAGGCCTCCTGGGCATCATGCAGAAAAAAATAAAGCTATGGGATTTTGTTGTATATCAAATGCAGGTGTAGCTACAAATTACTTAATAAACAAATATAAATATAAAAGGATTGCTTGTGTGGATTTTGATGTTCATTGGGGTAATGGAAACTACGACATAATGCGTGGCAATAAAAATTCTTTGTATATTTCTACTCACCAATATCCTTTTTACCCAGGAGGAGGAACTGATAAAGACAGAGGAGACTTTAACAACTCTCTAAATATACCTTTGCCTGCTGGTACTAACTCTGAGCAATATTTTAATGCTTTTGATAGAGTTTTAGAGAGATTAGTTCAATATAAACCAGATTTTCTTTTATTCTCTGCTGGTTTCGATGCACATAAAGATGATCCGTTAGCACAATTTCAGTTAAGTTCAAAAGATTTTTACGAAATAACTAAAAGAACTTTAACTGCTACTAAAAAATTTACTCAAGGCAAAGTAATTTCAATACTTGAAGGTGGATATGATTTAAATGCATTGGCTGAAAGTGCTAATGAACATGTTAACGCACTTATTGAATTCAATTGATTAATTTTAAGACCATTGTAAATCACCCTCATGAAATTATACAAAATCAAAAAATCTAAAATTGATAATAAAGGACGAGGTCTTTACGCAACACGTAATATTAAGGAAGGCACAAAAATAATAGATTATGTTGGTAAGATTATTTCAAATAAAGAGGTTGATAACTCAAATAAGTTTGATAATAAAAAACCTATTTACCTATTTACATTAAATAAAAAATATACACTTGATGGAGATTTTTCTTGGAATATTGCAGGACTTGTGAATCATAGCTGTGACAACAACTCTGATTACAACGGTAAGGGTTTAAAAATCTGGATAACTGCAATTCGCGATATTAAAAAAGGCGAGGAAATCACGTGTGATTATGGTTTTGGTTATGATAAAGACTACAAGCAATTTCCTTGTAAATGTGGCTCAAAAAATTGTTGTGGCTTTATTGTACGAGAAGAATCTAGATGGCGGATTAGTAAAAAATTCGCTATGAGTAATAAGAAAAAATTAATAAATCACACTAGATAAATATAATCCTTCAGGTGGAGCCGGTGGAGCACACAAAATTCTTTTTTTAGAGTTCATTACAAAGATAAATTTTTTTAATGTCCATTTTTTTTCACCAACATATTTTAAGCACCCCACCATTGAACGAACTTGATTTTGTAAAAAGGATTGGGATTTAAACTCAATTTCTATTTTATCATTTATTGATTTTATTTTAACAGATTTCATAGTCTTAATGGGACTTTTAGCTCTACAAGATGATGCTCTAAAAGTAGAAAAATCATTTGTGCCAACTAATTTTTTTGCTGCTTTTTTCATTATTTCTAAATCAAGTTTATTGATAACATGCCATCCTCTATTTTTATCTAATACTGGTCTACTCAAACGGTTAATTATTACATATCTATATACTCTCATTTTTGCAGAAAATCTCGCATGAAAATCTTTACTCTGCTTTTTAATTTTAAGAACTGTTACCATATCTTTATTCAAAAAATAATTTAAGGATTTGACAAATTTATCTAAATCATAAATTTTCTTTTTACACTCAAAATGTGCAGATTGTTCAATCGCATGAACTCCTTTATCCAATCTCCCGGCTCCAGATAAAATAATTTTTTCTTTTAAAAGTTTAGAAATTCTATCTTGAATAAGGCCTTGTATAGTTTTTCCTTTTACTTGAACTTGCCAGCCTCTAAAATTAGTTCCAACATATTCAATAAGAATTTGATACCTAAACATTAGATATTACTGAACCTTTTTTAATTTGAGATCCAAGCATAAATTCTCCAATTTTTTGGACTTTTTTACCCTCTCTTTGAATTTCAAGAATCTTAATAGTTTTTTCATTTCGACAAGCGATTTCAAGATTATCTGTAATTACCTCACCATTTTTTCCAATACCGTTCCCTATCTCTGCTTTTAAAATTTTGTATCTCTCGCCTTTAAAATTGAAAAAAGCTCCTGGAGAAGGATACAAACCATTAATTTGTCCAATAATCTTTAAAGCATCATTATTCCAATCTATTTGTCCCTCGCTTTTAGTGATCTTTTTTGCATAAGTTGCTTTCGAGTGATCTTGTTCAATAAAATTTAATTCGTTATCAAATATTTCCTCTATATTATCTAAAATCTTATCTGCAGCTAGGAGTGAAAGTTTTTCAGAAACCTCCAATGCATTGAGTTTTTGATCAAGTTTTATTTTATATATATTGCTTATAGGTCCACTATCTAATTTTTCATTTATTTTCATTATACTAATACCTGTTTCTTCATCTAAATTCATAATTGATCTTTGAATAGGAGCTGCACCTCTCCATTTCGGAAGTATAGATGCATGAATATTTATAAAACCCTTTTTCGTTAAACTTAAAAATTCTTTTGGAATTATTTGGCCATATGCAACAACAATGGAAAGGTCAGCATCCATCTCTTTTAAAAATCTATATTCCTCGTTATTATTTTTTAAGCTTTGCGGGCATCTTAAATCTATGTTTAAAGTTTCTGATATGCCCTGAACTGGTGACTTATTTATTTTATAACCTCGATGAGATTTTTGAGGCGGCTGAGTATATACAACTGATATTGGATAACCATTTTGATATAAAGATTTAAGTATTGGAACGGCAAAAAGCGGGGTTCCCATAAAAATGATCTTTTTTGACATTGTTAGACCAATATTCTTTCTGGGTTTTTTTGTGATTTTGTAATTCTTTTTATTAGCATGTCTCTCTTTAATTTTGATAAATGGTCAATTATTAATTTTCCATCTAAATGATTTATTTCATGTTGAAGACAAGTTGATAAGAGGCCATCGCAATTTAAAAGTTTTTTTTTTCCATTAATATCAATATATTCAACTTCACAAATTTTCGGTCTTTCAATTTCTATGAATGTATCTGGTATTGATAAACAGCCTTCCTCATAAATTGAAGTTTCATTACTAACACTCTTTATAATTGGATTTATGAAACTAATAGGTTCTTTTTTTTCATCTTTAGTTGAAACATCTATAACTATAATTCTTTTTAGTATTCCAACTTGAACTGCAGCTAAGCCAATACCTTTAAAGTTGTACATTGTCTCAAATAAATCTTTAATAAGTTTTTTTTCATTTTCTCCAACCTTTTCAACAGGATCAGAAATTTTTTTTAATGTTTCATCAGGCACTGTAATGATATCTTTAATACTCATAAGGGTAATAAATAAACTAATTTTTAAACTTTTAAAGGAAGAACTTGAAGCAAAATTCTATTTCGTATTAGATCAATATTTAATTGATTTAATGTTCTAATAATAAAATAAATTGTATCTTCATCAATTTTATCAAGTTTATCTTGCCCTATAACTTCGACAATCCTAAGCAATGAAGCCCCTTTTTCATTGTTATTAACCATAACCTGAATATCTGTTGGAACCTCTAAGTCATTTACTTCATATAGGTCTTCATATTTTTTTGATATTTTTACTCCATCAGATCTTAGTGACTCTAAAAATATTTGATCTTTTTTGGA
>CACOWV010000005.1 GCA_902630945.1 uncultured Pelagibacteraceae bacterium
ATATGTAATTATCGGTCATTCAGAAAATAGAAATTTAGGAGAAAAAAATCAATTAATAAATCTTAAAATTAAAAGTGCACTTAAATATGGTCTTCATGTTATTTTTTGTGTTGGTGAAACATTAAAAGAAAAAAGAAATAAAAAAACTAAACAAGTTTTAAGTAATCAAATAAAAGCTGGGCTTAGTAAAATAAAAAATCAAAAAAATATTATTATTGCGTATGAACCTGTTTGGTCTATAGGAACAGGTGTAATTCCAAAATCGAATGATTTATTTGACACTATTAAATTCATTAAAAGAAAAACAAAAGTTAATAAAATTTTATATGGTGGATCTGTAAATCCAAAAAATATAAATATGTTAAAATCTATTAGTAATATTGATGGTTTTTTAGTAGGGGGAGCTTCTCAAGATTCAAAAAAATTTATTGATATAATTCGAAAAACCTTTAATTAAACCAAAATGGAAAACATATTATTAATTCTCAATATTATTTTTGCAATAATTCTAGTTTTACTAATTTTAATGCAAAAATCTGAGGGAGGGGCTCTTGGGATAGGGGTTTCACAGGAAAACTTTATGTTTTCAAGGTCTGCTGGTAATTTTATGACAAAAGCAACTGCTATTATTGCTACTCTTTTTATTATATGTAGTTTAGGTTTAACGATCATATCTAGAGGGGATTTGGCACCAACATCATCTGTTTTAGACACGGTAGAGGAAAAAACTGAAGATACTCCTACAATTCCAGAAAACAATAATTAATACTTTCAAAATTCTTTTTTATTCGCTATAAGATACTTCCATGGCGCGATATATATTTGTCACGGGCGGCGTGGTTTCATCATTAGGCAAAGGTCTCTCTTCAGCTTCTTTAGCTTATTTATTACAGTCTAGGGGATATAAAGTTAGATTGAGAAAATTAGATCCTTACTTAAACGTTGACCCAGGCACAATGAGTCCATTTCAACATGGTGAGGTTTATGTAACAGATGATGGTGCTGAAACTGATCTTGATTTGGGACACTATGAAAGATTTACAGGCGTATCAGCAAAGGAGACAGATAATATTACTACAGGCAAAATATATAACGATGTTTTAAAGAAAGAGCGAAAAGGAAAATATCTTGGTAAAACAGTTCAAGTGATACCTCATATTACTGATCGTATCAAAGAGTTTATAAGAAATGACTCTACAAAGGAAGATTTCGTTATTTGTGAAATTGGCGGAATAGTTGGTGATATTGAAAGTTTACCTTTCGTTGAAGCAATAAGACAATTTGCAAATGATATAGGAAAAAAGAATACTTTATTTATTCATCTAACTCTTGTCCCATATTTAAAATCTTCAGATGAAATAAAAACTAAACCTACTCAACATTCTGTAAAAGAATTACGAAGCAATGGTATTCAACCAGACATTATAATTTGTAGAACTGAAAGACCAATACCATTAGAACACCGAAAAAAAATCTCACTTTTTTGCAATGTGGATATCAAAAATGTTATTGAGACAGTAGATGTAAAAACGATTTATGAAGCACCAATAAGTTTTTCAAAAGAAAAGCTAGATATTCAAGTTTTGAATTATTTTAGATTAAAATCTAAAAAAACACTAAATCTTAATCCATGGAGAAAAATTACTAAAATTATTTTACAAACTAAAAAAGAAGTAAACATAGCTATTATAGGTAAATATGTCGAATTAAAAGATGCTTATAAATCTCTTGATGAGGCTTTGACACATGGTGGTATCGAAAATAACGTAAAGGTTAATTTAATACGAATTGACTCTGAAAAATTAAAAGTATCCGAAATAAAATCAAAACTTAAAAATATATCAGGAATTTTAATTCCTGGAGGTTTTGGTAAAAGAGGAACTGATGGAAAAATTGAAGCAATAAAATATGCTAGAAATAATAAAATTCCCTTTCTAGGAATTTGTTATGGAATGCAAATGGCAATCATTGAATTTGCGAGAAATAAACTTAATCTTAAAAAAGCTACATCAAGTGAATTTGATAAAAAAGGTTTACCAATTGTTGGTTTGATAAATGAATGGATTAAAGACGGAAAAAAAATTAAGGGCACTGATAAAGATCTGGGCGGCACAATGAGACTAGGATTATATGAGGCAAAATTAAAAGAAGGTTCAATGATTATGAAAATTTATGGAAAAAAAATCATAAAAGAAAGGCATCGACATAGATATGAAGTTAACATAAATTTTATGGAAAAATTTGAGAAAAATGGAATGGCTTTTTCAGGATTATCTCCAAATGGCATGTTACCAGAGATAATTGAGCTTAAAAATCATCCATGGTTTATAGGTGTTCAATTTCATCCTGAATTTAAATCTAGACCTTTGGCTCCTCATCCTTTATTCTCATCATTTATCAGGGCATCAAAAAATCACAAATGAGTAGTATAAAAGTAAATTGTGGAAAACTAGAAATCTCAAATGATAATAAGATTTGTATTATTGCTGGTCCATGTCAACTTGAAACAGAACAACATGCAATGGATATGGCAGGTAAAATACAAGAAATTACAAACAAATTTAACCTAGGTTTTATTTACAAAACATCTTTTGATAAAGCTAATAGAACAAGTTTAAAGAGTAAAAGAGGAGCTGGTTTAGATAGTTCACTTCCTGTTTTCGATAAGATAAAAAAAGAACTTAATGTTCCAATCTTAACAGACATCCATAGTATTGATCAATGCTCAATTGTATCAAAACATGTTGATGTATTACAGATTCCGGCTTTTTTATGTAGACAAACAGATTTATTGGTTGCGGCTGCAAAAACAAATAAAATTATAAATGTTAAGAAAGGTCAATTTTTAGCACCTTGGGATATGGTAAATGTAACAAAAAAAATTTCTGACTCAGGTAATAAAAATATTTTAGTTACAGAAAGAGGTGCTAGCTTTGGTTACAACACTCTTGTTTCAGACATGAGATCATTACCAATAATGGCTAAAAATGGTTATCCAGTAATTTTTGACGCCACTCACTCAGTTCAACAACCAGGAGGGCTTGGTGAAAAAAGTGGAGGTCAAAGAGAATTTGTAGAGCACTTATCAAGAGCAGCGGTAGCTGTGGGAGTTGCTGGAGTTTTTATCGAAACTCACCAAGATCCTGACAATGCTCCGTCAGATGGACCGAATATGATACCTCTAGATAAATTAGAAAATTTATTAAAGCAACTTACAGATATTGATAATTTGATAAAAAAATAGTGAGTAAAATTTTAAAAGTAAAAAGTCGTCAAGTTTTTGACAGTAGAGGAAATCCAACTATTGAAGCTGAGGTATTTACAAAAAATTATAGCGCAAGAGCTATAAGTCCATCAGGAGCCTCAACAGGGACTTTCGAAGCATTTGAAAAAAGAGATAAAAACAATAAGAAATATTTGGGAAAAAGTGTTTTAGGTTCTGTAAGTTTGATTAATAAAAAAATTTCAAAAAAATTAAAAGGAGAAAGTGTCCATAATCAAGAAAAGATTGATGCTATAATGATTAATTTAGATGGCACTAAACAAAAAACAAAGTTGGGAGCAAATACAATTTTAGCTGTATCAATGGCAATAAAGAAACTTTCAGCTAAAGAAAAAAAGTTACCTTTATATAAAACTTTTCTTATTAAAAATAATTTTAAATTACCATATCCATTAATGAACATTATTAATGGTGGAGTTCATGCAAATAATAGTCTTAGAATACAAGAATTTATGATTAGACCTGATAAAGCTAAAAGTTTTTCAGAAGCAATGAGAATTTGTTTTGTCATAATAAAAAATTTAAGCAATCTTATCAAAAAAAGAAAATTATCTACATCTGTTGGTGATGAGGGTGGTTTTGCTCCAATGATAAACAATAATAACCAGGCTTTAGATCTTATTGTATCAGCAATTAAAAATTCAGGATTTGTTAATGGAAAAGATGTATCAATATGTTTAGATGTGGCTGCAAATGAATTATATAAAAAAAACAGATATTCAATTCATTCAAGCAAGTATTTAAGTGTAAAAAAAACTCTTAATGAATACCATAAGATTATTAAAAAGTATAAGATCAAATCTCTAGAAGATCCTTTTGCTGAAAATGATTGGAATTCGTGGAATAAATTAATGAAATCAATTAAGAATGTTCAAGTAGTTGGAGATGATCTTTACGTAACGAATCTTGAAAGACTTAAAAAAGGTTTTTTAAATCTTTCATCAAATGCCATTTTGATAAAATTAAATCAAATCGGTACCGTCTCAGAAACACTTGAAGTTATTAAATTTGCCCAAGTTATAGGATTTAATACAATAATATCACATAGATCTGGAGATACAGAGGATACTTTTATTGCTGATTTAGCAGTGGGAACTAATTCAAATCAAATTAAAACAGGATCTTTGGCCAGATCTGAGAGAGTAGCTAAATATAATCAATTATTACGCATAGAAGAAGAACTTGGAAAAAAAGCTATAATGAATAAGATTCATTAATGCTTAAAAGATTAAAAAAAAATTACTTCTTAATAGTTTCCCTCTTCTTGATTTTGTATGTTTCGTTTAACCTTTTAACAGGACAAAGAGGCTTAATGTCATATTTTGAAAAAAAAGAAATTTTGAATAATCTTAAAAATGAAGAATTAAGCTTAATTAATCAAATAAAAGACTTGGATTTTAAAAATTCATTACTAAGTGACAATCTTGATCTTGATTATATAGAAACTTTGATTAGAGAAAGGTTTTTATTTGGTAAAAAAAATGAAAAAATTTATATTTTAAAAAATTATGACACAAAAAATTAAACCAAGACATCCTGAAAAAATTAGAAACCCTATTAATCCAATCAAAAAAAAACCTGATTGGATTAGGTCAAAACTAACTAATAGTAGAGAATTTTTTCTTACAAAAACCATAGTTAACAAAAGCAATTTGGTCACCGTATGTCAAGAAGCTAACTGCCCAAATATTACCGAGTGTTGGAGTAAAAGACATGCAACATTTATGATTATGGGCGATACATGTACTAGAGCATGTGCTTTCTGTGATGTTAAAACAGGTAAACCAGATAAATTAGATCCATTTGAGGATATTAAGATAGCCAATGCAGTTAAAAAGCTTTCATTAAGACATGTTGTAATAACTTCTGTAGACAGAGATGATCTTAGTGATGGAGGCTCAAATCATTTTAAAAAAGTTGTTGAGACTACAAGAAAAAAAAATCCCAATACTACCATTGAAGTTTTAACACCCGATTTTTTAAGAAAAGGGGATTCGTATAAAAAAATTTTAGAGGCTAACCCTGATGTTTTTAATCATAATATAGAAACAGTCCCAAGACTTTATTTAAAAGTGAGACCAGGTGCTAGATATTTTTCATCACTAGAATTGTTAAAAAAAGCTAAAGAGAACAATTATAAAGTTTTCACAAAATCTGGAATAATGGTTGGACTAGGTGAAGATCATGATGAAGTTATTCAGGTTATGGATGACTTAAGATCAGCTAATGTTGACTTTTTAACAATAGGTCAATACCTTCAGCCTTCAGTCAAACATCATCCTTTGGAAAGATATTATCATCCAGATGAATTTAAAGAGTTAGAATTAATTGCAAAATCAAAAGGTTTTCTTTTAGTATCTTCATCACCATTAACAAGATCGTCATACCATGCTGATGAAGATTTTGCTAAACTTCAAAAAAATAGATTAAATATAAATTAATGCCCAAAGCTTCTGTAAAGAGGTTAATTGAATGTAAAAAAAGTGATTTAATTAGCTTGGTACTTGATATTGAAAAATATCCTCAATTTGTTCCTTTTTGTTATGATGCTAAGATTTTCGAAAATAAAGATAAAGGTGATCATAAAAAGATTATTGCAGATTTGACTATCGGCAAAGGTCCATTTAAAGATACTTATAAAAGTGATGTTGTCTTTAACAAAAAAGAGGACACGATAATTGTTAAAAATATAGAGGGACCTTTAAATCATTTATCAAATAATTGGACATTTAAAGATAAAAAAAATGGTATTACTGAGATAACTTTTGATATTGATTTTGAAATAAGGAATAAATTTCTTAACTCATTAATGATTGTCTCATTCCAGTTAGGACTGGAGAAAATTGCTGACGCTTTCCAGAAGAGAGCTGAAGAATTATTTAGCAACTCTAAAAATTAGATACAAAGCTTTTTTTACTGTAGCCCTTTGTATTGAGGATCTTTTTTTATTTTTGAATAAACATTTATTTACATGAATTTTATTACCTCTTTTAATCCCAATGTAAACTAAACCAACTGGTTTTTGTTTAGTTCCACCTTTTGGTCCTGCAATACCTGTTATTGATACATTGATATTAGCTTTAGATATTTTAGATAAATTTTTTACCATTTCTATACAACATTCAGTGCTAACAGCACCATATTTTTTAATTATATTATTATTTACTTTTAAAACTTTAATCTTTGCTTTGTTAGAATAGGTAATCAAACCTAAAGAGAATATTTTTGAAGCACCACTTATTGAAGTAACAGTGCTGGCTAATAATCCTCCAGTACAAGATTCCACAAATGAAACCTTTAGTTTTTTTTTAGTTAATAATTTAATTAATGATTTCATGTGATAAAATAGTTTCTAAAAACCATAAAACAAATTAAAGATAACACAACATAAAATCCTGCACAAATATCATCCATTATTACACCAAAACTGTTTTTGAAATTTTTATCAAAAAAACTTACTGGGTATGGCTTTATTATGTCAAAAAATCTAAATAGAATAAAACAAACACTATAAAAAATAATTGTTTCATCTGGTGATTTTTCAGTTCCATGTGCAATTTCATAAAGATAAATTGGTATAGATTGGCCAAGAAACTCATCAATAATTATCTCTTTAGGATCTTTATTCTTATTATCTTCGATATAAACAGCGACTGCTAAAAAAGAAATAATTAAAATAGAAATCAATAAAAACAATATTAAATTTGAGGATAAATTTAAAATATGAAAAAAATAATAAAGAATAATTACTGTAGCTATTGATCCAAAAGTTCCAGGAATAATTGGAATTCTTCCTAAACCAAGCATAGTTACAAATAAAATGTTTATTTTCTTAATCATATTTTGTAATTGAAATTATAGCCTCACAGGCTATTGCTTTTTCTTTTCCAATTAAGCCTAATTTTTCTACAGTTTTGCCTTTAAGATTTATTTGATCTTTATTTAATTTTGTAAGTTTTGTTAATGAATTTATTATTTTATTTCGATATTTAGAAACTTTAGGCTGTTCACAAATCAAATTTATATCAAGATTATTAATTAAGAAATTTGAATTATTTAAATTATTAATAATAGGTTCTAACATTTTTGAAGATCTAATATTCTTAAATTTTCTGGTATTTGGAAAAATGAAACCAATATCCTTATTTCTTGTAGCTCCTAAGATTGCATCTATTATTGAATGTAAAATTACATCTCCATCTGAATGTCCCTCAAGCCCTGAGTGATAAGGAATTTTAATTCCACCTAAAAAAAGTTTTTTGTTTTTTACTAATTTATGTATATCAAAACCGATACCAAAGTAAGTTTTTGGGGTTTTCACATCATTAAAGTGTGTAATCTTATCGTTTAGATTTTCCCCGGGAATAAATCTTATTTTTAAGTTTTTATTAATAAAAAGTGTAGCCTCATCTGTAATTTTTTTTTTCTGTTTTGTTGCAAAATTATACAATTCTTTAAATCTAAAAGCTTGTGGTGTTTGAGTTAATAAAGAATTATTTCTATCAAGATTAAAAATCTGATTTTTAATTTTATATTTTATTGTGTCTTTTGAATTTAGAACTGGAACGACAGCCTTATTTCTTATTAAATTTTTTGTTATTTTTTTTAATAAATTTATTGAAAAGTTTGGTCTAGCAGCATCATGTATAAAAACGTTTTTTGGTTTATATTTTTTGAGATATTTTAAAGCATTTAAAGAAGAATCTGATCTTTCTTTACCACCTTTTATAATTTTAACTAATTTTGGATATTTTTTCTTTTTAAAATGATTTAAATTATTGGTTACAATTACAATCTTTTTAAATAGCTTTGAACTCAACGATTTATCCACTGAGTGATCAACTATCTCCTTATTCTTATATTTATAGAATTGTTTATAAATATTTTTATGAAATCTCTTACTTTTGCCGGCAGCTAATATTACAAAATAGTTGTTCATTTATTTAAATGCTATAGTTCTTAATCATGATAGATTTTTTGAAAAAAAATATATTCATAATAATTATATCTAGTATCACACTATTTATTGGTTTTTTAACTTTTTTAACATTCATAGATCGAAGTTTCATCGAATTAAATCAGAATAATTTACAATATTTATTAATATCAAATATTTTTTTACTCTTTTTACTGTTTGCGCTTATTTTTAATGAAATTAAAAAATCGATCAAAAGTTACAACAGTTGTAAATAATTCTTATGAATTAGCAAAAAGCTATGTCGAAGAGGTAAGAAATAAGATTGAAGCAGATATTGTATTGATAGCTTTTGATACTAATAAAAGTGCAAAATTTTTAAATGATAATAATAATGAATATTTAAGGTTTTTGAGAACACAAAAACTTATTAGAGATGTAGATGAAATTCATATAATTGATAAAGATAAAAATTTAATTCATTCTTCAGAGGAAAATAATAAATATATAGCACCTATAGATAGAGCGTTAAATTTAGTTCTTGATGATGATCGACCACTAAAAATAATTAATGCTCCAGCTAATATTTCAGCAGCAATTATGAGATTGCAAGCTTTTGATAATAGATTTTTATATGTTGTTAAATTTCTTGAAAAAGACATTTCCAACTATCTATCAGAGTCTCAAGAAGCAATTAGTTTTTATTATACAGTTGAAGAAAGAAGTACTGGAATTAAGATTTCTTTTGCATTAATCTATATTATAATTGTAGCTTTATTATTATTTGTATCAATTACTATTGCAATAAGATTTTCTTCAAGATTTTTTAGGTCAATAAATAATTTGATTTTAGCTTCTTCAGCAATTGGAAGAGGTGAATTAAATACTAAGGTCCCAGAAATAAAAACAGATAAAGATATGGAAATCTTAAATAGAAACTTCAATCTAATGACCGATCAATTGAAAAATCAACAAGAAAAATTGATTATCAATGAAAGACATGAAGCATGGGAAAATTTAGCTAGAAAACTTGCGCATGAAATTAAAAATCCTCTTACGCCTATTCAATTAACAATTGATAGAATTAAAAATAAATATTTAGAACAACTTTCAAAAAATGAGCAAAAAAATTTTCAAGAAAATTTAAAAATAATAGATAATCAAATAAAACAAATAGAAAATTTAGTAAATGAATTTTCAGACTTTGCGAGAATGCCCAAACCTATATTAAAGGATAATGATCTTATTAAAATTTTATATGATAATATTAAATTATTGTCAGAAATCGATAAAGGTATCGAAATAAACTTAAAAAAGAATAAAGAAAAAATTTTATTCAACTGTGACAAAGAACAAATTGGAAGAGTATTTTTTAACTTAATAAAAAATTCTATCGAAAGTATCCATCAAAAATTTGAAAAAGACCCTGATTTTACTAAGAAAATTTTAATTGAAATTTTACAAAACAATAGCCATATTAAATTCACACTTGTTGATAATGGAATAGGTTTCAATCAAATAAAAGGCAAAATTAGAAATATATTGAACCCATATTTTACAACAAAAAAAAATGGAACAGGATTAGGACTATCAATAGTAAATAAAATTATAAATGATCATAATGGTGAGCTTAATTTTTATTCAATAAATGATGGAGCTAAAATAGAAATAATTTTTGAAACAAATGGCAATTGAAATTTTAATAGTTGATGACAATGTAGATATAAGAAATATTTTAAATGAGTTAATAATAGATGCAGGTTATAAAACTAGATTGGCAGCAAATTTTAATCAAGCTCTGTCGGAAATAGATAAAAAAATGCCAGATGTGGCAATATTAGATGTGAAACTTGATAAAGGTGACAATGATGGAATTGAATTATTATCGCATATAAAATCTAAAAATAAAGATGTGCCAGTAATAATAATAACAGGACATGCAAATATAGAAATGGCTGTTAATTCACTCAAATTAGGAGCATTTGAATTTATTGAGAAGCCTTTTGATCAATCTAGATTACTGAATTTTGTTAAAAGAGCTGTTGAAAATTTAAAATTAAAATCACAAAATAAAGATTATGAAAGCAAATTGTTTTATTCTTATGACTTAATTGGGGATAGTAAAAATATTTCAAATATTAGAGATCAGATTGATAAGATTTCAATTACAGATAGCAGAATACTAATCAATGGACCTTCTGGATCTGGAAAGGAATTAATCGCAAGAAAAATACACAAGAATTCTAAAAGAAATGATAAACCATTTATAATTCTAAATGGAGCTCTACTTGATGGAAATAAATATGAACTTGAATTATTTGGTGAAGAAAAGACTAATGGTTCAATTTCATATGGAGCCCTTGAAAAAGCAAATCAAGGGACACTACTTATTGATCAAGTATCAGAAATTCCATTAGATATACAATCAAAAATTTTAAGAGTTTTGACAGATCAAAAATTCAAAAGACTAAATGGCAATAATGATATTAATGTTGATGTGAGACTGATTTGTTCTTCAAGCAAAGATTTAAAAGAAGAAATTAAAATTGGTAATTTTAGAGAAGATTTATATCATAGGCTAAATGTATTTGAAATTAACATAAAATCTCTCAATGAAAGAGTATCAGATATTCCTTTATTAATTAAATATTTTTCGAAAAAAATTTCACAAAATTATAATATTAAACAATTAGAGATTGATGATAATGATAGCTATATTTTAAACCATAATTGGCAAGGAAATGTAAGAGAGTTGAGAAATTTAATAGAAAGAATTGCCATCTTACAACCTGATTCAAAAGAAAAAATTTCTACAATAGTTAAAGAGTCATTAAAATATCAAAATTATAACGATAAATTAGCAGAAAATAGCCTTTCTGTGCCATTAAAAGAGGCTAGAGAAAAGTTTGAAAAAGAGTATTTAACTATTCAATTAAAAAAGTTTAATGGAAATATATCTAAAACAGCTACCTTTGTTGGCATGGAAAGAAGCGCTCTCCATAGAAAGTTGAAAGGTCTAGGAATAAAAGAATTTAATTAAAATGAATATTATAATTTGTGGTGCTGGTAGAGTAGGTTTTACTATATCTAAATTATTAAGTGAGCAAGGTCATTCAATTACTGTAATTGATCAATCTAGTGATGATATACAGAAAATAAATGACAGCTTAGACGTAAAAGCTATTGTAGGTAAAGCTACATATCCCTCAATTTTAGAAAAAGCTAATGCCTCCGAAACAGACATGATTATAGCAGTTACAAGAAATGATGAGATTAACATGCTTATTTGTCAAATAGCTTTTTCTATATTTAAAATTCAAAAAAAAATAGCAAGAATAAGATCTCAAGATTATTTAAATCCAAAATTTACTAGAGTTTATAGTAAAGAAAATTTACCTATTGATGTCATTATTTCACCTGAAATTGAAATAGCTAAATCAATTCAGAGAAAACTGGAAGCTCCAGGAGCTTTAGATAGTGTACCGTTTGCAGACAACAAAATAAGATTATTAGAAATCCTAATAAAAGATAATTGTAAGTCAATTAATATCAAATTTAATGAATTAACAAAAAAATACCCAAAACTTGAAGCTAATGTTATTGGAATAAATAGAGATGATAAATTCTTTATTCCAAAAAAAAATGACTCAGTTAGAAAAGATGATAAAATATATGCAATAATTAATTCATCACAAATGTCAGAAACTCTAGAGGCATTTGGTCATGAAGAAAAAATTTCAAAAAAAATTCTGATTATTGGAGGGGGAAATATTGGATTTAATCTTGCAAAAAATATTGAGGAAAAACTAGAAACTATAAGAGTAAAAATTGTTGAGAAAAATAAAGAGCGAGCAGAATATTTAGCAAATGAGTTGAATGATACTATAGTGATTAATGGTGATGGTTTAGATGAAGAAGTTCTTGCTGAGGCAAACTTAGAGGAGGTAGAAACTGTCTTAGCGCTAACAAATGATGATGAAGATAATTTAATGGTAAGTGTTCTTGTTGAAAAGTTCGCTAAAGATAAAAAAGAAATAGATGACAAGAGAACTATGGCATTAATAAATAAACCTAATTATTCTTTACTTCAATCCTCATTGAAAATTGATGATTTAATAGATCCAAGAATGAATACAGTATCAAGTATTTTGAAACATGTTCATAAGGGAACAATTGAAAATGCATATACAATATCAAATGGAGAATACGAAGTGATTGAAGCAGAAATAATAGAAACTTCAGAGCTTATTAATAAAGAATTAAAGAATTCCAATTTACCTGATGAGATAAGAATTGGTGCAGTTTTAAGAGATGAAAAAGTAATTATTCCCAGATCTAATTTTACTTTTAAAAAAGATGATCGAGTTGTATTTATAGCTCAAAAAGACTCTATTTCATTTGTAGAAAATATTTTTAGATTAAGTTCAGTTTAATTAGATGTTAAGTTTACAGCTTAGATATTTAAGTTTCTTTTTTGGTTTGATTTCAATTTTATCTATTTTTAATATAATTTATTCTTATTACCTTAATTTATATCTCAATTTAGATACTTACTATTTTAGCTTAATAGTATCTTTAATTTTTTCTATTTTATTTTTTAAGATTGGAACCTCAGAAAAAAAACCGAACATATATAATAAAATTCTTACAGTTTTTTTTGGGTATATTTTGTTACCGTTAATTTTATCTATTCCTTTTTATTTTAGTATTTACAATTTTACTTTCTTAAATTCATTTTTTGAATCTATCTCAGGTTTCACATCAACTGGATTCACTATTTTTGAAAATATAAGACATATAGATCAAAGCCTTATTTTGTGGAGATCATCAATTCAATGGATAGGTGGTTTGTATTTTTTATTTTCAATTATTTTTTTAATAGATATTTATGATGAAAGTTTTAAAAAAACACTTACCAATTATATTTCTTTTGATAGTTCAGAAATTTTAAAACAAGCAATCAAAATTTTCTTTTTATATTCAGGTCTTACTCTTTTAATTTTTATCATATTAAATATTTTTTCAATACGATCTTTTGATTCTTTAAATCTTGCTTTTACTTTGATATCTTCGGGAGGATTTTTACCTGTAAATGAACTTTCAATAATTATAAAAGAAAATTCACAAATGGTTATTTTATCAATATTAATGTTAATATCTTTCTTTAGTATTTTTTTTACCTACAATTTAGTTTTTTCTAAAAATAAAAGTATAAATTTTTTTTACGAAGATCTTAATTTAATAGTCTATTTAACAATTATAATTACGATTTTTTTTCTTTTTTTTAGTTCTAATAATAACTTTTTTGAAAGTTTATTATCTTTATCAAGCAGTGTTTCAAATATTGGTTTTTCATTAGAATTGGATCAACCAAATTTAACTTTCATTTTTCTTATTTTAGTGATTATTGGAGGTTCTTTTTTTTCAACAAGTTCTGGTCTTAGGTTTATAAAAATTTATTCATTATTCAAATATTCAATTAATCAAATTCTATCTTTTAGTAGACCAAAAAATATCTATATGAACAAATTGTTGTTTACAAAAATTAATTTTGATTTTAATGAAATAAATAAGTATTTTTTAACAATTGTTATTTTTATTTTATCTCTCTTTATATTATCTTCTTTACTTAGCTTAAGTGGTATTGAATTTGAGAATGCATTTAAATTAGCGATTTTAACTTTAATGAATACAGTGAATTCCTCAATTTATGGTTTAGCTGAATTTGATTTTAAAAATTTACATTTTTTAACTAAATACACACTTATTTTCTTTATGATTATTGGAAGAATTGAACTGTTAACAATTTTACTTCTTATTAAAAAATTTCTTTTTAAAAATTAATTAATTATTGTATATGTATATTTCAAAATAGTTGCGCCCTTAGCTCAGCTGGATAGAGCATCGGTTTTCTAAACCGAGGGTCGTAGGTTCGAATCCTTCAGGGCGCGCCAATATTGTCTTTTTTAATATGTTTTTTTTAAAATTTTTCTTGACTAGATTCCTCTAATTTGTGCTTATTTACCCAATTTTTCCTTGAACAGAGTTTTTTAACATGCTTAAATTATGAATATTCAAAACTTTGTTTTGAATTATTTGTTAACAAATAAATAATAACAGAAGGAAGAATAATGTTTAAATACTTAAAACAATTAACTTCTTTAGTTGCTATGGTAGCTGTGTTGTTTACTTTTACAACAGAGTCTATGGCTGCTAAAAAATCTAAAACACTTAAAAACACTCAAAAGAAGGGTTTTGTAAGATGTGGGGTATCTCAAGGTCTTCCAGGATTTTCTAATGCTGATGCTGCAGGAAATTGGACTGGTGTTGACGTTGATGTATGTAGAGCGGTAGCTGCTGCGGTATTAGGTGATGCAAACAAAGTTAAGTTTACACCACTAAGTGCTAAAGAAAGATTTACAGCTTTAACTTCAGGTGAGATTGATATCTTATCAAGAAACACAACTTGGACTCTTTCTAGAGATGCTGATATCGGACTTACTTTCGTAGGTGTGAACTTTTACGATGGACAAGGTTTCATGGTAAGAAAAAGTTCAGGTATTACTTCAGTAGATCAATTCAAAAATGGTATCTCAGCTTGTACAAATATTGGTACAACAACTGAGTTAAATATGAGAGACTTCTTTAATTCAAGAGGAATTTCTTATGAACCAGTTGCTTTTGAAAAAGCTGATGAAGTTGTAGCTGCTTATGATGCTGGTAGATGTGATACATATACTACTGATAAATCTGGTTTGGCTGCTCAAAGAACTAAAATGAAGAACCCTGATGAACACATTGTTTTACCAGAAACTATTTCTAAAGAACCTTTAGGACCAGTTGTTAGACAAGGTGACTCAGTATGGGAAGATATCGTAAGATGGTCTTTGAACACTATGATTGAAGCAGAAGAATACGGTATTACTTCAGCAAATGCAGACTCAATGAAAACTTCAGATAACCCACAAATCAAAAGACTTGTTGGTGCTGAAGGTGAAATGGGTGCAGCATTTGGTTTAGATAATGAGTGGAACTTGAGAATTATCAAACAAGTTGGAAACTATGGTGAAAGTTATAAGAGAAATATAGCTGACACTGGTATTTTACCAGACAGAGGTCCAAATGAATTATGGACTAAAGGTGGTATTTTATACGTTCCACCATCAAGATAATTTAAGTTATAAATTAATTAAAAAGGGCTAGATTCTTCTAGCCCTTTTTTTTATAAACTCATATATTATCTCACAGTGAATTTTAAACTTAAAGATATAGGTCCTCAATTAATGACAGTCATAGCTGTTGTTCTTGTCTTTGGTTTTTTTACTTACAACGCCCAAGTCAATATGGAGAGTAGAGGTATTGATTTTGGTTATGGATTTTTATCTCAAGAATCATCTTTTGATGTTCAATTTTCTTTAATTGAATATGATGGATCTCACTCTTATTTTAGAGCTTATTTAGTTGGACTATTAAATACAATTCTTGTATCAGTAATTGGAATTTTTTTTGCTACAATACTTGGAGTAATAGTTGGAATAGCTAGATTATCTCCAAATTATTTAATTAATAAATTTGCTGCATTTTACGTAGAATTTTTTAGAAATATCCCATTACTACTACAAATATTTTTTTGGTATTTCGCTGCTTTGAGAGCATTACCGCTTCCTCAAGATGCTGAAGCAATGTTTGGAATTGCATTCTTAACAATTAAAGGTTTATACGTTCCAGCTTTTATATGGCAAAATTTTAATATTTTCTTTTACTCAATTATTGCTGCCATAATTGCAATAATTGTTATTCGTATTCAGGCAAAAAAATTACAAGAAACTCAAGGTAAACAAACGCCAGTTTTATTGATATCAATAGGATTAATTTTGATTTTACCTGTTTTAAGTTTTTTATTTGGCGGGGTAAAATTGTCATTTGAAGTTCCTGTTTTAAAACAATTAGCCACAACATCCTTTATTTATGAAGGAGGTGTAAGTTTGCCACCTGAATTAATTGCTTTAGCATTATCTTTGTCTTTGTACACTGCAACTTTTATAGCTGAATGTGTGAGAGCAGGAATTCAAGGCGTTGGAAAAGGCCAAAAAGAGGCTGCTGCATCAATTGGGTTAACTCCTAATCAAGTTTTGAAGCTAGTAGTAATGCCTCAAGCTCTTAGAATAATAATACCACCAACAACAAACCAATATTTAAATTTAACTAAAAATTCTTCATTAGCTGCAGCTATAGCTTATCCTGATTTAGTACTAGTTTTTGCTGGAACAGCATTAATGCAAACTGGTAAGGCAATTGAAATTGTATCTATTACAATGTTTACATATCTAACATTGAGTATTTCAATTTCAATATTAATGAACTGGTATAATAAAAAAATAGCAATTACAGAAAAATAATGTCTAAAATTAATTTTTTAAAGCCTGATAAAACCAATCTTTATACTTTTTTATATTTAGGTTTGTTTTTGTTTTTTATTAGTGTTTTAGATGTCTTATTGAATTCTTTTTTTAGTTTAAATATAACTGGTTTTTTACCTGGTTTTTTAAGTTTTTTATTGCCGCTTATATTAGGTTTTATTGGACTTTATTTTATAAGAATTGAGTTAAGTGGAATTAAACAATTAGATTTATTAAACAAACATATAAATACCAATAATTTTAATGCTATTTTATCTCTGTTAATTATATTTATAATTTTAAAATCAATTCCACCAATATTGAGTTGGTTTTTCATTGACGCTAGCTTTGCTGGTGATTCAAAAGATGTTTGTACAGGCACAGGAGCTTGTTGGACATATATCAAAGTTTGGATGAGAAGATTTATGTATGGAATGTATCCAAATGGTGAGCAATGGAGGATTAATTTATCATTCATAGCTTTAGCTTTACTTGGATCAGTTGGGTTTTTTGCTACTGATAAATTCAAAAAATATTTAACTCTTTATTATGTAGTTATTTATCCATTTATTGCGTTCTTGTTCATATTTTTCTTTATTTCGGGTGGTCCAGTTTTTTTTGATTTTTCATATGGTATAATTGCAGCCATTTTGTCTATTATTATTGGTTTTTTTATTCCTAATAAATTTAAGTTTTATTATTTTTTAATTGTTCCTTTTGCTCTTTATATTTTATTAAAATATTTCATTTTTTTTGAAGAATATATTGAACTTGGAAAATTAGATGGTTTAAACTGGGTAGAAACAGGGGCTTGGGGTGGCTTATCTTTAACTTTTATAATTTCATTTTTCTGTTTAATTTTTTGTTTTCCAATAGGAATGGCATTTGCACTAGGTAGAAGATCTGGATTTCCACTTATTAGATATATATCTATCGGTTTTATTGAATTTTGGAGAGGAGTTCCATTAATTACAGTTTTATTTATGTCTGCTGTTATGTTTCCAATGTTTTTACCTGCAGATTTTTTTATTGATAAATTAGTTAGATGTATAATAGCTATTTCTTTATTTGAGGCAGCTTATGTTGCGGAAGTTATTAGAGGAGGATTACAAGCTCTTCCAAGAGGTCAATACGAGGCCGCTAAATCATTAGGCATGGGATATTGGAGAATGCATATATTCGTAATTTTACCACAAGCTTTAAAACTTGTTATACCTGGAATTGCAAATACGTTTCTAGCTTTAGTTAAAGATACACCATTAATCTTTGTTGTTGGTTTATTAGAGATAGTTGGAATGTTAAATTTAGCTAAAACTAATCCAGAATGGCTAGGATTTGCTATGGAAGGCTATGTATTTGCAGCAATAATTTTCTGGATTATTTGTTATGCAATGAGTAAATATAGTTATAATTTAGAACAAAAATATAAAACAGATCGATAATAAAATATGTCAGAAAGTATTATTCAAATAAACAATATGAATAAATGGTTTGGGGATTTCCAAGTATTAAAAGAAATAAATTTAGAAGTAAAACCAAAACAAAAAATTGTTGTTTGTGGTCCATCAGGCTCTGGAAAATCCACATTAATAAGATGCATTAATAGATTAGAAGAACATCAGGAAGGCGACATAATAGTGGACGGTACAACTCTGACAGAGGATACAAAAAATATTGAACAAATTAGAGCAGAAGTTGGTATGGTATTTCAACAATTTAATTTATTTCCACACTTATCTATTTTAGATAATTGTACCTTAGCTCCTATTTGGGTAAAGAAAATGCCAAAAAAGGATGCTGAGGAATTAGCTTTAAAACATTTAGAAAGGGTCCAAATATTAGATCAAGCACAAAAATATCCAGGTCAACTTTCTGGAGGTCAACAACAAAGGGTAGCTATAGCTCGTGCACTTTGTATGGAGCCAAAAATAATGCTTTTTGATGAACCGACATCAGCTTTAGATCCTGAAATGATTAAAGAGGTTCTAGATGTTATGGTAAATTTAGCAAAACAAGGCATGACAATGATTGTTGTAACTCATGAAATGGGATTTGCTAAAGAAGTTGCAGATCAGATGATATTCATGGATGAGGGTATGATTGTTGAAAAAGCCGATACTAAAGAATTTTTTGCCAATCCTAAGAGTGAAAGGACTAAACTTTTTCTGAGCCAGATACTATAGTCATTATAAATATCAAGGAATATTTCTTAAATAAACCCACAAGTAATGCTTGACATATTATCCGTCTACCCTGAATTTTTGTTAAAAATAAATAAATTATTTCTTGCAGGAGGTATCAAAACCTAGTTGAATAAGTTTTTATAAAAATTAAGAGGGGTCTTAATGGAAGATAATTTTAACAAGCATCTAGGCAACAAACTTAAGCTTAGAAGATTGGCGCTTGGTTTGACACAAACTAAAGTAGCAAAAGCAATTAACGTAACATTTCAACAAATTCAAAAATACGAGAAAGGTACCAATGGAGTGAGCTCTATAAGATTATTACAGCTCTCTAATTACTTAAAAGTGCCGATTAATTATTTTTTTGAGGATTTTTCAGAATATCTTGTGAATTTAGAAAAATCACAAGAGGGGCACATGAATGTTAATTACAATTTTTTAGTCAAATTGTATTCTGAACTAAATTCTGATCAGAAACTAAAGTTTAATAAGTCATTACAGGTAGCGAGTAGCAATATTTCTAAAGTTGGCTAGTTTTGGCTCCTCGGGCAGGACTCGAACCTGCGACCAATTGATTAACAGTCAACTGCTCTACCAACTGAGCTACCGAGGAATATAAAAATCTCAACTTACTTTTTTTTAGAACTAAAACAAGATTTTTTTTGGAGGCAACGCCCGGAATCGAACCGGGATACAAGGATTTGCAATCCTCTGCGTAACCATTCCGCCACGTTGCCTTATGTTTTAGATGATAGCTACAAGGGTTTTATATAAAATATTTGCAATTAGTCTATTAAATAACGTTCCAATTTGATTATTGTTAATTTAGATTATTAAATTATAAACTAATTACACCCATGATAAGCGATAAATATATACATTCTAAAGTTGAGGATAAAATTTATGCTTATTGGGAGAAAAATAAATTGTTCAAACCTCAAAAAAATTCAAAAAAATTTTCTATTGTAATTCCACCACCAAATGTCACTGGAAGTTTACATATGGGACACGCGTTAAATAATTCAATTCAGGATTTCCTAGTTCGATATTATCGAATGAATAATTACGAAACCTTATGGCAACCAGGAACTGATCATGCAGGTATTGCAACTCAAGCACTCGTTGAAAGAAAATTAGAAAAAGAGAATTTAAATAAAAACAGTCTTGGAAGAGAAAAATTTATTGAAAAAGTATGGGAATGGAAGAATGAATATGGAGACATCATAATTAATCAATTAAAAAAACTTGGATGCTCTTGCGACTGGTCACGTAACGCGTTTACTATGGATGAAAATTTATCGAAATCTGTAATCAAAGTTTTTGTTGATTTATACAAAAAAAAATTAATCTACAAAGCTGAAAAATTGGTTAATTGGGACACCGTACTTAAAACAGCAATTTCAGATTTAGAAGTTGATCAAAGAGAAATGAACTCTAAAATATACTACATTAGATATCCAATCGAGAATTCTTCAGAATTTATATCAATTGCTACTACTAGGCCTGAAACAATGCTTGGCGATACAGCGATTGCAGTTAATCCTAAAGATAAAAGATATAAGGAATATGTTGGCAAGACTGTCACAATACCAATAGTAGGAAGAAAAATTAAAATTATTAGAGATAATTATGCAGATCCTGAACAAGGAACAGGTGCATTAAAGATTACACCAGCACACGATTTTAATGACTACGATGTAGGCCAAAGAAATAAGTTAGATATAATTAATGTATTTACCGAAGAAGGAAAAATAAATAACAATGCACCTCAGGATTACGTAGGACTTGATAGATTTGATGCTCGTAAAAAGTTATTAGAAGAACTTAAGGAAAAAGATTTTTTTGTTAAAGAAGAAAATATTAAGAATAAGGTTCCTTACGGTGATAGATCTAATTCGGTTATAGAACCTTTTTTAACTGAACAGTGGTTTGTAGATGCAAAAAAATTAGCTGTAAAAGCAAAAAGAATAGTTAAATCAAAAAAAACAAATTTCTTTCCAACTAATTGGTCTAAAACTTATTTTCAATGGATGAATAATATTGAACCTTGGTGTGTTTCTAGACAACTTTGGTGGGGTCATCAAATACCGGCATGGTATGGACCTGATAAAAAAATATTTGTTGCAATAAATGAGACAGATGCAAAAAAACAAGCAAAAAAATTTTATAAAAAAGATGTTGAAATAATTAGAGATCCAGATGTATTAGATACATGGTTTTCATCTGGTTTATGGCCTTTTGCGACTTTGGGTTGGCCTGATAAAAAAGATTTTGTTAAGAAATTTTATCCTACCTCAGTTTTAGTTACAGGTTTTGATATTATCTTTTTTTGGGTTGCCAGAATGATGATGTTTGGAATGGAATTTTTAAATAAAGAACCTTTCAAAGATATTTATGTTCATGCTTTGGTTAGAGATGAAAAAGGACAAAAGATGTCTAAATCGAAAGGTAATGTTATTGACCCATTAGATTTAATAGAAAAATATAGTGCTGATGCCTTAAGATTTACATTGTTGTCAATGGCATCCCCAGGTACAGACGTTAAACTTTCTGAAGATAGAGTAAAAGGATATAGGAATTTTTTAAACAAATTATGGAATGCCAATAATTTTTTAATCACAAATAAATGTGATTTCAAGAAAACTGATAAAGTTCCAAAAAGCACATTAAATATAAACAAATGGATATATTCAGAGTTAATTGAAATTAAAAACAAAATTCAAAAAAATATTGAAGATTATCGTTTTGATGAAGCTGCTAAAAATGCCTATCAATTTGCTTGGCACTCATATTGTGACTGGTACATAGAACTTTCAAAAACAATACTTTATTCAGATGATAAAAAAGCCCAAAAAGAAGTTAAAGAAGTATCCGCTTATATTTTCAAACAAATACTCGTAATGCTTCATCCTTTTATTCCATTTGTAACCGAAGAAATATGGTTAAAAAACAAGTTTGATAAATCAAATAAAAATTTTCTCATGTATAAAAACTGGCCATCTGGTAAAGTAAAAAAAGATCAGTCTCGAAAAGATGTTGAGAAGATTATTAATATAATTTCAGAATTAAGATCATTTAAAAATGAGTTAAATGTAAGTCCTGGTTCATTTGTTGATATATCAATTAATAAAATTGCTAAAAATAATAAAAAATTAATGACCAATAATGAAGTGGTTCTTAAAAAGCTTGGTCGTATAAATAATTTTTTTGACAAAGATCAAGCCAAGCCGTCAGCTACACTAGTTATATCTGGAGACATATTTAAGATATATTTTGATGAGAATGTTGATTTAAATCTAATAAAAGAAAATTTAGTCAAAAGACAGGGTAAATACCAGGAAGAAATGGACAAGATATCACAACGACTATCTAATAAAGGATTTACTAATAGAGCACCAAAAAATATTGTTGAACAAGAAAAAACTAACTATAGTAATTTAAAAGATGATATCAAAAAAATATCATTAACTATTGAAAGTTTATAATGCGGAAGTTTGATAAGAAAAAATTACCAAGTAGACATACATCTCTAGGTGCTGATAGAGCTCCACATAGATCTTTTTATTATGCTATGGGAGAAACCGAAAAAGATGTCTCCAAACCATTTGTAGGTGTTGTATCAACATGGAATGAAGCAGCGCCATGTAATATCGCTTTAATGAGACAAGCTCAGTCAGTTAAAAAGGGTGTAAGAGCCTCAGGAGGAACTCCAAGAGAATTTTGTACGATAACGGTCACTGATGGTATTGCAATGGGTCATGAAGGAATGAAATCTTCGTTAATCTCAAGAGAAGTAATTGCAGATAGCGCTGAATTAACAGTAAGAGGTCATTGTTACGATGCATTAGTGGGTATCGCAGGTTGTGATAAGTCTTTACCAGGTTTAATGATGTCAATGGTACGATTAAATGTACCAAGTGTTTTTATTTATGGTGGCTCAATCCTTCCAGGAAAATATAAAGGTAAAGATGTGACAGTAGTGGATGTTTTTGAAGCTGTTGGAAAACATTCATCAGGTCAAATGTCAGCAAAAGAATTAAGAAAATTAGAATTAGTTGCATGCCCTACAGCTGGAGCGTGTGGCGGACAATTTACCGCAAACACTATGGCATGTGTATCAGAGGCAATTGGTTTAGCATTACCTTATTCAGCAGGAACACCAGCACCATATGAAGAAAGAGATAAGTATGCAAAAGCAAGTGGCCGAATGGTAATGGAATTATTAGCAAAAAAAATTAAACCGAGAGATATCGTTACAAGAAAAGCATTAGAGAATGCTGCAACAATAGTTGCTGCAACAGGTGGATCAACTAATGCTGCATTACATTTACCAGCTATCGCAAATGAAGCAGGAATTAAATTTGATTTAATGGATGTTGCAAAAATATTTAAAAGAACACCTTATCTTGCGGATTTAAAACCAGGTGGAAAATATGTTGCAAAAGATATGTGGTTAGCAGGTGGTGTGCCAATGCTATTAAAAACTCTTTATGATGGTGGCTACATTCATGGTAACTGTATGACAGTAACAGGCAAAACAATGAAAGAAAATTTAAAAGGAATTAAATTTAATCCAAAACAAAAAGTTTTAAGAGCTTACAACAGACCATTATCACCTGATGGAGGAGTTGTTGGATTAAAAGGTAATTTAGCTCCAGAAGGAGGAATTGTTAAAATTGCTGGACTTAAAAAATTACAATTTACTGGAAGAGCAAGATGTTTTGACAATGAAGAAAGTGCAATGAAAGCAGTTCAAAGTAGAAAATATAAAGATGGGGATGTAATTATTATTAGATATGAAGGACCTGTTGGTGGACCAGGTATGAGAGAAATGCTTTCAACAACGGGTGCAATTTATGGTCAAGGCAAAGGTGAGAAAGTTGCTTTAATAACTGACGGAAGATTTTCAGGAGCAACGAGAGGCTTTTGTGTAGGTCACGTGGGCCCAGAGGCTGCTTTAGGTGGTCCAATTGCTCTTTTACGTAATGGAGATGTTATTGATATTGATGCTAAAAAAGGAACAATTAATGTTCGATTAACAAGAGCACAATTAGCTTCAAGAAAAAGAAAATGGAAAGCTAGAAAATCTGATTTTGGATCAGGAACACTTTGGAAATATGCGCAAACAGTTGGACCAGCATATCTAGGAGCACCAACTCATCCTGGTAAGAAAAAAGAAGTTAAGGATTACTCAAAAATTTAATGAAAATTCGCCCAGTTATATTATGTGGTGGAGCAGGAACAAGACTCTGGCCTAAAGCTAAAAAACACCAGGCTAAACAATTTATAGATTTTGGTAATTGGACTTTATTAGGAAAAACTTTAGAGAGAGTTAAAGCATCAATATTTGATGCACCAATCATAAGCACTAATGCCAAATATTTAAGACAAGTAAAACAACATTTAAAGAAACACAAAATAAGAAAATTTAAGATAGTTTTAGAGCCAGCTAAAAGAAATACCGCACCAGCCATTTTAAGTACGGCATTAATAAAAGATATTCCTAACGAACAACCTTTAATGTTCTTAGCAGCTGATCATTTGATAGAGAAGGTTGGTTTATTTAATAAAGCTATTAAAAAAAATCAAAAGAAACTCACCCATAATAATATCTTTATATTTGGGATTAAACCTACAATGCCCTCTAGTGAATTTGGTTATTTTTTAACAAAAAATAATAAAGTAACTAGATTTGTAGAAAAACCTAAAGAAGCTAAAGCTAAACAAATAATTAGTAAAAAAGGTTATTGGAATTCTGGAATGTTTTATTTGAGAAAAGACTCAATTATTAATAATTTCAAGAAATACCAACCAAATATTTACCGAAATTGTAACAAAGCTGTAACAAAAGCAAAATATAAAAGTAATGTGTATTATTTAAACAAACAAGCATTTACTAGAGCAACAGCTAAGTCTTTTGACTATGCAATATTAGAAAAAACGAGAGATATTAATGCTATTAAATTAGATATTCCTTGGTCTGATTTAGGGTCTTGGAAAGAAATTTGCAAAATGTATGGAAGAAATAAAAGACATTATTATAAAAAGAAGAATGTATTTCATAGACCTTGGGGCAGTTATGTTAATCTATTCAATGGTAAGGAATTCTTAATTAAAGAATTGTATGTAAAACCAAAAGGTATATTAAGTCTTCAAAAACATCATCACAGAGCTGAACATTGGGTAGTTACTCATGGTAAACCTAAAATTACTTTAAATAAGAAATATTTTACAATGAAACCAGATGAAACTATTTTTATTCCATTAGGTGCAATCCATAGAATAGAAAATCCCTACAAAAAACCAGTAAAAATTATTGAAGCTCAAGTAGGATCTATATTAAAAGAAACAGATATTGTTCGATACCAGGACGTTTATGGCCGTGTTAAATAATTAACACGACCACAAAATATATTTAAAACCAACTATTTGGAATAATTATGTAGTGGATTGCTAAAACAATTCCAACTGAAACACTTAATCCAAAGATCATTTTAAGAAAGTCTTTACCAATTAATGGGAAGACATACTTAAATTTATAATCTTTGTTCATTGTTGAAATCGCAAGTTCTCTACCACATAATAAACCAACAAAAACCCATGTAGTTGACATAGGTAAATCATTAAGTTCTTTAAAGTAGAATAAGACACCAGCATAAATTACGTTGATAATTGTAGCTGATCTTGCATATCTAGTTCCAGTTTTTTCTAAAACTACAGTTTGTATTCGTCCACCTTGAATATAGAAGATGTAAAATAGCAAAGCTGTAAAATATCCCATTACAGTTAGCAGAATTGTTATATCCAGTTGTCTTGGAAGATACACAGCAATGTTTGCTACATCATGAGATAACCAAACCCACCATAGCCAACCTGAAGTGACCCATACTGAGTTTCTCCAAAAGCCTATATACTTTTCATCAACTTCATCTAATTTTTCATTGATAAATTTTGATACAACAATCCAAGCAATATAAGCGACCATTGCCGCTAAACCATATCCAACTACACTTTTTAATAGCATTTTTTCAAGCACAACTGTTGAAGCAAATGCTGAAAGAACTAAGAAAGTAGTAGATACCGGTATTCCAATTCTTGTTAATAATAGCAATATTGCAGGCGCTACTGCATGATACCATTGAATTTCTTGATAAGGTATTCTAGTTAATCTTCCATATGAAATATCACCATCATACGCATACCATCCCCATGCTAAAGCTAAAATCATTACACTAGAAGCTGATCCTGCAAGTATGTACCATTTGAACCACTTCTTTTTTGAAGCTATAAATGTACCTAGTGTTTGAATTGAGTCGTTAGCGATTACGCTATAACCAGCAAGGGCGAAGCCTATAACCGTATAAATTAAAGTCATTTCCATTCTTTATCTCCTTTATATTATTGTTTTCGGTTCCTATCGATTCATGACTTAAGGAGTATGTAATCGGAGACAGAAAATAATTCTACATGTAAATTTAGTGATTTAAGAATCTAAGGGGGGATTCGTCAACTTCTAAACTAATTAAAATTAAAGTCTACTTGAAAATTAAAATACAACTTTATAAATACCAATGATAAATAGTGGTATCTGTAATCCAAAATTAGTAAGGATCGCTTTATCTTTGCTAATAAATCCAGCGATAGTCCATCCAACAACTCCTAATCCATGAAAATAGATATTTAAAGGATATATATTTAGGTTTGTTAATAGAATACCAACTAAAACTAGAAATGTACTTATCCATTTAAGATATTTCTTAATAAACATACGTTTTCCTTTCAGCTTGTTTTATTTAGATTTTAGATAATAACTTATCTACACTTTTTACATAATCCAAAAAATTCAAGATTATATTTACTATATTTCATACCATCTTTGTCTTTGAAATTAGTTAAGTATTTAGAAAGACTTGCACTGCTAATTTCTGTTACTTTTTCACAGATCTCACAGATTGAAAATGCGGTAGCTTTTGATACCTGACAGCTTGAATTATGACATGCAATAAAGGCATTTCGACTTTCAATTTTATGAATTTTTCCTATTTCAACTAACTTATCCAGCGCTCTATAAACTTGTAACGGTGCTTTAATCCCTTTTTTTTGAACATTGTGCAGTATTGAATAAGCTTTCATTGGCTCAGCTGATTTATCAATTAAATCAAAAATGATTTGCTGATTTTTTGAAAGAGTTTGCATTTTATTCATTCTACTGATTCCTCATTAATTTTTCAATTTAATCGATTGTTTTATTTTTAATAATGACAAGATGAATAAGAATAAAGAAGCTGCTATAATTGATGGTCCAGATGCAGTATTAAATTCTAAAGAAGAAAATAATCCTAAAATTACAGATAACAAACCACCTATAATTGAATACATCATCATTTTTTGAGGACTTGATGAAATATTTCTAGCCATTGCAGCAGGTATAATTAGCATTCCAGTTATTAATAATAAGCCAACCATTTTAATTGATATTGCAATGATTGCTGCCATTAAGATTGTAAATATAGCTTTAGCTCTATCAGGATTTAAACCTTCAGCTTCTGCCAATTCATAATTAACTGTTGAAGCAAATAAAGGTTTCCAAATTAATTTTAAAACTAAGAGGATTAATGCTCCTCCAATCCATATAATTAAAAGATCATCAACAGTAACAGCCAATATATCTCCAAATAGTAATCCCATAATATCAAATCTAATAAATGATAAAAAACCTATAACCACTAGTCCTACAGCTAATGATGAGTGAGCTAAGAGACCAAGTAAAGCATCACCTGGTAGATTAGTTCTTTTTTGGAGTCGTATTAAAGTTAAGGCTATTAAAGAAGAGATAATAAATACAGAAAATGCAATATTAAATTCCATAGAATAAGCAAGGGTAACACCAAGTAACGCAGAGTGAGATAGGGTATCACCAAAATATGAAAGTCTTCTCCATATAACAAAACATCCAAGTGGTCCTGTCACAATTGCAACTCCAATACCTGCTATTAAAGCTCTTATAAAAAAATCATCTAACATTTAATTTTTCTTTATCTCACCTTGATCTGTATGAATATGATCGTGTCTATGTTCGTATCTTGATAATATTTGAGAAGCTTGTTCACCAAATAAAGCTTTATACTCATTGTTTTTTGCAACATCCATTGGAGAACCTGAGCAACAAACATGACCGTTTAAACAGACAACATGATCTGTAGCACTCATTACAGTATGTAAGTCGTGAGAAATTAATAAGATACCACAATTCAATTCATCAGAAATTTTCTTAATTAGTTCGTATAAAGCAATCTCACCAGTAAAATCTACTCCTTGCACAGGTTCATCTAGAACTAATAACTCAGGTTTTTTTGATATAGCTCTTGCAAGTAAAACTCTTTGAAACTCTCCACCAGATAAGTCGCCTAAATTTTTATCTTTAAGGTGAATTACACCAGTCAGAGAAAGAGCTTCATCTATTGTTTCTTTATTGAGATTTTCAGTTAATACCATAAAATCATTTACTCTTAGCGGCAGTGTCCAATCAATTGAGATTTTCTGTGGAACATATCCTACTTTATTTGTGTATTTTTCAACTGAACCATCAATTTTTTTGTAAATACCCAAAGCAATTTTAGCTGTTGTACTTTTTCCTGATCCATTTGGACCAATAAGAGTAACTATTTTACCTTTTTCAACTTGAAGTGATACTCCTTTAACAAGCCATTTATTATTTAAACTAAAACCAGCTTTATTTAACTTCACAAGTAAATTTTGATTAGAGCTCATTTTATTCCTTGACTAATAAATGTTATATTATTACATAGTGTTATATTATAACAATTTAAATATTCAACATATGAAAAACATTAAAAAATTACCATTAATCTTATCAATATTATCATTCTTAACTGTTTTTGCACCGGCAAATGCTGAAATTAAAGTAGTTACTTCAATTAAACCTATTCATTCATTAGCAAGTTATTTGATGGATGGAGTAGCAAAACCAGATTTAATAGTGGATGGTTATGCTTCTCCCCACGGTTTTGCTTTAAAACCATCACATGCAAAAATGTTGCAAAATGCCGATCTAATATTCTGGGTTGGTGAGGATTTGGAAAATTTTTTAGAAAAACCTTTAAAATCTGTTGCAAAAAAAGCAGAAAAAATTGAGTTAATGGAAATCAAAGATTTAACTTTACTTAAGTTTAGAGAAAGAAACATTTTTGAAGAACATGATCATGGGCATAAAGAGGATGACCATGATGATCATGCAAAAAAAGAGGACGATCATGATGACCACGACCATGATAAAAAAGAAAAGGAACATGGTCATGATGAACATGGACATGACGATGAGCATAAAGAAGATGGTCATGACGAGCATGGTCATGAAGAACACGCACACGGTGAGTATGACCCACATATTTGGTTGGATCCAATGAATGCAAAAGTGATTTTAAGTGAAATGGTAGAACACTTGATTGAGAATGATCAAAAAAATGAAGCTAAATATAAAGCAAATTTAAAAAAAGCACATAAAGATTTAGATAAGCTTACTAAGAAAGTAAAATCTGAATTAAACAAGGATTTCAAATCAATCGTTTTTCATGATGCATATCAATACTTTGAAAAAAGATTTGGCATTAATATCCTTGGTGCATTTACCGTAAATACAGACGTAATGCCTGGTGCTGAACAATTAGCTGATATTAGAGAGATAATTGAACACGATAAAGTAAGCTGTATATTCTCCGAGCCACAATTTAATCCCGACATAATTAAAGCTGTAGCAAAAGATACCAATGTTGCAACAGGGGTTATTGATCCATTGGGAGCAACTCTTAACCCTGGTAAAGATTTATATTTTGATTTAATTGGCAACATGTCAAAATCTTTTAAAGGTTGTTAAATAAAAATTGATCTTTAGTCATAAATAATATCTAATAATGGGATGAGTACAGTTTCCCTTACATTAGATGAAATATTTAATTTAGCTAAAAAAACCTTATTAGCTAATGGATGTGATAATGAAACAGCATCTATTCTTTCTGACTTAATCAGAAATGCTGAGCGAGATGGATCTTTATCTCATGGTTTATTTAGATTGCCAGCATATGTAAGTGGATTAAAAAGTGGAAAAATTAATGGTAAAGGAAAACCAGAAATTAAAAAAATTTCTTCATCAGTTATAAAAGTTCAAGGGAATAATTGTTTAGCACCCGTTGTTTTAAATAAAGGATTACCTGAATTAGCTAAAACCGCAAAAGAAAATGGTGTAGCAGTGCTTGCAATAAATAATTCTCACCACATGGCAGCGATGTGGCCTGAAACAGAAAAATTAGCAGAAGAAGGCTTGGTTGCTTTTGCATGTACATCATATAAGCCTGCAGTAGCGCCAGCAGGTGCAATTAAACCATTATTTGGAACAAATCCAATTTCATTTGCTTGGCCAAGACCTGGAAAAACTCCAGTGGTTTATGATATGGCAACAGCATCAATGGCAATGGGTGAAGTTCAAGTTGCAAAAAGAGAAGGGCATAAAGTTCCTTTAGGAACTGGTTTAACCAAAGATGGCAAAGAGACAACTGATCCAGGCGCAATAGCTGATGGAGGTGTCTTACTTCCTTTTGGAGGTTACAAAGGTTCAGCTATAGCAATGATGGTTGAACTGATGGCTGGCGCTTTAGTTGGTGATAATTTTAGTTTTGAAACAGCTGCGAAAGACAATAATGACGGTGGACCCCCTAGTGGAGGAGAATTTATTATTGCAATATCACCAGATAAAACATCAGGAACAAATTGGCAAAAACATGCTGATGAATTTTTTAATAAGATGAAATCTTTTGTGGGAGTTAGACTTCCAGGTGAAAGAAGACACAAAAATAGATTAGACAAAGGTCCTCGAAACATTAATGAAGAGTTAATAAATAAAATAAAATCTTTAAGTTAAAGTTATTTCAATCGGTGTATGGTCTGATGGTTTTTCCCGACCCCTTGGATCTTTATTAATATTTATACCTTTGACTTGATCAATTAAAGAATTAGAAACTAAGAAATGATCAATTCTCATACCATTATTTTTTTGCCAAGCTCCTCTCATGTAATCCCAAAATGTATATCCTTCTTTGGTCTCATTAAAATGTCTATAAACATCACTAAATCCTAAATTGATCATCTCTCTTAATTTTTTTCTTATTTCTAATCTAAATAAAGCATCATCCTCAAAGCTTTTTGGATTATAAACATCCTCTGCAGCTGGAATGATATTAAAATCACCTGCAAGAATAATATTTGGATTTTTTTTACTTAATGACTTTAATTGTTTAATTAAATGATCTAGCCACTTTTTTTTATAATCATACTTTTCAGTGTCAACAGGATTACCATTAGGAGTATATATATTTATTAACTGAATATTTTTTTTCTTATAATCAAGTTCAGCTGAAATTATTCTTGATTGTTTTAATTTATCTTTAATTAAATCTGTTCTTATATTTTTTAATTTTCCTTTAGAGATAATAGCAACACCATTATAGCTTTTTTGACCAAATACATGACTTTCATAGTTCATTGCTGAAAAATCATCATAAGGAAAATTGACATCCTCAGTCTTAATTTCCTGCATCATTACAATGTCTGGCTTATATTTTAAAAGATAGCTTTTGATATTTTCAATACGAGCTCGAACCGAGTTTACATTCCACGAGGAAATAATCATTAAAGAGAGAAAGAAACGCCACAACCACAAGAAGATTTAGTTTGTGGGTTTGTAATTTTGAATTGTTCACCAATTAATTCTGATACATAATCAATCTCCGAACCTTTCAAGAGATCTGCAGATGTCTTATCTATTAGTATATTTTCATAATTTAAATCATCTGCCGCCTTTTCTTTATCAAAAGTAAATTCATATTGGAAACCTGAGCAACCACCACCTTTAATGGCGATTCTAAAAAAAGATCCTTTATCTTTTTTAGACAACAAAACATTGATCTGTTTTAGTGCTTTATCAGTAAATTTAATTTCTTTAATCATAATTGATCACTGGTATTACTAATATAATACTTAAATATTTATTTTAAAGGATGAAAAAATACTCAAAGATAGGCTTATTCAAAAGTAAAGGTAGAATATTTAAGGAATCTTTATCAAAATACAGAACACCGTTTCAAAGAGATAGAGATCGTATAATTCACAGTGCCTCATTTAGAAGATTAAAACATAAAACACAGGTATTTGTGAATACAGAAGGTGATCATTACAGAACAAGAATAACTCACTCTATGGAGGTAGCTCAAATAGCAAGATCAATAGCACGCTATCTAAATTTAAATGAAGATTTAGCAGAAACCTTAAGTCTAGCTCATGACTTAGGTCATACACCTTTTGGACATGCTGGCGAAGATGCTTTAAACGAATGTATGGAAGAATATGGTGGTTTTGATCATAATTTACAAACATTGAGAGTTGTTATGTTTTTAGAAAATAAATATTTGAATTATAATGGACTTAATCTTTCAATTGAAACATTAGAAGGTCTATTAAAACATAATGGTCCTGTAGATGATCTAGATTTAGTCGATAATTTAATTGGGATAAAAAGATTTAAGAATATGATTAATTTTAAAACTTATCCATCTTTAGAGGCTCAAATTTCTGCGATTTCTGATGATATAGCTTATAATAATCATGATATTCAAGATGGAATAAATGCAAACTTATTTAAATTGGAAGAGTTAGTTGAAATTAATTTTTTTAAAGATATTTACAAAAGATATAAAAATACAATTAATAAACAAAATTATAAAATAGCAACCTATCAAATTATACGAGACTCTATTGATTTAATGATAAAAGATATAATTAGAAATACTAAAAATAATTTAAAATTTAACAAAGTTAAAAGTTTAAAAGATATTAAAAAAACAAGTTCTTTAATGGTAGATTTTTCTGATAAAGTCAAAAATTCAGAAAATGAAATTAGATATTTTCTAAAGACAAAAATGTATAATAATAAAGAGGTTCTATCAAAAAATAATAAAGGTAAATTAATAATAAAAAAATTGTTTAGTAGAATAAAATTAAATCCTAAAAAATTCATTGCTCAAGAACAACTTACTGGCAATAAATACAGAGCTATTTCTGATTTTATATCAGGAATGACCGATAGATATGCAATTAACTTAAATAAGAATTTTAAATGAATATTTTTGAACAATACTTAGATAAAATTAAGCAAACTTTATTAGATTTTTCAAAAAAAGGGGATTTAGTTTTACCTGAAACCTTAGATGGGATTACAGCAGAAATACCACCCTCAAAATTTAATAGCGATATATCAACAAACGTTGCAATGGTTTTAGCTAAAATAAATAAGAAACCACCATTAGAACTTGCCAATACTTTATCTGATGAAATTAAAAAAAATGATAAACTGATTGATGAAATATCTGTAGTAAAGCCAGGCTTTATAAATATAAAGTTAAAGCCAGTCTTTTGGACAAACTTTATTAAGGAAATAATCCAAAATTCAAAATCCTTCGGAATCAATACTAAAGAAAATAAGAAAAATTATCTTATTGAGTTTGTTTCTGCAAATCCCACTGGACCTTTACACGTGGGTCATTGTAGGGGAGCAATCTTAGGTGATGTAATTGCAAATATATTGCTCTTTAACAAACATAAAGTAACTAAAGAATATTATGTGAATGATTATGGTAATCAAATTATGAATTTTACAAAATCTGTTTATTATAGAATTAGGGAAATTAATTTTAACGAACCGTTTCCAAAAGATAAAGAAGATTTATATCCTGGTGATTATTTGATTGATTTTGCAAAAAATATTTTAAATTCAAATAAAAAGATAGATTTTGAAAAATTTGAAAATATATCTGAGGAATTAACTGTTTTATCAATTGATGAAGCATTAAAATTAATAAAAAATAATCTCAATAGTTTAGGTATAAATCATGATAATTTTGTAAGTGAAAAAAAATTAGTTGCAAATAAGGAGGTTGAAAAAGTAATTGAATTCCTTCAAAAAAATAAATTTGTTTACAAAGGAAAAATTAAAGCTCCGGCTGGAGAAGATAATGATAATTGGGTTGAAAGGGAGCAATTACTTTTTAGATCTACAGATTTTGGAGATGATAAAGATAGAGCTTTACAAAAATCTGATGGTGCATGGACTTATTTTGCAAGTGATGTTGCTTATCATAAAAATAAATTAGATAGAAAATTTGATCAATTAATTAATATCTTAGGTGCTGACCATGCTGGCTATATAAAAAGAATTTCTTCATCAGTTGAAGCAATATCTAATTCTAAAGGAAAGTTAATTTGTAAAGTTAGCCAACTTGTTAAACTTATTAAAAATAAAAAACCTTTTAAGATGTCTAAGAGAAAAGGTGATTATATCACTGTAGATGATTTAATTAATGAAGTTGGAAAAGATGCTACAAGATTTATAATGTTAAATAGAAGTAGTGATGTCGAGCTTGATTTTGATTTCGATAACGTTATTGAAAAATCGAAAGACAATCCACTTTATTATGTTCAATATTGTTATGCTAGAATAGCATCAGTATTTAGACACATCGATAAAGATCTTAAATCAGATATAAAAATCGATAATTATGATTTTGAATATTCCTATGATGAGATAAATATCTTAAAAAAAATATCTGAATGGCCAAAATGTATCGATGCATCATCTAACAAGCTCGAACCCCATAGAATACCTACATATTTATACGAATTAGCATCTTTGTTCCATGCATATTGGAATTTGGGAAAAGAAAATCCTGAAAAAAGATTTATTAATAAAGAAAAAAAAATTACTGAAGATAAATTAGTTTTTTTAAAGCTAATTTCTAATGTAATTAAATCTGGAATGGATATTGTTGGTGTTTCAGTTCCTGAGAAAATGTAATGCTCAAAGAAATTAAATATTTTATATTTATACTCAGCATTATTTTATTTATATTCTTGACTTGTAGATATTATTTTTCAGATATGAACAAAAAAAATTCTTATAGATCTTTTAATAATATTGAAGATAAAATAAAAATTTTTTCTAAAAAACTTCCAGTTTTAGAGGACAATACGATAAATATTATTGAATATGTTGAACAATCAGATAATCAAAAAAAGAAAAAATTTAACTTCTGGAAGTTGTTAGAGTCAAATGAATAATCGTCGTTCTTTTGTTGTAGGTATTAAATCAACGAAATTATCAATTAAAGAAAAATTTTTTTTAAGGAAATATAAACCTTGGGGTGTAATTTTATTTACAAGAAATATTAAGAATATCAACCAAACCTATAAATTAACTTCATCCATTAGAAAAATTTTTAATGATAGAAAATATCCAATATTAATAGATCAAGAAGGAGGAAGAATAAATAGATTAAAAAATATTGTTTCTTTTGAAAATTTAACTTCTGAATTTTTTGGAAATAAATATGCAAAAAATCTCAGAGAATTTAATTTTTTTTATAGATTGTTTGTTGATAAAACATCTTATCTATTAAGATTAATTGGTGTAAATATTAATACAGTTCCCGTTTTAGACTTAAGAATTAAAGGAGCATCAAATATTATTGGTGATAGATCTTTTTCAAAGAATCCTAAAATAGTATCAAAAATAGGTGATAAGTGCATACAATATTTTCATGAAAATGGAGTTGGAACTGTAATGAAGCATATACCGGGACATGGATTGGCAAAAGTTGATAGTCACTTAAAAACTCCTACGGTGAATAAAAAATTATCACATTTAATTAAAGAAGATTTTGCTACTTTTAAAAAAAAAGAAAGCCTTTTCGCAATGACAGCGCATATTATTTTTAGTAAAATTGATAATCAAAACACAGTTACTCATTCTAAAAAATTAATAGGATTAATTAGAAACAAAATAAAATTTCGAAATATTTTGATCTCTGATGACATATCTATGAAAAGTTTAAAAGGAAATATAAAAGAAAATACAATCAAAACGTTTAAAGCAGGCTGCAATATAGTACTTCATTGTAATGGGAATTTAAAAGAAATGGAAATAGTAGGAAAAAACTCTCCAAAAATTAATAATTTTATTTTAAAAAAAACATCCCAATTTTATAAAATTTTGGGATAATATTAAAAAATGACAGAAAACGATTCTAATCTATTTAAAGTTGATGTTGAAAATTATAAGGGTCCTTTAGATGTTTTATTAGATTTAGCAAAAGCTCAAAAAGTAAATTTAGAGAATATTTCGATTACAAAACTTGCTGATCAATTTCATAATTTTATAACAGCTAAAACAGATTTAAATTTAGAAATAGCATCAGAATATTTATTAATGGCTACATGGTTAGCTTACTTAAAATCAAAATTATTATTGCCGGGTACACCTGAGGAAGAATTTAAAGTTCAAGAGGTTGCAGAAAAATTAAAATTACAACTTAAAAAATTGGAATTAATAAGACTTTTATCGGAACAAATGTTGAAAAGAAAAAGACTAGGAAGAGAAATTAGAACAAGAGGAATGAGAGCGGGCATACGACCTATTTATAATAGTCAATACAAAGTTAATTTATTTGATTTATTAAAATCATACTCAACAATCATTATGACAAAAGATTTTCAAAAAATTAATATTCCCAAATTACCTGTTTTTACCACAGAGGAAGGCATCAAAACAATAAAGGAATTTTTTGGTAAATTAATTGATTGGAAAAAATTAGATGACTTGATCCCTCTAAATTTTAAAAATAACATTAAATATAAAAAATCTGGAAAAGCAGGTATATTTGCTGGTTCATTAGAATTGGTTAAAGAAGGTAATTTAAAAATTAAACAAGAAGAACTTTTTGATGAAATTTATATTAAAGAAAATAAATGATTAAAAAAAAATTAAAAAAAAAAGATAACATAATAAATTTCCCTACAAAACTTTCTTCAATAGAGAAAGAAATTGAGGGTATTGTTTTTGCAGCTGCTGAACCATTAGACTTAGAAACGATTGAGGAAAAAATTTCCAAAAAAACAGATGTGCTTAAAACATTAAACAAACTTAAATCTGAATACTCAGATCGTGGAATTAATTTAGTTTGTATTTCAAAAAAATGGTCTTTCAGGACCTCTCCGAATTTGTCAAAATTAATGTCTCAAGAAAAAACAGTCGAAAAGAAGCTTTCGCGAGCAGCAATTGAAACACTTGCTATAATCGTTTATCACCAACCTGTAACAAGGTCAGAAATTGAGGAAATTAGAGGCGTGGCTTTTGGAACAAATACATTAGAAATATTGATGGAATTAAATTGGGTTAAACCAGGCGGAAGGAAAGATGTTCCAGGAAAACCAATTCAATATATAACTACGGAAGATTTCTTAAGTCATTTTAACTTACAAAAATTATCAGATTTACCTACTGTTGATGAATTAGGTGCGGCTGGATTAATTGATAATACAAATATTGATAGCGCAATTTTTGGTACCGGAAAATTTTATAAAGAAAAACAAGATGGTAAAAAAGAAGATATTTATTCAAATATTGATGAAATGTTGAGTAGCACTCTAGAATCTGAGGAGGGCAATTAATAATTAATAATTTAGTTTATTTGAAAAAGTCACTTTAAAATCATTAATAAAAAGGTTATAAGTTTTTATGAGCATTGGAATTTGGCAAATAGCAATCGTTGTAATACTCGTTGTTTTATTATTTGGAAGAGGAAAAATATCTAGCCTGATGGGAGATGTTGCAAAGGGTATAAAGAGTTTTAAAAAGGGAATGGCATCTGATGTTAATGATGAGTCCGAACCTAAAAATATTTCCGACGAAAATCAAGACTCAAACAAAAAAGAATAAATCACATGCCTACAATCGGTTGGTTTGAGATTTTAATTATAGTTGCTATAGCAATCGTAATACTAGGGCCAAAAGATTTCCCCATAATGTTAAAAAAAGTTGGATCATGGATAGGAGCAGCAAAAAAACAGATAAATAATATTCAAAATGAAGTATCAAATATTGATCTTGATGAAAATAAAATAAAAAAAGAAGAAGATAAAAAAGATGAGTCATGATGAAAAAGAAGGTGGCTTTATAAGCCATTTAACTGAACTTAGAAAAAGATTAATTCACAGTTTTATATTTCTGATTATTTTTTTTATTGGTTGTTATTTTTTTGCTGAAAATTTATACGGTTTTTTAGTCGAACCTTATGCTAAAGCTGTCAAAGATGATGGTGAAGGAAGAAGATTAATTTTTACTGCTTTACAAGAAACTTTTTTAACATATCTTAAAATTTCTTTCTTTACTGCTTTTTTTGTAACGTGTCCATTTTTCTTAATGCAAATATGGAAGTTTATTGCACCTGGTCTTTATAAACATGAAAAGATTGCAATTTTACCTTACCTAGTTTTAACACCTATATTATTTTTTTTGGGTGGTATTTTAGTTTATTATCTTATTATGCCCCTAGCTATTAAGTTTTTTTTATCTTTTGAAAGTACAGGATTATCAACAAATTTACCGATCCAATTAGAGGCAAAAGTAAATGAATATTTATCATTAGTAATGAAATTAATTTTTGCTTTTGGTATAAGTTTTCAATTACCTGTAGTTTTAAGTTTATTAGCAAGAATAGGCATTGTCGATTCTGAATTTTTAATTACAAGAAGAAAGTATGTAGTTGTAATAATTTTTGCAGCTGCAGCTCTATTAACTCCTCCAGATCCAATAACTCAAATAGGTTTAGCTATTCCTTTATTAATCTTGTATGAATTATCAATTTTTTCAGTAAGATTCATAGAAAAGAAAAAATTAGAAAATTCAGATGCATGATTTAAAAAAAATTAGAGCAGATTTTGATGCATTTAAAACTGCATTAAAAAAAAGATCAATTGATATTAATCTAGATGAACTAAAAGTTTTAGATGAAAAAAATAGAGACTTAATACATAAAAAGGAAAATTTAGAAAAAGAAAAAAAAGAGATTTCAAAATCAAAAGATAAATCTTTATTCAAAAAATCTAAAGAAATTTCATTAAATATTGATGATATTTCTGAAAAACAAAAAAAAGTTAAATTAAATTTAGAAAAATTATTATCAAATATTCCCAATATCCCTCATTTAGATGTTCCTGATGGAAAAGACGAAAATGACAATGTTGAAATAAAAAAAAATGGTTTAATTCCTAATTTTGATTTTAAACCCAAATCTCACTATGAATTAGGAGAGAATCTTCAAATGCTAGACTTTGATCTTGCAACAAAAACAACTGGTTCTAGATTTGTGTTTGTAAAAGATAAACTAGCACTACTTGAGAGAGCTATTTCAAATTTTATGTTAGACATTCATGTTAACAAAAATAATTATTTAGAAATTTCTCCTCCATTATTAGCTTCTGAAAACACAATGTTTGGAACTGGACAGCTTCCTAAATTTGAAAATGATCAATTTGAAGTAAAACTTGAAGATGGAAGTGAAAGAAAATTTTTAATACCTACTGCAGAAGTTATTTTAACTAATATCATTAAAGATAAGATAATCGACTTGAAATCTTTGCCGATGAGATTTGTAGCTTCAACTCCTTGCTTCAGAAAAGAGGCTGGTAGTTATGGAAAAGATACGAAAGGGATGATTAGACAGCACCAATTTTATAAAGTTGAGCTAGTAAGTATTGTTGAGCATGATAAATGTCTGGAAGAACTAGAGAGAATGACAAATTGTGCGACAGGAATTTTAGATCTTTTAGAATTGCCCTATCGAAAAGTAATATTATGCAGTGGTGACATGGGTTTTAGTGCTGAAAAAACCTATGATATTGAGGTCTGGTTGCCTTCTGAAAATAGGTATCGAGAAATTTCATCTTGTTCATCTTGTTCAACTTTTCAGTCAATAAGAATGAAGTCTCGGTATAAAGATAACAATAAGGAAACAAAATATTTAGGCACTCTTAACGGAAGTGGTCTAGCAATTGGAAGAACTCTAATCGCAATTTTAGAAAATTATCAAAAAAAAGATGGTTCGATAAGTATTCCGAAAGTATTGAGACCCTATATGAATAATTTAGAAAAAATTTCACTCAAATAAAGTTGTGTTAATCCAACAGATAGTATAAATATTCATTTTTAATTAAGGAGTTTTATGGAAAGTTCAGGAATAGGTCAATTTATACCACTAATATTAATATTTGTTATATTTTATTTTTTCTTAATAAGACCCCAACAAAAAAAAGTTAAAGAGCATAAAGCTATGGTTGAAGGTCTTAAAAAAGGAGATAAAATAGTTACATCGGGTGGGATAACTGGTGTAATAACAAGAGTTGTAGATAATGATAAAATTGAAGTGGAGATAGCTGAAAATGTGACTGTTGAAGTTATTAGAGGCACAGGCGTTCAAAGCTTAATGAATTCTCAAGAAATAAAAAAATAAATTTTTAATAAAGTGTTATACTTTTCGAAATTAAGAATAATTTTTATTTCTTTAATTTCTCTATTTTTTATAATTATTGCCACATCAAATTTTTTTAAGTTTGAAAGTGATTTATTAAGTAAGAAAATAAATCTTGGCTTAGATTTGCAAGGTGGATCTTATCTTTTATTAGAAATTGATAATTCACCTGTAATTGAGCAAAAACTTCAAAATCTAACTGTAACCCTGAGAAGTTATTACAAAGAAAAAAATATTAGATTATCTAATTTTAAAATTTCAAATAAAAAATTATCTTTTTCAGTTGATGATCAATTTAAAGAATTAATTTTAGAGGAGTTTGCAGATGAAAATAGCAATATAAATCCATATTATCCTAGATTTAAATCACACCAATTAAATATTGATGAGGTAAATAATATTCTTAATATAAGTTTTTCTAAACAAGGAATTATTGAATTAAAAACTTCATCACAAGACCAAGCCTTAGAAATAGTCAGAAGAAGAATAGATGAGATAGGAACAAATGAACCTAATATTTTGAAAAGAGGTAATGATAGAATTTTAGTAGAATTACCTGGATTAGATGATCCTATGAGAATAAAATCTTTACTTGGAAAAACTGCAAACTTAACTTTTAGATTTGTAACTAATACAAATTCAGACTCCTTTGGAGCCGAGAATTTAAAATTTGAAGACAGTGATGAAGTAGCTACTGTTAGTAAAAGAATAATACTAAGTGGTGATAATCTTTTAGATGCACAGCCAAGAATGAATAGTGAAACAAATGAGACAGTAGTCTCATTCACGTTAGATCGAGTTGGGGCAAAAAGATTTGGTAAAGCAACATCAACAGGCATAGGAAAACAACTTGCTATTGTTTTAGATGGAAAAATTATAAGCGCTCCAGTAATAAGAGATACAATAGCTAGTGGATCAGGTCAAATAAGTGGAGGTTTTACATTTCAATCCGCCACTGATTTAGCTTTATTATTAAGATCTGGAGCATTACCAGCGCCATTAAATATTATTGAGGAAAGAACTGTAGGACCTGATTTGGGAAAAGATTCTATTAAAGCAGGAATTTTAGCTCTGATAATTGGTTTTACTTTTGTAATAGTTTTTATTTTGTTAAAATATAAAATTTTTGGAATAATTACTAATCTAGCCTTAATTATAAATTTATTTTTATTAGTTGGAATTTTAACAATATTTGAAGCAACTTTAACATTACCTGGTATTGCAGGAATTATTTTAACAGTTGGTATGGCAGTTGATGCGAATGTTCTTATATTTGAAAGAATAAAAGAGGAATTGAAAAATGAAAAAAATAATTTAATAGCTTTTGATAGTGGTTATTCTAAATCAAGAACTGCAATTTTTGATGCAAATATAACAACTTTATTAGCCGCAATAATTCTTTTTTTTATGGGATCAGGTCCAATTAAAGGTTTTTCTCTAACTTTAGGAGTAGGTATTTTTACTACTTTATTTTCGGTATATTTCATAGCAAGATTAATGACTGTTATTTATGTCTCAAAAAATAAAGATAAGGAGGGGATAATCAAGTGATAGCATTTAATAAATATTATAATAAATTCAACATTTTATCTACTGCCCTAGTTATATTTTCTTTATTATTTTTATTTTTCAAAGGCTTAAATTTTGGGATAGATTTTAAAGGTGGTACTTTAATTGAACTAAGATCGACAGATACAAAAATAAATGTTTCTTCTATAAGGGACAACTTAAATCAAATGAATTTAGGTGATGTTTCAGTCAAAAATTTTGGAAATGAAAGTGATTTTTTAATAAAATTTGAAAATAATGAAAATAAAAATGTAATTGAAGAAATCAAAAATAATTTAGATAAATCCTTTGGAAATAGTTTTGATTTTAGAAGAGTTGAAAATGTTGGTCCAAAAGTTAGTGCTGAACTTCTTCGATCAGGAATAATAGCTATAGCTGTAGCGTTAACACTTATGTTAATTTATATTTGGATTAGATTTGAATGGCAATTTAGTTTAGGCGCAATATTAGCGCTGTTTCATGACGTAATCGTTACATTAGGTTTATTTTCTTTATTAGGACTTGAAATTAATTTATCAATAATTGCTGCTGTATTAACAATAGTTGGTTATTCAATGAATGATACCGTTGTAATATTTGATAGAGTTCGGGAAAATTTGAAAAAATATTCAGATATAAAAATTTATGAGCTGACAAATATTTCTATTAATGAAACTCTTTCTAGAACTTTAATAACTTCAATAACTACATTATTAGCTTTATTATCTATTTTTTTCTTTGGTGGTGAAATTTTGAGAGGTTTTTCTCTAGCCATGATATTTGGTGTTATATTTGGTACCTACTCATCAATATATATTGCAAACACAGTATTAGTAAGACTTAACGTAACGCAAAAAACTATATTAAGAGATGACAAAGATTAGTATAAATTTTGTGCTGCTATCATAGTAAAAATCATAGGTAACGATAGTATTGTATTAATTCTAGATACCAACATTGCGGTTCTAGCAGATTTTACTTTTATCTCAGTTTCACATTCTACAATTCCCAAAGCTTTTTTTTGATTTGGCCAAATTACAAACCAAACATTAAAAGCCATAATAATTCCAAGCCACATACCAATTCCAATTGCTGTATGTTTTGGAATTCCAGAAGTAATACTTAGGGTGATAGCATCGTATAAGTATCCATTAAGTAGAGCCAGAAATAAACCAGATACAATTGTAAATAATGCGGCCCATCTAAAATAAAAAAGTGCTGCCGGAGCAATAACTTTTCCGATAGCTGGTTTAAACTCATCAGGTATTTTTGACATGTTGGGTATTTGAATAAAGTTAAAATACCACAGAAGGCCAATCCACATAATAGCTACTGTTACATGAATAAATCTACACAACCAACTCCAAAAAAGAGTATCAAAAGCAAATCCACCATTTAAAAAAAATAATATTAGGAATAATAGAATTGTTAGTGAAAAAGAGGCATGAATTGTTTTAGATAAGGATGATAATATTTTATACATTATTGAAAAAATTATATATCAAAAAATAATTTATTATAATATAATAATTCTAAATTTTACTAATAAATTTAGACATGGAATTTACATTACCAAAACTTGATTACCCAAATGACGCATTATCGCCAATTATGTCTGAGGAAACATTAGATTTACATCATGGCAAACATCATCAGACTTATATAACCAATTTAAATAATTTTATAAATGAAACTGAAATGAAAAATATGTCATTAGAAGAAATTATTGTTAAAAGTTCAAAGGATAAAGCTATGGCTGGAATTTTTAATAATGCTAGCCAACACTGGAACCATAATCTTTTCTGGAAGTGCATGAAACCTAACGGAGGTGGTAAAATGCCTCCCAAACTAGAAAAAAGAATTATCTCAGATTTTGGGAGTGTAGAGCAATTTAAAAAAGATTTTAAACAAGCAGGTGTAACTCAGTTTGGTTCTGGTTGGTGCTGGCTTTCAATTAAAAACGGAAAACTTGTCGTAACAAAAACTGCAAATGCAATAAATCCAATCATAGAAAACATGAAACCTATTTTAGGATGTGATGTATGGGAACATTCTTATTACATTGATTATAGAAATCGTAGACCAGAATACCTTGATAAATTTACTGAAAACTTAATAAATTGGGAGTTTGTTGAATCTTTATTAGATTAGTTATTTTTATTGTTTATTCTTCCTTGCATGAATAAATGATTTAACGCACTGGTAAGTAAAAAATAATCCTGTCAATAACATCATTAACTTTGAAAGATCCGCCCATACATTAACAAAAAGATTTCCATTAAAAACTGATCTTAGTAAATCCAATCCACCAATAAAGACAATCAATCCAAATAGTACAACCATGTGCATAAACAACTTTTTTTTAGAGTGTATTTTTAAAGATAAGTAAGAAAATAAAAGAATTGGTATTCCGAAAAAAGACGGAATATATGAAGTAAAAGAGCTACTTCCACTTATTAAACTAACTATTAATCCCCAAAAAATTAAAAAGGATCCATACAATAAAGAAAACTTCTCTATAGGCATCCCAAATGTTTTAAATTCATTGTTATTCTGGTTTGTATTTTCTTCCATATTAATAATATATTTAATTAATTAAGGTTAATCAAACTAATTCCTGCTACAAAAAAAATTATTAACCAAACTAATCCTTTAATTAAAAAAAAGGTAAAACTACCAATTAGTAAGTATTTACCAATTTTACTTTTTGATAAAAAATTTAAAATTTTTCTTTTCAATTTAGCAATAAAGGTTTTAAAAATTTTCCAGTATAACTTTTTTCAATTTTACAAATCTCCTCTGGTTTACCCTCGGCTATAATTTTTCCGCCTTTTACACCACCCTCAGGACCCATATCAACTATGTAATCTGCTGTTTTTATTACATCTAAATTGTGTTCAATAACTACAACCGTGTTTCCTAAAGCTACAAAAGTATGTAAAATTTCAAGTAATTTTTTAATGTCATGTTGATGAAGTCCAGTCGTTGGCTCATCTAAAATATACATAGTTCTTCCAGTAGATCTTTTTGACAGTTCTTTTGCTAATTTTATTCTTTGAGCTTCACCCCCAGAAAGCGTTGTAGCTTGCTGACCAATTTTTATATAGCCTAACCCAACTTTTTTTAAAGTTAGTAGTTTTGTTTTGATATTAGATATATTCTCAAAATATTCACAACCTTCATCAACTGTCATATTCAAAACATCTGCTATACTTTTATCTTTAAATTTTATTTCTAAAGTTTCTCGATTATATCTCGTTCCCTTACATTCATCGCATTGAATGTAAACATCCGGAAGAAAATGCATTTCATATGTTATTACACCATCTCCCTCACAAGCTTCACATCTTCCACCTTTAACGTTGAATGAAAATCTACCAGGCTTGTAACCTCTTGATTTAGACTCAGGTAAATTTGTAAACCAATCTCTAATAGGACCAAATGCACCCGTGTATGTTGCTGGATTAGATCTTGGAGTTCTACCTATTGGTGATTGATCAATGTCAATTATTTTATCTATTAACTCTGTTCCTTTAAAGCCTTTAAATGGTTTTGGAATTTTTCTTGATTTGTTATTGTTTAATGTAAGATTTAATGCGTTATATAATGTTTGTAAAACCAATGTTGATTTTCCACTACCAGATACTCCTGTAACACAAGTTAAACTTCCTAAAGGAATTTTTAAATTTACATTATCTAAGTTATTTCCTGTAGCTCCTGTAATTTCTAAAAATCTACCGTTTTTTGCAAGTCGTCTTTTTTGAGGAATGTTTATTTTTAAATTATTAGAGAGGTATTTACCAGTAATACTATCTTTATTTTGTGTAATTTCTTTTATTGAACCATGAGCAACTACTTCACCACCATTTTTTCCTGCCTCTGGTCCTAGATCAATTATGTAATCTGCATTTTCCATTGTTTCAGTATCATGTTCAACAACAATTACAGTATTACCTAAATCTCTTAGTCTTTTTAAGGCATTAATAAGTTTTACATTATCTTTTTGATGAAGACCGATAGATGGTTCATCCAAAACGTATAACACTCCGGTTAAACCGGATCCTATTTGTGAAGCTAATCTTATTCTTTGTGCTTCACCACCAGACAAAGTCCCAGATTCTCTAGATAAGGTTAAATAATCAAGACCAACGTTAAGCAAAAAATTTAACCTCTCATTTATTTCTTTTAAGATATGTTCGGCAATCTTTACTTGTCTTTGATCAAGAGTATTTTTAAGATTTTCAAACCATTTTGCTGCATCTGAAATAGATTTTTCTGTAACTTCGCTAATATGTAGTCCATCAATTTTTACACATAAAGCCTCATCTTTTAACCTATGTCCATTACATCTCTCACATTTTGTATCTGATTGATATTGAGCTATTTCTTCTCTTTTCCAATCACTATCGGTCTCCAAATATCTTCTCTCTAAATTATTAATGACACCTTCAAAAGTTTTTCTATGTGAGTATTTTTCATAACCATCATCATAAGTAAATTTAATTTCATCATCATCAGAACCATAAAGTATGATATCTTTTATTTTTTTTGGAAGTTTTGACCATTTATCATCAAGTGAAAATCCATAATGTTTAGCTAAAGAAGATAATGTTTGAGCATAATATAAGGTTGTAGTTTTTGCCCATGGCTCTATTGCCCCGTCAGAAATAGATTTCTTTTCATTTGGAACGACTAAATTTGGATCTACATTAAGTTTTATACCAATACCTTCACACTCCTCACAAGCACCAAATGGACTATTGAAAGAAAATAATCTCGGTTCAATTTCTTCAATAGTAAAACCACTTTCTGGACAAGCAAATTTTGTTGAAAATATTAATTTTTCTAATTTTCTAAATTTTTTTGGCAATGTTTCATCTTCATATTCTACGAATAATAATCCATTAGCTATATTAATTGATGTTTCAATACTTTCAGCTAATCTATTACCTAATGAGGAATTAAGAACTATTCTGTCAACAAGAATTGAAATATCATGTTTTATTTTTTTATTAAGTTCTGGAACTTTTTCAATATCATATAAAATGTTATCAACTTTGATTTTTCTAAAACCTCTTTTTTTTAAACTTAATATTTCTTTTTTATATTCACCTTTTCTTCCTCTTACTACTGGTGCATATAGATAGATAGTAGCTTTTTTGGGAAGTGTCTTTATTCTATCAACAATTTGGGAAATTGTTTGAGACTCAATTGGTTTACCAGTGAAGGGTGAATAAGGTGTTCCAGCTCTTGCATATAAAACTCGCATATAATCATAGATTTCAGTTACAGTAGCTACTGTTGATCTGGGATTTTTTGATGTATTTTTTTGCTCTATTGATATCGCAGGACTTAAGCCTTCGATGAGGTCAACCTTTGGCTTTTTCATTTTATCTAGAAATTGTCTTGCATAAGCTGATAAACTCTCGACGTATCTTCTTTGGCCCTCAGCATAGATAGTATCAAAAGCTAAAGATGATTTTCCTGATCCTGATAAGCCTGTAATAACAACAAATTTATCTTTTGGTATCTCTAAAGATATATTCTTCAAATTATGTTCTTTAGCTCCCTTAATAACTATCTTTTTAATCATAATTTTTGTTGCTTTGACTTAATAAAATTAATATTCAGAGTAAATTGTGATATAAATCTAATTAATTAATTTAACAAATATTAAAATATTATGGCTGGAAGTTTAAATAAAGTACTTTTAATTGGTCGTTTGGGCGCAGACCCAGAAATCAAACAAATGGTGAATGGAAAAAGTGTTGCTAGACTTAGTCTTGCCACAAGTCAATCTTGGAAAGATAAAAATACTGGTGAAAAAAAGGAAAAAACTGAGTGGCACCGTATAGTTGTATTTAATGAAGGTTTGGTAAATGTAGTTCAACAATATCTTAAAAAAGGAGCTCAAATTTATGTTGAAGGTCAACTGACAACAAGGAAATGGAAAGACGAGCAAACTGGCCAAGATAAGTATTCTACTGAAATTGTAATTCAAGGATATAATTCATCTCTCACAATGTTAGGAAGTGGAAATTCAAGTGGTGGTATAGCAAATGATACCAATCAATCATCTTCATCTAATAATGATGACATGTCCCAAATATCCAATGACATGGATGATGAAATTCCTTTTTAATATTTATGCAAAAGCTAGAATTACCTGAAGATAAAAATATAAAACTTATATCTATGCATGATGAGATGAGTTCATCTTATCTGTCATACGCAATGAGTGTTATTGTTAGTAGAGCTCTTCCTGATATAAGAGATGGATTAAAACCAGTTCATAGAAGAATATTATACGCAATGTATAAAGGAGGATATGACTGGTCAAAACAATTTAGAAAATCAGCTAGAATAGTCGGAGATGTAATTGGTAAATATCATCCACATGGTGATCAATCAGTTTATGATGCTCTAGTTCGAATGGTACAAGATTTTTCTATGAGCTTACCGTTAGTTGATGGCCAAGGAAATTTTGGATCAATTGACGGTGACCCAGCTGCAGCGATGAGATACACAGAAACAAGATTATCAAAAGTATCTCAATATTTAATCGATGATATTGAAAAAAACACAATAACTTTCAAAAGTAATTATGATGAAACTGAAAAAGAACCATCAGTTTTACCAGCTCAATTTCCAAATTTGCTAGTTAATGGTGCTGGCGGAATAGCAGTTGGGATGGCAACAAGCATACCTCCACATAACTTAGGAGAAGTTATTAACGGAACTTTAGCATTGATTGAAAATAAAGATATTAAGATTAAAGATTTAATGAAACATATACCTGGTCCAGATTTTCCAACAGGTGGAGTTATTATTGGAAAAGATATAATTAAACAAGGCTATAATAAAGGAAGAGGTTCGTTTAAAATCAGGGGTGAAATTTCTATTGAAAGTTTAAAAAATGGAAGAGAAAGGCTCGTAATTACATCTATTCCATATCAGGTAAATAAATCAGTTTTAAATGAGAGGATTGCTCAATTAGTAAGAGAAAAAAAAATTGATGGAATTAAAGATATAAGAGATGAGTCAAATAGAGAAGGGATCAGAGTATCAATAGATTTAAGAAATGGAGTAGAGCCAGAAACTGTAAAAAGACAACTTTACAAAAATACACAAATTGAAAGCTCTTTCGGATTTAATACATTGGCTATAGTTGATGGCAAACCTCAAACATGTAACTTAAAAGAATTCTTATCAAATTTTTTAACATTTAGAGAAGATGTTGTAACTAAAAAAACTAGATTTGACTTAAAAAAGGCTGAGGAGAGGGCACATATATTAATTGGTTTATCTGTTTCTGTAGAAAACTTAGATAAGATTATAAAAATAATAAGAAACTCTAAAACACCTGATGATGCTAAAAATTCTATTTTAAAAACGAAATGGAAAATAAATAAATCACAAAAAATGATTTCTTTAGTTGAAAATAAAAAAAATAAAGGACTTTATAGTTTAACTGAACCTCAAGTAATAGCAATTTTAGAGTTACGTCTGCAAAAATTAACCGCTTTAGGAATTAACGAAATAGAAATAGAAATAAAAAAACTTTCAGAATTAATTTCTAAATTTAAGAAAATAATTTCATCAAAAAAAGAATTACAAAAAGTAATTAGTGAAGAATTAAGAAGCATAAAAGACAAGTATTCATCTCCACGAAGAACAAAAATTATAGATGCAGTACTTAATTATGATATTGAAGAAACTATACAAAAACAATCTGTTTTAATTACAGTAACGTTACAAGGTTACATAAAAAGAGGTTCTTTAAACAGCGTTAAAACTCAAAAGAGAGGCGGTAAAGGAAAAACAGGTATTACCACTAGAAATGAAGACTCTGTAGTTCAAACTTTATCAGTCAACACTCACACTTCTGTTTTATTTTTTTCTACCGAGGGTTTAGTATATAGAATTAAAGCTTGGAAAATTCCAGAAGGGTCAGCTGCTTCTAAGGGAAAATCTTTATTTAATATTTTACCATTAAAAAATCACCAATCAATAAGCTCAATAATGCCTTTCCCAGATGATGAATCTGAATTAAAAAATTATCAAATAGTATTTGCTACCGCACAAGGAAAAATAAGAAAAAATAGTTTAGAAGATTTTTCTTCTATAAATACGTCTGGTAAAATTGCTATGAAACTAGATAATAATGACAAAATAGTTGGAGTTAAAATTTGTAAAGACGATCAAGATATAATTTTGAGTACAAAATTGGGTAAATGTATTCGTTTTGAATCAAGAAAATTAAGAGTCTTTAAGGGTAGATCCTCAAAAGGGATAAAAGGTATTGAATTAGCCCCAAATGATCAAATAGTTTCCTTATCAATTATTAATAATGACAAAAATCTTAAGAATAATAAAAAAAGTAAGGATGAAAAATCGGAGATCAAAGCTAAGGAAAAGTTTATTCTTTCAATTACTGAAAATGGCTATGGTAAAAAAACATCTCATTTTGATTACAGAGTTACAAATCGTGGTGGAAAGGGCATTATTGGTATTGTTAATTCTCCACGAAATGGCAATATTTCATCCTCCTTTCCTGTTTTTGAGGGTGATGAAATTTTGATTTCAACAAACAAAGGTAGAGTTATTAGAGTTCTAGCTAAAGAAATTAGAACTGCCGGGAGAAATACTCAGGGTGTTAGAATTATTAAGCTAACTGGTGAAGAAAAAGTTGTTTCAGCAGATAAAATTGATGATAATTTAGTTTAATGAATAAAATAGCTATTTATCCGGGTACATTTGATCCTATTACTTATGGTCATATCGATGTTATTAAAAAATCATTAAAACTTTTTGATAAATTGGTTGTAGCTATTTCTGATGGCGAAAATAAAGATTATCTTTTTAGTCCAGAGGAAAGAATTCATATTGTAAAAAAAGCTTTATTTTTTGATCTAAAATTAAAAAAAAATAAGATTGAGATCATATCATTTAGCTCACTTACTACCGATTTATGTAAAAAATATAAGTCAAATATAATTCTTAGGGGCTTAAGAGCAGTTTCAGACTTTGAGTATGAATTTCAGTTAGCTGGAATGAATAGAAAATTAAACAACAACATTGAAACAATATTTTTGATGTCTGATGTAGAAAATCAAATTATTTCATCCAAATTTGTTAAAGAAATTATAAAATTAAAAGGTGATATTAAAAAATTTACGACCAAAAGTACAATTAAATTTTTAAAAAATAAATATGAATAAAGTTTATTTAAGTTTATTGTTTTTATTTTTTTTATTAACCAACAATACAATGTCAAAGGAGAATATTATGATTTTAAAATTAGAAAATGGTGAGGTAAAAATAGAGTTATTTCAAGATGTAGCACCAAATCATGTAAAAAGAATAAAAGAATTAGCTGACTCAGGAAAATATGATAATGTAGTTTTTCACAGAGTTATTGACGGATTTATGGCTCAGACAGGTGACGTTAAGTTTGGTAATGCTGGATCTGAAGATTTTAATTTAAGAATGGCTGGAATGGGTGGTTCAGAATTACCTAATTTAAAGCAAGAATTCAACGATCTTCCTCATGAGAGAGGAACTTTGTCAATGGCGAGATCTTCCGATCCTGACAGTGCTAATAGTCAATTTTTTATATGTTTTAAACCAGCGCCATTTTTAGATAGACAATATACTGTTTTTGGAAAAGTTATTGAAGGTATGGAGTATGTTGATAAGATAAAAAGAGGTGATGAAAATAATAATGGAGCTGTTTCAGATCCTGATAAAATAATTAGTTTTAAATCACTTTAGTTTTAATATCATTGAAAGATTTTGCCTTTAAAATTTTAAAAAAAGATAAATATGCAAGAACTGGGGTAATTGAAACTCATAGAGGAAATATCAATACGCCAGCTTTTATGCCTGTTGGAACACAAGCAACAGTTAAAGCTTGTACTATTGATGATATAAAAAAAACTGGTTCAGAAATAATCTTAGGTAATACTTACCATTTAATGATACGACCGGGTGTTGAAAGAATTAAAAGAGTAGGTGGTTTACATGAATTTATGAATTGTGATCTACCTATTTTGACAGACTCAGGCGGATTCCAAGTGATGTCTTTATCAAAATTAAATAAGATAGATAGAGAAAAAGGTGCAATTTTTAATTCACACGTAGATGGAAAAAAATATCATCTTAGTCCAGAGGAAAGTATTAGAATTCAATTAGGTTTAAATTCAGATATTTTAATGATTATGGATGAGTGTCCAAAAAAAACTAATGATTATGATTTAATAAATAGATCAATGGAATTATCCTTATATTGGGCTAAACGCTCGAAAAAAGCTTTTGGAAATAATCCTCATAAAGCACTCTTTGGAATAATTCAGGGAGGCCTTTTTAAGGATCTTAGAATAAAGTCATTAAAATCATTATTAGAAATGTCTTTTGATGGATATGCGGTTGGAGGTCTTGCAGTTGGAGAATCTCAGGACGAAATGTTTGACGTATTAGATAATTTAAAAGACGATCTCCCTTTTGAAAAGCCACACTATTTAATGGGGGTTGGTACACCATCAGATATTTTAGGAGCAGTAAAAAGAGGTATTGACATGTTTGATTGTGTAATGCCCACACGATCAGGTAGAACTGGTCTTGCTTTTACTTGGGAGGGTAGACTTAATATAAAAAACAATAAATATCAAAATGATGATAGTCCACTTGATGAAAATTGTAAAAATCTTAATTTAAATAAATATTCTAAGAATTATTTAAATCACCTTTTTAATACCAATGAAATTTTAGGTTCTATGATTTTAACCCTTCACAATATTAATTTTTATCAAGAATTAATGTCAGAGATAAGAACAAACATTGCTAATGGTACTTTTGATAAATTTCACGATAAATACATAAATAAGTTGTAAATAGAAACTATTTGTCTCATAAATTCTTATTTGAATTATTCCTATAATTATGTATACACATCATCATTTGACAGTTAAATATGGGCCGTTAGCTCAGTTGGTAGAGCAATTCCCTTTTAAGGAATGGGTCGATGGTTCGAGTCCATCACGGCTCACCATTAATATTAAGAAATGTTGATTGGTGGGTAATCTAAGATTATTTCATTTGTCCATTCATTAATCTTTTTAATCCTATTTTCTGCTGAAGGGTGAGTACTCATAAACTCTGGGGGAGCTTTTCCTTTATTTAATTCTCTCATTCTTTCCCATATCTTTACAGTTTCCCTGATATCATATCCAGATAAAGATGAAAAAATCATTCCAAGATAATCAGCTTCACTTTCTTGTTTTCTATTGAATGGATTCATAATTCCAAGTTGTGAAAGAAGACCAACAGTGTTCATTCCTGTAGCTCTGTTGACCTGTGAAAGTTTTCCTCCAGTAAAAATATCAATAAGTTGTGTTCCTGTATTTAGAATTGCTCCTCGGCTAGCCCTTTCAACCGAATGTTTTGCAACAGCGTGAGCAATTTCATGACCCATAACAGCGGCTAATCCATTAGTATTTTTGGTGACGTCTAAGATCCCAGTATAAACAGCAATTTTTCCACCAGGCATACACCATGCATTTCTTATTTTTTTGTTTTCAATTAATATATATTCCCATTCAAAATATTGTGTGGGATCATCCAATTTTGATTGGTAAAAATATTCACCAATTGAATTTTCCATCTTTTTTCCAATTTCTTTAATTAGATTTAGAGTTTTAGTATCTTTACTTAATTTTTCTTGTTTCTTAATTTTTTCATATATTTGAGCTGCTTGAGCATTTAGTTTTGCCTCAGGAATTATCTTTAACTGGCGCCTTTCAGTAATAGGAGCCGTAGAGCAAGAATTAAGAACCAGTCCACAGCAGCTACAACCAATATATGATAAAAATTTTCTTCTATTCATTTTCTAATAACATTGATATTATATTTGTTAATGAATCTAAATAATAAAATATTATTATTACTTTTCATAGTGGCAATTTTTTTCGTTATATATTCAAGTTTTAATTAAAATTATGGCTAAAAATAAAAAAAGAAAATCTCTTACTTTAATTTTAAGAAATTATTTCATCACTGGTGTGGTAGTCTTGATACCAATAGGATTTACATTATACTTAACTAAATTTATCATAGGCATTTCATCAGGAATTATTCCCGAAAATATTAATCCCAACAATTATTTACCGTATGCT
>CACOWV010000006.1 GCA_902630945.1 uncultured Pelagibacteraceae bacterium
CGTATACTGAAACATCCTCAGCAACTGACGAGCTACCCTCACCAACATTTTCTCCAATTTTTATTCTTGCAATAAAATTTTTCCCATCAGTGTCTCCGTATAAAGCATAACCAGTTGAATCTTCACCTCTATGCTTTAAGGCTTGCAACATCCCTTGTAATTCAGAACCTACGTTTGAAGATTTGTTTCTATGTATTAATCCTGCTATTCCGCACATAATTTTCTATATATATCTTTTTAAGTTTAAGGTAAACAATCAAGATAAGTATCAAGATCCCATTGAGTTGTTGCCCCAAGAAATCTTTCCCACTCATCATTTTTATACCAGTGAAACACTTTATACATTTCATCTGGCATAGCAGATTTTATAACCTCATCCTCAGCAAGTCTCTCTAAAGCTTCACCTAAACTTAAGGGTAGTTTCTTAACGTCTTTTCCAGCTTTCTGAGCCTCATATATATTTCTAGACTCAGGAGCAGCAGGTTTCATTTTGTTAGAGATACCTTCATCACAAGCCTTAAGCAGTGCAGCACCTAATAGATATGGATTATGCATAGAGTCAACAGATCTATATTCAAATCTTCCTGGCGCTGATACTCGTAATCCACAAGTTCTATTTTGATATCCCCAATCTGCATAAACAGGTGCCCAGAATCCCTGATCCCATAACCTTCGGTATGAATTTACAGTAGATGATCCTAATGCTGTTAAAGCAGGCAAGTGTTTCATTATTCCTGCAATTGATTGTAAACCAATTTTTCCTGGTAATTGCATATCTTTGGTATCTGGCATAAAAGTATTTGTTCCACCTGATACATAACTAAAAACTTCTTCTACACCAGGTAAAGTTTTATGACCAAGTTTGTTAACTGATATTTTTCCACCTTTCCATAAAGACATATTTGTATGGCACCCACTTGCAGATACACCCATAAATGGTTTTGTCATAAAACATGCTATCAAATTATGTTCTCTTGCAACTTGAGCACATATTTGTCTGTAAGTTGATAATCTATCTGCATTTCTCAATACATTGTCAAAAGTCCAATTAAGCTCTAATTGACCAGGAGCATCTTCGTGATCTCCTTGAATCATGTCTAAGCCCATTGCATTTGCATATTCAATTACTTTCATAAACACCGGTCTTAAAGATTCAAATTGATCAATATGATAACAGAATGGTTTTGAAAAACCTTTCCCAGTTGGTGTTCCATCAGGATTCTTTGTAAGCCACATCATCTCAGGTTCAGTTCCAACTCTTAATTCTAAACCGTGTTTATCTTTAAATTCATCCATGAAGATTCTTAAATTTCCCCTACAATCAGAAGTTAAATGACCTCCAGGATTTTCTCTTTCTTCTCTATTTCTAAAACAAGTGCAAAAAACCCTTCCTATTCTTTTATCCCAAGGTAGTTGAACAAAAGTTTCTGGGTCAGGAATACCAACAAGCTCCATTGCTTCAGGTCCATAACCAATATAATTATTGTGTCTATCTAAAAAAAGATTTGCTGTAGATCCATAAACCAATTGAAATCCTTTTTCTGCAGTTCTTTCCCAATGGTCCGCGGGAATACCTTTTCCAACAACTCTTCCAGTTACCGATATAAATTGGAAATAAATATAAGTTATTCCTAACTCTTTAATTTTTTCTCTAACTCTTTTGACTAATTTATCTCTGCCTGGTTGGTTTACGTGTTTCTCTAGATCGGTCATTTTCCCCTCGATGAATTATTTTTTTTTCAAGCGTAACTGAAAAATTTATTAGTGTCTAGGCTTGAAGTTTAACTCCAAGGAAACGGACTGTTCGAAGTAGGGTGAAGTTCTCCCTTCTCGTAACGGTTGAATCTAAACGGTTTTAATAAATCACTCTCAGTTCCCAGAATTTCTTTTGCTACTAACTCACCCACACCTATCATTTTGTATCCATGATTTGCATCAGCAATCATATAAACATTTTCAAAAAATCTATCAAAGATTGGAAATGAGTCTGGTGTCATACATCCAAGCCCACCTGATGGACCTTTTCTATATAAATCTGACTTTCCCTCAAATCTTTTTTGGCAATGTGCTAAAGCCGAACACCACATTTCACTAAAAGCACTGGTCGTTTGATATTCTGGAGACTCAATTCCATAGGGATCAACATTTACTTGATCAAAATGTTTTTTCACTATGTACGGAGATGTTCCGCCTTGAACTCCTAAACCTTCAATATCAGGCTTGTAGTAAATTCCCCAAATTTTATCCGTAATTAATTTTTTCGTTTTATCAGAATATAATGGAGCGGTTGAGTCAACGTGAACTACAGGAGGCTGTTTGCCATCGTTTGTTTTTAAAAAATCTGGTTCAACTCCAATAACACCTTCTTGAAGCATCCAATAAGTCCACATGTCAGCAACATGCATCTTGCCATCTTTACCTTTGATGTTTGCAGTTTTAGGTAATTCTAGCATATTCCAGAAATCTCTTGCCCACGGTCCAGCTCCAATGACTACTTGTTCACAGTCAATAGTGCCTTTATCTGTCTCTACACCAGTAACAGCTTTACTATTACTTCCTCTTTTAAAGCCAGTGACTTTTACACCTTTCATTACTTGAACACCATTAGATGTGGATTTATTTTCTAATGCTTTTATAGAATCTTTATTAAAAGCGTACCCACCTTTTTTTTCATGAAGAATTGAAGTAATGCCTTGAGCTTGCCAATCGTCAAACATGCCCTTCATATAATTCATGCAATCTTTTTCTCCTTCTATGAAGTTAGAATCATAACCTATTGCTTTTTGTTGCTCATAAATGCTTGCAACATCTTCATGCATTACTTCTGGTGAAATTTGTAAATAACCAACAGGATTATATTTAAAAGCTTTTGGATCGCTTTCCCACACAGAAACTGAGTGAGCCATTAATTCTCTCATTGCTGGTTGAAAATAATTATTTCTCACAACACCACACGCTATTCCACTAGCACCTGCGGCTGTATCTTTTTTTTCTAAAACTATGATATCACCAGGGTTTTTATAAGTTTCTGATAATTTCCAAGCAGTACTTAAACCGTGGATACCTCCACCTATTATAACTACTTTTGCTTTTGTCGGTAATGACATATTCCAATCTTTATTTTTCATGCGACGTAAATATATAATTTTTTATATATATAAAATTTATAAGTAATTAATTACTTTTTCTTTAGAAGCTTAGATTTTTTAATGTTTCCAGATATTGGTTAAACTCCTCAATAAACGAAACGCTTGGTTTAATGTGTTTTTTTCTTTGATCACCCGAAGTTTTTTCTAAGAAAAAAAAACCTTTTTCACATGCCTCATTGATCATCAAAGCAGACTTTGGTCGCGAGGTTTTAAAAAGCTTGGTTTTTAGTTCCTCTACCGTTAAATTTTCTTTATATTTATAAGCATGCATTACTAGAAGCATCATATGATAATGTGATGGAGACTTTCTAAAAAAATAATTACTAGATGTATGAGAAAGTTTCATTTGATCCTCCCAAAATTCCAATAAATCTTTAGTTGTTTTCGCCATTAAGATCTAACTCGAGTCTTTTTAGGATCAAAATGTGGAAACCCTACAACTTTTGCTGAGATCCTTTTTTGATGACCGTCAATTTTTCCAACTTCGACCTCTGTACCAAGCTCTGAATATTGAGTATCAATTCTACATAAAGCTATATTTTTATTTAGAGTTGTTGATAAACAACCACTAGTAATTATTCCAACTTGTGATCTTCCTATGTGCACACAATCACCATGACCAGCATGTTCTTTTCCAATAAGCTCCAAACCAACAAGTTTCTTTTGTGGATTTGCTTTTCTTTCTTTTAAAATTTCTTTTCCTATAAAATCTTCTTCTTTTGTTTTAAGTGGAACTGCAAAACCGATACCAGCTTCAAAAGGATCCTGTTGACCGTCAAATTCGTTACCAAATAATATTAAACCTGCCTCAATTCTCAATTTATCTAAAGCTGCAAATCCCGCAGGGATTAGGCCGTGATCTTTTCCAGCTTCCATAAGTTTGTCCCACACTTCAGGTGCATGTTTTGGATGACACCAAACTTCATAACCAAGCTCACCGGTGTAACCTGTTCTTGAAACTATTAGTGGGATGCCCTGAAGTTCCTCAACTCTACAAATTGTAAATCTAAACCACTCTAATTCATCTATCGATGGTTGAGTAGGGGGAGTAAAAATTAATTTTTTTAGTATTTCTCTACTTTTTGGTCCTTGAATGGAAACATTACTAATTTGATCGGTAGAATTTTTTACATTTACTTTAAAGTTTTTTTTCTTAGCCACTTCCTTTAACCATTCACCTGCATATTCATCACCACAAATCCATCGAAAACCAGTTTCACTTAATCTTAATAATGTGCCGTCATCAAACATCATTCCATTTTCATAACACATTGCAGAATAAACAACTTGGCCAACAGAAAGCTTTTTGATATTTCTTGTTAACGTATAATTCATTAACTCCTCCGCATCTGGTCCAATAACTTCAAATTTTCTTAAAGATGATAAATCAATTAGTACTGCTTTTTCTCTGCAAGCATTATATTCTTCAACTACACCATGTTTAGTGTAATCGTTAGGTAACCAAAATCCTCTCGCATCAATAAAGTTTCTTGTTAATTCTGATGTTCTCTCGTAAAAACCAGAGTTTCTTGTTAGTTTTTTTTCAGAGTCTGTTTTCATTCTAAAAGCAAATGATTTTGAAAATTCTTTTTTCTTGTCGTAAGTTCTAACAAAAATATCAGTTGGATTCCACGAATTACATGCATCGATATCACTTGGACATGCAGTAGTTCCAATCGTTAAATCTTTAAGAGCTCTAAACATAACATAATCACCAGGCCTAGCATATGACTCATCAGAAATAACAGAATTTAATCCTGAAGATGAAGTGTTAAAGAATAAGTTTATAGCATGCCAGCCTTTTTGTTTTTGAACACCATATTTAGACATTGAACTAGTTAAATTATCTGAGCAATTCGGATGGCCAAAATATCCCGCATCTTCATAATATTTCGAGGTACAAGCTAGATTAAATGTATCATGTTTTCCAACTGTATCTCTTATAACCTCAACCAATGGCTCATGATCAGTATCATAAAACTTTGAGAACAATCCTGGTCCTGGAAACGTATTGCCCATGAAAGTTCTTGTTGTTTGCCAATCAAGGCCTTTTTCAATTTTTTTATCAAGTTTTCTTGTATCAAATGCCACAAAGTCAGAACATTGTCTTCCTGCTGGACTTATAATTTGAATATAATCTCCCTCTTTAACCTGATAAGAAATTGAAGTTTGTCGATCAATATTTTTTTCGTAATTTGGTTCAAAAACTGGATCAGGTATTACCGATAATTCTTTGTCATTAACAATTTTTGCTCTTTTTATGAAAATTGTTAAATCGCTAGAGGGATTTTGTTCACTAATCAACATATCATTTTGTGGTGCTGAGAAAATTACATAACATTTATCTTTTGATTTAATCTTTATTTTTTCACCACTAGGAGTTTTGTTGTCAAAGAGAATAGATGATTTAGATTTATTAATATCTAAATTTCTTTTTTTTAATTGTAGATTGGTAATTAAAGAATTTTCATCATTCCTATTTAAAATTTCTTTAATAAAACTTTTTTTACTATTTTCTTTTTGATTTAAAATCCCAAGTTCAGATTTTCCATCTTTATCAAAACAAACTATTTCACAAATTTGATTTCCTTCATCATTAATTATCTCTATCTCATCATCTGGAAAAATTTGTAAACCAGTAAGACCACCTGCATTTACAACGTGTCTTTCAACTCCAGGTGGTAGCACATTTAATCCTGGCTCTTTAATATCTAATGTAGTTTGCGACATTTTTTATAATCTATTGTTATATTATATAAATATCTAGGTGTTGACTATCATTTTACTTAGGCACATACTATTAACACTTAATATTAAGAAAGGGGAATAAATGCGAAAAATAATATCATTAGTATCTGCAATGATAATCTCAGCAGTTAGTTTTGCTGGAATATCAAATGCAGCAGATAGTAAAAAGCCCATCGTGATCCCAACTCATAACTGGTCAAGCCAAATTGTAATGGCTTACGTTATTGGTGGAATTATGGAAGAAATGGGAAATAATGTTAAATATGTTAACGCTGACTCTCAAGCAGTATACGAGTCAATTAGAATTGGTGACGTAACTCTATCTCACGAGGTATGGGAATCTGCTTTTGGTAAATCATTTACAACAGCATTAGACAAAGGTGGCTTACTAGACTGGGGAGATCATGAAGCAAGAACTCTTGAGGATATGGGTTATCCTAATTGGGTTGCTGAAAAAGGATTATGCCCAGGGTTACCAGACTGGACTGCTTTAAAAAATCCTGACTGTGCTAAAAACTTTACAACACCTGACTCTCCAGATGGAAAAGGAAGAATGTTGGAAGGTCCACAAACTTGGCATGGTGATTTAATTCCACAAAGAGTTGATGCTTTAGGTTTAGGAGATCTTTGGTGGGTTAAGTTTGCTGGAAGTGCGGATGCACTTTGGGCAGAGTTAGCAGCAGCTGAAAAAGAAGGAAGAGGAACAATCATCTTTAACTGGACACCTAACTTTACAGATGGTGCTGGTTTTACATTTATTGATTTTCCTCCATACACAGCAGGTTGTAGACCTGAAGATGGTGGAGATGGTAAATGTGGTTCGCCAGATGGTTATTTGAAAAAAGCAGTTAACGCTGATTTTCCAAAAACTCATCCAAAAGCAGCAGCTATGTTTAAAAAACTTTCTTTCACAACAAGTCAAATTGGTGCAATGGCAGCTTTAGTTGACGTTGATAAAATGACTCACGAAGATGCTGCAAAAGCATGGTTAAAAAAGAATAAGAAAGTTTGGAAAGCTTTTACTAAATAAGGTTTAGAGCTATTAATCTTTAAATCTCTCCCAACAATGTTGGGGGAGATTTTTTTTTAAAAAAGATATGAGAAAATACTTTTTAAGCATATTCATTAGTTTATTATTTTTTGGTCAAACTTTTGCAGAAGATGTAAATATTAATGAGGATATTGATCTTGAGTTTATTTGTGAATTAGAAAAAAAAATAATTAAAAATTCAGAATACAATTACCAAACTTTTTTAGCCAATGATTTGAACGAAAAAGGTTTGGATAAATTTGAAATTCAATCAAAACAACCAGAGACACTTTTAATTAGAGGATTATCGTTATTTCTCTCAGACACAGAAAAATTGAATGTTAAGGTTGTTAATAAAGATGTGGTTTTATTTAAATCAATTGATCGAGAAAAAAATTATTCAGAGTCAGGTATTATCACGAGAAAAACAGGAGAGTTAATTCATGAAATTACAAGAAATATAAAAAGTGAAAATGCAGAAAAATATATTTCAATATATTCATGCATTAAACATGACCAAAAAGTCTGATTTTTTTTTGATAAATTTTGTGTAAAATATTGTTATGAAAAAATATCTTTTCAGCATAATTCTTAGTTTATTAATTACATCAGTTGCTCTAGCACGAAGTACTGGCTGTAAAGAAGGAAATTGTGAAAATGGTTTTGGTAAATGGGTTTATACAGATAAAACTACTTATGAAGGAGAATGGGTAGGAACAAAAAAAAATGGTCAAGGAGTAGAAACTTGGCCCAATGGATATATCTATAAAGGAGAATTTAAAAATAGTGAGTGGAGTGGAGTAGGTGTTTTAACTTTCCCAGATGGTTCAACCTATGAAGGTGAGTGGGCTAAAGGATTTATGAACGGAAAAGGAACTTTCACCTCTTCAGATGGGACACAAAAATCTGGCTTATGGAAAAATGGAAAGTTGCAAGAGTAAATGTCAAAAGAAAACTATTTAAACAAAATTAAAGATTTACCAGAAACTATAAAACAATTTGGAGGCTTGGTGCTTATAGTTCTTATCATATTTATTTCTTTTTCTGTTTTAAATGTCATGTTTGGCGGGGGAGATGAATTGGTAAGAAAAATGAAGTTAGAGGAAGAAAGAATTGCTCAAGAAAAAAAGTTAAGTGAATTAATATCCAAACTACCTTCAGGAATATTAGTTACTTTTGATGGCACTGAACACTTTAAATTAACAGATGAGGTATATGAACAGGTCTGTAAAGCAACAAAATTAATACCTCAAAGAGCAATTATGGGTGCTAATTTTTTAAATTTTAGAGCGCATGAGATTTATACGATTAATGGAAATAAGATTGATGAAACATTTGTAAAGTGGGATGAGGAAAAAAATAAATGTTATGCAGGTTTTACAGTAAGTGGAGATAATGTTGGAGTTAACGAGTCCATAAGTGTTAGTGGTGAGGCATTAAGTTTTTTAAGCACTGGAATTGACACTAGAGTTTACTTTATTAAAAATTTTTAAGGGGGAAAAACAACAATATTATGGATTTAATTTTATCTTAATTTCATATAACTTGATTAAAAATTTATGTCAGATCCAGTAATCAAATGTGAAAATGTTTATAAAATTTTTGGAGCAAATGCTCAAAAGATGCTTCAAGATTCTAATGGCAATGTTGATGCTAAAACTTTTCAAGACAATGGATGTATTGTTGGAGTAAACAATGCTTCATTTGAAGTTTCTAAAGGTGAGATGTTGGTTGTTATGGGTTTGTCTGGTTCAGGAAAATCAACTTTATTAAGATGTATTTCAAGATTAACGGATGCAACTGGGGGAAAAATTTTTATTGAAGGTCAAGATTTATTACAATTAAACAACAAAGATCTCATTGATCTCAGAAGAAATAAAATGGGAATGGTTTTTCAAAGTTTTGCTTTGCTTCCACACAAAACTGTAGTTGAGAATATAGCTTTTCCACTTCAAATAAAAGGAGTGAAAACTGAAGAAAGTATTAGTAAAGCAATGGATATGGTTAAGTTGGTTGGACTGGATGGAAGAGAAAATTATTTTCCGAGAGAGTTATCAGGAGGACAACAACAAAGAGTAGGTATAGCAAGATCATTAGCTGTAGAACCAGATATATGGTTTTTAGATGAACCTTTTTCTGCTTTAGATCCATTAATTAGAAAAGAAATGCAAGATGAGTTTTTAAGACTTCAGGAAAAATTACAAAAAACAATTATGTTTATTACTCATGATTTTGATGAAGCTTTAAAACTTGCTGACCGGATTGCTATCATGAAAGATGGCATAATTGAGCAGCTAGATACACCTGCAAATATAGTTTTGAATCCTGCTACGGAATACGTGAGAAAGTTTACAGAGGAAGTCCCTAGAGAAAAAGTCTTATTAATTGAAGATGTAATGGATAAATCTAAAGATAATCTTGGTGATTTAAAAGTTTCAAAAGATGAAATAATAGAGAATGTTGCTGAAAAAATTTTAACTCAAGAAAAATCTGTTGCTGTAGTTGATAGTAATAACGAAATTATTGGTTCTATTAATCCGACTAAAATAATTAACACAGTTTTTGGAGGGAGAAAAAATAATAATTAAATTATGGAACTTTTAAAAAAATATCCAAAAATATTTCAATGGTTGTTTTTATTAGTTGTATTTTTTGCTTTATGTTTTGCGATTGAAGTTCCTGAAACATATAAATTCATTAGAGGTCAAGCAGAATTCGTTAAAGATCCCAATCAAAGTAGTTATGTATTTTTAGGTAAAGAGGTAAGATATTATGCTTTTGATGTCTTCTGGAGGTTACCTCCATTGCTTGGATGGTTGCCAATTTGGATTAATGACTCATTATTTTTCTTGATGAATGAGTGGATGCCAATTGAAGTTTGGAATGAAGATACTCAAGAATTTAAAAGTCGCCCAATAGTTTTACAAATTAGTAGAAACTTGACTGCCTTTATGACTTTTTTAATAGAATTAATAAGAGAGATTTTACTAGGTGGTCTGGAAACTATTGTTGCCTTTACTAGTTGGGATTGGATAGATAAAAATCCATGGGCTGAATTACCTGGATTACCCTGGACTATTGTTGCAGCAGGCGCAGCATTACTTTCTTATAAGCTAAGTGGGAAAGGTTTAGCTTTGTTTGCTGGGTTAACTATGGTTTATATTTCAGTGTTTGGTCAATGGAAGCCATCTATGCAAACGCTATCATTTATATTAGTTGCTGCTCCCTTATCATTTATTTTTGGTTTAGGTTTAGGGATAGCTGCCTTTAAAAGTAAACGTGTAGAAAAAGCTTTATATCCAATATTACTTGTGATGCAAACAATGCCACAATATGCTGTTTTGGTTCCAGCACTAGTTCTTTTTGGAGTTGGTGATCATGCTGCTGTAATTATTACAATGGTTGTAGCAATACCACCGATGATTTTGTTAACTCTATTAGGTTTAAGGGCAGTGCCTCCAGAAGTTATTGAAGCAGGGAGGATGAGTGGATGCAATAATTTTCAATTAATGTTTAAGGTTTTAATTCCAACTGCTAGGAGAGATATTCTAATTGGAGTAAATCAAGTCATTATGGTGTGTTTTTCGATGGCAGTTATTTCAGCTTTTATTGGGGCTAAAGGTTTAGGTTTTAATTTATTATTAGCATTAAACCAGTTGAATATTGGATTAGCTTTAGAAGCAGGCTTGTGTATTAGTTTAATTGCAATTCTATTAGATAAGATGTCTTTAGCTTGGGCAAATAAGCAAACAGATTATTTTGGCAATCTTACATTCTATCAAAGAAATAAAAATCTTATATTTTTTGGTGTTATATTTGTTATTGGAATAATACTTTCTTACGTTGGAACTTTTTTATTTAAAGGTACTTTTAATTATTTATTTGAAATTCCACATAACAAAGGAATATCAACAGCAGATTTTTGGAATAAAGGTGTAGATTGGATTTTTGATACTTTTTTTGTTTATATCAAAGCATTTAATACTTGGTTAATTAAAGAGGTGCTCCAACCAATGAGAGCACTGTATTTAAGGATGCCAGCAATAGCTACAATAGTTTTAGTGGTTGGTGCAGGATATTTAATTGGTGGTATACGTTCTGCTTTGGTGGTTTGTGCTTTAACCTTATTTATCGCATTTAGTCCATGGTGGGATAGAGCTTTAGTTACAGCATATATGGCAACCTTTGGAGTAATCGTTTCTTGTATTATTGGATTTACGGTAGGAACATTATGTTTTCAAAATAAACATTCAGCAAACTTTATGTTAGGCGTTTGTGATATTTTTCAAACATTCCCATCATTTGTATATTTAATTCCAGTAATGATGTTATTTGGTATTACGGACACATCAGTGCTTATTGCAGTAATTGTTTATGCGACCATACCTGCAACAAGATATACAATTGAGGGATTACGAAGTGTTCCAGCAGGTTTACACGACGCAGCAACTATGTCAGGCGTAAATAAATTTCAAAGATTGACCAAAATAGAATTTCCTTTGGCATTCCCACATATGATGCTTGGTATAAATCAAACTATTGTATTTGCATTGTTCATGGTAATTATTGGAGCATTCATTGGTACAGAAGATTTGGGTCAATATATTTTAAAAGCATTATCAGACAAAAAAGGTGCAGGCATTGGATTAACACTTGGTATATGCGTAGCATTTATTGCTTTAATATTTGATAACTTAATCAGAGCTTACGTTCAAAAAAGAAAAAAACACCTAGGTATTGATTAATTCTAATCTATTTATCTAAAAAAGTTTTTAATGAATCATCCATAGCAGTTGCCCATGGTGTATGATGAATTGGAGCAACAGAACCCGTCACAGGTGAAGAAAAAGATTTGTTTCTATAAGTTAATATATCTTCAACTTTATGATGTTCCCATTCTTTAAAATGCTTTCTTATTAATTCAAAATCAATTTTTGGATAATCTGACATTTCATGAAGTTCTTTTGTATATTCAGTTTGAAAATCTATCATTTGATCTGGATTTTCTAATTTTTCCTCCATAGCAACCCATTTATTGATATCACTCTCAATTTCTTTATCATTTGGTATTTTAATTTTATTCATTATTACATCCCTTGCGTACCAAGCCTGACAATCAAACATATTAAATGTATGAAACTGATCCTGCATGCCAAGATATAAAAGTTTATGATTATCCTGCCAAACAACTCCTTTATATAGTTTTGGTGGGTATAATCTATTTCTAGTTTTTAATTGTAAACTCTCTTCTAAAAAAGGAAAATGATGAAGATAACCAGTGCATAAAATTATAACATCTGCTTCTTGTTCTGTGCCATCTTTAAAAATTGCCTTTTTGCCTTCCAATTTATCAAGGTAATGAACTTCTTTCATTCCTTTTGGCCATTTAAATCCCATTGGATTGTGACGGTAACCAATAGTAACACTTTTAGCTCCGTATTTATTGCACTGAAGCGCAATGTCTTCTGCTGAGTAACTACTTCCCAGCACTATTACATTTTTATCTCTAAATTCTTCTGCATCTCTAAAGTCATGAGAATGCATTATTCTTCCAGGGAATGTATCCATCCCTTTGTATTCTGGAATAAATGGAACTGAAAAGTGACCTGTTGATACAACAACAAAATCAAAATTATCTTTTAATATTTTGCTACTAACTTTATCTTGATAACTAAGCTCAAATTTTTTATTTTTAAAAATAGTATTAATAACTCTAGTATTAAATTTTATCTTTTTTTTTAAATTCCCCTTACTTGCTCTTCCAACAATATAATCATATAAAACTTCTCTAGGCGGGAAAGATGGTATTGATTTCCCAAAGTGCTCATCAAAGGAGTAATCTGCAAATTCTAAACACTCTTTTGGTCCATTTGACCAAAGATATCTATACATACTATTAGGAACAGGGTCTCCGTATTGATCAGATCCTGTTCGCCAGCTGTAATTCCATAAACCTCCCCAACTATCTTGTTTTTCAAAACAAACAACTTCAGGGATTTTTTCACCATTTTTTTCCGCTAATTCAAAAGACCGTAACATTGATAGTCCACAAGGCCCTGCACCAATAATTGCTACTTTTGTCATTAATATACCAAATTAAATAATTATTTATGTATTTTACTAACAAAATGATGACAATTACAATAAAATAATTATTTGTTATGAAAAATATCTTAGTTATTGGCGGAGGTGCTATGGGCTCTGCATTTACAATCCCAAGTTTAGAAAATAAAAATAATGTGACAATTACAGAACCTTATAGCAAAAGATTTATTAAAGACCTATCCTCTAAAAAAAAATTTCATTCTGCTCTAAAGATAAAATTACCAAAACAAGCAAAATTTAGAAAATTTTCCAAAAATTTATTAAAAGAAAATTTTGACTTAATAGTAATAGCCTTAAGTCTTCCAGGTATTGATTTTATTGGTAAAGAATTAAAAAATTTAAGAGTTAAAACACCAATTTTGGTTTTGACTAAAGGTCTAAAATTTGAAAAAAAAAAGAATAAGATTTTAACAATTCCAGAACAGCTCCAAAAAAACTATAATTTAAAAAATGTTTCAGTCCTTAAAGGACCTTGTTTGGCAAAGGAATTAGCCAGAAAAAATCAAACTAGTGTAATTATAGCCAACAAGAATATTAAAATTGCAAAATCTATTGGTAGAAAAATTTCTACAAAATATTATTTAACAGAATACTCCAAAGATGTGGTTGGAGTAGAAGTATGTTCAGCAATAAAGAATATATATTCAATGATTATTGGAGCTGGTCAAAACCTTAATTCCTCATCAAATTTATTTCAAAAAGCAATTCTTGAAATGAGATACTTAAACAAGTTTTTTAAAGGCAAAGATGAAACAATCCTAGGGCTTGCTGGGGTAGGTGACTTATATGTTAGTGCCGCAGGTGGAAGAAACAGTAAGATGGGAAGTTTTTTAGGAAAAGGATTTAAATTTAAAACTGCAAAAAAAAGATTTATGCCCAAAGAGACTGTTGAAGGTGAAGAACTTGCAAAAGAGATTGCACCATTCATTTTAAAAAAAATTGATAAGAAGAAAATTCCATTAATGATTAATTTACTAGAAACAATTAAAGAGAATAAAAAATTTAAGATAAAAGTTTAGAATAGACCTTCTATATCACCATTTTTATTAAGCTTAATAGAGTCAGCTGCGGGTACTCTTGGAAGTCCAGGCATTGTCATGATTGCTCCACAAACAACAACTATAAATTCTGCACCTGATGAAAGCCTAATCTCCCTAATTGGTAAAGAGTGACCTGTCGGAGCACCTTTTAAACTTGGATCTGTAGAGAAACTATATTGAGTTTTCGCAACACATATAGGTAATTCACCATATCCAGATTCCTCAAAGTTTTTTAATTGATCTCTGATTTTTGTATCCGCAATAACTTCATCAGCTCTATAGATTTCTTTTGCTATAGTTTCTATTTTTTTGAAAAGTGGAGTTTTACTTTCGTATAAAAATTTAAATTTTGCTTCATTTTTCTCACATAAATCTGTTACATGTTTAGCTAAATCTTTTGTTCCTTCGCCACCATCAGCCCAGTGCTTACAAACACTAGCATTTACTCCCAGCTTTTTACAAAATTCAACTAAAGCATTTACCTCTTTATCAGTATCTTTTATAAAATGATTTATGGCTACGGCCACTGGTAAACCAAATTTTTTTACGTTTTCAATATGTCTCTCAAGGTTTATCAATCCTTTCTTAAGCGCATCGACATTTTCATTTTTTAAATCATCTTTTGCAACACCACCATGCATCTTTAAAGCTCTTATGGTTGCAACTATAACAACACAACTTGGTTTTAAATTTGATTTTCTACATTTTATATCTAGAAATTTTTCAGCACCTAAATCTGCCCCAAAACCTGCTTCTGTAACGACATAATCAGCAAGTTTTAATCCAGCTTTAGTTGCAATTACTGAATTACATCCATGTGCAATATTTGCGAACGGTCCACCATGAATTATTGCAGGATTATTTTCTAAAGTTTGTGTAATATTGGGTCTGATTGCTTCTTTTAGCAAAACAGTCATCGGCCCATGAGCATTTAAGTCTTTAGCATAAATTGGTTTTTTCTCTCGTGTGTATGCTACTGTGATATTTCCAATCCTATTTTCTAAATCCTCAAGATTATTAGCAAGACAAAAGATAGCCATTATCTCAGAAGCAACCGTAATATCAAAACCATCTTCTCTTGGAAAACCATTAGCGACACCGCCAAGATTAATATTTATTGATCTTAAGGCCCTGTCGTTCATATCCATAACTCTTTTCCAAACAATTCTTCTGACATCTATGTTTAATTTATTTCCCCAGTAGATATGATTATCAATTAAAGCTGACAAAAGATTATGAGCAGATGTTATAGCATGAAAATCTCCAGTGAAGTGAAGATTAATTTGTTCCATAGGAACTACTTGTGCATATCCGCCTCCTGCAGCGCCACCTTTCATTCCAAAAGATGGACCTAAACTTGGTTCCCTTAAGCATACAATAGATTTTTTTCCAATTTTGTTTAATCCATCATTTAATCCAACAGAAGTAGTTGTTTTACCTTCTCCAGCAGGGGTTGGAGTTATTGCTGTAACTAAAATTAATTTACCATCTGGTTTATTTTTTAATGTATCTAAATATTCTAAGTTTATTTTTGCAATATGCCTGCCCATTGGACTAAAAGCTGAGCTTTCATCTGGAACATTTACCTTTGCTAAAATATCCTTAATCGGAAGCATTTTTGCTTCACGAGCAATTTGAATGTCTGATTTTATGTCGCTCATCGAATATTATAAAAAATATAAAAAAACTGGTCGATTAGTATCTCTTTTTCGAGCCTTTGGAAATATCTAAAAATTATATATAAAAAAAATATGAACTATTTATACTCATTATTATAAAATTTAACCATGCAAAAATATTCAGTTTTTAGTCTTGTTAAAAATGCACTTTCAAATCACGAAAATTGGGACTTGGCTTGGAAAGACCCAACTCCTAAGAAAGAATATGATGTTGTAATTATTGGTGGCGGTGGGCACGGCTTAGCAACAGCATATTATTTAGCGAAAGAACATAATATTAATAATGTTGCTATAATTGAAAAAGGTTGGATTGGGGGCGGTAATGTTGGTCGAAACACCACAATAATCAGATCAAATTATATGCATGATGATAATGCATTATTCAGCGAATTTGGAATGGATCTTTGGAGAAGAATGAGTCAAGATTTAAATTACAACGTAATGTTTTCTCCAAGAGGAATAATAAATCTCGCTCACTCAGATGCTCAAATGAATATATATGCTCGAAGAGGGAATTCGATGAGATTAAATGGAATCGATGCAGTGCTTTTAAATAGGGAAGAGGTTAAAGAAATTATTCCCATGGCTGATTTTTCTGAAAATGTAAGATTTCCAATCTTTGGTGGATTAATGCAGCCTAGTGCAGGAACAGCTAGACATGATGCTGTTGCCTGGGGTTATGCACGTCAAGCAGATGATATGGGTGTTGATATAATACAAAATTGTGAAGTAATTGGGTTTGATGTGTCCGCAGGGAAAATTAATGGAGTGAGAACTTCTCGTGGAGACATTAAAGCAAAAAAAATTGGATTATGTGTTGCGGGAAGTACAAATATTTTAGCAGAAAAATTAAACATGACATTACCAATTGAGACTCATTTATTACAAGCATGTGTATCTGAGCCAGTGAAACCAGTTTTAGATAAAGTAGTTACTTTTGGTGCTGGACATTTTTATATCAGCCAGTCTGACAAAGGAGAAATGGTAATGGGTGGTGATCTTGATGGCTATAATAGTTATGCTCAAAGAGGCAATCTTCCAACACTTCAACATGTTCTGACAGAAGGAATAGCAATGATGCCTTTCTTGAGTAAATTAAAAATGCTTAGAACTTGGGGAGGAATAATGGATATGTCTATGGATGGTTCTCCCATAATAGATAAAACGCACATTGAAGGTTTGTATTTGAATTGTGGTTGGTGTTATGGTGGATTTAAAGCAACACCTGCATCTGGTTGGACATTTGCACACACTATTGCACAAGATAGAGTTCATGAATTAAACGCAGGTTATAGTTTAAATAGATTTAATACTGGTCACTTACTTGATGAAAAGGGACTTGGCACAAAAACTTGGATTTCATAAATGCTTTATATAAATTGTCCACACTGTGGAATGAGATCACAGAATGAATTTTCTTATGGTGGGGATGCAAGCGTAAAAAGGCCTGAGTTAGGCAAAGAAGTATCGGACCAAGAGTGGAATAATTTTGTTTATAATAGAAAAAGCTTAAGAGGAAAACATTGGGAGTTGTGGCAACATTTGTTTGGGTGTCGACAGTGGATTAAAGTTGAAAGAGATACAGCTACACACGAAATTTTTAGTACATTAAAAGCTAATGAGGAAATTTCATAATGCCCCAAGACTTTAGACTTAAAGATGGTGGATTGATAAATAGAGATAAAAAAATCTCATTTAAATTTAATGGAAAAGAATATTTTGGTTATGAGGGAGATACTTTAGCATCAGCTCTTATAGCTAATGGAGTCCATTTAATTGGTAGAAGCTTTAAGTATCATAGGCCAAGAGGTTTTTTTGGAGCAGGAGTTGATGAGCCATATGCAATAATTCAACTATATAGAAATGGTGAAACTGAACCAAATATTAAAGCTACAGAACAAGAACTTTTCGAAGGTTTGGAGGCAAAAAGCGTAAATTGTTGGCCAAGTGTGAATTTTGATATAGGTGCAATAAATAATTATTTAAAAATTTTTCTTCCAGCAGGTTTTTATTACAAAACATTTATGTGGCCAAAAAGTTTTTGGTATAGAATTTATGAACCATTTATTAGAAAAGCTGCTGGATTAGGAACTGCCTCAATCAAACACGATAAAGAGAGATATGAACATAAGTATGAATATTGTGATTTATTAGTTACTGGCTCAGGTCCATCTGGCTTAGCAAGTGCTTATGCAGCTGCTAAAAATGGAGCGAGAGTAATTTTGGCAGAGGATAAATCTAGATTTGGAGGAAGTTTACTTACGAGCGAAGTAAATATAGGAAATCAATCTGGAAAAGAATGGGCTGATAGTATTATTTCAGAGCTTAAAGAGATGCCAAACGTAACCGTCAAAAATAGATCTCAAGTTTTTGGTTATTACGATCATAATATGCTTGTAATGTCTGAAAGAATTAGTGATCATTTACCACAAACAAAAAAATTTCATCCTAAACAAAGACTTTGGTATATAAGAGCTAAAGAAGTTTTAATTTCATCTGGATCAATTGAAAGACCAATAGTGTTTGGAAATAACGATACACCAGGTGTGATGTTATCTTCAGCAGCTAAAGAATATATTAAGGTTTACGGTGTTGTGGTTGGGAAAAATCCGCTTATATTTACAAATAACGATAGTGGTTATGAAACAGCAATTGAGTTTAAGAAGAATGGTATTAATCCAATTATTTTAGATACGAGAAAAGATCCTAATTCTGAAATTGTTGATGAGGCAAAAGATTTGGGAATTAGTATAAAAAATTCATATGTAGTTGTTGCTGCCCAAGGATACAAGAAAGTAAAATCAGCTGATATTGCAAAAATTTCAGATGATAAAGAACAACTTGGTGCAATAGAAAATATAAAATGTGATTGTATTTGTGTTTCAGGGTTTTGGACACCGACAATACATTTAGCTTCTCAATCAGGAAATAAAACTAAGTTTAACGAAAATATAGATGCATTTGTTCCAGGAATATCTAAACAAAATGAAAAGACAATAGGTGCTGCTAATGGAATTTTTACTTTAGATGAAACATTGAAGAGTTCATTTACAATAGGCCAAGAACTTTCAAAAAAAATAACAAATAATGATAATAAATTTTCTTTCCCAAATGTTGTTGAAAAAAAATCAACCGCACATGATAAATTTTGGTGCGTACCACTACCTAAGGGAAAAAATTATAAGCGGTTTTTGGATTTTCAAAATGATGTTGCTGTTTCAGATATAGAGATTGCTTTAAAAGAAGGTTATCGTTCAATTGAACATGTAAAAAGATACACCACCCTTGGGATGGCCACAGACCAAGGTAAAACAAGTAACCTTAATGGATTACAATTGGTCTCAAAAATAGAGAATAAAGTTGTTCCAGCAGTTGGACACACTACTTTTAGACCACCTTATACACCTGTTTCAATAGGAGCAATTGTTGGTAGAGAAGTTGGCAAACACTCTAAGCCAACAAGAAAATCTCCAATGCATTCATGGCATGAAAAGAATAATGCTGTTTTTGTAGATGCAGGTGTATGGTTAAGACCTAGATATTATAAGCGAGGAAACGAAAATTTATTTGAAGCGTCAAAAAGAGAAGCTAAAAATGTCAGAACAAATGTTGGAGTTTGTGATGTTACTACACTTGGTAAAATAGATATTAAAGGTCCAGATGCAGCAGAGCTTTTAAATAGGGTTTACACTAATGCATGGTTAAAGTTACCTGTAGGAAAAGCTAGATATGGCGTAATGTTAAGAGAAGATGGGATTGTTATGGATGATGGTACCACAACAAGAATATCTGAAAATCATTACCATATGACAACAACAACTGCACAAGCTGCAAATGTACTTTCTCATTTAGAGTATTACCTTCAATTAGTTTGGCCTGAGTTAAATGTGAATGTAGTTTCAACTACTGAACAATGGGCTGGGGCTGCTATCGCAGGACCAAAATCAAGAGATTTATTAAAGAAATTATTCCCAAAATCTGATGTATCAAACGAAGGACTTCCTTTTATGGGCTATTTGGAAGGTGATTTATTTGGCGTAAAAGCAAAGATTTTTAGAATTTCATTTTCTGGTGAGCTTGCATATGAGGTGAATGTTGAGTCTGACAATGGAAATTTCATGTGGGAAAAAATTATTGAGGCTGGCCAAGAATTTAAAATTCAACCTTATGGTACTGAAGCATTATCAACTCTTCGAATAGAAATGGGACATGTTGCTGGCTCTGAATTAGATGGAAGAACTATCCCTTATGATAACTCACTAGAGGGATTAATAAGTAAAAAGAAAGATTTTATTGGAAAAAGATCTCTATCAAGAAAAGCATTTACGGCAGACGATAGACAAAAAGTTGTAGGCGTAGTTCCTTTAGATAAAAAAACAAGTATTCCAGAGGGATCCCATTTGGTGAAAGACTCTAAAGCACCACTTCCAAATCCGAAATTGGGTTATATCTCAGCTTCTTGCTGGAGTGTTGAGCATGATAATCCCTTTTCTTTAGCTATTATCAAAGATGGAAAAAACATGATTGGAAAAAAATTATTTGTAATGTCACCACTTAAAAATAAGATAATACCAGTAGAAATAGTGTCTTCGCATTACGTTGATCCTAAAGGTGAGAGAGTAAGATCATGAGTTCAATATCAGCTTTGGCTAACATTCATTTATTAGGAAAATTTGGTGATCAAGAAGGAAAAAAAGAAAATGATCTGATAAAAATTTCTGAAATTAAAAATCTATTAATTGTTCAAATAGTCCAATATAAAAGTTCTACAATTTCTCCTGATAAAATAAATATTGACAGTTTAAGTTTCGTTAATGAACCACTAAAAGTAATTTGTAATGATAATACAAGAATTTTGTGGAATAGTCCAAAAAATTGGTTTTTAATCTCAACTAAAAAAGAATTACTCAATAATATTTTATCAACATTTAAAGAGACAGATTTTGCAATTACTGATTTGTCTCATTCAAGAGCGATAATTGAAATGGAAGGAAAAGATGCAATAGAGGTATTAAAAAAAGGATGTCCATTTAATTTTAATATTTTAAAGAAAAATAATTCAATTAATTCTTCATATAACAGCATAGCATTTACATTAGATATAATTAATGACAATCCAAACAGATTAAGATTGTTTGCACTCAGAAGTTTTGGTGAGTCTTTATATCACTCGATAACCGATGCTTCGTTGGAGTTTGGATATAAATCAATATAAAAACTCTAATCTCTTGTCGCTATATAAACACCTATAGAAGTAATTAAAAAGCCCACAATATCCAAAGTAGTTAAATTTTCATCTAAAAAAAACCATGCCATGATAGCTGAAACTGCAGGAATTAAAAAAAATATTGATACCGTTTTACTTGCAGAGTTTTTTTTAATTAAGAACATTAGTATAGTGAAAGCTCCAAATGAAACTAAAAATATTTGGTGCCCCATAGCTATTAAAAAAGTAGATGAAAAATTTATATATGCTTCAGTAAAAAAAATGACTATTAAAATATGGAATAAACATCCCCCAATAGCTTGATAGAAATTACTTACAGTGAGAGGAAGGTTTTTACTTAGTTTTTTTTGCCAAATCGTAGATGTTGTTATCGCAGTCAATGCTATTAAAGTTGCTACTAAACCAAAAATAGGTATTTCTGAGCCCAAATCTAAACCTAAAACTAACGCCGCTCCAATAAATCCTAGAAAAGCACCGATCCATTGTTTTATTGTAACCTTCTCATTAAGTATTGGTCCGCTTAATATATTTGTTAATATTGGCTGTAAAGTTACAATCAAAGCAGCTATTCCTGTTGGCATTCCAATTGAAATAGAAAAAAAAACTCCTCCCAAATAAAATCCATGAAACAAGACTCCGCTTAAGGTTGACTCAATTAAATTTGATCTTTTAATAAATATAGAGTTTTTTGAGTAAATTGAAAAAATATAGAATCCAACTGCAACAAAAAAAAATCGAAAAGCTAAAGCTGAGAAAGGATCGCTATTGTCCACTATCGGTTTCGTAGTTATAAATGCTGACGACCAAAGTAAGATAAAGGTTATTGGAAAAATTCTGATCATTTTAGGTTTTATAAAAAAAATTTACTTACATTTGATTCTCAAATTTAGTTAAATTTGTCTATGAAATTAAAGCCTTTTGAGTATAAATATAATTCTACCTTGAGTTGTATATCAAAATCCTTAAGATTCTCAAACAATGATAAATAAAAAAATTTTAATTGGACTATCTATTTTTGGGCTTCTGAGCGCCTGCACGTCTCCAACTGTTATGATTGGGCCGGCATACACTTTCACCTCAACTGGAAGCATAGCACAAGCTGGATTAACCTACGGCTCAAATGAACTGGTCACAAATTACACTGGAAAAACTGCTATTGAAAATTTAGAGACAATAACTTCAAACAACTTATCCATAAAAAAAAATATTCATAAAAAAACTTTGGAAAGTGAGGATTTCTATCACTTAGTTAAAAATAGAATCAAGAAAACGAGAAATATTATTAAATCTTCTAGTCAATAATATTGAGAACGATCAAATTATTTTTTTTTGTTTCTTTGCACCATAATTCATAGCTTTCACACATTCTCCATAAATGGTCAAAAGCACGCTGGGATATTTCAAGTGGAAAATGACTTTTTGCGTAATAAAGTTCAGGAAATTTAATTAATTGTTTTATCATAACATCTTTTTGAATTTGGAGTAATTTTAATGTTTCTTCGGGTATTTTCTTTTTAGTTCTTTTGTCAATAAAACCATTTTTTTTTAACTTATTTATAAGGGTATCATGAAATTTTCCACTACTTATTTCTTGATAAGCTTCAGAACTAATAAATGCTTCAATTGCATTGATGTTTGTAAAATCTGGATTTTTTTTTTTAATTTCACAGACTTTTAAGTATATTAATTCAGCTGCTAGCAGCACATAAGGCTTTTCTTTTGATCGCATTATTTATTTTTATATTTTTTCATTGCAGCATTAGCTAAAATTAGGTTAGGGTCTAGAAATATTTTGGAAGATTTAATTGTTTTCAAAGATTTAAAAGCAAATATTGCTATAGGAAGTTCAGTACATCCAAGAATTATTTTTTTACATTTTTTTTTAATCAAATAATTAATTGCAGGTTTAATAATTTTGTTTGCTAATTTAACTTTTCCCATTTTAACCAGTCTTATTGCTTTATTTACTGATTTATCTTGGGTAATTTTATTAGGAAAAATTAGTTTATAGTCTTTATCAAAAAATTTATTATAAATTCCAGTTTTTAAGGTTCCTTCAGTTGCAAGTAAACCTATTGAAGAATTTTTTTTACATTTTTTTTTTGTATAATAAAAAACTTCCTCAGGCATGTTAATTATCGGTAACTTTATTTTATCTTTTAAGTCATTATACCAATAGTGAGCTGTATTACATGGAATTACTATAAATTTGCATTTACTTTTTTTTAAAAGTTTACATCCATTCTCTAAACTTTTTAATACTGATAAATATTTTTTTTTATTTTTTTTGTTTTTAATTTTATTAGATAATTTTTTCGTATGAATTCCTATTGACTCAGGTCTTCCTGGTATATTTGATTTATTATACAGTAAGAATAATGGATAGTCCTGGTCTATGTTTCCTCTGTATAATTTTGCAAGTTTATTACAAAAATCAAGACCAGCTTGGGTTCCCATTCCACCTAAAATACCAATCATAGTAAATCTTACTAGTTCTATATTTAGATTGCTTAATTGGCTACAAAAATAAATTAACTTTAATTAATAAAAATTAAAATAGTTTATAGCCAATTAATGATTGTGTGAAAATTATGCAGTTTTTAAGTTAACTGCTGAAGGACCTTTAGGACCATCTTCAACATCGAAAGTCAAAGCTTGACCCTCATCTAAACCGTTCATACCAGCATCTCTTACAGCTGAAACATGTACAAACACATCTTTTTCTTTATCTTCTCTTTCAATAAAACCAAAACCTTTGGTTGGATTGAACCATTTTACTTTACCTTGTAGACTCATATTTATCTTCTTACTTATTGTTATATTAATTTATTACTTATAATTAAGTAATTCAGCTTTCTTTATAATTTGAGGGGTTTTGTCAACAAAATTGATTACATTCGAGACTTTTTATCTTAATTGTTGCTTATAAGTTTTGTTAAATAAATTGAATTTATATCCTCTTTGTAGTGAGCAAAGGGTTTACATGGCTTAAAATCACATTTTTTAAATAGTTTTCTTGCTGGATCAAAAAATTTTCCAGCACCAGTCTCAATACTTATTCTTTTTATACCTAATTTTTTAGCCTCACCTATCAAGTGTTCTATAACTTTAATACCATTACCTTTATTTCTAAAATTCTCGTGAATTCTTATTGATTTAAACTCACCATGATCTTTATTTAAAAATTTTAAAGCTCCACATCCAAATATTTTTTCATTTTCCCATAAGCTCCAAAATTTAATTGTTGAAACTCTAAGTCCTGGGATATCTAATACGTGGGCACTTCCCTCTGGTGATGCTGCTCTTAATTCAATAAAATGTTTTGTTAAAAGTCTATTTACTTCTGGATGATCAAAATTTCCCTCTATAGATTTAAGCATTATATTAAAGTTGTTATATGGCCCATTTTTCTTTTTTCTTTAATTTCTTTTTTAAGGTAATCAAAGAAAAATTCATTATCATTTAATTTGATATTCTTTCTATATGGTTCTATTTGTTTTCCAATAAGATTAACCATTTTAGCATTATGTAATTTTTTAAGTGGAATTTTTTCAAGAGAACAAACAGCTCTTATATGGTTTTCAAATTGACTTACGTTATATGCATTTATAGTTAAGTGACCAGAATTATGGACTCTTGGAGCAATTTCATTAACATACAAATTTTCATTTCTATCAATAAAAAATTCAACACATAAAGTTCCAATGTATTTTAATTCCTCCGCAATACGACTTGCCCAATCTTTAGATTGATCCAATATATTTTTAGTTATATCGGCTGGAATGATTGAATATTTAAGTATTTGATCTTGATGAGTATTTTCAATTGGTTCATAAATCTCATAATTATTAATTCCAAATCGAGTAACAATTACAGAAATTTCTTTTTTTAGTTTTACTAATTTTTCAAGAATATAACTTTGTGAAAAATCGATGTTGAGTTTATTGATATCTTCAATAGTTTTTATTGGAAACTGACCTTTACCGTCATATCCCATTGTCGTTGTTTTTAAAATACCTGGAAGAAAATCACCCAAAGTTTCAATATCAGATTTTTTTTCCACCGAAACATATCTTGTTGTCCTAATATTGAGCTTATTAACGAAATCCTTTTCAGCAATTCTATGTTGAATTAATCTATTAACAGATGGCTTTGGTAAAACAGGTTTAAATTTATTAATTTCATATAAAGTATCGAATGGAATATTTTCAAACTCATAAGTTACTAAATCAACCTTTTGAATAAAATTTTGTATCTTTATTTTATCATCATATTTTCCAAATATAAAATCATCACAAAAATTTTGTGCAGGTGCATCAAAATCATCACAATAAATAGTAGTTTTAATATTTAACTTTTTTGCAGCAACTGAAAGCAAACTACCTAATTGACCTCCACCAATAATACCTATTTTTTTTTCAGACATTCTTTATTTAGGATTTTTTTTTACAGATTTTGTTTGTGTCAATCTCCAACTTTTTAATCTTTTATTGATAGTGGGATTATCTATTCCAATTATTGATGCAGCTAAAAGAGCTGCATTTATAGCTCCATCCTCTCCAATCGCTAAAGTTCCAACAGGTATCCCTTTTGGCATTTGAGCAATAGATAGTAGGCTATCTAATCCTTTAAGTTTTTTGCTTTCAATTGGTACACCTAGAACTGGAATTGTAGTTAGTGCTGATATCATTCCAGGCAAATGAGCAGACCCACCAGCCCCAGCAATTATTACTGATATTCCGTTTTTTTCAGCATTTTTCGCATATTTAAACATTCGTTCAGGCGTTCTATGAGCAGATATAATTTTTGTTTCAAAACTGATATTTAATAATCTCAAAATTTTTTGAGATAGTTTCATTATTTTAAAGTCAGATTGACTCCCCATCACTATAGATACTTTTTTAGACATCAAAATTCATTTATTAAAAGTAAAGGTTATTTCAAAATACTTTAAATATTTCAATAAAAATAGAATGTTAATTAAACTTAATTGGATGGCCTTTTATATGAAATACTATAATAATTAAGTTATGGAAAGATATTCTCAAAATGATGAAGATGTATTTATATTAGAAATGTTTAAAAAAAAAAGCCTAGAGAATTGTTTTTTTTTTGAATTTGGGGCCTGGGATGGAATTTATTTAAGCAATTGTAGACTTTTATACGAAAATAATTGGTCAGGTTGTTTTGTTGAATATGATAAAAAAAAATTTCAAGAATTACAAAATAATTATAAAAATAGTAATAATATAATTTTGATTAATGATAAAATTGATCCTGAAAAAAAAAATATTAATGAATTAATTAAAAATTATAATATTTCAAAAATAGATGTTTTGTCTATAGATGTTGATGGTAGAGATTTGTCGATTTGGAAAAGTCTTAACATTTTATCTCCTAATATAGTTGTAATAGAATTTAATGACACAATACCTTTTGATACAATTTTTGAAGATATGACAAATAAAAGTATAGGCAGTAGTTTTCCAGCTATTAACAATTATGCAAAAAGTAAAGGATATGAATTAATTAAAGCAACAAGGGATAATTTGATATATTCTAAAAAAGAATTTAACAATGGCATGTTTAAACCATTAACTCAATTAGAATTATACGATCTGTGTAAACCCATTAGAGTTGGTTTTAATAATTTTGGTGAATATTTGTTTTTTAATAATCATAAATTAGAATTCAATGAACTATTTAGAAGTCCTCTTGTAAAATCATTTATAACGTTTCAACCTATTCCAAAATTTTTAAGAAAAATGACAGATACAAATGGTAAGGGAGCAAAACTTTTAAAAAGAATTTATTCATTAATAGTATTAATTTTATTGCGACCAAATTTATTTATAAAGTATTTATTTGGGAAAATTAGGAAATAATTATGAATTATAAAATCGATAATTTACAATATTGTAATTGGTCTAGAAAAATTTTTGAAATAAATAGAGAAGCAGGCTTGGATGCTGTTCATGTTACAATTGTTTATCACGAAGATTTTAATGAATTATCAAAGGAAATAAAAAAATGGGAAAAATTATTTAAAGATAATTCAGATCTAATTTTTTTAGGAAAAAATTTTAGTGACATTGAGAAAGCAAAAAAAGAGAATAAAACAGCAATCTTTTTTGGTTTTCAAAACTGCTCTCCTATTGAGGATGATATAAATTTGGTAGAAAAAGTTTTCAGACTTGGATGTAGATTTATGCAATTAACTTACAACAATCAATCTTTGTTAGCCACTGGTTGTTATGAAAAAATAGATAGTGGAGTTACTAATTTTGGTCGAGAGGTAATTAAAGAAATGAATAGAGTTGGAATTGTGGTTGATATGTCTCATTCTGCTGAAAAAAGTACTTTTGATGCAATAGAAATAAGTCAAAAACCAATTGCAATTACACATGCAAATCCTTCTTTTTGGCATGCAGCAAAAAGAAATAAATCTTCTGAGTTGTTAAAAGTTTTAAGTGAAAGTGGAGGTGTTTTGGGATTTTCAATTTATCCCCATCATTTAAAAGATAATACTAACTGTACTTTAGAAAGTTTTTGCGAAATGATAGCAAAAACTGCAGAAATTATGAGCGCAGCCAATATAGGAATAGGCTCTGATCTTTGCTTAAATCAACCCGATAAAGTTGTTGAGTGGATGAGGAATGGTACGTGGTCTAAGAGTAAAAATTATGGAGAGGGTTCAAAAAATAAGCCAGGCTTTCCTAAACAACCTGAATGGTTTAAGGATGCAAGGGGTTTTAGTAATTTAGAAAGAGGATTAAAAAAAGTAGGTTTTTCTGAAACTGAGACCAATGGGATACTTGGTAATAATTGGTACAATTTTTATAAAACTATTTGAAAATGAATATAGATTTGCGTGATCCAAACGAAATTATGAAACTTTCCAGACTTGGATCGTTTCATCAGTCCAGATTGTCTTTTTTAAGAAGTTTTTTAGATGAATTTAAAGATTGGAATTATAATAGAGATTTATTTAATTTAGATAAAAATGGATTTGGAACTGCAGTTTATTCTTTTAAAAAAAAGGATAGAGTTTATTCCTTAGTTTGTTTTGCAAATGAAATTCATGAACATGAGAGATCTGATAGAGTGATCGCAACAAAATGGGATGCTGCTTTTACTTTACATGATGGTCAACCTTCAAATGAGGATATAGAAAGGTTGAGGAGTCAAGTCCCAAAACAAGAAGTTGGTCGACTATCATATAAAGAACTTACATTGTCTCGAGCAAATAAGTCGATAAGAGTATTTGATCATGTTGTTGAATCCTTAAGCAGAGGTACTCAACCAAATTTAGATTTACTGAGCAAAGTTGGTTATTTATATAGAACAACAGCAGTCTATGGTTCAGGAAAATTTGGATTAGCTGATCGTTTTAGAATAAAAAATAGAAATGAAATTAATGGACCTTTTAGATTAGAAATGATGCTTGTATATTTGGTAAGACAATTTACTTTTGATCAAGTAAATCATGTCGCGAAGAGCAAAGATCCAAAAAAGGCAGTAAAACTTGATTTAAAAATTTGTAAAAATCTTGGTATTGGAAATTCTACTGGATTAGGTATGGCGCCGTTTATAGTAAATCACCCAACATTACTTAATAATTGGATTCTTTGTAGAGAAACTGCATTAAAGGAAATTAGACAAATTAAAAATGTTAAAAAAAAAGATAGTGACTTATTTAAAAGATGTGTAAGAAATTCTATAAAAAATATCACAAGTTGGAATACTGACAGTAAATATCAATTAGGAAAAATTAAATCTTTACTAAGAGATGTAAAAAAGTTTTTAAATTTTGTTGAAAATGTATTTGACTTTAATCAGGACTACGCATTTAATAAAATTTACTTGTGGATTGAAAAAGAAACTTGCGAAGAGTGTATAGAGTACATCGTTTCATTAATGATGGAGCCATATAGCGAAATTGTTACCCCATTAGTAAAAAAAATGAGTTCAGATGAAGAAAAATATTTTACAATTCCAACAGATCGATCAGTAGGAGAATTAAAAGATATTCTTGAAAAAAAATATAAAGATGTACTAGAAATTGATTTTAACAGAAAAGAAAATTTAAAAAAATTTTGGTTTATTTCAAAAAATAAAGAAGAACCAAGGCTTGCTGACCGTTATGAGGAAAAAGGATCTGAGTTAGAACAGCCTTTAGCAATAGCAAGAGATATTAAGAGACTTTATGAAAAATTAAAAAATTTTAGTAATGATTTTACTTTAGATTATTTTTTAATTGAAAATCCAGATGTTAGACATGTTGTAAGAAGAGCCTTTATAATTGAAAAATTTCCTTATTCAGAAATTCAAGATAATACAATTGGAAAAAATTTAGTACCAATTGATATGTTAAGACTAAAGTTATCTTTTTTTGGCGCTTTGAAATTTGATCCTAAGTCTGACAAGTGGCTTCGAATATGCATGTTTCAGGGAGCGCCTTTGCCTTTTGAATTAAAAGATTATGATGAGGAATGGGTTTATAAGGCTCATTTTTAAAATGAAATCTTTAAGTGAAATAGAGACAACAGCAAAAAGAGCAAGTCGAGCTGCCGGATTTTCTTGGGGAATAGCTGAGGAAATTGGTAAAAGTATTAGATTATTAGAACTATTTGGTTTACCAGGAATAAAAAATTTGAACCAATATTTTCATAATGAAGATAGAAAAAAATTTGAAAATATTAAATTCATACATGAAAAGAATACAATTAAAAAATTTTCTTATTGTCCAATCACACTTGGCATAGGTTTTCTTGATCAGGCAAAAAAATTAGAGAAATTCAATAAATGTAATTTTCAAGATCTTGCATATCCAATATTGTTATTACCATTTTTAAGTAGATGTTCTGAAATTACAGGAAAAAAAATTTGTTTATCATTCAATGAATATTATTTTGTATTAAATTTTAATATCAAAATTTTATCAAATTTTTTGAAAGAAGATTTTCCCACAAGAGCAAAAAATGTTGAAGTTAGTTTTTTAGAGAACAAAGATAATTTTAATGATCAGGATTGGAAAAAACTTTATAAACTTTCTGAAAATACATTTGTAGAAGAGTCTGATAGTCTAAAAGAAAGCGCTGCAGGAGCAGGTTTAACAGATAATGACTAATCAAAAAGAAATTCAAGAAAAAAACTTAGAAGATTTAGATGATATTTGTGACGAATGTAGAGAAAAGGATGAAAGTGTATCACAAAATTTAATCATGACAGGATTTAAAATATGTAAATCATGTAGAATTTCAAAAACTATTTTTCCAATTTAACTTATTGTACCGCTATGAATATTTGACAGTATACTGATAAAATAAATTAATAAGATAAATTGTGGAGCTAATGAAATTATAGTTGGTTTTAAATAATTCTCATATTTTAATACCTGCTTCATGCCCACAATTAGAGTTAGACAGTACCAAAGATAAACAACAAAGGTTAGATAGATTAAGCTTATGTCAAATATTAAAATGTAAAAAATAAATGGACAATGAGCGTAAGCTACTGTTACTAAAAGTTTTCTAAAATTACAATTTGTTGATTTACTTGGAAACATTACAACTCCTACAAAATAAAGATAAGCCGTCTTAATTACCCATACTATATATGATATTAAAATAATCTGTCTTAATGGGGGACCATCAGTCACAAAAAAATTACCAGTGAGCCTAGAAAGTGCCGAAGCAGGGATAGTTCCTACCATTGAAATTATAAAAATAATTATTATTGAATAATATATTGATGCTTCACCAAAATTTTTGTTATCAGCATAAAATGACTTATCTAATTTTATTGATCTAAAAAAAATATTGAAAAAATCAGTCATTTTTTTTTGTTTTTTTGTGCTTTGTAAGAAACAAATAATGGAAAGAGTATTAAACCAATAGCAATGATAATGCAAATTGCTATTAAGAAACTTTTTGTCATTTGTAATTTTAGAAAAAAAAAGGGGGGTCTCCCCCCCTAAATAGATATTAACCTTTTACAACTTCCCTAGTATTCGCATTGAAAGATTCTTTGAATGGAATATCAACAACTACTGCATCCACGGGTGTTCCAGGTTTATCTGAGTATTTTTCAGGCAAATGTACTTTATATTTTGTTCCAACCTTTCCTTTTGGAAAACCATTTGAATTCAAAGTTCCATCAAAAGGAACATATCCCATAGCAATATTCTTTTTTTTTTCTGGGTGATACCAAGGAGAAGTAATAAATCCGACAGGATTCCCACCTCCTTCATTTGAAACAAGCCAAAAATCTGGCGCATAGTCTTCAATTGGTTTTCCGCCCATTTCAAGACCGACTAGTTGAAGTTTGTATGGTTTCTTTCCGTCCTTGAGTTCATTTTTCATTTTTTCAAGAGCAGTTTTTCCAACATAATCTGCTTTTTTATTCCATTCTCCTTTACCGGATAGTGAAACTTGATAACCTAGGTTACACTGAAAAGGATTGTGTTGTTGATCCATGTCCTGTCCCCAGGAAAGTATCCCAGCTTGAATTCTTCTGTGATGAGCAGGAGCAATTACCATTAGGTTATGTTTTTTTCCAGCCTCAAGCACAGCATTCCACATATCTTCAGCATATAAAGTTGCATTTCTTAAATATATTTCATACCCAGCTTCACCTGAAAAGCCTGATTGTGAAATTACACAACTTCTTCCACCTACTTTAACCTCTGCTAATCCATAGAAAGGCATATTATCAAAATCAACTTGATCTCCACAAAGATCTTTCATCAAAGCTTTTGATTTAGGACCTTGAATTTGAACTGGACATGCATCTATTTCCTCAACAGTACAATTAAATCTTCCATCAGCGTTAACACCTTGAAGGTACATACCTATATCAGAGTCTGATAGAGAAAACCAAAATTCATCCTCTGAAATTCTCAAAAGTATTGGATCATTTAATACACCACCATAAGCATTACATAAAATTACGTACCTCGCCCTCATTGGTGAAATTTTAGTTGCATCTCTAGTTATAACGTAGTCAGTAAATTTCTCTGCATCAGGACCTTTAACTCTAATTTGTCTTTCAACAGCAACATTCCACATAGTTACATGATTTACTATCGCATCATACTCAACCATAGCTCCACCATCTTCTGGTTTTACATATCCCCTTGGGTGATAAATACGATTATAAACTGTCGCTCTCCAGCAACCTGCTTGCATTGATAGATGCCAATAAGGTGATTTTCTTACTCTTGTTGAAATAAGCATTTCAACTTTAGTTGGCCCACTTTGTCTTAAGTTGTATGGTACTTCTCTATCTGATTGATCAACAGAAGTAACATGTTTCAATTTAGTATAGTCAAATTCTTTAGACATAACTATTCTCCTTCAACCACTTGTTAGTTTCCTTCAAGCCGCCGAATGTATAAATGTGGAAGAAATCAGTATGTGATTTAACTTTCCCAATTAAATCATTAGGGTCTTTAGGTTTCAATAAATCTAACGCCTTAGTAAAATTAGATTTAAGAAAGTTAAGAGAATTTTTTGCCCCTACAATATTAGCAAATTTTACTAAGCTAGATATTTTTAAAGGCCCAGTAATTCCCACATGAACTGGTACGCTTTGCTTAGATATAAAATCAATGATAGGCTGAGGATCTAATAACCATTGGGTTACAATATAGTCAGCATAAGGCTTTTTATCTATCATAGCTTTTTCTAAAACTGAGTCGGATATATCAGGACTCCCCTCGGGGTGTCCAGCTATTCCTATTGTCATCTTCTCAAAATAACCAGTCTCTAAAAGCTGGAATGAGCTATCAAATTTTCCAACTGGCTCTCGACCCCCGCCGATTACCAATACTTGTTTAACCCCTCCATCTTTGCATCTAGAGATATAATCTTTAAGCTCTTTTTCATTATGCATCGATCTAGCAGGAAAATGAGGCACTGGATTAAAGCCCTTCTTAACTAACGCAACTGCTTGTTGTGCTGTCTCTTTATAATCTCCGCCGGGTAACATTGTTATGTAAATATCATTAACTGGAGGAACGCTATCAAGATCTGTTGTTGGGCTTATTTCTAGAGAAAAATTCATTTTATAGATAATTATCTTTTTTGAAAAAGCTGTCAAAGAATTTTATTAAATGACGCAATGAAATTTGTTGCTTAAATTGAGTGAGTTGTTAACTATTTAATGACATGAAGATTATATTAATTATGGGTTTGCCAGGCTCAGGTAAAACGACTTTAGCCTCTGAGTTAGTGCCGTTATTAAAGGCAAAGTGGCTTAATGCTGATGAAGTTAGAAAAGAGGCTAATGATTGGGATTTCTCAGCTGAGGGCAGGACAAGACAGGCAAAAAGAATGTGGGCTAAGGCTGAGGAATATAGGGATCAAGGGAATCACGTTGTTGCAGATTTTGTTTGCCCGACGCCGGCTGCAAGAGCACTATTCCCTGCTGATTTTATTATATGGGTAGACACCATTAAAGAAGGTAGATTTGATGATACCAATAAAATGTTCGTTAAACCTGAGAAGTATAACTATCATGTTACGACTCAAGATGCTAAAAATTGGGCACCAAAAATATTTAAGAAACTAACATAATGTCATACAAATGGGACAATAAAAAACCAACTGCTCAAATGCTTGGAAGATGGCAGCCATTCCATGATGGTCATTATACTTTATTTAGAGAAATAATTAAAAAAACTGGACAAGTTTGTATACAGGTAAGAGACGTAAAAGGTGTAGACGATAATCCATTTGATTTCGAAACAGTAAAAAAAAATATCGAAGAAAAACTTAATCCAGAATTCGAAGGACGTTTTAAAATAATACTAGTTCCTAATATTACAAATATTTGTTATGGAAGAGGTGTAGGTTATAAAATAGAGGAAATTGTTTTACCTGAGGAAATTCAAAAAATTTCAGCTACAAAGATAAGAGCAAAGATGAGAGAAGAGGGTAAACTAAAATAATATTAATGAATATTAGGACCATCAAGCAAAAAAAAGACATTGCAAGGGTAATAATTGACGAACCAAAAACTTATAATTCTCTATCAACCAAAAATTTAAAAGATCTAATAAGTGTTTTTAAAAAGTTAGATAAAGATGATAAAGTTAAAGTAATAATTCTTGAAGGAGCTGGAAAAGGTTTTAGTGCAGGGCATAATTTAAAAGAAGTAAGAGGTTTGAAAAAAAGAGATAAATTTCAAAAATTATTTAACCTTTGTTCAAAGCTAATGTTACAAATAGTTGAGGGTAGAAAACCAGTTATAGCAAAAGTTCATGGCGCTGCTTATGCTGCTGGATGTCAATTAGTTGCAAGTTGTGATCTAGCCTACAGCACAAATAATGCTTTGTTTGCTACACCAGGTGTGAACATAGGATTATTTTGTAGCACTCCAATGGTTGCTGTGAGTAGAAAAATTAATAGAAAACCAATGATGAAAATGTTGTTGACAGGAGAACCAATTAAAGCAAATTATGCTAAGGAAATAGGATTGATTAATGATTATTTTTCAAAATCTAAATTAAATAATGAAGTTCTTAAAGTAGCTAAAAAAATTGCGTCAAAATCTAATCTAACAATTAAAATTGGAAAGCAAGCCTTTTATAAACAATTAGAAATGCCATTAAAGAAAGCATACATTTATACAAGTAAGATGATGACACTTAATATGATGGCAATGGATGCAAAAGAAGGAATTTCAGCTTTTTTAGAAAAAAGAAAACCAAAATGGAAAAATAAGTGAAAATTAAAAATATTATTACTATTATCTTAATAATCGTTGGTCTTTATTTTATTTTTACTTTCAGAGATCATAACTTTAAAAGGGCTATAGATGCATGCATTGCAGGCAGTCAAAAATTAGAAAAACCCATGACTGTTCAAGAGGCAAAGAAGTTTTGCGAAGACAAAATTATGAACAAGAATTAATCTTAATGGAAAACACAAAAGAAATTTTAGAAAAATATAAAAAAATTGCTTTAGTAGGTGCAAGCAAAGATTTAACAAAGACTTCTTCAGTTGTGATGAAGTATTTGCAAGAATACGGATATAAGGTTTATCCTGTTAATCCATCTATGAAAGGAGAACAAATATTAGGAGAAAAAGTCTTTGGAAGTATTACAGAGATAGAAAGTCCAGTTGAAATAATCGACGTTTTCAGACCTTCAAATGAAACAATTGAAATTGCTAAAGAGGCTGTAAAAATTAATGCAAAAGTTTTGTGGTTGCAATTAGATATCAAAAATAAAGAGGCAAAAAAAATTGTTGAGGCAAATAACATTTTGTATATTGAAAATAAATGTACAAAAATAGAGTTTGAAAAGTATTTTTATTAATGAAAAAAATAATCCTTATATATGGACATTACAATGATAAATCATTTAATGCTGCAATAAGAGATACCTTTGTTGATGCAGTAAAAGAAAAAGGTCATTCTGTTGATGTTATTGATCTTTACAAAGAAAAGTTTAACCCAGTTTTTGCAGGTGAGGAACCAGATAATACAGTTTTAAATCACAGACAAAAAATAGAAAATTCTGATGCTATTGTTCTGATAGCTCCCATATGGAATTTTAGAATGCCAGCTATTGTTGAGGGTTGGATAGATAAAGTTCTTGCTCCACCATGGGCATTTAGATTTAAAAGATTATTTGGAAATTATGGTTATCCTTTGGGTAACCTAAAAGGTAAAAAAGCAGTAGTATTTTGTACTTATGGTTCTCCTCAATTTGCTGTAAGAACTTTCTTTTTAAATATGCCAACTAAACGACTGAGAAGAGGAGTTTTTAATATATGTGGCATTACGGATGTTGTTTACAGAAGATATTTTGCTGTACCATTTGTTAGTGATGAAAAGCGAAAACAGTTTCTCAATGATGTCAAAAAAACTGCTCTTAACGTTTAATATCATTTTACTATATCTTTTAACTACTACTTCACTTAAAGCTGAGTTAATTTATCCGAGTAATTCGATAAAACCAAAGGAAGTAATTCAAATTCAACTCACTGGATTAATGAAAAATGATGATAATTTTAAAGATAGTGGTATTGAACAGACTTGGAATTTTGCACATCCTGAAAATAAAAAAAATACTGGACCACTATCTAACTTTAAGATGATGATTAAAGGGAGATCTTATCAAATGCTTTTAAACCATTTAAGTCATACAATTACCGAGGTAGGAAGTAGTGACAAATGGGCTCAATTTGAGGTAATAATTTTGGATAGTGAAAAAATTTATCATAAATTTAATTGGCAGGTCGAAAAATACATAGAGGATGGGCCATTAAAAGATTGTTGGTTGACCACTATGGTTTCAAGCCCTGTTCCTTTAGGAAGTTCAATTTGATCATCCACAATACAATTTTGTTTCGCAATGAATAAAAATTTAGTAGGAATCAGTTTATGAAATCTAAAACAAAAGTTGTAGTTGTTGGTGGCGGAGTAGTTGGTGTAAGTGCACTTTACCACTTAGCAAAAAAAGGGTGGTCAGATGTTGTTTTAGTTGAAAGAAAAGAATTAACGTCTGGTTCAACTTGGCATGCAGCTGGACTATTACCTCTTTTTAATATGAGTTATTCAGTCGGCCAACTTCACAAATATGCAGTTGATCTCTATAAAAAATTGGAGGAAGAAACAGGAAAAAATGTAGGTTTTAGTGTTGTATCAAATATTCGTTTAGCAAGCACCAAAGATAGAATGGACGAGTATCATCAATATGCTGGGGTTGCAAAAACTATCGGAGTTGATGTAAAATTTTTAACTCCTCAACAAGTAAAAGAGATTTGGCCTTTATGTCATACAGATGATTTAGTTGGAGCAATTCAACATCCTGAAGATGGATATATTCAGCCTGCTGACTTAACTCAAGCACTTGCAACAGGAGCGAGAAATATGGGTGCTGAAATTTATAGAAATACAACAGTGCTTAGCATGAAACAAACTAAAGATGGATGGATTGTAGAGACTGACAAAGGATCAATAGAATGTGAACATGTAATTTCTTGTTCAGGAAATTTTGCAAGACAAACGGGAGAGATGGTTGGATTAGATATTCCAGTTATACCTGTAGAACATCAATACATTGTAACCGAGCCACATCCTGAAATTCAAAAAAGAAAAAAACAAGGACTTCCTGAAATGGGTGTATTGAGAGATAGTGATAGTCGATGGTATATGAGAGAAGAGGCTGGTGGATTAATTTTGGGACCTTATGAAGATGGAGCTCCAGCATGTTATGTTGAAGGACCATCAAAAAATTCTGAATATGAACTTTTTCAAGAAGATTTAGATCGGCTTGCACCCCATATCGAGGGAGCAATCCATCGTGTGCCAGCATTCGGAGAAGTCGGTGTTAAAAAAGTTTATAATGGAGCAATTTGTTATACACCAGATGGTAATCCGATAGTTGGGCCTGCTTGGGGATTAAAAAATTTTTGGATTAATGAAGGTCACAGTTTTGGTATTACTGCTGCTGGAGGAGCAGGTTGGCAATTAGCAGAATGGATTGTTGATGGAGAACCAACGATTGATATGCTTGGAGTAGAACCAAGAAGGTATGGAAATTATGCTACAAAATCTTATTTGAAAGCTAAAAATGAAGAAGCCTATAGTCATGTTTTCATTGTTCATTACCCAGATGAAGAAAGACCAGCTGCTCGACCGTTAAGAACGGCCCCATGTTATGAGAGAATGAAAAACTTAGGTGCAGTATTTGGACAAAAATTTGGTTGGGAAAGGCCAAACTTTTTTGCAACAGATGGAATGGAGCAAAAAGACGATTGGTCATTTAGAAGATCAAAATGGTTTGATGCAATTAAAAAAGAATGTGAAAATGTAAAAAAAAATGTTGGACTTTTAGATATGACTGCTTTTGCAAAATGTAGAATTAGAGGTCCAAAAGCTGAGGAATTTTTAGATTATTTAGTTGCCAACAAACTTCCAAAAAAAATCGGTAGAATAAATTTATGCCATGCTCTTAACACAAAAGGGGGAGTTCATTCGGAATTTACAATTATGAAAGAAGCTGAAAATAGCTATTACCTAGTTTCTGCAGGTGCTAATTTAAGATTAGATCATGACTGGATTCAAAAATGGATGCCTACTGATGGATCAGTAATTTTTGAGGATTTAACTAACAGCACTGGCGTTCTTGTTGTAGCTGGACCAAAAGCTAGAGAATTGATGCAAAAAGTTTCTCAGGATGATTTTTCTAATGAGAATTTTAAATGGCTTACAGCTAAAAATGTTAATGTTGGATATGCTCCCGTTAATGCAATGAGAGTAAATTTTGTTGGAGAGCTTGGATGGGAATTACATCATCCGATTGAATATCAGAATCATATATTTGATAAGCTAATGGAGGCTGGAAAAGATTTAGGAATAAAACCTTTTGGTATTAGAGCCATGAACAGTTTAAGAGTTGAAAAATCTTATAAACTAGTTGGAACTGAACTCTCAATCGAATACTCACCTTATGAGTCAGGCCTTGATAGATTTATTCACCCAAACAAAGGTAACTTTATTGGTCTTGAGGCTTTGAATAAATGGAGAGAAAAAGGCTTTGATAATAAATTAGTTACACTTGAAGTTCACAATACCACAGACTCAGATGTATTAGGAAATAATCCAATTTATAAGGATGATAAAGTAGTTGGAAGAGCTACAGGTGGTGAGTATGGATTCAGGCTTGATAAATCTATTGCATTAGCAATGGTACAACCAGATTTAGCAAATGTAGGGGAAAAACTTAAAGTTGATATTCTTGGAAAGATGTATGAAGCAACGATTCTTGAGGAAAGTCCTTATGATGCTGAAAATAAATTATTGAGAGCTTAATGAAAATCTTAGTCGCTGTAAAAAGAGTAATTGATTATAATGTTCAAATAAGAGTAAAAGAGGATGGCTCTGGGGTTGTTACAGACAATGTAAAGATGTCAACTAATCCTCCTGATGACAACGCAATAGAGGAAGCTGTGAAAATAAAAGAAGCAGGTAAAGCATCAGAAGTAGTTGCCGTTTCAGTTGGAGATGAAAAAGCACAAGAGACCGTTAGAAAAGCTTTGGCTGTAGGTGCTGATAGGGGAATTCTCATAAAAGCCGACGGAGTTATTGAACCATTAGCTGTATCTAAAATTTTGCAAAAAGTTGTAGAAAAAGAAAAACCAGATTTAGTTTTCATGGGAAAACAAGCTATCGATGATGATTGTAATCAGACTGGACAAATGTTAGCAGCTTTACTGAATTGGCCTCAAGCAACTTTTGCATCTAAAATTGATGTTAAAGATAAATCTTTAGAAGTAACCAGGGAAATAGATGAAGGTTTAGAGACTATAGAGGTTAATGTTCCTGCGATTGTGACATGTGATTTAAGATTAAATGAGCCTAGATATGCTTCTTTACCCAACATTATGAAGGCTAAAAAAAAGCCAATTGAGCAAATTTTAGCTTCAGATCTTGGCATTGATACAAAACCAAGGATAGAACAGATAAAAGTTGAAGAGCCTCCAAAAAGAAAAGCTGGGATTAAAGTCGCAAGTGTAGAAGAATTAGTACAAAAATTAAAAAATGAGGCTAAAGTAATATAATGTCAGTTTTACTAATAGCAGAACATAATAATAAAGAATTAAAATCTTTTACATTAAATGCAATC
>CACOWV010000007.1 GCA_902630945.1 uncultured Pelagibacteraceae bacterium
GATCGGAGCTGGTTTAGCAGCTATTGCACTAGCAGGTGCTGGTGTTGGTATAGGAATAATTTTTGGAAACTATTTATCAGGAGCAATGAGAAATCCTTCAGCTGCTCAAAAACAGTTTCCTAACTTGCTTTTAGGATTCGCACTTGCAGAAGCAACTGGATTATTTGGATTGGTTGTTGCGTTGATTATTCTTTTTGCATTTTAGATTGATGATTAAAAAAATATTTTTTCAGTCAATATTTTTTAATTTTCTTTTTTTAAAGGAAATTTTTGCAGCTGAAAGTGGAGGTATGCCTCAATTAGATCCTGAGTTTTGGGTTTCCCAAATATTCTGGCTTACATTAACTTTTGGTGTTTTGTATATTGTTTTAACAAAACTTATACTTCCGAAAATAAGCACGAATTTGGAATTAAGAAAATCCCAAATACAAGAAAATATTGAGGCTGCAGATAAACAAAGAAAAGATAGCGTAAAAAAACTTAAAGAATATGATGACATTGTCTTGAAGAGTAAGTTGGAGGCAAAAAATATTTTTCAGACAGCAAGAGAGAAAGCTCTTAAAGATATCAATTCAAAAAAAGAAATTTTAGAAAAACAAATTGATGATGAGATAAAAAAGGCCGAGGAAGAGATCAACATTCTTAAAAAAACTGCACCTGAAAAAATCAATAGGATTGCAATCGATACATCTTCAGAAATACTAAAAAGCTTAATTGGAGCAGAAGTTAATAACAGTAGTATTTCAGCAATAGTTGACGATCTGTCAAAAAAAAACGTAAATAAATATTATGATAATTGATTCAACATTTTGGGTAGCAGTTTCATTTTTTTTGTTTTTTGGGGGGCTCGTATATCTAAAAGTGCCTCAAAAAATAAATGAAATACTAAACAAACTTATTTTAGATATTAAAAATGAAATAGATGAAAGTGAAAAATTAAGAATGGAAGCAAAGGTATTGCTTGAAGATGCTCAAAAAAAACTTGATACTGCTCAATCAGTAAGTAATGAAATTTTAGAGCAGGCTAAAAAAGATAGCGATAGATTAATTATTGACTTAAATGATAAATTTCATAAATCATCTGAAATCAAGAAAAATTCAGCTGAAAATAAGATCTCTCAAATGAAGGATACTGTTATAAAAGAAATCCAAAATGTATCAGTTAAGATTGCAATAGATTCTGTCAAAAAAATCATAACGACATCCGTTGATAAATCTAAATTAGATGCACTCTTTCAAAAAAATTTAGAGGAAAGTAAAGAGGAGTTAAAAAAAATTAACTTATAATCCTCTTACAATTTTTTTAAAAAACTATAAATTAATATAATGAATTCTGTTGTAATTGGCTCTGGATTTGGAGGAATAGCTGCCGCGCTTCGTCTCAAAGCAAAAGGGCATAATGTTACATTAATTGAGAAACATCAAGATTTGGGTGGGAGAGCGAGAGTGTTTAAAAAGAATGGTTTTATTTATGATGGCGGGCCAACAGTAATTACTGCTCCCTATTTAATTAATGAGTTATTCGAATTATTTAAAAAAGATCCAAAAGATTATATAGAACTTTTTCCCCTTAAAATTTGGTACCAATTTTTATTTGAAGATAAAACTAAATTTAATTACTCAGGGGATGAAAATGAGATGAAAAGCCAAATTGAGAAAATAAGTAAAGATGATGTTAAGGGCTATGAAAAATTGGTCAATTTTACAAAAAAAATATTTGATAAAGGATTTACGGAACTTGCGGATGTTCCATTTGATAGACCCTTTGTAATGATGCAACAATTACCAGCTCTTTTAAAACTTAAAAGTTACAAATCAGTTTATTCATTGGTTTCATCCTATATAAAAAATGAAAAATTAAGAAGAATGTTAAGTATGCACCCTCTCTTGGTTGGTGGAAATCCATTTACGACTACTTCTATTTATGGACTTATTTTATATTTAGAAAAAAAATGGGGAATTCATTATTCGATGGGGGGAACTGGAAACATAATAAAAGGTTTTGAAAAATTGATGAATGAAGAAGGAATTAATGTAATCAAAGGTAATGAGGTCACAAAAATTATTTTGGATAAAAAAAGAATTACTGGTGTTCAGCTTAATGATCAAACTATTATAAATTCTAATAATGTTATTTGTAATGCAGACCCACCTGCAGTTTATGAAAAAATGATAAATGGAGATACAAATAATTCATTTCTTTTTAAATGGAAAAAAAATCGAATGGAATATTCAATGGGATTATTTGTCTATTATTTTGGTACCAAAAAAAAATATGAAAACGTAGAACACCACACAATAAAATTTGGAAATAAATATAAAGAACATCTGGACGATATATTTAATAAAAAAAAATTGAATAATGATATTAGTTATTATCTTCATCGTCCATCTGCGACAGATAAATCTATGGCTCCCACAGGAAAAGATTGTTTTTATGTTTTAGTTCCAGTTCCAAATAATCAGTCGAAAATTGATTGGTCAATCGAGGGTGAAAAAATGAAAAAATTGGTGATTGATAAAATGGAGAAGGATCTAATGCCAGATTTAAAAGTAAATATCGTTGAAGATTTTTACCTAACACCAGATTACTTTGAAAATGATTTAAATACTAAATACGGCTCTGGTTTTTCAATTCAGCCAAAATTTTCTCAGTCAGCTTATTTTAGATTTCATAACAAATCTGAAATTTATGATGGTCTTTATTTTGTAGGAGCAGGAACTCACCCTGGAGCAGGTGTACCAGGAGTGCTTTCGTCAGCAAAAGTATTAGATAAAATTTTATAATGTCTAATAAAAGCAACTTGTCAATTTATGCTAAGTCATTTAGTTGGGCTGGTTTTTTTTTACCCAAAGAAACATATAAAAAATGTTCATCTTTATACGATTTTTGTAGAGTAGCAGATAATATTGCAGATGATAATGAGGGAATAGAAAAAAAAGAAAAAAAATTTGATGAATTTGAAAATGATTTTAATCGAAGAAACTTTAATAATTCAATTATTAAAGACATGTGGAGTCTAATTGATGAATTCAATATATCTTTAAAAGTCGTTGAAGATTTATTAACTGGAATAAAATCAGATATTAAAAATGAGGTTAAGTTAAATTCAAAAAAAGATTTATTGATTTACTCATACAGAGTAGCTGGAACTGTTGGGTTAATGATGGCAAAAATTTTAAGAGTTAGCAAGAAAAGTTCACTTAAATCAGCTATCGATCTTGGAATTGCAATGCAACTTACAAATATATCAAGAGATGTTATTGAAGACTCTGGGAATAATCGTTTTTATATAAATAAAAATTTTAAAGATATTTCATCGACCATTAATCTTGCAGAAACTTTTTATGAAAATTCATTTTATTCAATTAAGGATATACCCTTAAGTTTTCGTTTTTCAATTCTCGTTGCTAGAAGAGTTTACAGGAAAATAGGACATAAGATACTAAACACAAAAAATTTGGAAAATTATCAAAATTCGGGGAAAATATATGTTTCAAAATTAGAAAAAATATTTGAGACTTTTCTTTCAATTTTTGACTTAATTAAACTATCATTTAAAAATGAAAAATATGATCAAGTTCAACATGATCATAATTTAATTAATGAAGAAATAAATTTAGATGAAAGAATTTGACTATATAATTATTGGTGGTGGCTGTGCGGGACTATCACTAGCTTACGAACTTGAAATTAATGATAAATTAAAAGCTAAAACTCTAGCTATCATTGAGCCAAGAGCGGAATATAAAAGAGATAAAACTTGGTCCTTTTGGAAAGTGATGTCTCATAACTTTGATGACTGTGTGATGAAAAGTTGGAAAAATTTTACAATTAATATAACAAAAAAGACTAATCATTTAGAATGTCAGAGTTATCCATACCAAAGTATTGATAGTGGTTTATTTTATGAAAAAATTATCAATAGTTTAAAAAAAAATAAAAATATTTCGTTCTTTAAAGATATTAGTGAAATCAATCCAAAGAATTCTTTCATTTTTAATAGTGTTCCATCTATTAAAAAAAATTATCTCAACCTTTGGCAACATTTTTGTGGGGTTGAGATTGAAACTCAAAAAGATTTTTTTGACGATGAAATTTTTAATCTTATGGATTTTGACTGCGATCAAAGAGAAAGTGTTCATTTTTTTTATACTCTTCCCTACACAAAAACTAAAGCTTTAATTGAAACAACTTGGTTATCAAAAATGAATGATAACTCTCAAAAAGATTATGACAATCAAATAAAGGATTATTTGGAAAATCATTTAAAATTAAAAGATTACAAAATAACATATAAAGAACAAGGTGCGATACCCCTATTCTATCCAACATATGAGGATACGAAAAATAAAATAAACATTGGAACTGCGGGGGGCATGACCAGATTAAGCACTGGTTATACTTTTTTAAATATTCAAGAACATAGTAAATATATTTGTAAAAATATAGAAAACATTTCAAAAGTTAAAAAATTTGAAATTAGTAAAAAATATCAATTTTTAGATGATATTTTTTTAAGAGTTTTAAATGAAAACCCTAAAATAATGCCTGTTATATTCTTTAAAATGTTTAAGAGCTCACCAAAGACTGTTATAAAATTTTTGTCTAACAAAAGTAATTTTTTAGAGGATTTATCAATTATTTTGAAAATGCCTAAATGGACTTTCGTTAAAGCTTTATTCAGATAAAATGAAAATATTAGACAAACACACAATAGCAACTCAGTTAATAAGTTTAGTTATTGGATTATTGATATACGTTTCATTTAGCGTTGTAGAAGCAAATAATTTTACGAATTTGATATGTTTTTTTTTAATTATTACTTTTGGTATTAGTCACGGTGCACTAGATAATTTTAAAGGGAAAAAATTAATAAATTATTTTGGTTATAAAAATATTATAATCTTTTATTTGTCATACATTTTAATTTCATTATTTGTAATTTTATTATGGATAATTTTTCCAACTATAACATTAAGTATTTTTTTACTTGTTGCTTGTTATCACTTTGGGAAAGAAGACACAGCTTTTTTATTGGAGAAAGAAAAGTTTTTTGAGTCTATTGGAGTAAATAGTTTTATTTATTTTTCAAAAGGACTTTTAATAATAGTTGCTCCTCTTTATTTTCATAATGAAGAAACTTTATCTATTTTTAAATTACTTGGTGCGGACAGCTTATTTCTAATTAGGTTTCAAAATGATTTAATGTGGGAATATCATAAAATTTTAGGGTGGATTTCATTTATTGGTTATATTGTTTTTCTGTTTATAAACTTTAAAGATGGAGGTTACGAAGCAGCACACTGTTTTGATTTTATACCAATTATAATCCTTAATGCAGTGCTAACACCTTTGTTAGCATTTACAGTGTATTTTTGTTTTATTCATTCTTTTAAGCATTCTGTTTCCCTTATATATCTTTTAGATAATAAAAACTTTAATAATGGAATTAAAAAATTTTTAAGAAAAGCCTTACCTTTAACTTTGGTCACAGCAGTATTATTCATCTTAAGTGTTTTTGTTCTTACAAATTACTATGTTTTAAATGATGCTATTTTAAAGGTGATATTTATAGGTTTGGCGTCTTTAACTTTTCCGCATATATTGCTCGAATATTTAATAGAAAAAAATGAAAAATAAAGAAATTAAAATTTTACTTTCTGCACCTAGAGGTTTTTGTGCTGGTGTTGAGAGAGCAATTGAAATTGTGGAGAAAGCTCTTCATAAATATGGTGCTCCAGTCTATGTGCGGCATGAAATAGTACATAATAAATTTGTTGTTGATGACCTTAAAAAAAAAGGTGCAATTTTTGTTGAAGAGTTAGAAGAGATAGATGATAAAACAAGACCAGTAATTTTTTCTGCTCATGGAGTTCCAAAAAAAATTCCTTCAGACGCTGAAAGTTATAAAATGACATATGTTGATGCAACTTGCCCACTTGTATCAAAAGTTCATCGGGAAGCTGAAAATCTCTATAAATCAGGATACCATCTAATATTGATAGGTCATCAAAACCATCCTGAGGTAATTGGTACAATGGGGCAGCTACCAAAAGGATCAATTGACCTTATTCAAAATGAGGAGGAAGCAGAAAATTACAATTTTATAAAAAATAAAAATTTAGCTTTTGTTACCCAAACAACATTATCTATAGATGATACAAAAGATATAATAAACATTTTAAAAAAAAGGTTTCCAAAAATTAGAGAGCCTCATAAAGAAGATATTTGTTATGCAACAACAAATAGACAAATGGCTGTAAAAAATATTGCAAAAAATTGTGATTTATTTTTTGTAATCGGAAGTAGAAATTCCTCTAATTCAGTTAGATTAGTTGAGGTAGCAAAAAAATCTGGATGTGCTAATGCAATATTAATTCACTCTCAAAGTAAAATACCGTATGACTTAATTGAAAATTCTGACACAATTGGGATCTCTTCAGGAGCATCTGCACCTGAAATATTAGTTGAAAATTTCATAAAAAGTTTGAAAAAAAAATTTACAGTTTCTATAGATGAAGTCGAAATTATCAAAGAAAACGTATTTTTTAAAGTTCCAAAAAAATTAAATTAAATGGCTGTTTACACTAAAATAAGTAAAAGAGATATTTACTTTATAAATAAAAACTTCAGTATAGAAAATTTTGATAATTTTGAAGGTATCAAACAAGGAATTGAAAATACAAACTATTTATTAAAATCAAAAAATAAAAAATTTATTCTCACAATTTTTGAAAAAAGAGTCCTTAAAAAAGAAATTCCTTTTTTTATGAAATTAATGGATCAATTAAGTAATCTAAACATAAACTGTCCCAAGCCTCTAAAAAATCGTCAAGGAAATTTTATTATTAAATTAAAAGATAAATCAGCATGTATAGTTACCTTTTTGAGTGGAAGAGATAAAAAAAATCTTAATTGCAAAAATTGTTTTGATGTTGGTAAGATGGTAGCTCAAATGCACCTATCAGCAAAAAATATAAAACTTTATAGAAAAAATTCAATGGGTATCAACAATCTTCAACCATTACTGGATAGTATTAAATTTAAGTCAAAAAAATTCACTAATATAGAAAAATTTTTAAAAATTAATTTTCAAGATATTAAAAAAAAATGGCCAAAGAAATTACCCAGTGGAATAATTCATGGAGATTTATTTATAGATAATATCTTTTTTAAAAATAATAAACTATCTGGAGTAATTGATTTTTATTTTGCGGCTAATGATTATTTTATGTATGAAATTGCAATATGTGTAAATGCCCTTTGTTTCAATAAAGATAAAACAAAATTTAGTATAAACAAAAAAAAAGTTAAAAATTTAATTAAAGGTTATGAAAGTATTAAAAAAATTTCACAAAGAGAAAAAAAATCATTAAATATTTTATGTCGTGGGGCTGCAATGAGGTATTTTCTTACTAGACTATATGACTATACAAACACTCCTAAAACAGCATTAATTAAGATCAAAGATCCTAGAGAATATTATCAAAAATTAGTAATACATAATAATTTAAAAACTTATAAAGATTATTTAAATTAATGATCAAGATATATACTGACGGTTCATGTATTGGAAATCCAGGCACTGGTGGATGGGCAGCAATAATATTAAATGATGGAAAAAAAACTGAAATAAAAGGCAGTGAAAAAGATACTACAAATAATCAAATGGAGTTATTAGCACCAATAAAAGCTCTTAAGGAAATTCCTAAAGGCAGCAAAGTTGAAATTTTTACAGACTCTAAATATGTAAAATCTGGAATAACAGAATGGATACGTAACTGGAAAAAAAATGGATGGAAAACTGCAAATAAACAAAAAGTTAAAAATATAGAACTTTGGACAGAATTAGATCTGCTAAATAGTGAATATGAAATTAGTTGGAATTGGGTAAAAGCTCACTCAACTGATAAATTAAATAATGAAGTGGATTTACTCGCTAGAGATGCTGCTAACTTAATATTATAGATTTTCAAGTAAACTTTCTGCTGAAGTCAAACCACACTCTTTAGTTTCTTTCTCGACTTGAATATTTAACACTGTGAAATTTTCAATAATCATTGCATAACGATTTGATCTTATTCCCATTCCTTTTGAGTTCCTATCAACCTCTGCACCAATTGCTTTAGTAAATAATAGATATGGATCAGATAACATTTTAATTTTATCTCCAGTATTATTTATTTCTCCCCAGGCATTCATTACGTAAGGGTCATTTGCAGATAAACAAAATATGTTTTTAATTCCCTTTGCTTTTATTTTATCTGCATTTGCTACAAAACCTGGTAGATGAAGTTTTGAACAAGTTGATGTAAATGCACCAGGTAGACCAAATAAAACTATCTTTCCATTACCAATGATTTCTCTTAATTTATTTTTTTGTGGCTCTCCATCAACAAGATGAAAAATATCTGTGTCTGGTATTTGATCTTTTATATTTATTTTCATATTGAATTCATTACATAGCCCTTAACTTTTTCAATTTCATTAGGAAGAAGCTCGAATTTTTCTTTTCTATCATAAACATAATTGAGACTATCTGGCAAATCTTCAGTTCTTGAAATTGCATCCTCTATTGCTTGTGGAAATTTACATGGGTGAGCAGTTGATAAAACAATACAATTTTTTTCCAATCCTAGTTTTCTTGCTGCGCCAATTCCAACTGCTGTATGCGGATCAACTACTATCTTGTGTTCATTGTTAATTATCTTTATCATTTCAACAGTTTCATTTTCATCAAGCATTTCAGATATAAAATTCTTTTTAATTTTATCTAAATCATTTTTATCAATTTTATAGGAATTATTTTTTATTTTACTCATTACATCTTTTGTAACTTCAGAGTCACAATCTTTTACATCATATAAAAGTCTTTCGAAGTTACTTGCTATCTGTATATCCATGCTTGGAGTGTTAGTTTCCTCAACCTTTTTTTGAGTATAGTCACCACCTGATATTGCTCTATGAAGTATGTCATTTTTGTTTGTAGCCACGATTAATTTATCAACAGGAAGACCTAATTTTTTTGCTAAGTAACCAGCGTAAATATCTCCAAAATTACCAGTTGGAACACAAAAAGATAAAGGTTTGCCATTTCCAACTTTGAAGTATGCATAAAAATAATAAACTGATTGAGCAATTATTCTTGCCCAATTAATTGAATTTACACCTGACATATTTATTGCTTTAGAAAATTTTTCGTCATTAAACATTGCTTTTACCAAATTTTGACAGTCATCAAAATTACCATCTATAGCAATATTAAATACATTGCTATCTTCATGTATTGTCATTAATCTTCTTTGCACTGGCGAAATTTTATTATTTGGGTGCAAAACAAAAACATTTAAGTTACTTTTTCCTTTTAGCGCATCGATAGCAGCTGCACCAGTGTCACCTGAAGTCGCTACAATTATATTAATTTTTTTTTGATCTTGTCCTAAGTGGTATTGATAAAAATTACCTATCAATTGCATTGCTATATCTTTAAAAGCAAGTGTTGGGCCATGAAATAGTTCTAAGACTTTTAAATTTCCTAAGTTAGAGATTTTTACCACTTCTTTAGATCTGAAATTTGAATATGATTTTGAGATTAAAGAAATTAATTTATTTTTAGACATAAAGTCTCCAATGAAAGGATAAATTATTTCAGCTGCTAATTCATTATAACTTAGGCTTTTAAAATTTTCTAATTGATCTTTTTTAAGTTGCCTAATTGATTTAGGTACAAAAAGCCCTCCATCATCTGCTAAACCTTTGAGGAAAACATCCTTAAAAGAAAAGTCTTTTTGGTTATTTCTTGTGCTTATATAATTCATTTAATAATTCTTTTTTCTAAAATATAAATATAGCAAAAGAATTGAAAGCGCTAATGAAAACCAAGTAATAGCGTATTTTTTATGATTATTAGAAATATTGGCAGTAATTTTTTTTGGCTTTGGAAACTTATAGTTTCCCTCTAAATAGATAATATATTTTGAAAAATTTTTTCCTGTGAATTTCAAAATATCTTTTCTATTAAGGCTAAACCAATAATTTTCATTTAGGTCATTGTCTGGTTTAAAAATATTTTTTCGGCCTTGTAATCTTAAAGTACCAATAATGTTATTTTGATCAACCACGTCAATCTCTTTAGAACCTTTTTTTTCAAAAGGTATCCAACCTCTATTAATTAAATAATTTTCATCTTTAATAGTGATTGGATTAATGACTTCAAATCCTGGTGTACCAGTATTATTTAAATTATAAAGGTAAATTTGTTTTTCAAAATCAATAGTGCCCGAAGTTTTAATTTTAAGAAAATTTTCTTTATTTAAATTAGAAAGTTCTACTGGAGGATTTTTTAAAGAGTTTTCAATTTCTAAAATGAGATTATTTTTCCAATTTAATCTTATAATTTGCCAACTACCTAATGCAATGAAAACGAATATAAAAAAGATTGTAAAAACAGAAAATAAGAACTTATGTTTCAAAGATAAAATTTAACTTCCCCAAATGTAGATAGCCGCAAATAGAAACAGCCATACAACGTCGACAAAGTGCCAATACCAAGCTGCTGCCTCAAAACCAAAGTGATGATCTTTATTAAAATGACCTCTTTTACCTCTAAACAAACATACAGCTAAAAATATGGTGCCTACTAGTACATGAAAACCATGAAAGCCGGTTGCCATATAAAAAACAGATCCATAAATATGATCAGAAAAAGAGAACGATGCGTGTTGGTACTCATAAATTTGCAAAAGAGTAAAACAAAATCCTAAGATAACGGTCAACCATAACCCTTGAATAAAACTTTTTCTATCATCCTCTAAAAGAGCATGATGAGACCACGTGACTGTGGTTCCTGATAATAATAATATTAACGTATTAATTAATGGAATGTCCCAGGGATCAAAAGTTTCAATATCCTTTGGTGGCCACACATTACCTACAAATTCATTAGGAAAAAGACTTACATCAAAGTATGCCCAAAACCATGCCACAAAGAACATCACTTCTGATGCAATAAATAAAGTCATTCCATATCTATGATGTATTTGAACAACTGGAGTATGATGTCCTTGATGTTCCGCCTCGATCACTACATCTCTAAACCACATGTACGCTCCATAAATTAACAACGCAAAGCCAAGGTACATACCCCACGAAACATCTGTGTGAAGATAGTACACTGATCCTAAAGCTAAGACCAAACAAGAAAATGACACATAAATTGGCCAGGGACTTGGGTCTACTAAATGGTAATCATGTTTTTTTTCACCTGACATATTTTTTAATTATGATTGTTTATAGTAATCTGTCGAGAAAAAAGTATAAGACATAGTTACATCTTCAAGATTTTTCACTGTTGGATCATTAACCATTTCAGGATCTAAATAAAAAGTCATTACATATGTGGCTTTTTCTCCAGCTTTTAATTCTTGTTTTTCAAAACAAAAACATCCTAATTTACTATAATATTTTCCAAAACTGGCTGGAGAAACATTAAAACTAGCTACTCCAGCTGTAGGTTCATTACTTAAGTTAACAACTTCAAATTCAATTTTATTTACCTGACCAACTTTTACATCAATAACATTGGATTTTGCTTTAAAATCCCATGGTAAATTATTTACATTCGTATCAAATCTAACACTTACAATTTTATCTAATACTATTTTTGGAGCATTTCTTGAAACTTGCGTAGTACCTCCAAAACCAGTTACTCTACAAAAAAGATCATAAAGAGGCACTGCGGCATAAGAAAGTCCAAGCATCACTAAAAAGATACCAGCTAATACTAAAGGAGTTAGTTTTTTTTTCTCAATCATATTGCCCTTTCAAATACACCCGTATTATACAAAGTAAAAAAGAATAAAAAAATCATAAAAGCAATTATTGCTAAAGCTGTAATTATGTTTTTTCTTTTTGTTTTTTTATCAGGTCTGATCATAAAATCTTATCTATAAGAAAAAGTACAAAAACCAAGAATAAATATAAAATTGAAAATCCAAATATAGATTTTGCCTTTTTAGGATTAAATTTATTTTTCTTATAATTGTAAAGCTCATAGCATAAAAAATTATAATAAAAAGTCAGTATTAAAGATGGAATTAGAAATGCTAATCCAACAAAATCTATTAAATATGGGAAAATAATCACAGGTAACATTATTAATGAATAAATAAATATATTAATCTTTGTGCTCTCAACACCATTTGTTAATGGAAGCATTGGAATATTAGCTTTTTTATAATCATTTGATTTGTACAAGCTTAAGGCCCAAAAATGTGAGGGTGTCCAAAAAAATATTATTAAAAAGAAAGCAAGTGGTTCAATTGATAATGAGCCAGTTGCAATAGTCCAGCCAATCACAGGAGGAAATGCACCAGCTGCTCCACCAATAACGATATTTTGAGGTGTCCTTCTTTTTAGCCAAATCGTGTAAACAAAAACATAAAATAAAATTGTAATTAGTAGTATTAATGCTGAAAGTCTATTTGTAAAATAATCTAATGAAACAACAGAAACAATTGACAATGTAACACCAAAAATAAGCGCTTGGTTTCTATTTACTTTACCAGTTGGTATTGGTCTTAAACATGTTCTAGTCATTAAAGCATCTAGATCTGACTCGTACCACATATTCAATGCACCAGCAGCTCCGGCACCTAAAGATACAAGTAAAATTCCGATAATTGCATCTTTTGTAGTTACAAGGTTTGGTGCTGTAAGTAAGCCAACTGCACAAGTAAAAATCACAAGTGACATTACCCTCGGTTTCATAAGCTTAAACAATTCAGAAAAATTAAATAAATCCTCCTGAGATAAACTTCTTTTCTTTAACTTTGAATTATCCATCAGTTACTTAAATTTTTTTTCTTAGCTATGCGATTTTTCTGTTTCTTGATCATCAACAAACTTAGGCAATTCATCAAAAGTATGAAAATTCGGTGGGGATGGCACTGTCCATTCTAATGTTGTTGCCCCTTCTCCCCAAGGATTTTGTGAAGCTGCTCTCTTTTTTGCAAAAGAATAAGTAAGATTGATAAAAAATACAGCAAGTCCAGCAACAGCAATGTAAGAGCCTATTGAAGAAATATAATTCCATCCTGCGAAAGCATCAGGATAGTCTGCATATCTTCTGGGCATTCCAGCTAAACCTAAAAAATGTTGTGGAAAGAAAATTAAATTTACGCCAACAAATGTTAGCCAGAAATGTAATTGACCCATCCACTCAGAATATTCATACCCTGACATTTTCGAAAACCAATAATAGAAACCGGCAAAAATCGCAAAAACAGCACCTAAAGACAATACATAATGAAAGTGAGCTACGACATAATAAGTATCGTGCATTGCAGTATCAACTCCAGCATTTGCTAAAACAACCCCTGTCACACCACCAACTGTGAACATAAATATAAAACCTAGTGCCCACATCATGGGTGTTTTGAACGAAATTGATCCACCCCACATAGTTGCAATCCAAGAAAAAATCTTTATTCCTGTTGGAACAGCTATGATCATTGTAGCTGCTAAAAAATAAGCTTTAGTATCTGTACTTAATCCAACAGTATACATATGGTGAGCCCATACAACAAAACCAACTATACCAATTGCAACCATGGCATATGCCATACCCAGATACCCAAAAACTGGTTTTCTAGAAAACGTTGAAACAATATGACTAATCATTCCAAATCCTGGAAGAATTAAAATATATACCTCTGGATGACCAAAAAACCAAAATAAGTGTTGAAACAAAACTGGATCTCCACCAGTTTGAGCCTCAAAAAAAGCAGTTCCAAAGTTTCTGTCAGTTAATAACATTGTAATTGCACCAGCTAAAACTGGTAAAGATAACAATAATAAAAATGCTGTTACTAAAATTGACCAAGCAAACAAAGGCATTTTATGTAATGTCATACCAGGAGTTCTCATATTTAAAATCGTTGTGATAAAATTTACTGCTCCTAAAATTGAAGATGCTCCAGCTAAGTGTAAACTTAAAATAGCAAGATCCATTGCTGGTCCTGGCTGGCCTGCTTTTGATGATAATGGCGGGTAAATAGTCCAGCCCCCACCAACGCCTGTTTGACCAGGAGGGCCATCAACAAATATTGACAATATTAATAAAGTTAATGAAACAGGTAACAACCAAAAAGAAATATTATTCATCCTTGGAAAAGCCATGTCCGGTGCACCTATCATTATCGGTACAAACCAATTACCAAAACCACCAATCATAGCTGGCATAACCATGAAGAAAATCATGATTAGTCCATGACCAGTCACTAAAACATTATATAAATGATAATTTCCACCCAAAATACCATCTCCCGGATGCATTAATTCCATTCTCATTAAAACTGAAAATGCTGTCCCAATAACCCCAGCAACTATTGCAAAAATTAAATACATAGTGCCTATATCTTTGTGGTTAGTAGAATATGCCCAACGCTTCCAACCTTTTGGTGTATGATGATCGTCGTGAGATAATGTTTGTGTATACATATTTTATTTACTCGCTAGTTTAAGATTATCAGTTTTAATTTTAGAATTTGCAAATTTTTCTTTTGCCTCAGATAGCCATTCTTCATATTCATCTTCACTAACTACTTTTACAGTTATTGGCATGAATGCATGCTTAATTCCACAAAGTTCAGAACACTGACCATAATAAGTTCCTACTTTTTCAGCTTTAAACCACGTTTCGTTTATTCTCCCAGGAACAGCATCTCTTTTCACTCCAAATGATGGTAGAGCCCACGCATGCAAGACATCATTTGCTGTAATCAAAACTTTGACTACTTTATTTACAGGAACAACTACTTCATTATCGACTGCTAGTAATCGTGGTTGATCTGCTTTTAAATCTTTTTCCTCAATCATATATGAGTCAAAAATTATATTTTCATCTGGGTACTCATAACCCCAATACCATTGATAACCTATCGCTTTAATTGTTAAATCTGCTTTTGGTATTGCATCTTGTTTATATAAAATTTTAAATGATGGAACTGCAATTACTATTAAAATTAAACAAGGTATTAATGTCCATAGGACTTCAACAGCTACGTTATGTGTTCTTTTTGAAGGATTTGGATTCGCTGAAGCTCGAAATCTTACACATGCATAAAGCATCAGAAATAAAACGAACACACTTATAGCTATTATAATTGGTAGTAAAAGTTTGTCATGAAAAGCAACTATCTCTCTCATTGACTCTGAAGCTGCTTTTTGAAAACCTAGTTGCCAGTCAACAGGCTGATTAGCAAAAGCCTTTTGAGTAAGAAAAAGACTTAAAAATATAAATAAAATTTTTTTCATTATAAATAGCTATATAAAGCTCTTTTAACAAAATTACACTTTAGTTTTCGCGACAATTTATCAATTAAACACATAATTTACGATTGAAATTGTTGATATGACGGCTGTTTCAGATCTTAAAATATTTTCATTTATTTTAAAGGCTTGAACGCCTTTAAATGAAAGAATTTCCTCCCTTTCAGCCTCTGAAAAATCTCCTTCAGGGCCTATTATTATACAAACTGGTTTGTTAGAAAATTTTGATTTGTTAATATTTTTATTTTTTGAATTTAAATCTGTGAAAATTAAATTCATAGAATTTTTTTTTAAAAAACTTTTCAAATTTTGAGTACTTTCTAATGAGGGAACATTAATACGATTTGATTGTTCGCAAGCTTCTATTATAATTTTTTGTAATCTTTCTTTATTGATCTTTCTCACAATTGTTCGATCAAATATAATTGGGAAAAATTTAGTAATACCAAGTTCTGTTGCTTTTTGTATCATAAAATTTTGATAGTTTGATTTAATTGGTGAGAATGCTAACCATAACTCTTTAAAATTTTCTTTTTGTCTTAATTTTTTTATTATTTTAAATTCCACAATACTTTTTGTTATTCTTAAAACTTTTGCTTCCCATTCACCATTCTTATTAAATAAAGAAAAAACTTCATTTGGCTTAACTCTCATTACTTTGGCCAAATAATGAGACTGAAATTTGTCTAACTTATCAATCAAATCAGTTGATAATGAATTCGAAAAAAATAATCTAATATTGCTCATATGTGTTAAATTAGTTTATGAAAAATATTAAAGCAATAATTTTTGATGCTTATGGAACATTGTTTGATGTAAATTCCGCTGCTGAAAAATGTAAAGACAAAATTGGGGACAGGTGGGAAGGTTTTTCAAAATTTTGGAGAACTACTCAATTAGAATACACCTGGCTTAGAAGTTTAATGAAAAGACACAAAAATTTTTGGCAAATTACAGAAGATAGCTTAGATAAATCTATGAAAGCTTTTAATATAGATCTTTCTATGAAAAACGAATTATTAAACCTATATAAAGTTCTTTCAACTTTTAAAGAAGTTCCAGAAACATTAAAAAAATTGAAAGAAAAAAATTTTAAATTAGCCATACTTTCAAATGGAACTCCTCTTATTTTAAATGAGTTAGTTAAAAGTAATAATTTAGATAATCTATTTGATGATATTTTTTCGATAGAGGAAGTAGGTATTTATAAACCAGACTCAAAAGTTTATGACATGCCAATTAAAAAATATAATATTGAAAAAAATGAAGTGGTATTTTTAAGTGCTAACACTTGGGATGTTTCTGGAGGTGGTAACTATGGTTATCAATCAATTTGGGTTAATAGAAATAATGGTATCTTTGATAACCTTGATTATAAGCCAATTAATCAAATAAAGAACTTATCAGAGCTAATAAATATTATCTAATCTGTTAATTTTACACATGTTTAAAAAAATTATTTGATATATATCTCATGAGGGAGACAGAATTTTAAAGGAGAAAATATGAGCGAAAAAAAAGAACTATCATTTGAAATTTACTCTGACTCAGAGAAAATGTTGGAACAAATAGTTGAAAAATATGATCTTCCCGATCAATCAAAGGCTTTAAGATGTCTTTTAGATTATGTAGAAGAAAAAGAGGCTGATTGGGATGATATGTTTGCTACAACTCGTTGTAATAGATGTGGTTAACAATATTAATTTTAAATTAAAATAATTATTTACGCACTGATGAAAATTATTGAAGTAAGTAAAATTATTGACCCTATCCCTGCATCAGATGGTGCTGGTGTTAAACTCAAAAGAAGTATTGGTGTTGAGCCAAATTATTTTGATCCATTTTTAATGTTAGATGAGTTTGGATCTGAGAACAGTGAAGATTATATAGCTGGCTTTCCTCCTCACCCTCATAGAGGAATTGAAACAGTAACTTATATGCTTGCTGGAGATTTTGAGCACAAAGATAGTACTGGGGGTAAGGGTAGGATGACAGCGGGTGATGTTCAATGGATGAAAACTGGAAGTGGCATTATTCATTCTGAGATGCCTGCAATGAAAGAGGGTAAACTCCACGGATTTCAACTATGGATTAATATGCCTGCAAAATTAAAAATGAGCAAACCAGAATATATTTATATTGATGCAGACAAAATGAGTATTCATAAAGATGATGATAAACAAATCAAAGTAATAGCTGGTAAATTTGAAAATGCCGAAGGTCCTGTTAAAGGACATAACATTGAACCTATCTATTTTGATGTTGAGTTAAAAAAAGATAAAAAATTTAATCATAACGTACCCTCTACTCACAATACTTTTATCTATCTTATTAATGGTGAAATAAAAATTGGCGAAAAAAAACATGAAAATGTTAAAAATAGTACTTTAATTTTACTATCAAGAGGTGAAAAATTAAAAGTAAAAGCTAAATCAAATTCAAAGTTCTTAATTATCTCAGGAAAACCCATTAATGAAGAAATAGCTAGAGGTGGGCCATTTGTAATGAATACCAAGGCAGAGATCTTACAAGCTGTTCAAGATTACCATAATGGAACATTTGTAAAATGAAAGCTGTAACAATTGTCAAAAATGGAGGACCAGAAGTTTTGGTGCTTAAAGACATTAAGCTAGAGGATCCTAAGTCTGGAGAGGTTTTAATCAAAAACAAAGCAATTGGTTTAAATTATATTGATACTTATCATAGATCTGGTCTATACCCAATTGATCTACCATCAAATATTGGAATTGAGGGCGCAGGTATAATTGAAAAAATTGGTCCAGATGTAAAAAATTTTCAAGTTGGTGACAATGTAGCATACGCATCGATGCCAATTGGTTCATACGCAACTCATAGAATTTTTCCAACCAAAAAATTAGTAAAAGTTCCAAAAGAAATAACATTGGAAAATGCTGTAACTTTAATGACAAAAGGTTTTACAGTTTTTTATCTTCTTCATAAAACATATCCTGTAAAATCTGGTGAGACTTTATTATTTCACGCTGCCGCTGGGGGTGTAGGTCAAATATTTTGTCAGTGGGCAAAAAGTTTAGGGTGCACTGTAATTGGGACCGTTGGTTCAGATGAAAAAATTGAGATAGCTAAAGCAAATGGTTGTGCTCATGTAATTAATTATTCAAAAGAGAATTTTGCTCAAAAAGTAAAAGAAATAACGGACGGAATAGGAGTATCTGTGGTTTATGATGGTGTGGGTAAAAAAACTTTTGATGGATCAATTGAATGTTTAAAAACGAGAGGAATGATGGTTTCATTCGGAAATGCATCAGGCCCATTAAACCCATGCAATGTTACAAAATCTCTCGCACCAAAGGGGCTTTATTTAACAAGACCTAGCATAGCCCACTATACATCGACTAGGGAAGAATTGGATGAGGCAGCAAATACAGTTTTTAAGATGTTTATTTCTCAAAAATTTAAATTAAATATTTTTAAAAAATATTCTTTAAGTGAGATAGTAAAAGCACATCAAGATCTAGAAGGAAGAAAAATTTTAGGACCAGCTATAATTATCCCTTAATCAACATTAACATCCATATCAGACATATGAAGTTTTAAGGCATTTGTTGATAAATGAATTTCTCTAATAAAAAATAAAATCGATATAATCATTGATAAACAGCAAGAGCCAAAAATTAATCTAGCAATAAAAAGTTCATTTAAATAAAGCCCAAGGACTGTCAACATATTAAATAAAAAACCAAATGCAGCAAACATAATTGTCCACCTTAGTAAAGTTATTCTTCCACTTAAATTTAAAAACTGCTTCTTCCACTCTGGAGGTATATGTTTCTCATAAACATGTTCATCGTGTAATTCTCTTATTAATTTACTTAAAGTATGAAAACGGTTGCTATAAACACCCATTAAAAGTGGAATTGCAGGAAACATTAATGCTGTGACTGTGTAATCTATATTCATACGAATCAGTTTGATTATCAATCCTGCCTGAGTTATTTACAAGTAATTTATGCATCAAATAAACTTATTTATTGAACTTACTAGAATAAAAAAACCAATTGGCTATATGTTACTTTTTTGGCCATGTGTGTGGGGGTTAACTATAGCGTATAATTTTTCAGATAATCTTGAAACTTATTTTTTTTATATAATTCTTTTTTTTCTTGGATCAGTATTAATGAGATCAGCAGGTTGTATTGTAAATGATATTCTAGATAGAAAATTTGATAAAAAAGTATCTAGAACAAAAAATAGGCCAATTGCCTCTGGAAAAATTTCTGTGAAACTTGGGTTAGTTTATTCCTCAATACTTTGTTTGCTTGCATTGTTAGTTTTGATTAATTTTAATAAACTTACAATAATAATTGCATTAGCATCAATGCCTTTAGCATTTACTTACCCTTTAATGAAGAGATATACATATTGGCCACAACTATTTTTAGGCATTACTTTTAACTACGGCTTAATACTTGGATGGACATCAATTTATAATTCAATTAGCTTAATTCCAGTAATTCTCTATACTGGGGCCATATTTTGGACACTAGCTTACGACACTATATACGGATTTCAGGATATCAAAGATGATGAAATTATAGGATTAAAATCAACATCAATAAAATTTAAATCAAAACCAAATGTTCTTTTAATTTTATGTTACTCAATTTTTTTAATTTCTTTAATCTCAGTTGGTATTTTACTAGATATGAATAATTTTTTCTTTTTATTATCAATAATAGTTTTTATTCACATGTTTTTTCAATTAAAAAAACTTGATATAAAAGATCCCTCAAAATGCCTAGAAATTTTTAAGTCAAATAATTCATTAGGACTTTTGGTTTTTGTAACCATAATTGTAGGAAAATTCTAAAAAATTTATGAGCAACATAGAAATTTTAAAAAGACTTTATAAAGACTATACTAAAAAATATATTAATAAAATTCTTCTATCAGTTTTTTTTACTTTAGTACTTGCTGGAAGTACATCTGCAGTAGCCTATTTATTGGATCCAGCAATAAAACAACTTTTCATAGAACAAAATAAAACTTACGTATACTTAATTCCAGGACTTATAATTTTAGCATTTGCTTTAAAGGGGGCATCTTTATATTTAGCAAAAGTAATTATGATCAATGTATCTGAGGAAGTGAAAAAAGATGTACAGACTGATATGTTCGCATCATTAATAAAAGCTGATACAGAATTAGTTGACAATAAACATTCTGGAAAATTTATTGGTAATTTAACTAATGATGTAAATATGATTACTGCTCTTGTAAGTACAGCTATTCTTAATTTATTTAAAGACTCTTTAACTTTAATTGGACTTTTAGGAGTAATGTTTTATCAAAATTGGAAGTTATCATTAATAGCAATTATAATGATACCCCTTGCTAGTATTGTTGCAAGATCTCTTGGTAAAAGAATTAGTAAAGAGGCAATGAAGCAAATGAATTTTACCGGTCTCCTTACATCATATTTGATTGAAATATTTAAGAATCATAAATTGATAAAAATTTTTCAAAAAGAGGAATATGAAAAAAAACGAGCTGATAATTTCATTGAGTCTTTAAAAGAAACACAAAGAAAAATGATTATCGTAGGAGTTCGTGCTTCCCCTGTGATGGAGTTTTTTACAGGTATCATGATTGCATTTTTAATATTTATCTCAGCGAAATTAATTGCAAATAATGAACTTGAAGTAAGCAATTTTTTTTCTTTTTTAGCGGCAATGATGCTTGCATATCAACCTGTTAGATCACTTGCAACCTTAAATATAACTATTCATCAAGGTCTTTCTGGAGCCAAAAGAGTTATACCAGTAATTGATGATAAACAAAAAATTCAAGATAAAGAAAATTCAAAAGTTCTACACGTCCACAATGGTCAAATAATTTTTGAAAACGTAGATTTTAATTATAAAATTAATGAACAGCAAATTTTAAACTCTGTGAATCTCGATATACCTGGAAAAAAAATGACAGCCTTAGTTGGCCACAGCGGTGCTGGAAAATCCACAATATTGAATTTAATACCAAGATTTTACGATCCTCATAATGGAAATATAAAAATTGATGGTCAGTCAATTTATGAGACAAAAATTGATACTTTGAGAAAAAATATTTCACTAGTAAGCCAAGAAACAACTTTATTTGATGATTCAATTAAGAATAATATTGCTTATGCAAATTTAGATGCATCTAGCGATGAAATTGAAGAGGCTGCGAAATTTTCATTTGCAGACGAATTTATTAGTAAGCTTCCACAAAAATACGACACTTTGATTGGAGAGAATGGTATAAGACTTTCTGGGGGGGAAAAACAGAGAATTTCTATTGCAAGAGCTATTTTAAAAAAAAGTCCAATAATACTATTAGATGAAGCAACTTCCTCTTTAGACGCAGAAACAGAAAATAAAATTCAAACAGCAATAAGTTTTTTAACTAAAGGTAGGACAACAATAGTAATAGCTCATAGACTTTCCACAATTCTAAATTCTGATAAAATTTATGTAATAGATAAGGGTAAAGTGATCGGTGAAGGAAAGCACGATGATTTGTTAAGAACCTCAAATATTTATAAAAACTTTTATGAAAAACAGATAAAAAAAACGTAATGTTATTTTTATATAGAATACTTATTAATTTTATCTTTTTATTATCTCCCATCATTGTCATTTATAGACTGATAAGAAAAAAAGAAGATTTAAAAAGATTTAAAGAAAAATTTTGTTTTTTTTCAAAAAATAAAATAGATGGTAAACTCATTTGGTTTCATGGTGCAAGTGTGGGGGAGTTACAGAGTATAGTCCCAATTTTAGAAAAATTTGAAAAAAATAAAAAAATCAAAAAAATTCTTGTAACTTCAAATACTCTTAGTTCATCAAAAGTTTTGGAAAAATTAAAATTAAGAAAAATCATTCATCAGTTTTTTCCGATTGATACAAATTTTCATTCTCAAAAATTTTTAGATTACTGGAAACCTTCATCAGCTTTTTTTATAGATTCTGAAATTTGGCCGAACATGTTTATGAATTTAAAAAAAAATAAAATACCAATCACCCTTTTGAATGGAAGAATAACAAAAAAAAGTTTTCAAAGATGGAAATTTTTTAATAATTTTTCCAAAAGGATATTCAATTCATTAGACCTTTGCTTATCATCAAGTAAGAAATCAAAAAAATATTTACTTAAATTAGGAGCTAAAAAAGTAAAATTTTTTGGAAATCTAAAATTTACTCAATCAGAAAATGAAAAAATAATGATCAGTAATAATTTAAAAAAATTTATTTCTTCAAAAAAAATTTGGTGTGCATCTAGTACCCACCACACAGAAGAAAAGTTTTGTGGAATTGTTCATATGGAGTTAAAAAAAAAATATAAAAATTTGTTAACAATAATTATTCCTCGACACATTGAAAGAACGGATGAAATTAGAGATGAAATGGTTAATTTAAATCTAAAGGTTCAAACATATGGATCAAATGAAAAAATGAAAAATAATACAGATATTTATATAGTAGACGCATATGGTAAAACTAAAACTTTTTATAGTTTATGTAAAAATGTTTTTCTAGGTGGCTCCCTTATAAATCATGGAGGTCAAAACCCTCTTGAGGCAGCTAGATATGGTTGTAGTATTTTACATGGCCCAAATGTAAATAATTTTGTGGAAATTTATAATTTTTTAAAGAAAAATAAAATTTCTCAAAAAATCAAAGGCCAAAAAAAAATGACTAGCTCACTAAAAAAATTATTAATAAAAAAAACAAATTCCAAAAAAACTCAATATAAATTAAAAGTAATTGGTCAACAAATCTTAGACACAACTTTAAAAGAGATTAAAATATAAAATATTAATGAATTTTAAAAAACCAAAGTTTTGGGATTACAAGAAAATATCTATATGGTCATTTACACTATTTCCATTTACTATTATTTATAGGTTTGTTTTTTTTATTATTAAATCTTTTAAAATCCAAAAAAAGTTTCCCATACCTATAATATGTATTGGTAATATCTATTTAGGTGGAACTGGAAAAACTCCATTGGCTATGGAAATTTTTAGAATTAATAAATCCCTTAATAAAAATCCTGCATTTGTAAAAAAACCTTACGGTTATCTTAATGATGAAATTAAAATGTTAAAAAAAGTTGGCGAAATATTTACCTTCAAAGACAGAGTATCTAGCATATCTTCACTGATAGATAATGAATATGATGTTGCAATTTTAGATGATGGATTTCAAGATTTTTCAATTAATCCAGATTTAACTATTTTATGCTTTAATTCAAAACAATTAATAGGTAATGGTTTTGTAATTCCATCTGGACCTCTTAGAGAAAAATTTTCATCAATAAAAAGGGCAGATTGTATTTTTATTAATGGAAAAAAAAATTTAGAATTTGAAAATAAAATAAAGAGTATAAATTCAAAAGCAAAAATATTTTATTCAAAATATAAAATTAAAAATTCCAATAAATTTAAAAACAAAGAAATTATAGCATTTGCTGGAATTGGTAATCCTCAGAACTTTTTTGATTTATTAAGAGAAAATAATATTAATGTAATAAGAACATTTTCATTTCCAGATCACCACCATTACTCTAAAGCTGATTTTAATAAAATTTTTTCAGAAATATCCTTGTTAAAGGATAGGACAATAAAAAAACAAAATAAAAATGAAGCAATACTTCTTACAACAGAAAAAGATTATTCTAGATTAGATGATAAAATCAAAGATAATTTCAATTATGTTGATATTGATTTAGAAATTGAAGATAAAAATGAATTTATAAGTTTGATAAAGGAAAAATTATGAAAAAAATTAAATATTTTTTTGAATTCATATTTATTATTACTTTTTTTTTTATTTTTAAAATTATTGGATATAAAAATGCATCAAATTTAGGTGAGATCATAGGAAAAAAAATTGGTCCTTTTTTTAGATCGAAATCAAAAATTCTCGAAAACTTAGAAAGTTCAAATATTGGTAAATCAGAAAAAGAAAGGGAAGCGATAATAGAAAATATGTGGGGTAATTATGGTAGAATATTATCCGAATATGTTTTTTTAAAGAAATTTAGAGAAAATAATTTAAATGATTTTTTAGAAATTGAGGGTAGTGAAATTTTAGATCAAATAAAAAAGAAAAATGAACAAGTCGTATTTATATCAGGACATTTTAATAATTTTGAATTGATGGCAATGGAGATAGAAAAAACAAAAATCGATTTATGTGCAATTTATAGACCGCTTAATAACTCTTTTTTAAATATCATAATGGAAAATATAAGGAAAAAATATATTTGTAAAAATCAAATAAAAAAAGGGAAAAGTGGAACAAGAAATTTAATAGATTTACTTAAAAAAAATTTTTCAGTGGCTCTTATGATTGACCAAAGAGTAAGAGAAGGTGAGGCTGTAAAATTTTTTAATAAATCAGCACAAACTACTACAATTCCAGCACAACTAGTAAAAAAATTTGGATTAAGAATAGTTCCTGTTTACATTGAAAGAAAAAATAAACATTTTTTTAAAATATCTTTTAGAAATCCAATAAGATTTGGAAAAGATTCCTCAATCAAAGAAATATCTTTAGAACTTAATAAGGTATTAGAAAACATGATACTTAAAAATCCTGATCAATGGATTTGGACACATGATAGGTGGAAGTAATTTATTCTTCCTTTTCTCTTTTCTGAGAAGCTTCAACGTAGGAGAAATAAGCTTCTTGTAAATCAACGTTCCAGTAATTTAGTTTTTCAAGTGGAATTTTTTTTCCTGAAATAGCACAAATTACATGATCTCCCTCTTGAAGGATTTGATAATTATTTGGTAAATATTTTATTTTAGCTAATTTTTTAAACATTTTTAGTCTATATAGTATTATATGAAAGTTGCCGTAATAGGAAGTGGTGGAAGAGAGCATGCAATATGTACATCTTTAAAAAACTCAAAAAATGTAAGTAAAGTTTATTGTATACCAGGAAATGCAGGAACAAATTTCATAGCAGAAAATGTTAAAATTGAATTAAATAATTTTCAAAATATTAAAGACTTTATTATTGAGAACAATATTGATTTAGTTGTAGTTGGGCCAGAAAAACCTCTTGTAGAAGGAATAACTGATTATTTGACAAGTTATGATATCAAGGTTTTTGGACCAAACAAAATAGCTTCCCAACTTGAGGGTTCTAAAATATTTACAAAAAAATTGTGTGAAAAATATAAAATACCAACAGCAAATTTTGGTATTTTCAAAAATTATGATGAAGCAATAAAATTTCTAAATAATTGCGATTTTCCTTTAGTCGTAAAAGCTGATGGCCTAGCTGCTGGAAAAGGAGTTTATATTTGTGAGGATAAAGAACAATCTATTTGTGCGGTGAAAGAAATATTTAATGGTAAATTTGGTAAAGCAGAAGAGATTTTGATTGAAGAATTCTTAGATGGGGAAGAAATGAGTTTTTTTATAATTTCAGATGGAAAAAATTTCAAAACTTTTGGAACTGCTCAAGATCACAAAAGAGTTTTTGAGGGTGATAAAGGTAAAAATACTGGAGGTATGGGGGCATACTCCCCTTCAAGACTAGAAACTGAAGCGTTAAATAAAAAAATTATAGACATGATTATAAAACCTACGCTCAAAGGATTAAAAAATCTTAATACTAATTTTGTAGGTTTTTTATATGCGGGTCTTATGATAATTGATAATAAACCATTTTTAATAGAATACAATGTAAGAATGGGTGACCCTGAGTGTCAAACAATATTACCAAAGCTTAAAACTGATTTTTTAAAAATTATTGAAGCTTGTGTAAATGAAAAGTTAGATGAAATTGATTTTGAATGGAAATCAGAAAAAAGCGTTTGCGTAGTTCTGTGCTCAAAAGGTTATCCTGACTCTTATAATAATCATGTTGAGATTGAAAATTTACAAAAAATTATTCCTAATAAAAATGAATTCATTTTTCACGCTGGTACAAAAATTGATAATTCAAAAATTTTTTCTAATGGTGGAAGAGTTCTAAACTTTGTAGTTTTATCAAAAGAATTTAAAGAAAGTAGAAAAAAAGCTCTAGAGTTAATTAATCAATTAAATTGGTCTAATGGCTTTTTTAGAAAAGATATTGGTTTCAAAGTTATAAATTAATGAGAATTATTAGTGGCAATTTCAAAGGAAAAAAGATTCTACTTCCAAAAGATGATAAAACAAGGCCATTACGTGATTTAGTAAAAGAATCAATATTCAATTTACTTTTACATTCAAAAAAATTTGATTTTTCAATAGATGACTCAAATATTCTAGATTTATTTTCAGGCACAGGTTCATTTGGATTAGAATGCGTATCAAGAAATGCTAGAATGGTAACCTTTTTAGAAAATTACAGTGAAGCTATATATATTCTTAAAAAAAATATAAATATATTAAAAGTTGATAGTAGATGTAAAATTATCGAAAAGGATTGTTTTAAATTTTTTAATTCAGAAAAGTCTTTTAGAGAAAAATTTGATGTTATTTTTATGGATCCTCCCTACAAAGAAATAAGGATTAATCAATTAATTAGTATTATTTTGGAAAAAAAAATTTTAAAAAACACCGGAATTTTAATAATTCATAGACACAAAAATGATGATATTAATCTTAGCAAAAAGCTTAAAATCTTAGATCAAAGAATTTATGGAATTTCAAAAATAATCATCGGTAATTAATTTTTTTTTAGAAATTTCCTAGTTTCTGTTTTAATTAATTCCACTGCTGGCTGGTCATAAGGATTAACATTAAGTGCTTTTCCTAATAAGATTGTTTCTAGTATAAAAAAAATAAATAATTCTCCCAAAGTTTCTTCATTTCTTTTTTTTATATAAAAACTTCTAAAAGGTATTTTTTTCATTCTAAAAACTTTTTCTGTAGCATTAAACTGTGATTGTTTGATGTCATTTAAGTTTTTATTTTTTAAAAACATGTGAGATTTAAGCAATTTATTTGGATTAATTTTTTCTGAAGATTCTCCTCTAATACCAAAAAAAGTATAAAAATTATTTTTAAAACCATCGAGATATAATTGCATTAAACTATGATTATCTCTTGGCATACTCGAAATGATTGGGAGAATTCCTTTACTTTTTTTTCCTAAGCTTTCAGCTATCAATTGTTGGTACCAAAAAAATAAATCATTTGATGCATAATCATAATTAAGGATTATAGAATTATATTTTTTTCTTTTTATCAACAAAAGAGTATTGGAAACATTTTGAACTAATATATTAAAGAATTTCTTATTGGTCATTAGGGAATTTAATCTTCTAAATTTTTTTGGATTAAATCCCATTAACTGCGCAGGTAACATACCAACTTCCGATAATACGGAGTATCTTCCACCAATAAAATTGTTGTGATGAATTACTTCAAATTTAAGTTTTTGTGCTAAATCCATTAAATAGCTTTTTTTATTTTCAGTTATGAAAATATTTTTTTGACAACTATTAAACAAAACATTTGAGTTTGAAATCGTTTCAAGAGTATTTCCTGATTTTGATATAACTAAATTTATTCGTTTCTTTTTATTTTTTGTGTCAATTTTTAAATAATCAAAACTGTCTTTAAAAATAAATTTCTTTTTTATTTTTGCTCTTAAAAAATTATATATAGATCGAGAACCCAATATTGATCCTCCCATTCCTGTAATAATTACCTGATTATATTTTTTGGAATAACTTACTATTTTTTTTGAATAAGAATCTTTATAATTACTTTTTAAAGATTTAATAATTTCATTTTCTTTTTTTAATAAATTTTTCAAATAAAATAATATTTTCTTATTTGAATGATTCAGTCCAAAATTTTTAAAATTAATATTTTTTGTTAACATCAAATTTATTTAATTTTCTCTAAAACAGATTTTTCTAATGGAGTTGGATTTGAATTTTTAATGGGTACATTAATATCAATTTTCTCACCACCTAAAGTTATTTTAATATCGTTGCTTTCATTCTTTTTTTCACCAATTATTTCTTCCTTAGGTAAAGGGAGTTCTCCATATTTTGGGGGTAAAACTAAAGGACTTTTTTTTTCTACCAGAAATTCATCAGAACTTGATTTTTTTTTCAATGTCAGAGCATCCTTTGCAGATTGGCATGCCACTAAAATAAAAAAAATACTTAACAAATAAAAAAAATTTTTCATATTTTGTTTTTTAAAAAAATTTCATTACATATCAATATAATTACACCAATTGTGATAAATATATCAGCTACATTAAATATAAACCAATGAAAATTTTTAATGTGAAAATCTATAAAATCTGGGACTGCTGAGTAAAATAATCTATCAAATATATTGCCTAAAGACCCACCAAATATCATCATAAATGCGAGACTTTCTAGTTTTTCAGTTTTAATAATCATCCAAAGGACAATAAAAGTTATTATGATAATTATTATAGTCAAAAAATTGTAATAATTTTTTTGATCGAAAGAGAACAATCCAAAAGCAATACCCTCATTCCAAATCAAATTTAAATTTAAAAATGGTGTAAGTGGAATATTTATTTCTCCAAATTCTTCTGCTAGATTAATGACTAAAACTTTGGAAATTCTATCAATTAGGAAAATACTAATTATAAAAAAAATACTCCAAAAAAAATTTTTTTTAATCATTTAAGTTCCATGTCTGGAACAAGGTTCTTTACTTATTTTCCAACACACTGGACACTTATTTCCTTGAGCTTTTATTGTTTGTACTTCAATTTTATCAGAGTCATTAATTTGAGTTTCAGCAGATGATGTAATACAAAGTTCAGAAAAATCTATACCCTCTGTAATTTTTAATTTTTCTTTATTAACTTTTAAAAGAATTGTTGCCTCTAAACTTGATCCTATTTCTTTAGAAGCTCTTTTTTCCTCAATGCTCAAATTACATAAATCTCTGATTTTAAGCAGCTCAATCCATCTTTTATTCAGTTCTAAATTTTCAAATTTTTTTGGGATTTCTAAAAAATTTTCCAAATGAATACTTTTCTTTTTTTTTGAAATAAGCTGATAAATTTCTTCAGTTGTAAACGATAGAATGGGCGCAAACCATCTCAACAAAGCATCCAATATAATATTTAATACAACTAATGAGGATTTTCTCTTTTTAGAGTTGAAAGAGTCACAATATAATGTGTCCTTTCTGATATCAAAATAAAATGCTGATAAATCAACAGTACAAAAGTTTAATAATTCTTTGTACAAGTTATGAAAATCATAAATCTTAAAATAATTTTTAAAGTCCCTATTTAAGCAATAAATTTTATGGAGCATGAATTGCTCTAATTCAGGAAGTTCGTCTGGTTTGATATCATCTAATTTTAAATCTTCAAAATTATCATTTAAATTTCCTAATAAGTATCTGAATGTATTTCTTATTTTTCTATAAGATTCAGAATGTTGATCTAAGATAGAATAATCGATTCTTAAATCCTCTGCATAGTTTGATGATGCAACCCAAATTCTTAATATATCAGCACCATATTTTTTAAGTATATCCTCTGGAGCCATTACATTTCCAAGAGATTTTGACATTTTTAAACCTTTGCCGTCTACCACAAATCCATGAGAAAGAATTGACTCGAATGGTGCTTTGCCTCTCGTGCCACATGATTCTAATAAAGATGAATGAAACCAACCCCTATGTTGATCTGATCCTTCTAGATACATTGATGCTGGCCACTTTAAATCATCTCTCTTTTCAAGAACAAAAGAGTGAGTTGATCCACTATCAAACCAAACTTCAACAATATCACTTAATTTTTCAAAATCTTCTGATTTATATTTATCACCTAAAAATTTTTGTGGATTATCTGAAAACCAACAATCAGAGCCCTCTTTTTCATAAATCTTAGCTATATTATCAAAAACCTTTTCATCAACTAAAATTTTATTTGTTTTTTTGTTAACAAAAATCGGTAATGGAACTCCCCATACTCTTTGTCTTGAAACACACCAATCAGGTCTTGTTTCTATCATTGATTTTAATCTTTCTTTACCTTTACTAGGATAAAAAGTTGTGTCATCAATTGCTTTTAAAGCCTTGTCTCTTAATTTATGACTTTCCATTGAAATAAACCATTGAGGAGTTGCTCTATGCACTAATGGAGCTTTTGATCTCCATGAATGAGGATATGAATGGACTAGCTCTCCATTTGACAAAAGTTTTTTCTGCTCTTTAAGTTTTTCAATTACTATTGGATTAGCTTTAAAGATATGTATTCCCTCAAATAAAGATACATTTTTTGTGTATTTTCCATCTCCGTCAACTGTTTCGATTGCTTTTATACCGTTATTTAAACATAAATTAAAATCATCAGGTCCATGACTTGGTGCGCAATGAACAATTCCTGTACCCTGTTCAGTAGTGACAAATTGTGCCTGTAGCATAGGTATATCATATTTATATCCTAGATCAAAAAAGGGATGACTACATATGGTCCCTTTAAAATCCTTACCTTTAAACTTTTTTAAATTTTTAAAATTTTTAATGCTACAATCATTAATCACCGATTCTAATAATGCCTCAGCAAGAACAATTTTTTTGTCTTTAAAATTTCCATCATCATTTATCTCAATTAATATGTAATCTAAGCTTTCATTATAAGCTAAGGCTTTGTTAGCTGGAATAGTCCATGGGGTGGTTGTCCAAATTATTACATCACTATTTGTTAGATCTTTTATATTTGATGATTTTACTGAAAATGAAGCATAGATTGTATCCGACTTATGATCTTGATATTCTACCTCTGCGTCAGCTAAAGCTGTTTTTTCAACTGTAGACCACAAAACAGGCTTAAAACCTCTGTACAAACTCCCCTCTTTCAAAAACTTTCCAAGTTCTCTTACAATTTGTGCCTCTGCATCATAGCTCATTGTAGAATAATAATTTTCCCAGTCCCCCACTACGCCTAAACGCTTAAATTGGTCTTTATGAATGTCAATCCACTTTTCTGCAAACGCTCTGCATTCTTTTCTAAATTCTACTATTGGAATTTCATTTTTATTTTTTTTGTTTTTTTTATATTGTTCTTCAATTTTCCACTCTATCGGTAATCCATGACAATCCCAGCCTGGAACATAAACTGAGTCTTTACCATCCATTTGGTGAAATTTTACAATTATATCTTTTAAAATTTTATTTAATGCGGTCCCCATATGGATATTTCCGTTTGCATATGGAGGGCCATCATGGAGAATAAATTTTTCTTCTCCTTTTCTCGATTTTCTTAATTGATCATAAAGATTTATATTTTTCCAAAGTTCTAAGATTTTTGGTTCTCTGATGGGTAAATTTGCTTTCATAGAAAAAGCTGTTTTAGGAAGATTAATTTGGGATTTGCTCATTATTATTTTTCTTTAGCTTTTAATAAATCAGTTTTAATTTGTTTTCTAAGTTGATTGACATTTTTGAATTTTTTTTCTTTTCTTATAAATCTTTTAAATTCTACTGTTAAATACTTATTATAAAGATTTCCAGAAAAATTAAATAAATGTACCTCTAGTAATATTTTTTTTCCATTAAATGTTGGTCGGTAACCTAAATTTGCAATCCCTTTAAAATAATTGGCCTTACTGAGCTTTTTGACTCTGACTGCATAAACTCCAGGACAAGCTAAAACATAATCTTTAATATCTAGGTTAGCAGTTGGAAATCCAATTTTTTTTCCAAGCTGCTTACCTTTTTGAACTTTACTATGAATAGACCAATTTCTGTTCAGAATCTTATTTGCCTTTTTTAATTTACCTTTTTGTAATAAACTTCTTATTAAAGAAGATGAAGCTATTTTTTTATTAGCCAATAAAGGTTTGGGTTTAATGACCTTATAACCAAATGAAGTTTCAAATTTAATTAACTGATTAACGTTACCCTCTCTCTTATTTCCAAACCTAAAATTATTACTTACGAAAATAAATTTTGGTTTTAATTTTTTGCCAAGTATCTCTTTTATGAAGGATATAGATTTTATTTTTGAAAATTTTCTATCAAACTTTTTTGTAATTACAAAATCGACATTTAGACTTTTTAGGTGATTAATTTTTTGTTCTAAACTAGATATTCTAAAATTTTTTAATTTATGATCAAAAAACATTTTTGGCATTGGTTCAAAAGTAAGTACACCAATTTTTGATGAATATTTCTTTTTATATTTTTTAGCTAACAAAAATAATTTTTGATGTCCTTTATGAATTCCATCAAAATTACCGATTAAAATAATTGAATTTTTATGACGGGTCTCAATATTAAAATTTTTATATATTTTTGATGTAGCTACCATTTTAGTTCTGATTGAATATAATTACAAATTACCTCATAAGATTTTGAAACATTATCTATTCCCTTTTCTTTAATTTCATTTTTATGAATTCCATTTGTAATCAATAATGAGTCATAATTTAGAAGATTCGCACCTTTAATATCTGTATTTAAATTATCACCTATAGAGAGAATTCTTTTATTTTGGTTATTGGTCGATTGGTTATAAACTTCAGGATACGGTTTCCCAAAATAAACAACTTCTCCTCCCATTTTTTCAAAAACCATTGCAACGGAACCTGCACAAAATTCTCGGGTATTTCCTCTATCTACGATTAAATCTGGATTTGTACAAATCATTTTTTTTTCAATATTTTTTTCAAATAAATCTTTATAATATTTTAAATCTTCATTATGATCATCAAATAATCCAGTACATAAAATATATTCACATTTTTTTATATTTTTCGATCTCATTTTTTCAAAATCTTTAAATAAATCAAAATCTCTTGGTGGGCCTACATGAAAAAAAAGTTTGTTTGATAAATTCTTTCTCAGATAAATTAAGGCAGCTTCACCAGAAGTAAAAACATGATCTCTAATTTCTTTTTCCATACCTAGTTTTTCTAAAAAAGATTTAACTGCAAAATTAGGTCTGGGTGCATTTGTAAGTAAGATGAAATCTTTTCCTTTTTTTGTTATTTCATTTAGAGCTTTGATTGCCTCAGTATGTAAAGAAACTCCATTGTGTACTACCCCCCATAAATCGACATAAAATAGTTGATAATTGTCCACTATTGAGTTCAGCCCTTCTTTATCTAAATTTTTTGTCATTAAATTAATCTATAAACCATAAAACCCTTAAATTCCTTTATTTTTTAACTAACTTAATTTTTAACTATATCTTGAAATAGTAAGCCCAATCTCTATATGAAGAGCATACTAATAAGGAGAATTTATGAAATTTAGACCGTTACATGATAGAGTTTTAATAGAAGTCCTAGATAGCAGTGAAAAAACTGCTGGTGGAATAATCATACCTGATACAGCTCAAGAAAAACCACAGGAAGGTAAAGTGGTTGCAGTAGGTGGTGGTGCAAAAACTGAAGATGGAAAAACAATTCCGATGGATGTCAAAGTTGGAGACAAAGTTTTATTTGGCAAATGGTCAGGAACTGAAGTCAAAATTAATGGCAAAGAATACAGTATAATGAAAGAGTCTGACATTATGGGTATTTCAAGTAAATAATTTAATTTAAAGGAGAAAATAAAATGGCAAAGGTTGTAAAATTTGATGCAGAGGCAAGAGCAGCAATGATTAGAGGTGTAAATATTCTTGCTGATACAGTAAAAGTTACATTAGGTCCTAAAGGTAGAAACGTGGTAATGGATAAATCTTATGGAGCTCCGAGAATTACTAAAGATGGTGTTTCTGTAGCTAAAGAAATTGATCTTGAGGACAAATTCGAAAATATGGGTGCACAAATGGTTAAAGAAGTTGCTAGTAAGACTAATGATGAAGCTGGCGATGGGACAACCACTGCTACTATTCTTGCTCAAGCAATTGTTAGAGAAGGCGTAAAATATGTAACTGCTGGCATGAATCCAATGGATGTTAAAAGAGGAATTGATGCAGCAGTAGATGTTGTAAAACAAAACCTAGTGTCTTCAGCAAAAAAAGTAAAGGATAGTGATGAAATAGCTCAGGTTGGAACAATTTCTGCAAATGGTGATAAAGAAATTGGTACAATGATTTCTAAAGCAATGCAAAAAGTTGGAAATGAAGGAGTTATTACAGTTGAGGAAAATAAAGGAATTGAAACTGAGCTAGATGTTGTTGAAGGTATGCAATTTGATAGAGGATATTTATCACCATACTTTATAACTAACAGTGATAAAATGACAACTGAATTAGAAAATCCTTTTATTCTTTTACACGAAAAAAAATTAACAAATTTACAACCAATGGTTCCTCTTTTAGAAGCAGTTGTTCAAGCTGGAAGACCTCTGATGATTATTTCTGAAGATGT
>CACOWV010000008.1 GCA_902630945.1 uncultured Pelagibacteraceae bacterium
TTTTTCCATTGATAATTTCCTAAAATTTTTGGAATAAATTCTGTCAATAAATCTTGTGTCTTTAATATTCTTGATTTTGTTTTATAAAAATAAAATTCGTCTTTTTGTGTTTTTTTTTATATAAATCCTTTTTTTTAATTTTATTTGATCTTAAAAAGCCCTCTATCGCCTGATCAGGGGCGCTAGTTTTTGGACCCCTAATTTCTTCAGGTTTAATTTGAATTTGCTTATCTAAACCCTCAAAAACAATTACAACTCTATTAGGAGAGGATAGACAAAAACTTTTTTTTGATTTGATTGATTTTTCATCAAATAAATTCTTAAAATCTTCAAAAATTTTTTCTCTTAAATTTTTTTGAAGTCCTGCTGGAATTTCTTCACTAAAAAGCTCTAAAAAAAATTCTGACATTCTAAATTTGCGTATCAATCCATATTTTTGCAGCTGATTTAGTTATTTCTCTTATTCTTCCGATATATTCAGCTCTTTGAGCAACACTAATTGCACCACGAGCATCTAATACATTAAAAATATGACTTGCTTTTAAACATTGATCATATGCTGGAAGAGATATTTTTTTTTCAACTAAAGATTTTGCTTCTTTTTCATGCATGTCAAAAATCTTGAATAGATTATCTATATTAGCATATTCAAAATTATATGCTGAAAATTCCTTTTCAGCCTGATGAAAAACTTCTCGATACTCAATACCACTATTATTCCAAATTAAATCATAAACATTTTTTTTTTGTTGAGTAAACATGCAAATCCTCTCTAATCCATAAGTTAGTTCAACTGATACTGGTTTACATTCGAAACCTGCCATTTGTTGAAAATATGTAAACTGAGTAATCTCCATTCCATCACACCAAACTTCCCAACCGAGTCCTGAGGCACCAAGTGTTGGACTTTCCCAATCATCTTCAACAAATCTAATGTCATGATCTTTATGATTAATGCCAATTACCGATAAACTATTTAGATATAATTTTTTTATATTAGAAGGAGAAGGTTTTATTATAACTTGAAATTGATAATAATGTTGAAGTCTATTTGGATTATCTCCATATCTACCATCAGTAGGTCTTCTCGAGGGTTGAACATATGCAGCTTTCCAAGATTTGGGTCCAAGAGATCTTAATGTAGTTGCTGGATGAAATGTTCCTGCTCCAACTTCCATATCATAAGGTTGTAAAATTACACAACCATGTTTACTCCAAAAATTTTGTAAATTTAAAATTGTATCTTGAAAAGTTTGAAGTTTTGGTGATTTTTTATTTTTTTTAGAGGCCATATCTTTGCCAGACAGATTTTTCATCCAATATATTTGCGAGCTGATCAACATGATTATTTGATGATGATGATAGTTTTTTACTTAACCAACTTTTTGTTTTTTCAAATTTTTTAATTACTATATCTTCTCCAAATTTTTCTCTTAATATTTGATTGGCATCTCCAATACCATCGATTAAACCAAGTTCTTTTGCTTTTCTACCAGACCAAAATTCCCCCGAAAATAATTCTACTTCAGTTTTTTTTAATTTAGATCCTCTGCTCTTTTCAACAACCTGAATAAAATCTTTATGCAAATCTAGCTGAATATTTTTTAGTCTTTCAATATCCTCCTTTTTTTCTTCCTGAAAAGGGTCTAACGTACTTTTGTTTTTACCAGCGGTATGGACTCTTCTTTCAACACCAATTTTTTTTATCAACTCAGTAAACCCAAATGAAGAATAAATAACTCCGATAGATCCAATGATAGAACTTGAATTTGCATATACCTCATCTCCAGCGCATGCAATTAGATAACCACCTGAAGCTGCTACATCTTCAGCAAAAACTATTACTTTTTTCTTATTCTTTTTAGCTTGCTGTCTTATAAAATTATAAATCAAATGGGACTGGACTGGAGACCCTCCTGGAGAATTTATTGTAATTGCAACGCATGGTGCTTTTTTTAATGCAAAAGCTTTAAAAATAATCTCTTCTTGACCTGAAAAATCTATTCCCTGCTTAAACTTTCCCACATTTCCAATAACTCCACTTAATTTGATATGTGGAACAATTTTTTTCTTTTTAAAAAAAGAGAACATTTTTAATCTTTATAAAATTTTTAACTGAATATAAAGACACCTTATAATTGAAGATTTAGGTGCGTCAATTGATAAGTAATAAATATAATCTTATTATACTAGTTTGTTCACATATATGGGAACTGTAATACAGCTCAAAAATCAAATTAATAATTCTTATTTTCAACTTAAAGATTCAGTTGAGAACAGATTATTATTAGTTGAGGAAAAAATTAAACTTAAATTATCAAGTGATGTTGATTTAGTTAAAAAAATGACTGACTACCATCTCGATACTGGTGGTAAAAGATTACGTGCGTTACTAACTTTAGGATCTGCAAAACTATGTAATTACTCAAAGGGCACTAGGGATATAAATTTAGCAGCCTGTGTTGAATTAATCCATTCTGCAACTTTAATGCACGATGATGTGATAGATGATGGCATCATTAGGAGAGGAAAAAAGACATTAAATAAAATTTGGGATAATCATTCCTCTGTATTAGTCGGAGATTATTTATTAAGCAGATGTTTTGAAATGATGGTAGAAGATGGAAATTTAGAAGTTTTAAAATTACTTTCATCAACATCTTCAAAGATAGCTCAAGGAGAAGTGTTACAACTCCAACACCAAGGTGAAGTTGATATGTTAGAGGAAACATACTTAAAGATTATATCTGCTAAAACTGCGGAATTATTCGCGGCCTCAACAAAAGTTGGTGCAATTTTATCTGACATGAATAATAAGGAAAAAGAGGCTTTAGAATTTTATGGTAGAAACCTAGGTTTAACTTTTCAAATTGCTGATGATACCTTAGACTATAATTCAGAGTTAAAATCATTTGGAAAAAAAATTGGTAAAGATTTTTATGAGGGTAAAGTGACTCTTCCTATAATTTTATTGTTTCAAAAAGCCAATATTGAAGAAAAAGAAATATTAAAAAAAATTTTTTTAAAAAATACTAGAGATGAAAAAGATTTAGATTATTCTTTATCATTAATAAAAAAATACAGCATAATCAATGCATGTTATCAAAAAGCGCAACATTATATCAATCTAGCCTCTAACTCCTTATCAGTTTTTAATGATTGTGAGGAAAAAAATATTCTTGAAAATTTAACTTCTTTCAGTTTATCGAGAAACTTTTAAGGGCTTAAAAGATTTTTAACCCAATTATTATTTTTATCTAAAGAATATTTTAATCTTTCATGTATTCTATTATCCCCATCTAACCAAAATTCAATACTTGATGGTTTTAAATTCCAACCAGACCAGTGAGCAGGTCTAGGCACACTATCCTTATCATTATATTTTTTTTTAAAACTCTCCAAAGAATCTAAAAGTTCTTTTCTATTTTCTAAAATACTACTTTGTTTAGATGCCCATGCACCTATTCTACTTTCATAGGCTCTTGAATTATAATAATCATCTGCTGTTTTATCAGCAACCAACTTTAAAGTACCAACAATTCTTATTTGTCTTAATAAACTTTTCCAATGAAAGCACATTGTTGCATTTGGATTATCTTTTAATTCATTTCCTTTTTGACTATTTAAATTTGTATAAAAAACAAATCCATTTTTATCAAAACCTTTTAAAAGAACCATTCTTACAGATGGGATGCCGCTCTTACTAGCTGTTCCTAGGGCTAAAGCGTTGGGATCATTAATCTCTTTCTTTTTTGCCTCGTCAAACCATTTTTCAAATAATTTAATTGGATCATCAAGATCTAAAAAGCATTTATTAAGCCCTAATGAGTTTTTTTGATTCATAATTTAAACAAAATAATCTATACAATATAAATAATGTCATTTAATACTTTTGGAAAGTTTTTTCGTTTCACAACATGGGGAGAATCTCATGGGCCAGCTATTGGCTGTATAATTGACGGTTGTCCTCCGTTAATTCAGCTAAAAGAGCAAGATATTCAAAAAGAATTAGATAAAAGAAAACCAGGCCAATCAAAGTTCACAACCCAAAGAAAAGAAACTGACAAAGTTCAAATATTGTCTGGAGTCTTCGAGGGTAAAACGACTGGTACACCTATTTCTTTAATAATTTACAACGAAGATATGAGATCAAAGGATTATAAAAATATTAAAGATAAATTTAGACCCGGACATGCTGACTTTACTTATTTTAAAAAATATGGAATTAGAGATTATAGAGGTGGAGGTCGATCTTCTGCGAGAGAAACGGCTGCAAGAGTTGCTGCTGGCGCCATCGCAAAAAAAGTTTTAGAAAAAAAATTAGGTAAAAAATTTAGAATTATTGGCGCAGTAACTCAACTTGGAATTCTAGGATGCGATACAACAAAATGGAATGATAAAATAATTTACAAAAATCCATTTTTTTGTCCGGATAAATCGATGTTAAAAATTTGGGAAAAATATTTATTAAGTATTAGAAAAGCAGGATCATCCTGTGGAGCAGTTATACAAGTTAGAGCCAACGGAATTCCTGCAGGTTTAGGTGCGCCCATTTATTCAAAGTTGGACTCTGATATCGCATCTGCAATGATGAGCATAAATGCAGTGAAAGGAGTGAATATTGGAACAGGCATGAATTCTGCTCAGTTATCCGGTGAGGAAAATTCAGATGAAATTTCACAAAATAATAAAAAAACTAAATTTAGTTCAAACAATGCAGGTGGAATACTTGGTGGTATCTCTTCTGGGCAAGAAATAGTTATTTCTTTTGCTGTAAAACCTACATCATCAATTTTAAAAAGCAGAAAAACAATAAATAAATTTGGAAAAAATACCACAATATCTGTAACTGGAAGACATGATCCTTGTGTTGGTATAAGAGCAGTTCCAGTTGGTGAAGCTATGCTTTCGTGTGTTTTATTAGATCATTACTTAATGAATAAAGCACAGTGTAGTTAGGAAAAAATTATTTTTGTTTTTGCAAAACAATATTTGAATTTAAAACATCTAAAACTTTTTCTTCTATTGAGCTGGAGTCTAAATTTGCAATTTTATACATATTTTCTGGGGTGTCTTGATCTATAAAAATATCAGGAAGTGTCATTGATCTAAATTTTAAATTAGAGTCAATTAATCCTTTTTTTGATAAATAGTTAACAACATGTGAACCAAAACCACCAATAGATCCCTCTTCTATAGTCATAATTGCTTCATGAGTAGTGGCTAATTGCCAAATTAGATTTTCATCTAAAGGTTTAGCAAATCTTGCATCTACAATGGTTACATTGATACCTTTTTTTTTTAAATTTTGAGCTGCTTTTAATGTTTCATTAAGCCTTGCACCAAAATTTAAAATAGCCAATTTATTTCCCTCTTGAATAATTTTAGATTTACCTATTTCAATTTTTTCATTTATATTTGGCAGAGCTGATCCAAGACCTGAGCCCCTTGGATATCTAAATGCACAAGGTCGGTCATTTATCTCAGTTGAAGTATTAATCATTCTTACTAGTTCAGCTTCATCACTAGCAGCCATTACAACAAAATTTGGTAATGTCGATAAATATGTTGTATCAAAACTTCCTGCATGTGTCGGTCCATCTGCGCCTACTAATCCCGCTCTATCTATTGCAAATCTTACTGGTAAGCTTTGAATTGCTACGTCATGAACTACTTGATCATATGCTCTTTGTAAAAATGTTGAATAAATTGCTGCATAAGGTTTAAAATTTTCTGTAGCCAAACCAGCTGCAAATGTAACGGCATGTTGCTCAGCAATCCCAACATCAAAAGTTCTACTTGGAAATTCTTTACGAAAAATATCAAGACCAGTGCCATCTGGCATAGCCGCAGTGATAGCAACAATTTTACTATCTTTTTTAGCATGCTGAACCAAAGTATTCGCAAATACTTTAGTATATGATGGAAGTTTACTTAGACTTTTAGATTGTTCACCAGTCTCAACATTAAATTTTGAAACCCCATGGTAATTATCTTTTGCTTTTTCTGCAAAAGAATAACCTTTCCCTTTTTTTGTTTTAATGTGGATTAAAATTGGACCCTCATGTTTTGAGTCTCTCGCATTTTTTAAAATTGGTACTAAAGAATTTAGATCATGCCCATCTATAGGCCCAATATAATAAAAACCCAAAGAACTGAATAAAGTTCCACCTGTTACAGCAGATCTAAGTAAGTCTTCAGCTTTGCCAGCTTTTGCGCTAAATCTTTTTGAGAATGCTGATGTAATTAGTTTTATAGTTTCTCTTAAACTAAAATAAATTTTTCCTGAAAAAATTTTTGCTAAATATGTGCCCATAGCACCCACAGGTCTAGCAATAGACATATCATTATCATTCAAGATAACAATCATTTTAGTTTTAGAAGCACCAGCATTGTTCATCGCTTCGTAAGCCATGCCTGCACTTATAGCTCCATCACCTATAACTGCTATGACGTTATCAGATTTATTAGATAGCCTGTTAGCTTCAGCTATACCTAGTGCGGATGAAATTGAGGTTGAACTGTGCGCTGCACCAAAAGGATCGTATTCACTCTCTTGTCTTTTTGTAAAACCAGAAAGGCCCCCACCTTGTCTCAGTGATCTAATTTTATCTTTTCTTCCTGTTAAAATTTTATGTGGATAACATTGATGACCAACATCCCAAATTAGTTTGTCATTAGGTGTATTAAATATATAATGAAGGGCGACTGTAAGTTCCACAACTCCAAGGCTGGCTCCTAAATGTCCTCCAGTTACAGATACCACATCAATCATTTCCTCTCTTAACTCATCGGCTACCTTTTGAAGTTTTGTCTCTGGAACTTTTTTTAGATCTGATGGAAAATTGATCTCATTTAAAAATTCATATTTTTTTTTCATTTATTTCTATTTAAAATATAGTTTAACGTTTCAGACAAATTTTTTGATCTTGGGCCATACCTATTAAGTTTATTGTTTATTTTTAAAATTAAACTATTAGCATATTTAATCGTATTTTTGTGCCCTAGTAAACTAATTAGAGTCGCTTTTCCCTTAATTTTATCTTTTCCAGTTTTTTTCCCTGCAACTAACAAACTTCCTTTATTATCAATCAGATCATCAGCTACCTGAAATAATAAACCAATGTCGGCACCTATATTTTCAAATTTATCGATTTCTTGTTTTGATTTTCTTTTTATAATTAAAGGTGCAACACAACAAAAACTAAAAAGTTTTCCAGTTTTTTTAATCTCCATTTCAATAATTCTTTTTTTTGAAACTTTTTTATGTTCAAAACTTAGATCTAAGTATTGTCCACCTGCTATGCCCAAATGTCCTGAACTTTCAGAAATTTTATTAATTAAATTTATCTTTATTTTTTCAGAAAGATTTAAATCTTTATGACTTAAAATTTCAAAAGCCATTGTTAAAAGAGAGTTACCAGCTAAAACTGCTGTAGACTCTCCAAATTTTATGTGTGTTGATGGCTTACCTCTCCTAATTGTATCATTATCCATACAAGGTAAATCATCATGTATTAATGAATAAGCGTGAATACATTCAACTGCTGCGCCTAAAATAATTAAAGATTTGTAATTTATTTTAAATATTAATCCAATATCGATCAAAATTTTCGATCTAATTTTTTTTCCTCCTGAGAACAAACCATATTTCATTGGTATTATCAATTCAGATTTTTTTTGACTTTTAATGAATCTTTGTAGAAACAAATTGGTATCTTGGGCAATTTTATTTAGTTTTTTTTGCATTTTTTTTAGAGGTAATTTTTAATATTTCTTCTTGAGTTTTTTTATTTATGTTCTTAACATCCTTTTGAAATTTTTTTTCGATGATATTATTAAGTTTTATTAAATTTTGATATTTTTCTATTGAATTTTCTAAATTTTTTTGATTTTCCAAATCTTCAATCAGTTTATTAGCCTCTTTAGTCAGATCCTCAAGAGACACGGAATTATAATCATTTGGTAAATTTTTATCTTTCATATAATACTCTCAGATAATACATGAAAATTAATCTTGCAAATATTAAAAAAGCTCAAAAACTTCTAAATAAAGGCGAGTGTGTAGCAATACCTACTGAAACTGTTTATGGTCTAGCTGCAAATGCCTACTCTGATAAAGCATGTAAAAAAATATATAAACTTAAAAAAAGGCCTCAAAATAATCCTCTGATAGTTCACTATTTGAATAATCAAATTTTAAAGCGCGATTGTTCCTTTAATAACGATTTTCTCAAACTTTATAAAATATTTTGTCCAGGACCAATAACATTCATTTTGAATTTAAAAAAAAATTCGAAAATCTCTAAAATCGTAACTAATAGAAAAAAAACTTTAGCTGTAAGATTTCCAAAACATCCTGTTACAAGAAATTTATTAAAAAATCTTAATTTTCCTTTGGCCGCCCCTAGTGCTAATCTTTCCTCAAAAGTAAGTGCTGTGAATTCTGCTGATGTTAAAGATGATTTTGGAAAAAAAGTAAAATATATACTTGAGGGAGGAAAATCATCAATTGGTCTTGAGTCAACTATTATTGATATAAGAAATAAACCAAAAATATTAAGATTAGGTGGCCTTGAAATTTCAACTATTGAAAAAGCTCTAAACAAAAAAATTATTACAAGAAATAATCCTCAAAAAATATCTTCTCCAGGTCAACTCAAACTTCATTATTCACCCGGAATACCAATTAGGCTTAATGTAAAAAAAATCAATAAAGGAGAGGCATATCTATCAATTAAAAATATGAGAAAAAAAAAACCTAATTTTTATTTTTTATCAAAAAATGGAAATTTAAATGAAGCAGCAAAAAATTTATATAGTATACTAAGAAAAATTAAAAAAAATAAACATAAATCTATTGCCGTAGGTAAAATTCCTAATAAAGGATTAGGTAGAACTATTAATGATAGATTAAAAAGAGCTTCGAAATTTTAATGTGCACACCATTAGAAGTAGTTGAGCTATCAAAAGCTTACAATAATAAAGATGCTGTTAAGAATATTTCTTTTAAAATAAATAAAAATGAAATAATAGGAATTCTTGGTCCAAATGGTTGTGGAAAAACTACTACTATTGGTATGATCTTAGGATTATTAAAACCAACAAAAGGAAAGGTTTTAGTAAATGGACTTGAAATTGAAACTAAAAGAGTTGAAATATTAGATAATTTAAATTTCATTTCTCCATATATAGAATTACCCAAAAAACTAACTGTAAAACAAAATCTAGAGGTATACGGCAGACTTTATGATGTAAAAAATCTTAGTACAAAAATTGAATATCTCTCCGAAAAACTAAGGCTTGATGAAATAATAAATAAAATTACTGGTGAGCTTTCCTCGGGCCAAAAAAATAGAGTGAGTCTTGCTAAATCTATTATAAATGATCCAACAGTATTACTTCTTGATGAGCCAACTGCATCTCTTGATCCTGAAACAGGTGACTTTGTAAGAAGTTTTTTAGAAAATTATCAAAAAGAAAAAGGGGCTTCAATTTTACTTGCTTCGCACAACATGAATGAAGTGGAAAGGTTATGTACATCTGTTCTTATGATGAAAAATGGAATTATAATTGATCGAGAAAGCCCCAAAGAATTAATTAAAAAACACGGTAGAAAAAACTTGGAGGAAGTTTTTTTAAAGCTTACAAAAGAAAAACATGAATCTGAATAAAATGTATGGTCTTTTTTTAAGACACTTTTTTCTTATAAAGAGTTCTTTACCAAGAATTCTCGACCTTATTTATTGGCCTACTATACAAATAATTCTTTGGGGTTTTATTTCAAAATTTTTTTCAATCTATAGTGACTATTATAATAATACTCTTGGAATAATTTTAACATGTGCAATCCTTTACGACATTCTTTTTAGATCAAGTATAAGTTTTAACATGTTATTTCTAGAAGAGATATGGAGTAGGAATTTTACTAATTTATTTATAGCTCCTCTAAAACTTAAAGAGATAATAGTTGCATTAATTTTTACAGCTTTAATCAGGACTTTGATTGGATTAGTGCCAGCAATTATTTTGACCGCTCCCTTGTTTGGTGTTTCAATTTTAAATTTAGGTTTTCCTCTACTTCTTTTATTTTTAAGTTTATACACATTTGGAATAACATTAGGTTTATTTGTAAGTGCTGGTCTTATAAGGTTTGGTCCCTCTTTTGAGAATATTGCATGGTCATCTCTCTTTTTATTGGCTCCTTTGGGTTGTATATATTATCCAATAGAAATTCTCCCTAGTTTCTTTCAAATCGTAGCTAAAGGTTTGCCATTAGTTTATATTTTTGACGAAACGAGAAACATTTTATTAAACGGCTTTATTAATTATGATAATTTAAAACAAGCTTATATTTTGAATCTTATTTATTTAACTTTTGGAATTATTTTGTTTTATTTTTCTTTTTTAAAAGCTCGTGTTAAAGGAACTTTAATTAATATGGGCGAATAATGGTGCGCCTGCTAGGAGTCGAACCCAGAACCTCCTGATCCGAAGTCAGGCGCTCTATCCAGTTGAGCTACAAGCGCATATTATATTAATATAACATTTTATGGAAAAAAAAATAAATTTGATTGTAAAAGATAAAGATAAAAACCTTCGAGTTGATGTTTTTATTAACAAAAAAGAAAAGGAGGTAAGTAGAACAAGAATCAAAAATTTAATTTTAAGCAAAAAATTAAAATTAAATTATAAAACTATAGAAGATCCTTCAAAAAAAGTCTCTAAAGGCGATATTATTCAATTAACAATTCCTGAGCCAAAAAAAGCTTCTCTTAAACCATTTAATTACAAATTAGATATTTTTTTTGAAGATGAAGATTTAATTATTTTAAATAAACCTGCAGGCATTGTTATGCATCCTGGAGCTGGTAATTTTGATAATACAATTGTAAATGCTTTAATTAATTATGATAAAAATTCTTTATCAAATATTGGTGACGAATTACGACCTGGTATTGTCCATAGAATAGATAAAAATACGTCTGGTTTAGTTGTAATTGCAAAAAATAATCAAGCCCATGAAAATCTTTCAATTCAATTTGCCAATCATTCCATCACTAGAATTTATCAATTATTAATTTGGGGAAAAGTTAGGCCTTCAAAAGGAAAAATAGAAACTTTAATTACCAGAAGTTCTAAAAATAGACAATTAATGGAAGTTAGTAGAACAAAAGGAAAAAAAGCAATTACAAATTATAAAACAATAGAAATTTTTGAAAATAAAAAGATACCAACTTTAAGTTTAATAGAGTGTAAATTAGATACTGGAAGAACTCATCAAATTAGAGTTCACATGAATTATCTTGGAAATAGCATTGTTGGTGATGATAAATATAAAAAAAAATTTAAAAAGATTAAAAATGTTGACCCATTTTTAGAAAAAAGCCTAATCAGTCTTAACAGGCAATTTCTTCATGCCAAATGTATTGGATTTATTCATCCAAAAAAAAATAAAGAAATGATTTTTGACTCAAATTTGCCTCAAGAACTCGAAATAATTTTAAAAATGCTTAGAAATACAAGCAAATAAATTATTGAAATAAATAAAATATTAATTAGATAAAATGGTTATGAGTACAACTTTTAATAATAATCTTCCTGTTATAAGCAATGAGGGTGGGTTATCAGCATATTTAGATCAAATAAAAAAATTTCCAATGCTAGATGCTGAAGAAGAATATATGCTTGCCAAAAATTGGAAGACAACTGGAAATATTAAAGCTGCGGAAAAATTAGTTACAAGTCATCTTAGATTAGTTGCAAAAATTGCAATGGGTTATAAGGGCTACGGTTTGCCGGTTAACGAAATGATTTCTGAAGGAAATGTTGGATTGATGCAAGCTGTGAAAAAATTTGAACCAGAAAAAGGTTTTAGATTAGCAACGTACGCAATGTGGTGGATAAAAGCTTCAATACAAGAATATATTTTAAGATCATGGAGTCTAGTAAAAATTGGAACAACTACTGCTCAAAAAAAACTATTTTTTAATCTTAAAAAATTAAAAAACCAAATAGCCCCTCAGTCAGAGGGTGATCTTCGAAACGAACATGTTGATAAAATTGCAGAAAAACTTGATGTAAGTAAAGAAGAAGTTGTTTCAATGAATAGAAGATTATCAGGAAAAGAATTTTCACTTAACACACAAGTTGGTGAAGATGGTGATGAATGGCAAGACTGGCTAACTGACAAAGAATTAGATCATGATCTAAAATTTGCTCACCAAGAAGAAATGGAACAAAGAAAAGATTTACTTAAAAATTCCATTAAAATCTTAAATGAAAGAGAAAAAGAAATATTATATTCAAGAAGACTAAATGATAATCCAACTACACTTGAGGACTTAAGTAAAAAATATAAAATCAGTAGAGAAAGAGTGAGACAAATTGAAAACAAAGCTTTTGAGAAATTGCAGAAACATATGTTGCTTTTAGCTAAGTCTAAAAATTTACTTCCGGTAAACTAAACATCAAAAGGATTTTCAATTAAAATTGTATCTTCTCGTTCTGGACTAGTTGAAATACTTGATATTTTCGACCCAATAAAATCCTCAATCGCATAAACATATTTTTTGGCATTTTCTGGCAGATCCTCCATATTTTTAACACCCTTAGTAGAAACTTTCCATCCAGGGAAAGTTTTGTAAATAGGTTTAATTTTTAATTGATCTTCAACAGAAGCTGGTAAGTAATCTATTTTTTCTCCGTTAAGATCATATTGAATACAAATTTTAATATCATCAAATTCATCTAGAACATCTAGCTTAGTAAGAGCGATACCATCAATTCCTGAAATTTTAATAGTTTGCCTCACCAAAACTCCATCAAACCATCCACACCTTCTCTTACGACTTGTCACTGTTCCAAATTCTTTGCCTCTTGTTCCTAATAGTTCGCCAACATCATCTTGTAATTCTGTGGGAAATGGGCCTTCTCCTACTCTTGTTGTATATGCTTTTGTAATTCCTAAAACATAGTTTATTGAATTAGGTCCACACCCACTTCCAGTTGCTGCACTGGAAGCAACAGTATTAGATGAGGTTACAAATGGATATGTTCCATGATCTACATCTAATAAAATTCCTTGAGCACCTTCAAATAATATTTTCTTTTTTTGTCTTTTAAATTCATCAATCTTAAGCCAAACTGGCTGAGAAAACTGTAAAATTTTAGGAGCAATCTTCAATAAATCTTCTATTAGTTGTTTTTTTTCAAAAATTTTTTTACCCAAACCTTTTCTTATTGCATTATGATGTAACAAGACTGACTCTAGCCTTTGATCAAGATTTTTTTTAGATCTTAAATCCATTACTCTAATTGATCTTCTGCCAACCTTGTCTTCATAAGCTGGTCCAATACCTCTTCTAGTTGTTCCTATTTTTCCTTTACCAGCAGCATCTTCTCTTATTTCATCCATCTCACGATGAAATGGGAGTATCAAATTTGCAGACTCAGAAATTATAAAATTTTTAGGATTTACAACAACACCTTTCGTCTCAATTTCTTTTATTTCATCTAGTAAAGCCCATGGATCAACCACTACTCCATTTCCAATAATTGAAATCTTGTTCTTTCTTACAATTCCTGATGGAAGTAATCTAAGTTTATATGTTACTCCGTCAATAACCAGCGTGTGTCCAGCATTATGGCCTCCTTGGAATCTAATAACAACATCTGCTTGCTCAGAAAGCCAATCTACTATTTTTCCTTTTCCTTCATCTCCCCATTGAGAGCCAATAACTGCTATATTTTTCATTATTTAAATTTTTTTTTAATTTCTATTGAATGTATATGATTTACTGGACCATGGCCTTTTCCATATTTTGGATTAGTTAATATGGATAAATTTACATATTTAATTCCTAACTCACAAGCTCTCTTAAGACTTTTTCCACATGAAAAAAAAGTTGTTATTGCGCTTGATAATGTACAGCCAGTACCATGAGTGTTATTTGTTTTATATCTTTTACTAGTAAAGATTTTAAAATCTGATTTATTCAGAAAAATATCAGTAACTTTTCTCGCATTAAGATGGCCACCCTTAATTAAGACATTTTTTGCTCCTAACTTAATCAATTCATTGGCTGCAAAAACCATGTCTTCTTTGTTATAAATTTTACAACCAGTTAAAACTTCTGCCTCTGGAATATTTGGGGTTATCAAACTAACTTTTTGAATTAAATCATTTTTTATGAGTTTCACAGCCTCTTTATCAATCAATCTAGCGCCGCCTTTAGCAACCATCACTGGATCTAATACAATTTTTTTTGTTTTTAATTTTTTTAATGATACTAAAACTTTCTTAATGACTAATTTAGAATGTAACATTCCTATTTTAATTGCATCTGGTTTTATATCCTGCGCTGAGAATGTTATTTGATTTTGAATTTCATTCGGAGAAATGGATGCCACAGATTTTACACCTTTGGTATTTTGAACAGTAACTGCAGTAATTGCAGTCATAGCATAGGAGCCAAGGCTAGTAATTGTTTTTATATCTGCCTGAATACCCGCACCTCCAGAGGAGTCTGAGCCAGCTATAACTAATATTTTCGATTTTAGTTTCAATTTAATTAATAGATCTTTTAACAATATTTATACATTTCTTTAACAATACGATATTGTTAGACTCTCCCATTATTCTTATTTTAGACTCTGTACCAGATTTTCTAATAAGCATTCTACCTTGATTTTTTATCAAATTTTCAGATCTTCTAATCGCATCTCTACATTTTTTTGAGTTTATTATTGATTTATCTTTTACTTTAATACTCTCTAAAATTTGGGGCGTTGCTTTAAATGTGTTAAACAACTCACTAGCTTTTTTCCCTTTTCTCATTGAAAACAAAACCTCTAAAGCAACTAACAAACCATCACCAGTTGTAGCAAATTTACCAAGAATTATATGACCAGACTGTTCACCACCTAAATTAAAATTATTTTTTTGCATTTTTTCTTTAACGTACCTATCTCCGACATTAGCTCTTATGAATCTTATTTTTTGATTTTTAAAAAATTTTTGTAACCCATAATTTGACATCAAAGTTCCAATAACGCCCCCTTTTAAAATTTTTTTTTCTTTCCATCTTTTCGCAAGCATTGCAATAATTTGATCACCATCTACAATATTCCCTTTTTCATCTGAAATAATAATTCTATCTGCATCACCGTCCAATGATATTCCTATATGAGCCTTATTTTTCTTTACTAAGAGTTTAATTTTATTTGGAAACGTTGATCCACAATTCTCATTAATGTTAAAACCATTAGGTGACGTCCCAAATTCATAGACTTTAGCTTTTAAATTTTTAAGAAGTTTAGGCCCAGACTTATAACCAGCTCCATTTGCACAATCTATTGCAATTTTCATCCCTTCAAGATTAAATTTTTTTGGAAAATTACTTTTTAAAATCTTAATGTACCTATCATTTGCATCCTCTAGCCTTTTAACTCTTCCTAGGATTTTTGGCTCTGAGAGATTTTTTGCAATTTTATAATCTATCAATTTTTCAATTTTTTTTTCAATCTTATCTGATAACTTCAAACCATCTGGTCCAAACAATTTCAGACCATTATCGTGGAATGGATTATGAGATGCTGTAATCATAATACCTAAATTGGCTCTCATTTTTTTTGTTAACATTGCTAATCCATTTGTGGGTAATGGTCCAAGAGTATAGACATGCATGCCTGCTGAGGTCAATCCAGACACTAATGCTGGTTCTAAAGTATAACCTGATAATCTTGTATCTTTAGCTATTATTGCAGTTTGTTTTAATTTTTTCTGATTCTTAAAATAAGTTCCTGCTGCAAGACCAAATTTAAAAAACATCTCACCATTTATTTTATTTTGATTAACTCTACCCCTTATCCCATCAGTACCAAAATATTTTTTCATTTCTTAAAACTTTAGTGAATTAAAAACCTTTATGCTTTGATTTACTTCATTTACATCATGAACTCTTAAAATTTGAACACCTTGCATAACTGCTAATAAACATGAAGATATTGTTCCTCCTAATCTTTCTTTACTATCATTTGCCCCAGATATATTTTTTATGAATCTTTTTCTTGATGTTCCTAACATTATAGGAAATCCGAGAGAGTGAAAAATAGAAATATTTCTTAGTAAGGTAATATTATGTTTCAAGTTTTTACCAAAACCTATGCCTGGGTCTAAAATAATATTATTATGTCTAATTTTATTTGACCTGATAAAATTAATTCTTTTTTCAAAAAAATCATAAATATCTAAAATAACGTTTTTATACTTTGGGTTTTTTTGCATTGTTTTTGGAGTGCCCAACATATGATGTATGACAAATGGTACCTTTGTTTCTTTTAAAATTTTTATCGTATACTCATCATGGTTTAAACCAGAAACATCATTGATTAGATTAATTTTGTTTTTAATACCTTTTAACATTATCATGCTTTTTCTTGTGTCTAATGAAATAAACTTTCTTAATTTCTTTATCTTCATCAAAGTTGGAAAAATTCTTTTCCATTCCTCTTTTGCACTAATATCTTTTGACCCAGGATTAGTTGCTTCTCCACCTATGTCTATTATACCGCATCCATCTTTAATCAATTTTTTAGCGTGTTGTTCACCCATTTTTTTTTTGTTATATTTACCACCATCGGAAAAACTATCTGGAGTCAAATTTAAAACTCCCATCAAAATAGGTAAATGTGAAAACTTTAAACCTTTAAAGAATTTTTTTTTTGAAATTTGCTTAATATCAATTAAAACTTTTTTCTTAATTTTATTTCGAAGATTATTAATTTTTTTAATATTAATTCTTTTAATATTTTTTCTCGTAATAATTTCAATATTATCAAATGAAATTAAATTATTTCCATTGAGGGGTATTGCTAATTTTTTTTTTACTTTTTCTTGTGAAATTCGGCCGAAATAAAAATTACACGCTCTTGTGTAATATTTTGCCATTAAATATTAATGAACAATTTTAGGTTTCAGACCCATAGCACTAAGAGCAGAGCCTTTATCTTCGTCAACTTTTAAATCTTGTTTATCAGCAGGGTATATATTCTTATTAATTAAGTTTTCTATTTCCTCCCCTGACAAAGTTTCATAGGTCAATAGAGCTTTCGCTAATTTATGTAAATCCTCAATTTTCTCTGTTAAGACTTTCCTTGCTCTTTCATAGCCTTTATCAACAATTTTTCTTATTTCGGAGTCCACTTTTCGAGCTGTTTCTTCAGACATATTTTGTTGTCTAGCCACAGATCTTCCTAAAAAAACTTCCTCTTCATTTTCACCGTAAGCAACTGGACCAAGTTCCTTACTTAAACCAGCTCTCATTACCATGGCTCTTGCCCTTTTGGTCACTTGTTCAATATCACTAGATGCACCAGTAGTTACCTTATCATGTCCGAAAATTATTTCTTCAGCAACTCTTCCTCCCATTGCAATCGCAATTTGAGCATGCAATTGTTCTCTTGTTTGAGATAATTCATCTCTCTCTGGTAATTGCATAACCATTCCTAGTGCTCTCCCTCTTGGAACAATTGTAGCTTTATGTATTGGGTAAGCTGCACTTTCATTTAATGTACAAATAGCATGACCAGCTTCATGATATGCTGTCAATGTTTTTTCTTCTTCTGTCATTACCATTGATCTTCTCTCAGCACCCATCATTACTTTATCTTTAGCTTCCTCAAATTCGTTTAATGTTACAATTCTTTTATTTTTCCTAGCTGCTAACAGCGCAGCTTCATTAACTAAGTTCGCTAAATCAGCCCCAGAAAATCCTGGCGTTCCTCTAGCAATTGTTCTTAAATTTACATCAGGTGCCATTTTAATTTTTTTTACATGCACTTTTAATATTTTTTCTCTTCCAATTATATCTGGGTTTGAAACTACAACTTGCCTATCAAACCTTCCCGGTCTTAATAAAGCGGGGTCCAAAACGTCTGGTCTGTTAGTAGCAGCAATTATTATAACACCCTCATTTGTATCAAATCCGTCCATCTCAACTAAAAGCTGATTAAGAGTTTGTTCTCGCTCATCATTTCCACCACCTAAACCTGCGCCTCTACTCCTTCCAACCGCATCAATTTCATCAATAAAAATTATGCATGGAGAATTCTTTTTACCTTGTTCAAACATATCTCTGACTCTCGAAGCACCAACTCCAACAAACATTTCAACAAAATCTGAACCAGAAATTGTAAAGAATGGAACTCCAGCTTCTCCAGCTATTGCTCTTGCTAATAATGTTTTGCCTGTTCCAGGAGGTCCAACTAATAAAGCTCCCCTAGGAATTTTTCCTCCAAGCCTACTAAATTTTTTTGGATCTTTTAAAAATTCAACAATTTCCTCTACTTCCTCTTTTGCTTCTTCAACACCAGCAACATCATTAAATGTAACTTTTCCTTTGAGTTCATTCATCATTTTTGCTTTTGATCTGCCAAAGCCCATGGCTCCACCTTTGCCTCCTTGCATTTGTCTCATGAAGAAGATCCAAACTGCTATCAATAATAACATTGGAAACCAAGAAAGCAGTACTCCAAATAAAGATGGCATTTTTTCCTCAAGTGGTGCAGCGGATATACTTACGCCTCTCTCAGAAAGTTTTTCGATTAAATTTGGATCGTTTGGAGAATATGTCTTAAAACTTTTTCCATTAGAATAAACACCTTTAATATTGTTTCCTTGAATTTCAACTTTTAAAACTTCACCGTTTTCAACTGAAGTTAAAAACTCTGAGAAAATAACTTGATTGCCACCTCTTACATTAGCTTGAGGATTTTTAAACATGTTATAAAGGCCAATAGTTAAAAAAACTATTATTGCCCACATTGCGATGTTTTTTATATTCATAGTAGTAAAATAAGAATTATTAAGAATTAAACAAGTGACAAATTTGTATTATTGGTAGATTTTTCAATGTTCTTTGGAAATTATGACAGTTTGATTAACCTTTTCAATAATACAGCCTCCTAGTGTGACTCTAAAAAACTGATTTTTTTCATAATCTTTAATAATTTTATCCAATTTTCTTCCTCTTACAGGGTGATATTTTTGGCCTATTAGCTTAAGTGATTCTGATAAAGCTCTTAAAATTATCTCGTATGGCTGGTCAAAAAAATGTTTATTGAGAATTAATTTATTATTTTTCTCTGAAAAAAAAGTGTTTTTGTATACATTTTTATCTACATAGAAATTTACTACATCATTTGAATGCTTTAAATTTTTAACTGTTTGAAAGATCTTTTTTTTATCTAATCCATCTTTTTCTAATTCTTTTAAAAGCTTTCTAATTCTAACTCTTTGGTATTTTTCATCTTTATTTGTTGGGTCCTTAACATAAAAATTAAATACCTTTTTTGATAAGAAAATTAAGTCACTTTTTTTTTGATACAATAATGGTCTTATTAGATTTTTTTTATTAATTCTTGTTCTTATATCTAACGAGGCTAATCCTTTTAACCCACTACCTCTTACCATGCGAATAAAGAAATTTTCAACTAAATCATCTTGATGGTGGCCTAAAAGAATATTATTTATCCTTAATTTGTCACATTTTTTATATATCAACTCTAATCTTTTTTCTCTTGCATATGACTGAATATTTTTTTTTGGTTTTTTTCCTCTCAAAGTCAATATTTCTGATGTAATTAAATTTTTTTTCAATAAATATTTAACATTAATTGCTTCTTTCGATGACTCTGGCCTTAATTTATGATCTATAATTAAAAATCGAGGATTAAGTTGTTTTTTTATTGAATAAATTTTTGCTAAAAAAGCAAGAGCAAGACTATCGGGCCCACCAGAGACAGCCACTACAAAATTCTCACTCAAATTTAAGGATTTTTCAAATTGATTATAAATTTCAATAATCTTTTTATTATTTAACTTATCTTTTAAAAGTTTAGGAATTTTGATTTTTGCACTCAAATTTTTGAGACTCATATTTAGCTTTTTGAATCACAGATTGATTTGCTTTTGGATATTGCTTTTCAACACCATTTATCATCTTACAACCTTGATCTTTTTCTCCAATCTGAACCATAGATACTCCAAGCTTTAATAAATTTATAGGAGCTTTTTCACCTTTAGGATATTTTTGATAACCCTCAAGATATGCTGAAGCAGCATCAGTATATAGTTGTCTAATTCTAAAAGTTTCAGCATACCAATATTGCGCATTACCAGCTAAATCATGCTCAGGATTAGCTTTTACAAATTCTCTAAATGCTCTTTCTGCTGTTGAATAATCTCCTACTTTTAAGAAACTTGTTGCAAACTGATATTGTTTTTCTGGTGTTTCATTTGGAAGAATTGTTTCTTCAGCTTGAAAAGTTTCTGTAACAATTGTTGCTGTTGTATCAACAGATTGTGTTTGTTGTGAAACCTCGCTAGTTTCAGTATCCTTGTACGATATTGATCCTAAATCCTGAGGTTGAGAACTCCCAGGTAAAGTTTCATCTTCATCAATATTTGATTTTTTGCTTGTAATTTTACTAGTGGTATCAATAGATAATGTATTTTCTAAATCTTGAAATCTTATTTGATTATCAGCTTGAACTTTAGATAATCTATTCGACAATTTATCTAATTTAAAATTTATTTCCTCAAATTTATTTGTTAGTTTTTGAAATTGACTTTCAATTTCTGAAAGTTTGAGTAGATGTCTCGTCAAAACATCTTCTGAGTTATTAATTGAGTTAAAATTAGAATTATTAGTACCATCATTTTCTGAATCCATTGAATTTGAATAAACTGCTTTTTCTAAAGTTTTTATATCTTTTTGGAGCTGATCGATAATCTCATAAATATTATGATTATCAGCGTATGAATAACTAGAAGAAAAAAAATTAATTATCAAAAAAAAATTGATTAAGACAATCTTAAATAAGAATTTCATTACTTACTTTATGATTAAAATAATGGCAAAAAAAAGACCCTTAAACAATATAATGTATAAGGGTCTTTAAATTTTTTTTAAAAAATTAGTTAGCTTTAACAGTAACTGATCTTCTATTTTTTGACCAAGCTAATGGGTTAGATCCTGAGTCAACTGGTCTTTCTTTTCCATAACTTAATACAGAAATCCTATCTGACGAAATTCCATAAGTCATTAAATAATCTTTAGCAGCATTAGCCCTTCTTTCGCCAAGTGCTAAATTATATTCTCTAGTTCCTCTTTCATCAGCATGCCCTTCTAAAACAATTGTAATTTTAGAATTTTTTCTTAACCATGCAGCTTGTTTTCTTAATGTCTCTCTAGCAGCTGTCGTTAAAACTGATTCGTTGGTTGCAAAGAATACTCTATCTTTTACCCCTGAAGCTAAATACTCAACAGTGTCTGTTCCAGTGTAAACATCACCTTGCATTTGTCCTGTGCTCTTTTTTGATACTGCACAAGCTGATAATGCTATGCTAGCTATTATAACTAAAAAAGCATTTTTTAGAATTTTGTTTAATTTCATTATTGCTCCTTGATCAATATTTCTAATACTTAACATTTCACAACTAATTAGATGTTTCAAGTTAAAAAATCAAGCTAATATTGTTTAATTACTTAATAAAGATGACCATGATGGGTCTGAAGCATCTGTTGGGGTATTAATCATACGTTCATTATAGCCAGTCAAATCGATAGACCATAGTTTTGCTGAAAACCCCTCTCCTTTATCGTTTGTTTCTGTCTCCCTATAAAAAATTAGTACTCTTCCATTCGGAGACCACGATGGTGCCTCTTGATAAAAATTTTCTGTCAATAATCTCTCCCCACTCCCATCTGTTCTCATTACTCCGATATAAAATTTACCTTTATGAAGTTTTGTGAATGCTATTAAATCACCTCTAGGAGACCAAACCGGAGTTCCATAAAGACCTTTGCCGAAAGAAATTCTTTTGACATTGCTGCCATCACTTTTCATTACATAAATTTGTTGATATCCACTTCTGTCAGAATTAAAACAAATAAATTTCCCATTTGGAGAAAAAGATGGAGATGTATCAATAGATGGATGATCAGTAATTTTTTCAACTATTCTATTTTCTAGGTCCATTGTATAAATATCTGAGTTACCATCTTTCGCAAAACTCATTATAATTTTTTTCCCATCAGGAGAAAATCTAGGTGCAAAAGTCATACCAGGAAAATCTCCTACTACTTCTTGAACTCCAGTTTCAATATCTAAAAGATATACTCGAGGTAAATTTCTAAAATAAGAAAGATAGGTAACCATTTGACTTGTTGGATTAAATCTAGGTGTAAGAACGAGTTCATTACCTAAAGTTAAAAATTTGTTATTTGCCCCATCCTGATCCATAATTGCCAATTTTTTTATTCTTCTTGTCTTCGGACCTTCCTCTGCAACATATATAATTCTCGTATCAAAATATCCTTTTTCTCCTGTTAATCTCTCATAAACTTTATCGGTTATTATATGACCAACTCTTCTCCAATTATTTGGAACAGTTGTAAATGCTAGTGCCATCATTTCTTTACCAGCAAGAACGTCCCATAATCTAAATTCGACTCTTAATTTTCCAGTGGAGTCGACGCCCTCATCTATAAAACTTACTTTTCCCGTTATCAATGCCTGAGCTTTAATTAAATTCCAGTCCTCAAATCTTGGTTTTAAATTTGCAATATCGGGCTTTTGTAAAAATGCATCTTTATTTAATGGATTAAAAAGACCTGAAGCTTTAAGATTATTTTCAACCACTATTGAAATTTCTGAGCCAATATTATTTTTTTTAAGAATTTTTTTGAAAGAATTTTTTGAATTATTATCAATTGACAGAGGTGAAACTGCTATCGGAAGGGGATTTAAATTACCCCTAGTAATATCAACTTCGATTAAGGCAAAGGCCTTTATCTGAGTTAACATTAAAAATATAATTAATAAAAATTTTTTCATTTTAGATCTATATCTTACCCTTCTAACATCTCCCTTGCATCAAAATTTAATTGCAACTCTTTCCATCTTTCATATCCAGTGGTAGGTACTCTAAGTGGTTGACATAATTTCACAGCTCTAAGTGCACTTTCAGCAAGAACTTTATAAAAACCTTGACCAGGTTTGTTCATTCTTGCATGATCCAATATTTCAGATTGGGATACTGTGCCATCTGGATTTAAGCTCAATTTTATTCTTACTAATAAATTTTCATTATATGGTAAACCCAAAGGAATACTCCAGCATCCAAAAATTTGGGCTTTAAGCGCATCTTCTTCACTTAATGACAATCCTGAGTTTTCTAAATTCTTTTGTTGGTCTTGTGTGACTTTATCAGTTTTATTAGTTGTCTCAGCAGCTTCAATTTTAGATTTATCAATTAATGCAGCAATATTATTTGGATCAAACAATTCCTCTTTTTCAAATTCAGATACTTGTTTTACCTCGGTATCTATCTTTTCGGGATTTTGTTTATCTTCTTTTATTTTCTCTTTTTTATTGATTTCATCTTCTGGCATAGGCACTGCGTCTGGCTTAATTTTTTTTACTTTTTTTGGAGGGGCTTGTTCTGAAACAAGCTTCTTCTCTTTTTCTTTAATCTTTTCAATTGTTTTTTTTGCTTTAGGAGCAAAAGGAATGTTTGTTTTATCAGTAATCTGAATTAACTCTACTGAGACTATTGGTGGAAGATCAATGGGCTTTTTTGCTAAAAAAGGTAAACTAATAGCTGTAATAATTATTAGTATTAAATGTAAAACAGAAGAGATTAATATGCTTCTATTCACGCTTATTACCTCTCTTTATATGGTTCAGATATCAGTGCTACCTTAGTGAAACCTGACCCTGATAATAAACCCATAATTTCTAAAACTCTTCCATAATTTATTGTTTTATCACCCCTTACATAAATCCTAGTATCTGTTCTATTTTTCGAAACTGCTAAAACTTTTGCTATAATTTTTTCATATTCTACTTTGGACTCTTGAATAAAAATTTCACCTTTAGAATTTATGGATAATGTAAGTGGTTCAACTTCCTCAGGTAGAGAGTCTGCAGAACTTTCTGGCAGATCAACTTGCACTCCAACTGTAAGTAATGGAGCAGTTACCATGAAAATAATCAAAAGTACCAACATTACGTCTACGAACGGTGTAACATTAATTTCGCTCATTGGTTCTTTTGATGAACGATTTAATTTAAATGCCATTTTAGATAATTGTTAAAAATCTTCTTGAAAAATTTTCTAACTTTTGTGAATACTTTATTGAGTCGTTGTTAAACTTATTATACGCAATAACAGCAGGGATAGCTGCCAGCAAACCTAAAGCTGTAGCAAAAAGTGCTTCTGCAATACCTGGCGCAACAATAGCAAGACTTGTATTTCTAGAAATAGCTATTGATTGAAATGAATTCATAATTCCCCAAACAGTGCCAAACAAACCAATAAATGGAGCAGTGGAACCCACAGTAGCCAAAAAAGTAAAACCTTTGCTAATCTTAGACATTTGTTTTTCTATTCCTGTTTCTAACATTGTTGTCATTCTACTATTTAGATCTGATCTAGATTTTCTTTTTAATAAACCTTGCATCGCATCCCTGAACACTAAAGCCATCGGATCATCTGTATTTGCAGGTAAATTATTATAAAAACTTTCTGCAGATTTTGAATTCCAAAACTTAGTTTCAAATTCTTCTGTGGATTGATTAATCTTTTTAAATAATCTAAATTTTTCTATAATCACAGCCCAAGAATATATAGAGCATGCTATCAGTAGAATAATTACAGATTTAACAATAATGTCAGCTCTAATGAATAAATTCATAAGAGAAAAATCAGCACTAGAGGCAAGCCCTACTGCTTGAGTTGATATATCAGCTTCCATGATGTCTTCTCACACTTAAATGTGTCATGAATTTGTCTTAATGTTTTTGAATTAATCCTCTATTTTATAAGTTTCGTAGTAAAAACTTGCAATTAAAATAGCATCAGCTTTATTTGAGTCCTTTTTTTTTGATAATTGCGCTGAAAAATAAGGAAATATTTCAATTGCTCTTGTCCTACTCGCATCTTTTTCAGAATTAATTAAATTAAAATATTTTTTCCATTTTGTTGGTCTTACAAAGTACATAGGTAATTGCATGGCGGAACATATACCCTTTAAAATTCCAAATGATTGTCCAAAATTGAACATACTAGTAACTCCTTGACCTGGCATAGCTGAAACTTGTTCTATAATAACTCTGATATTTTGTTTTTCCTTTTTTTGAACTCTTTTTGAAATTTCATTAAAAATTTGTGATCCATTTACTTGTTTTTTGTTTTTTTTTCCATCTATCATCGTTGGCATATCAATAACGTCAATTATATGACCATCATCAAAGAAGCATATTGATCCGGATATACCAGGGTCTATACCAATAATTAACATAATTTAATTTACTAACTCTACGTTTGAGTACACGCTTTGAACATCATCATCTTCTTCTAATGTCTCAAAAAAATTAGCTAACTCCTCATTTTTTTCTTTTGAAACTTTAACACTATTTAAAGGAATCCACTCTATCTCTGTTGAAATAAAATTTAAAATTTTTTTTTCTAACTCCTTTTTAATGTTATAGATTTCACTTTTTGAACACTGAATTTCATGATAATCGTTTTTTGTTGTACACTCATCTGCTCCAGCTTCTATTGCTAATTCTAAAATATCTTCCTCAGAAATCTCATTCTTGTCTATTTTAATTATACCAACATGATTAAAGTTATGAGAAGCAGAGCCTTGGGTGCCTAAACTACCTCCTGCTTTTTGAAATATTGTCCTAATATTAGATGCTGTCCTATTTTTATTATCGGTCAATGTCTCAACTATAACTGCTATTTTTTCCGGCCCAAAACCCTCATACCTTAAACTTTCAAAATTTAATTCTGTGTTAATTGATGACTTATCTATAGCTCTTTCAATATTATCTTTTGGCATATTAGCTGATCTAGCTGCTTGAATAGCTGATCTTAATCTAGGATTCATCGTTGGATCTTTATCTCCTAACTTTGCGGCGACTGTAATTTCCTTTGATAATTTTGAAAAAATTTTTGATCTTAACTTGTCAGCTTTACCTTTTTTATGTTTTATTCCAGCCCAATGAGAATGTCCTGCCATAAATTAATTATTATTTAATTCTCCTCCAAAGATATAACTTTCAACTTTATTTGCGAGTCCAGTTTCTATATTACAATCCACAATTACACCACTTAAGGTGGCTTCACCTTTAGCTGGAAAATGTTTGACTGAGTCTTTTTTCATAAATCTATCAAGAGAATTATCTTTATTCATTCCTATAACAGAATCATAATCTCCACACATTCCTGCGTCTGTCTGATATGCAGTTCCATTTTTTAAAACTCTAGCATCGTTTGTAGGAATATGGGTATGTGTCCCAACTACTAAAGTTGCTTTGCCATCAAAAAAATGCCCGATAGCATTTTTCTCACTCGTTATTTCTCCATGAAAATCAACAACAAGAAAATCATAATTTTTTTTTAATTGATAATCCTCAATAAATTTCTGTGAAGTTTTAAAAACATCATCACACTTTTTCATAAAAACATTTCCCATAAGATTTAAAACTCCAATTCTAAATTTATTTTTAACATCAAATATTCCAAAACCATTACCTGGTGCTGGCTCAAATAAATTTTTAGGTCTCAATAGTCTATTTTCATTTTCTATAAATTTCATAATATCTTTTTGATCCCAAACGTGATTACCAGTAGTAATAACATTGACACCGCAATCAAAAAAATTTTGACATATTTCTTTTGTTAAGCCTACCCCAGTTTCATCAGCATTTTCTCCATTTACAATTACAAAATCAATTTCATATTTTTTTTTTTGATCTAAAAGACTATTTATTATTTTAGCGCAACCAACATTTCCAACGACATCTCCTAAAAATAGTATTTTCATTTATCTTTTTTTTCTGTAATTATAAAATCCAATTTAATATCATGAATTTCAGAAGGAATTTTTTTTACTTTTTGAAAAGAAAAGGCTAATCCTATTGTTATAACTTTTTTTATTTTTTTTATCTTTTTTATATACCTGTCATAAAATCCTCCCCCATATCCAATCCTATTATTATTATTATCGTAAGCAACTAAAGGAACCAACAAGATATCGGGGTATTTAATTTTATTCGAGATAGGTTCTGGAATACCATATTTATTTATGTTTAATGGTTCTTTTGTTGACCAATTAAAAAAATTCATATCTGAATTTTTGCCTATCTTAGGAAGTGAAAGATTGAAATTTAACTTTTCAAAATTCTCTAAAATTTGGAATGAATTGATTTCGTAATTAAATGAGTAATACCCACCAACAATTTTTTTATTT
>CACOWV010000009.1 GCA_902630945.1 uncultured Pelagibacteraceae bacterium
ATCTTTGGTTGTAGAATTATAAAGTAAATAGATTAACTTAAATTATAAAATTTTTTTGAAAAATAAATTTCGTTAATCAAAATACTAATAAAGTTTAACTAAACTTAACAAGTCAAATTCAAATTTAATAACATTTAGAAAATAATCTTTCTAAAAAAAATCAAAGATATTTTATCATTAGATTATATTAGAGCTTACTCAATAGTTTTGAAATTTTGTTGTCATCTTTATTAATATTTTTCATAATTTTACTGGTTTTTTTTGGATCTAGCTTGTAAGCTAACTTTAAAAGATTCATCCAATTTACATTATTTTTTGATCTGATATTCTGAATTTGATTAATTATTTTAAGTTTTTGTTTTAATTTCATAATTGTATAATACTTATATTCTTTAATTTATGAATAAAAAAATTTTAATCATTGTTGCACACACTGACGATGAAACTCTTGGGTGTGGTTCAGCTATACAATGGCACAATAAACAAAAAGATAAAGTTTTTGCTATTAGTTTCACGAATGGTGTAAGTTCAAGAATTAATATAAATAAATCTAACATTAAAAGCAGGTTACTTGCTAGCACTCAAGTTTCTAAATATTTAAAATTTAATTGGGTAGAAAGATATAACTTTCCTGACAATGAATTAGATAAAATTTCAACTTTAGAAATTGCAAAAATTATCGAAAATATAAAAAAAAGAATCAAACCTAATATAATTTACACTCATCATTATTCAGATTTAAACGTAGATCATCAGAAAATATTCAATGCGACTATTGCGGCTTTCAGGCCATTAAAAGTATCAAAATTTGAGGAAATAAGACTTATGGAAGTTCCATCTGCAACAGATTATGGTCAAAAAAAAAATCAGTCTAATTTTGTACCCAATGTTTTTTTAGATTCAAAAAAATTTTATAAAAAGAAAATAGAAGCATTAAAACTATACAAAAATGAAATTAAAAAATATCCTAATTCTAGGTCAATCCAAGGAATTATTAATTTAATGAAATACAGGGGAAATCAGGTTGGTTTAGGTTATGCCGAAGCATTTGAAATTTTTAAAAAAATTATAAGAAAATGAAAAATAAACCAAAATTAATTTCAGAAATTTCTTGTAATCATAATAATTCACTTGAGCAAACCAAAGAACTGATTGATAGAAATATAGAGGCAGGAACCAATTATATAAAACTTCAATTATATAATCCAAAAACAATAACTGGTAATTTTAACCATAAGATTAAAGGGACTATTTGGAAAAATTTAGACTTATACAAATTATATAAAAAAACATATATGAAAAAAAAGATGTTTGATGAAATTATAAAATATTGTAAAAAAAAAAATTATCCAGTTTTTACGTCAATTGTTGATGAAACAGGGATAAAAGATGTAATTAGTAAAAAATTACCGATAATAAAAATATCAAGTTTTGAGATTGTAGATTTGAATTTAATTAAATGTGCAGCAAAAAGTAAAAAAGAAATCATATTATCCACCGGTATGGCTACACTTAAAGAAATTGAATTAGGTGTTAAGACTATTAAGAAATATACAAATAATTTTTCATTACTTCATTGTATAAGTAGTTATCCAACTAAATTACAAGATTTAAATTTGAAAACATTAGCTTTTCTTAAAAAAAGATTTAAATGCGAGGTTGGCTTATCTGATCATTCAATGTTATTTAGGGGGAAAATTAATCCACTTTTTCCATATCAATTATGTAAAGAACAAAAGGTAAAATACATAGAAATTCATACTACTTTATCTCGTAAAGAGGATAAAAAATTAATGAGAAAAAACAAAGGTGGTTTTGACTGGGCTTTTTCTAAAGAAATTTCGGAGGTTAAAGCGATTTCAGATTATTTGAAACAAGATCAAAAACTTTTAATTCCTAAAAAGATTAAAAAAATAATGTTAGGGAAGAATAAAAAAAATTTTCTGAAGTCAGAATATTCGACCAGATTATTGAGACCATCGATTTGGATAACAAAAAAAATTAAAAAAGGATCAAAAATTGTATTTAAAGAAAATCACGAAGGTAACATTGATACACTTAGACCCAGTGATGGACTAAATATTAAGTATTTAGATTTTGTAAGAAATTCTAAAGCATCCAAAGATTTAATTGCTGGAACTCCTCTTAAACGTGAGGATATAGTCAAGAGATGATTTTTATTGTATAGGATTAATTTATATTGTTTTCTATGGAAATTTTAAAAAATCTTTTATGGTTACGATTAAATTTTTAAATCATAAAAAATTAAATTCAATTAATTTAAAAAAAATTATTGAATTCAAAAAAACATTTTGGAAATTTTCATTAATATCACAAAAAAATTTTTTAAAAAAAAATTCATTACCAAATGATATTCATTTATTGATATTTAAAAATAAAGAGTTAGTCGGCTACTCTTTTTTAAATTTTAGAAAGATATATTTAAAAAATAAAATAACAACTGCAGTTATTGTTGATAATGTTCTTGTAAAAAAAAATTTAAGAGGGAAATTGGGCATTAAATTAATCAAAATTATCAATAAAAAAATTAAGAAATTAAAAAAAATTGGTGTATTAATTTGTAACAAAAGACTGATAACCTTTTATAAATTTTTTAAGTGGAAAACTTTAGATAAAAGAAAAATACTTACCTCACCTAAAACAACTTTGAACATTATGGTGTTTAATTGTAATCGTAAAATTAAAATTTCAAAAATTTACTTTTCTATATAAAGAATTGTATTATAAAGCTTACAATAATGAGATTATATAAAGACAATATAAAAATTAAAAAAAAATTACAAATCCCGGTACAAAGGTCTTCAGCAATATTTCCTTTTTTGATTAATAATAATGTCGAAACTAATATTTTATTTCTCGGCTATTGGTTTCTTAAAAGAAATATAAAAGAAATTTTACTTATAATTACTTTAAGATCAAAATTAGGTAGAATTATTTACAGAAAAAAAAGAAAAGTTAATGTTATTAAATCTTTTAAGATTAATATCAAAAAAATTTTTTCAGAAAATGGTCTTAAATTATTAAATCAGGGCTCAATAGAAATAGAGATTATTTCGAAAGAGAATTTATTTTTTCCTTATCCAGCAATAGTAGTAAATTATTTATCAAACATAAGTTCCGCATTTGTGCACTCATGTGGAAGAATTTATAATGATAGAATTGATAAAAAAGATAATAATAATTTTTTAGTGCCAGAAACTGGCTTTGACATTCTACCTGATAAAAACCTATCACCTTTTATTTCATTTGTAAGCGGCCCAAAACCCCTAAAAAATAAATTAATAACATTAAAGTTTTCAAACTACTTAGGCCAAAAATTTAATAAAGAATTTATATTTAAACAGATAAAACCTTATGAAACCAAATTTATGGAAATTTTAAATAGGGAAGAAAAAAAATTTTTTTGTGATAAAAAAGGAATTGTATCGATAAAGCATGGTTTCAAGGATTTTTATCCACGATTTATTGCAGGAAATTCAAATAAACAGAAATCAATTGTAACACTAACTCATAGTTATTACGATATTTCAAATCAGAGAAATAAAAAAAAATATTATTTAGTAAATCCAAATAAAAAAGAATATGATGACTCAGTTTTAGCTTTCCCAGTTTTTAATAAATTTAAATCTTACAGTGAAGTTGCAATTTACCCAAATTTTCCTGAAACTAGACTAAACATAAGTCTTGAAATTTATCAAAGTAATGGAAGGTGTGTTGGAACAATAAAATCAATTATTCAAGTTCATAATAAATTGGCAAAGCCAGTTTATATAAACGTAAATAAAATTGTTAAACTTAATAAAATTAAGCTGAAAGAAAATGTGATGTACTCAGCAAAATTAATAGTTAATTGTAAAAATTTTTTCCCTTCAAGGCTTAAATTTGGAATTAACTTTGGTTCTCCTAAAAAATATAACATACCAACTAACATTTGTATATGTGCAGCAAATGCTAATGATGCTATTTTAAAAAAAACAAAAACTTTCAAATGGGCTCCAATTTTAAATAAGAAAAATTCATATATTATATTGACAAATTCGAGTTTTATAAAAAAAGGCTTCAAAAAAGCAAATTTAAATTTGAAATTCTGGAGTGAGAAAAAAAATAATTTTCTTGTTAGAAAAAAAATAATTAACGATAACGGAATATTCTGGTTCGATTTAAATAAGGATAAAAAAGTGAAGAAATTTTTGTCATCAAAAAGTGGATGGATTACGATAGAAAGTGATAATCCATTTGTGAATGGTTTTTATATTGAAGATATGAACTCAGGAGTAATAGGAGGTGATCATATTTTTTAAGTGAATTAAAAAAAAGTAATTTGAATATTTATGTAAAAAGATTTAATTTGAAAAAAACAGATAATCAATAATTTAAAATATGATTCCATATACAAAGCATAATATTAATAACAGTGATATCAAGGCGGTAGTTAAAGTACTGAAATCCAAAAATTTGACTCAAGGACCAGAAATTGAATTGCTAGAGAATAGTTTAAAAAAATTAACTAAATCTAAATATGCAACTGTTGTAAATAGTAGCACTTCAGCATTACATATTTCTTGTTTAGCGCTAGGATTGAAAAAGGGAGATTATTTATGGACATCAACAACTTCATTTGTGGCCTCTTCAAATTGTGGTCTTTATTGTGATGCAAAAATCGATTTTGTAGATATTGATTTAAACGACTATAATATCGATATAAACCAATTAAAAAAAAAACTAAAAAAAGCTAAAAAGAAAAATAAATTACCTAAGATATTAATAGTAGTTCATCTAGCAGGTATTTCGTGCAAAATGAGTGAAATTAAAAAACTTTCAAAAATTTATAAATTCTTCGTTATTGAAGATGCTTGCCACGCATTATCAGGAAAATTTAAAAACTCAATGGTTGGTAGTTGTAAATATAGTGACATTACAACTTTTAGTTTTCATGCAATTAAAAATATTACTGCCGGTGAAGGTGGTGCAGCCATGACAAATAATTCTGAAATTTCAAAAAAATTAAATTTGTTAAGAACTCATGGTATAACAAGAGAAAAAAAATTTTTTTCAAAAAAAAACTTTAAAATCTTACCAACCCATTATGAACAAATTTTACTCGGATACAATTTCAGACTTACAGATTTTCAGGCTGCTTTAGCCAGAAACCAATTAAAAAGATTAAAAAAAATTTTTACTGAAAGAAAAAAAATATGTGATTTTTATGATAAAAATCTTATTAATCTGCCAATAATAAAATCCAAAATAAGTAGAGAAATTATCTCTGGATATCACTTATACATTATAAGAATTGACCAAACTAAAACTAAAAAAAAAAGATTTGAACTTGTAAATTATTTATTAAAAAAAAAAATTAGCGTTGGATTTCATTACATACCAATTTATTCACATTATTATTATAAAAAGTATAAGTTTAAAATTGATGATTTTCCAAATACAAAAATATTTTCTAATACTGCCATAAGTTTACCACTTTACAATGGCTTAAATAAAAAAAATTTGAAAAGGATTACAACTCAGATAGGTAGATTTTTTAACAATGATTAAAATTGGTAAAAAAAAAATAGGAAATGGAAAAAGATGTTTTATTACATTTGAAATAGGAGCTACTCATAATGGATTTGAGTCTGCGAAAAAAATGATCTCTGAGGCAGCAAAGAGTGGTGCTGATGCTATAAAATTTCAAACATTTGATGCTGAAAAGCTGATCTCAAATAAAGAACAGCTTTTCTCATATAAAATTTTAGTAAATAAAAAAAAGGAATTAGTTAAAAACAAAACAGAAAGTCTTTATAAAATTTTAAAAAAAAGGAATTTTACAAAAACACAATGGAAAAATTTAAAAAAAATTTGTGATAAGTTTAAAATATGTTTCTTTTCAACTGTTGCCTTTGAGGAAGATGTTGACTTTTTAAAATCAATAGGTTGCCACTCTTTAAAAATTGCATCTGCTGACATTAATCATCTACCATTGATCAAACACGCAGCAAAAACAAAATTACCAATACAAATTGATACTGGTATGGCAACTTTAGATGAAATATCAACAGCAGTTCAAGTTATTAAAAATGAGGGTAATAATAAAATTATAATACATCATTGTCCAACCGATTATCCGGCTAGACTAGATAAGATAAATTTAAACATTATTAAAACCTTAAAAAAAAAGTTTCCTTACCCCATAGCTTACTCTGACCACACTCCTGGAATTCATATGGACATTGCAGCTCTGATGTTAGGTGTTAACCTAATTGAAAAAACAGTTACTGAAAATAGAATGACACCCAAAGTAGAACATATGATGTCTATTGAAACTAAAGAAATGAAAAATTTTATAACATCTATTCGATCTATAGAAAAGGGCATGGGTAGTTATTCTAAAATATTGAGTAAAAAAGAAAAAAAAAATAGAAACAAAGTTAGAAGGAGTCTTTTTATGAATGAATTTTCAAAAAAAGGCCAAAAATTATCTAATTGTAAAATTTTATTTAGAAGGCCAGGAAATGGAATACAAGCAAATGAATATGAAAAAATTAAAAACTTAAAATTAAAAAAAGATTTAGTCAGAGGTCATCAATTACAAAAAAGAGATTTAAAATGAAAAAATTGAAAATAGCAATAATACCTGCGCGTGGTGGATCAAAAAGATTACCGTTTAAAAATATATTGAAATTCAAAGGGCAACCGATAATTAATTTCACGATTAAAGCGGCATTAAGGAGCAAAATATTTGATCAAATTATTGTATCAACAGACTCAAAAAAAATTAAAAATTTAGTCAGCAAGTTTCCAGTTACTATTCATAAAAGACCGAGATATCTCTCAACAGCGAATTCTACTATAAATCAATTATGTGAGCATCTCATTAAATTATATAAAAAGAAGGGTGTAAACTGGAACAAGATATGTGTTTTATATCCAACAGCTCCAATGAGAAACTCTGAAGATATAAAAAAAGTTATGTCTTTTTTAAAAAAAGATATTAACTTTTCAGTGGCAGTTACAAAATTTGATCATTATCCTCATCATGCATTGATTAAGAATAAAAAAAGATTAACTCCTGTGTGGCCTAAATTAATTGACAATAAAAAATTTAAACATAAAAAATTTTACGTAGACAATGGTAGTACGTATGCAGCAAAAGTAAATTATTTTTTAAAATACAAAAATTTTTTAGGGCCAAAATTAAAAGGATATGAAATGCCTAGATATAGATCAATAGACTTAGATGAATTTAGCGACTATCTCCTTTTAAAAAAAATTTTTTATTCAAAATCGTAATACAAGATGAAAATTTTTATTTCTTATGAGAACATGAAAAGAGATTTTAATGGCAGAATGCTATTATTATCTAAATTTGCTAAATTTAAAAATGTAGAGGAAATATACTTAGGATGGCATAAGGATATTTTTTTTGAACTGTTAAGCTCAGTTTTTAATTATAAAGGTAAACTGATTTTAATAGATTGCAATAACTTTGATTTTAAGTTTCCATTTATAAAGTTACTTAAATATTTTAATTTTGATTATTATACTTTTGATGAGGAGGAGGTAGGAATTTCATATCTTAAGGATGAAGATATAATTAAGTCTCGATTTTTAGAAAAAAAATTCGCAGAGATAATTAGTGGGAAATTTGTTTTAGGTGAAAAAAATTATTTGATTGCACAAAAGTTTATGACTAAAAATTTTGAAAAAGTTTTTAATACTGGTCATCCAAGAATTGATTTTATAAAAAATGTCGACATTAACAGAAAAATTATTGAGGAAAATTTTCCAATCAAAAAAGATTTTGTTTTTATATGTCTTCCAGAAGCACTATTCAGAATCTATTTATTTCTAAAGCGGGAAAAAAATAAAAAACTTTCATACTTTAATTTTACGAAAAGTAGATATAATTATATTCATAATTTTCTTATAAATATTAAAAAGATAGTAAAAAAAAATAATGATAAAAACTTTATTCTCAGGGCTCATCCTGGTGATAAAGAGTTTGAGAGAAAATATCAGACGTTTTTTCAAGATTGCAAAAACATAAAATTTGATACGAGCCTAAATACACTTTTTTTTATACCTAAATGTGAATTTTTAATATGTGGATTGGATTTTGTTGCTGTTGAAAGTAATTTTTTAAGAAAAAAAGCATTATGTTACACAGGTAATGCATTTGATTTTGATAAAAATTACGAGGGTCATTTTTCAAGCAATTTATCGAATTTAATATATTGTAAAAATTTTGACGAATTAAATGAATCCTTCGATGATTTAAAAGAGAACAATAAGAGCAAAAATATTCCAAAAATAAGCGAGGAAGTAGCTACTCTTTTATCTTTTAAAAAAGACTCAACTAATTTAATTAAAGAAATAATTCATAAAAAAAGCTTTATTAATGAAAGAGAGAGTCTAGTAAAAAAAATATCAAGATTTCTAATAAAATTTTGTTTAAGAGATATTTTTAAATACATATGTAGTTTAAAGAAAAAAAATTATAATGATTTTGATGAAATAGATTTTGAAAAATTTAAAAAAAATTTTAAATATTCACCAAAAAAAATTTTTTTAAGTTTTTTTACGTCTAGAATATTTCTTGCATGTATATATAAATGCTTATTTTTTATTAATTTTAAAGACCACTCAGTCTATAGAATGTCTGGAGAGCAACAAAAAATAACGCAGGATGAACTTGATTTATCTTTGAAATTTAACAAAATAGACAAAGATAGATACAAGATTAAGTTATTACGACAGGGTCTTTATTTACGAATTAAAAAATTAGGTTAATTTTAAAATAGGATTTAGATGATTAAAATATGGGAAAAAAAGTGAAAAAATTAAAAAAAACACAATATTGACATTAACCAATTTTAAATAATCTATAGTTTGTTAGTTTAAATTAATTATAGTCTTCAAAAATGAATATTTATAAAAATAAAACTGTGTTAATTACAGGTGGAACTGGAACTTTCGGGCAAGCTTTCGCAAAAAGTTTATTAAATAATAACAAGGTAAAAAAAGTAATAATCTTTTCTAGGGATGAACTAAAGCAAAGTGAAATGGCTTTGAAATTTCCTATATCAAAATATCCTAAAATAAGATTTTTTATTGGAGATGTGAGAGATATCGATAGACTAAAAATAGCTTTTAATGAAGTAGATTATATTGTTCATGCGGCAGCTTTAAAACAAGTTCCAACTGTTGAATACAATCCATTTGAAGCAATTAAAACGAATATAATTGGTTCACAAAATATAATTGAGGCATCATGGGCCAACAATGTTAAAAGAATAGTCGCACTCTCAACGGACAAAGCTTGTAGTCCTTTGAATCTTTATGGAGCAACTAAATTGAGTACAGAAAAACTATTTATAAATTCGAGCTCAATTAAATCGAAACAAACAAATTTTTCTGTAGTAAGATATGGAAATGTTATGGGAAGTAGAGGATCAATTTTTGACATAATTAAAAAAAATAAAAAATCTAGATTCAACCTCACTGATAAAAGAATGACGAGATTTCACATTAAATTACAGGATGCAATCGAAATGGTTCACTATACTTTTGATAAATTACGTGGGGGAGAAATTCTAATTCCAAAAATACCTAGTATCAAAATTTTAGACTTAGTCGAGACTGTTTATGGAAATAACTATAATGTTACAGGGATAAGGTCTGGTGAAAAAATACATGAAAGTTTAATAACTCACTCGGAAAGTTATATGAGTTATGAAAACAAAAAATATTATTTAATAGGAAACCCTGTAAGACTAGATGTAATTAAAAAAAATTTCAGAAAAGTAAAAAAACAATTTTCTTATTCCTCAGAAAGAAACTTATTTTTAACAAAAAAACAGATTTCAAGTGAAATAAAAGATTTATTTAAAAAATAATTTATAATTTTAAGTGTTACAATTTTTTAAAAAAAAAAAAGAAGAAGTCAATTTATTTGATTATAAAAAAAATTTACCTTTATTAATATCATCGCAGCTTCAAAGAAGCGGGGGGTCATTAATATCTCAACTTTTTGATAATCATCCAGAAATTCTAGCACATCCTTGGGAAATCATGGTTTATAAAGAAGGCACAGATCGAATCCATGATAAAATTTTGAAGACCGAAAAAGAATTCACACGTTTAATGAGGGATGGTTATAGAAAAGGAAAATTTGCGAAAAAAAAACATAGATTTCACTTTTTAACTTTAGAATTTACTCAATTATTATTAAAGAGAAAAGACAGTAAGAATTTTTTTGACAGTTATTTTGATAATTTTTTTAAATATTGGACTAATTTTAAAAATGATAACGAGGAAAAAAAAATAATAACAGGCTTCTCACCTTTTTTTTGTAAAGGTAATTTAGTTAAACAGCTTAATTCTCACAAAAGATTGAATATTATTCATATTTATCGAGATCCTTATTCATGGTGGTATTCGGCTAAAAACCATAAAAATATATATAAAGATATAAATTCAATAAAAAATTTTTGGATGAAGTCTCAAAAAGAAGTTTTAGAGGCAAAATTTAAATTTAAAGATAAAGTTCTTATAATACGGTTTAATGATCTAATCAAAAAAAGGCATAAACTAATGAAATATTTGTGTAAAAAATTTTCTATTAATTATGATAAACAATTAATGTTTCCAACCTTTAATGGCGAAATGATAGAAAATGATAGTTCTTTTAAAAAACAGAGAATTGATAAATATGGAATTGTAAAAGCAACAACAAATAGATATAAAAAAGGGCTTTCTAAAAGTGATTTTACAAAGATCAGAAAAGAAACTTTTAAAATCTGCAAAGAATTAGAAAAAAAATCAATTAAATTATAATGAAGATTCTAAAAATTTTATTTCATGGAATTAAAAAGACAGAATTAAAAAAAGAATTTATATATATAATTAGTATTTCACTAGGAGCCGCATTCTTCGAATTACTTGGTTTGGGAGCATTTAGCTATTTGATGACTATAATTTTCTCCGAAGGTAATTTAAGTAATAATATTTTTTCATCTTTCACAAGTTTAGAAAATCTTAATTTAAACAAAAATCAAATAGTATTTATTTTTGTTGTTTTGTTTATTATTAACATTCTTATTTCATTCGTGAGCAATTATTTAATACAAAAAATAATTGTAAAAAAATATCATCACTTCAGAACATTTGTGTTCAATGAGTATATAAAGAAAAAAATGAATGAAATGACAAGTGTAAACTTAAATCAATTGATTAACAAAATAAATATAGATCCTGGAAAATTTTTAAACTTAGGATTTGGATCTTTATGTCTTATTTTGAAAAACTTAATTATTATTTCAATAGTTTTAAGCTATTTAATATATTTTAACATTTACACAATTTACATTTTGATTTTTTTTATTGGCGTATTTGCAATTTTTTTTATCCCACAAATAAACAATATATTTAAAAAAATATCGATATTAGAGAGATCTTATAATATCGTATCATTTATGTCTCCAGCAACTATTATTCAGAATTTTAAGGAAATAAAATTATTCTTTGCTGAGACTTTTTTTGCAAAAAAGTTTTACGAAAGTTCAAATAAATTATATCGTACTCAATTAAAACTTAATATTCTACGAAATATACCAAAATCATTTATTGAATTATGTTTAATTTTAATAATTGCTGTTTTTTTTATAAATTTTTCCCAGACTAACTCAAAAGATGAAACTTTTATTTTTTTTTCAACTTTAGTATTTGCACTGATCAGATTGATACCGTACGTAATTCAAATTATTAGATCTTTTACTGAAATATTGGGAGCTCAAGAATATTTTCTAAATTTTTTAGACTCAAATTATCCAAAAGTTTCGTTAAACAAAAAAGTTGTTATAGACGCTATTACGTCAAATCAAAACTTTGGAGAACTAAAATCTGAGTTAAATTTTGATATTAAGAATTTAAGATTAAAAGATGTTAAATTTAGTTTTAAAGATAAAGTAATATTTAATGAACTTAATTTAAATATAAATAAAGGTGAAAAAATTTTAATTTTTGGAGACTCTGGAGAGGGTAAATCAGTATTACTTGATTTAATTTGCGGTTTTAGGGAACCCTCTTTTGGAGAAATTTTGATGAATGGAGAGAAAATTAACTATAAATCATTAAAACTTTTACAAAAAAAAATTGGTTTAATTTCACAAAATATTCCATTAGTAAATTCTTCAATTATTGAAAATGTGGGATTTGGTAAAAAAATAAATGAAATAGATTTAAAAAAAGTGAAGGAATCTCTAAACTTTGCTGGACTTGAAGAATTTTGTAATGATCAAAAACTATTTAATTTTATAATTAATTCAGATTTTAGAAATATTTCTGAGGGACAGGCCAAACGTCTTGGTTTAGCTAGATTAATGTATTTCGACAAAAAAATAATTCTTTTAGACGAGACAACAGCAAACTTAGACAAAAATTTGGAAAAAGAAATATTAAGTGATTTACTAAAAAATGTTGATTTAACATTTATTTTAGTAAGCCATGATCCATATTTGAGAAGTTTTTTTGAAAAAATTTATAAAGTAGAAAATAAAAAGTTATCAGAATTAAAAAAATGAAATTTGTAATAAAAAAAATTATATTCAAACTTAATAGTATTCTAAAACGCTATCACTTGAGAGTAACAATACAAAGCACAAAAAAATTATTTGACTTTAAGGCTTTATCTAAGTCGGAAGTTCAAAAAATTAATAAGATTTTAAAACTTACTATGGTAAGTCAAGAAAATTTAATTTTTTTGATATCTGTAATTAAATATTTAAAGAAGAATCAAATAAAAGGAGATTATGCTGAGACTGGAGTATGGAAAGGTGGTTTAAGTATTTTAAGTTATCAAATGTTTTCAGAAAAAATTAAAAAAAAAAAACATTTTTATTTATATGATACATTTGAGGGTATGACAAAACCGGGTAAATTTGACAGAAAAATTAACAAAGATTTATCTCAAGTTATGGATAAGTGGAAAAACATATCTAAAACAAAAGAAGGTTGGAATTTTTCTTCACTAAATGAAGTCAAGGATAACATTAAAAGAATATGTGGAAAGAGAGTTTTAAAAAACTTTTCTTTTATTAAAGGAAAAGTTGAAAATACTTTAAAAAATAAAAAAAATTTACCAAAAAAAATATGTCTACTAAGACTTGATACAGACTTTTATAATTCCACGAAGTCTGAATTAACTCATCTTTTTAATAGAGTTTCTAAGGGTGGTGTAATAATCTTTGATGATTATTCGAATTGGTTAGGAGCAAAAAAAGCTATAGATGATTTTTTCAAAAATAAACCATACTTGTTGTGCAAAATTGATAATAATAGTCGATTTATTATTAAATGATTAATAAATTCTCAAAGTTTTTTTTTGATGGTTTAGGATTTAGAATAATCTTAAAAATATTTTTTTTTTTAAATTTTTTTAATCATAATTCAGAAAAAAAAATTAGAACTATTTTGATAAAATCAACTTTGGAAAAATTTAAGTTTGAAATTGATACTGAAAATACAAAAAAAGTAAGGTTTCCATCTAAACTTTATAGAACATGGGGATTATATGAGCCCCTCACTTCTCTTGTTTTAAAAAAGCACGTACAAGAAAATTATAATGTTTTGGAAATAGGATCTGCCTATGGATATTTTACCATTCAATTTTCAAAAATTATCAAAAAAGGGACTATTTATGCTGTTGAACCTAATTCTGATTATTTTGAAAATTATTTGAAAAAAAATGTTATGATAAATGAACTTAATAATGTTAAATTATTTTGCACTGCTATAGGTAATGAAAATGCAATAGATGTAAAAGGAAAGACTCTTAAACCTATGTCGTTTAAAGACTTTCATGATAAGAATATAAATAAAGATTTAGATTTTATTTTTATAGATGTAGATGCTAGAAATCTAAGTGGTGAAATAATTAGAAATGAGATAGCTATTCTGAAACAAATATTTGAGTTTTATTCAAATATCAACAAACCAATAATATTTGTAGAATCAAAAAATTTAGATGAAATTTACGATCAAATAAAAAAAAATAATTATAGAATTATTCCAATTACTAGAAGACATTTTGTTTTAAAACAAAATTAAATTATTAAACAAAATTTTTAAAAATTTTTCTTTGTAATTTTGATATAAAATTATTTCCAAGAAGACTTTTGTAAAATAATTGAGATTGTTTCATTTTCCAATTGTCGTGAAGTCCATGTTGCATACATGTTCCACAATAATCATTATTTTTCCTTAATTCATGAATTTTGTCATGGGGAAGATCTAAAAAATTGTTAACTACTTTTAGACTGGTATTATATACTGCACAGCATAGACCAACACTTCCGTCAACCCTTATTGGTGTTTTATATTCACGCTTTGTACAATAACTTGTGAGATTATTTTTTTTAAGTTTAGATTTCTTTTTCCATTCCTTATATTCCTCATATGGATCTACAAATAATAGATCAATTATTTTTTTATCTTGATCATTTATAAAATTCTTCTTGTCATTAAATTTGTTATTTTCTCCATTTTTACTCATTATGTAAGCAAGGTTTTTTTCAATAGGCATTAACTTTGCAAGAATTGGAATGAATTTAAAATTTAGTTCTTTGCTAAGTTTTTTCATTTCTTCAAATTCATCTGCAAAATTATGTTTATAAACGTGGTAACATACATGAAACTCAGTGCTAGCCTTAAATTGATCAGCGTACTGTCTTAATTTATACATATGAGATTTTACTTTGAATATATTACCTCTTGCATGTGTAGTAGAATAAACTTCAGATGAGTAACCAGAGATAGATATTTGAAATTCTGTTGGGTTTGATCTTATAATTGACCTAAAATCTGCTTCGTGATTCAAGTTACTTGAAATTCTAGATTTAAGTCCTTTTTGGTTTATGTAAGTAATAAATTTTGGTAATTCTGGGTGAAGAGTTGGTTCTCCCCAATCAAATACTGAAACAAAACAATTTTTATTTACCGCCTCACTGGAAATCTTATCGATTATTTTATAAAAAAGATTGCTATCAATTAGTTTTGTTGGTCTCTCCTCTTTTACATCTCTCATGTTTCCAACTGGACATGAAGGACATCTTAAATTACAGCTTCCAGCAATTTCAACACTGTATTGATACTTATCTTTTTGCATTAAAAAATTTTTTTGCATCATAAAATTTAATAGTTAATTATTATATTAAGTTTTCCTTGTAAAGTCATATGAATAAACTTAGTTATAAAATATGTCATAATTTAAGCACACGTAACTTTGACCTACATTTATTTGATAAAATTTGTTTATCAAAATCCTCAAATAAATAAGATCTAAACATATAATAAAGATATTTAAAAAAACTGAGAGAAAATAAAATTATCGACGTCAAAAAATTTGTTAATTTAAGGTTTAAAATAATTTTTTTAATTTTGTTGGAATAATTAATATAATGCGTTCTATAGTATCCGTTTCGCAAATTTATATTTTTAGGAAAAATTAAGTTTTTTTTTAAAAAATTAATTCCTTCATCCTTATTAAAAATTTTATTACAAAATAGTTTTATAGTTTTTCCCTGCTTATAATTGATACAGATAATATCTTTTTTTGATACTGGAAAATTTTCTAAAATTTGACTGATTTCCTTTTTTTTACTAAACCAAAATCTATGTTTATCAAATTCGAAAAAACCATTTTTTTTGATATTTTCAATATTATTTTCGTGATCGGAATTTTTAAATATGTAACCAGATTTTACTATTTCAGCAATCATTGTTTCATATAAAGAAATTTTTTCTCTAAAAAAAAATATTACAACAAATTTATAACGCATCCCTCTTATTTTATTAATAAAGTCCTTAAACTTTTTATTAAAAATTAGTCTCTCAAAATTTTCAGAACTAATCAAAATATTTTTTTTTTTATTTGTTTTTATCAAATGTAAAAATTTTTTATAATTTCCATATTTTGAATTAAATTCCTTAAAACTTGCTAATTCAAAACTTAAGTTATGATGACCATAATCTCCATATCTTATGCAAATATTAGGATATATAATGTTACTTTTTTCTAATAGTTTTTTATTTTTGAATAGAAATTTTTGTAATGTTGATGAGCCTGTTTTGTGATTACCTATGTGGAATATTATTTTCCGCATTTACCAAAATTATAAATTAAGATACTTCTTATATTTATTTGATATATTTGAAAAAATATTATTTTTATAATTAAGTTTGAATAATTTGTCTTCTTTATAACTCTCTGCGATTATATTAACAAGATTTCTTCTATAATTACCCGTAGCTCTTTTAGAAACCCCATGTATTGTAAGTGGAGTATTTAAATGCATAACCAAATTATTTTTACCATATTTAAATATTTTGCTTTGTTCTATTTCATTATCATTTATCACGTTAGTTTTGTTATTAAATTTCACACTTGTTTTTGATTTATAAAGAACGATGTCTCCTCCTTCCAATTTATCATTTATGTCTCTTAAATAAAATAACCCCGCATAAAGTTTATAAGGGCTGTCGACATGTGGTCCTCTAACAGTTTTTTGACCATTAATATTGGGTGTTGTAATTGAAGGTTGACAATCTAGTACAAATTCACTTTTGGAATTTTCTTCTTTTAATTCACTTCTTGATTTGTGAAAAGCGCCTCTCATTTTAATAAAATTTTCATTATTATGATTTCCGATAATTTTTTTATGTACTTCTGGCAGTAACTTATAGATTTCATTTTCAAAAATCTTAAAAAATTCTAAGAAAAATTCTTTTGAACAATGATAATCTACAAAGTCTTTCCATATTTTGCTTTCTAAATTTTTATTATTAGAAATCTCAGATGCTGCTAATTGAACCCTTGTATTTTCTTTAGAAAATTCTTTTTTGAGTTTGAATTCTCTTAAAAGACTTTTTTGAAAATCTTTTTCTAATTCATCATAAATTTTCTCATCAAATACTTTATCGATTATAAGATGTGGATAAGGATCAAGAAAATATTTATTTTTATCAAAATTATTTAAAACACTTATTTTTTCCATATTTTTTAATTATCACCTTTTAAATATTTTTTTAAGTAAATTTTTGATTCCTCCTCGCTCAATGTCGAATAATCTATTAAAAAAATAGGTTTCAATAGCAAAATTTGTTAAATTTCTAGTAAAGTTAGTTTCAGACCGCGCAGAAATTCCATGTATAGTTTTTAGTGAATTTAAAAAAAAAATACATTTATTTTTTCCGTATTTGTAGGTTTTAACTTTTTTTAAACATCTTGTATTTTTAACTTCGGCCTTACCTTCAAAATAAATTTTTCGATTTTCAGAGTCATAAATTTCTAGATCACCACCATCTGAAATATCATTATCGTCTCTCAGATAAAACAAACCACCAAATATTTCAACAGGATTATCAACATGAGGGCCTCTCACATTTGACTTTTTTATTACCGATGTGTTAATCCCTGGTTGACAATCAATAACGAATTTATGATTGTTATTAATCTTATCCCTTACTTTTAAAAAATTTTTGTCATTGTTATAATTTTTAAAAGATGACAATATTTTAGGATAATATATGTTTAGATCATCATTGAAAATATTAACTAATTCGTTTAGGAATTCTTTTGATGTATGATATTTTATAAAGTCATACCAAATAGTTTTTTTGAGTGCATCCTCTTTTAAAAAATTTTCAGAATTTATCTGTAATCTAATATTGTTTAGGTTTTTTGTATCATTTCTCTTTTCTAAATAATTAATTATTAAGGTGTAATCTTTAAATAACATTTCATAAATTTTATCTGGAAAACATTTCTCAATTACAAAATAAGGGAAGGGTTTTGAAAAATAAAATTTTTTATCAAAATTTTGTAAAATATTTAAATTATTCATAAATATGACTTTATTTTACTTACAACATATTCGTTGTCCATCATCTTTAAAAATTTTTTTGAATGACTTTCACAGTCAATTTTAAAACAGGGATAACAATCCATTTCTAAATTTTTTTCAATTATGATATTATTTTTATATTTAAAAGCTTCAATAGGTAAGAAACCTGTATGGATTACAAAGCTTTTTTTTTTAAAACAAGACGCTAAATGATTAAAAAGACCTTCGTAAGTTACTATAAACTCACATTTTGAAATAACAAAAGCAACCTCTCTTAAATTCAAATCTAACATCTTTTTACAATTATTTAATTTAGGTTCATCATTTTTTCCAATTTGTATCCAATTGATGTCTTTAAAATAATCGACTATTGACTGCATTCCCTCAATTTTCCATTCTTTATTTTTCGTAAATGAATGTTTGCTTGTAGACTGTATGAGAGAAAATTTTGGTGGAAGATTGATCTCACTTTCAAATTTTTTTAACTCATTATTTGAAAAAAAAAATTCATTCTCTAGATCTTTATATTCAAGATCTAAATTAAAATGTTCTGACATAGCTTGAGCTAAATGAATTCTATTATTTGAGTGAAAATTTAAAAAAAATTTTTTTAAAACCTCATGATTTTTTTTTGTTGCATGAACACTATTGAATTCTAAAACATTAGTTCCAATGAGATTTCTTAAAAAAAACCAAAATAAACTTTTATTTTTTAATGTAAAAATTTTTGTTATTCTAGGGCTATTTAGAAACACCTTATCATTAGATGTAAAAAGGAAAATTTTTTTTTTCTTTTTGAGTGCAATTTCTTTAATTATACTTGTCATATAGACAAGATCACCTAAAGCCATCCCGTTTCTAAAAATAATTATGATTTTCTTTTTATCAAAAAAATTATTGACTGGTTTTGATAAAAATTTTATTAAAAAAAATGATAAAATTTTTCCTATTTTCATTTATCAGCTAAAGTAAGTTTTTTTATAAAATTTTCAGATATGTAGTTGAGCTTTACAGAATTCAATAGATCGTCCTTAGTGATAATTTTTTTTTTATATGCGTTATTAAAAATTTTTATAATAAATTCATTTACCTCACTATTTTGGTGTTTTCGATAATATTTTCCAATAACATCTTTATTGTGATTTAGTCCAACTAAATTTTTAATATTATTTAATAAAATGTTAAATTTTGTTGCATGAACCTCGAAGTCGATTTTAAGGCCTTCTTTCCATGGTTGAGTTCTTCTGTTCGTTGTGTGTAGTAAGACTGTTTCATCATTTATTTCGTCTAAAGAGTTATATTTATTATCTAACTTTCCAAGTAAATCGTCGTCTAAAAAATTAAGTTTAAATAAATCATGATAGTCTATCTTAAGATCAAATAAATCTTTTATAATTTTATTGAAATCCCATAATCGATTTCTGGAATTTAAAACCATAACCTCTGTTCTTGGTATTTTATTTAAGAAAGTACAATATAATTTCTGATTATTTTTAACATTTTTTAAAATTGATATTGGATCTTTAATCGCAAAGACATCGGGATCAATTATTAAGATAGGGTCTTCTGATCTAGCTAATTCTGGTATTAAAAATCTTAACAAAGTAAAAGATTGTAGATCATCTTTAAAAATTACTTTCTTACCTTTTCTTAAATATTTATGACCAAAATATTTTGTTATTTCATTAAATTTTTCAACATATATTATTTCTGAAGAATATCCGAAGGAATTAAATGTTTCTGATGACACTTTAGCTGCTATTCCTTGAAATCTATTGCTTTGTATGTAAATTTTCATAAATATAAATATTTAAACCTTAATGAAAATATTTCAAATTTTTAAAAGTTTTTTTTTTCTAATTCTATCATTAATTACAATACTTAAGTGTTTTTTTGTTAGCAAAAAAAAGGCACAACTAGTTATCTTAAAGCCATATAGTCCCAATCTTATTGACTCAAGATTAAAAATTTACCAAAAAGATAATATTTCAAATTATGTGAATTTTGTAAGAGGTCAAAATTTTAAGGAGGGAATAAAGATTTTTTTTAAATTAAAAAATACTATTTTTTTTAATCATATTTTTAATATTATTGAATTCACACAATCAATTTTTGGAATAAAGATTAATAAGATTAAGAAAAATTATATACTTTTGCTCTCTAAAATCTTAAAAATTTTGAAAATAAGAGAATTTTACTCAATTGATGATTATAGAAACATTCACACTATTTCAAAAGTTTGTGATTTAAGCACTTCAAATTTAATTATATTTCAACATGGAAGAATCTCACCAAGTCTTTC
>CACOWV010000010.1 GCA_902630945.1 uncultured Pelagibacteraceae bacterium
AATATTTACGTTTGCGATACTATCTTTATTCAGTATTTCATTTAATGCGTTAACAGATGAAATCAAATTAGATAAAAATACAGAATTTAATGTTTTCACAGGAATGTTTGATTTTAGCGATGACGGAAAGAGATCAACACTCATAGGAATTCAACATCAAAATGAAGAATTGAATAGGAACACATTTTTAGGGAATTTGTCTCCTATAACTGGTGCATTGATAACAGCAGATAATGCATCATATTTTTATACAGGCGTGCAAGCTAGCTATAAAGTAGGTGCTTTAAATGTAATACCAAGCTTTGCACCAGGTTACTACAATAAGGGAGATGGTAAGGACCTAGGGCATGCTTTAGAATTTAAAAGTGAAGTTCAACTTTCACTTGATTTACCTAAGGATAGTCAATTTGGTTTCTCATATAATCACTTATCGAATGCAAGTTTAGGAGATAAGAATCCTGGGGCAAATAGTTATATGTTCAATTTTCTTAAAAAATTTTAAGTATCACGAATGAATTTAAAAGATTGTCACAATTTTAGTGACTTTAGAAAGTTGGCTAAAAAGAAACTACCTTCACCAATATTTCACTATATAGATGGTGCAGCAGATGATGAAGTTACCTATGCAAGAAATACAAGTGCATTTGATGATGTTGATTTGGTGCCAAATGTTTTAAGAGGAGTTGAAGATGTTGATTTATCTACTACAATATTTGGAAAAAAAATAGATTTACCTTTCTATCTTTCACCAACGGCTCTTCAGAGACTATTTCATTATGATGGAGAAAGAGCAGTCGGAAAAGCTGCAAAAAAATTCAATACTATGTTTGGAGTTTCAGCTTTAGCTACTGTAAGTGTTGAAGAAATTTCTTCTATGATTGATACACCTAAAATGTTTCAGTTTTATTTTCATAAAGATAGAGGCTTAAATGATTCTTGTCTTGAAAGAGCAAAGGCTGCAAAGTTTGATGTCATGGCACTAACAGTTGACACAATTACTGGGGGTAATCGCGAAAGAGATTTAAGAACAGGGTTTACATCTCCTCCTAAACTTACTTTATCAAGTTTATTTAGTTTTGCTACAAAACCAATGTGGGGTATTAATTATTTAACTAAAGGTAAGTTTGAATTACCACATCTTCAAGATTATGTAAAAGAAGGTACCAGCACTAACACATCTATTGGAAATTATTTTTCTACAATGCTAGATCAATCAATGAATTGGAAAGATGCTGAAAAACTTTGTTCACAATGGGGTGGTCATTTTGCACTTAAGGGCGTCATGAGTGTTGAGGATGCTAAAAAAGCTGTAGACATTGGTTGTACTGGAATCATGGTTTCAAATCATGGAGGAAGACAGCTAGATGGATCTAGATCTCCATTTGATCAACTTGCAGAAATTGTTGATGCAGTTGGAGACAAATTAGATGTTATTTGCGAGGGAGGAATTCATAGAGGAACACACATGCTTAAAGCTTTGTCATTAGGCGCAAAAGCTTGTTCTGGAGGAAGACTTTATTTATATGCATTAGCAGCAGCTGGCCAAGCAGGTGTTGAAAGAGCTTTAGAAAAGTATAAAGCTGAATTAGTTCGTGATATGAAGCTTATGGGATGTACTAAAATAAGTGATTTAAATAGAAGTAATTTAAGATTTAGAAAATAGTGAATTTAAAAGATTGTTATAATTTTGATGATTTTAGATCTTTAGCAAAAAAAAAATTACCTTCACCAATTTTTCATTATATTGACGGGGGAGCTGATGATGAGTCTACTTTGAAGCGGAATACAGCATCATTTGAGGATTGTGATTTGGTTCCAAATATTTTAGCTGGTGTTGGTAAACCTGATTTATCAACAACTTTGTTTGGAAGAAAAATTGATATACCAATTTTTCTTTCCCCTGCTGCAATGCAAAGACTTTATCATCCTGAAGGTGATAAAGCTTCAGCTCGTGCAGCAGAAAAATTTAATACTTTTTATAGTATGTCTTCTATGGGAAATAATACTATTGAAGAAGTTTCAAATATTTCTAGCGGTCCGAAATTATTTCAACTTTATGTTCATAAAGATAAATCAATTACTGATGATTTGATTGAAAGATCAAGAAGATCTGGCTTCGATGCAATGTGTCTAACTGTTGATACCTTGGTCGCTGGAAATAGGGAAAAAGATCATAGAACTGGTTTCACAACTCCACCTAAACTTACATTGCAGAGCTTAGTGAGTTTTGCCATGCGCCCGTCTTGGGTTTTTAATTACTTAACCGGTAAAAAATTTGAATTATCAAACGTAAAAAAGAAAACCGATAAAGGAACAAACATTGCTAAGTCAGTAATTGAATATATTAATGAACAATACGATCCTGCGATGGGCTGGAAAGATGCAGAGTATTGTGCAAAAAAATGGAACGGTCCTTTTGCATTAAAGGGTGTAATGTCGGTTGAAGATGCAAAAAAAGCAATTGATATTGGTTGTACTGCAATTATGATCTCAAATCATGGGGGTCGTCAATTAGATGGCTCTCGCTCGCCGTTTGATCAAGTTAAAGCAATTTCTGATGCAGTTGGAGATAAACTAGAAATTATTTTAGACGGTGGGGTGAGACGAGGAACACATGTCCTTAAAGCGATAGCTGCTGGGGCGAAAGCATGCAGTTTTGGGAAAATGTTTTTGTTCTCTTTAGCCGCAGGGGGACAACAAGGAGTAGAGCATTTACTGCAAAATATGCACGATGAGATTTACAGGAATATGGTACTTATGGGCTGTAAGAGTTTAAAAGAGTTGAATAGTTCAAAATTAATTTATAGAACTTCTATTTAAAAAAAAAAAATTATGGAATTAGCAAAAAGTCTAGAAAGATTAGGAACAGAATCTGCTTTTACAGTATTAGCTGAGGCAAAAAAATTAGAGGCCCAAGGAAAACCAATGATACATTTAGGTTTAGGGCAACCGGATTTTAAAACACCTAAGCACGTAGTTGAGGCAGCCAAAAAAGCTTTAGATGATGGTCATCATGGTTATGTGATGTCCAATGGAATTCCTGAATGCAGGCAAGCTGTAACAAGATGGATTAAGAAACGTTATAATGTTGATATTGATTTTGAAAGAATTCTAATTATGCCAGGTGGAAAACCTACTATGAGTTACGCAATTCAATGTTTCGGAGAACCCGGTGCAGAGATAATCCATCCAACTCCTGCTTTTCCAATTTATGAGTCAATGATTAATTATACTGGCTCAACATCAGTACCTTATGATTTAACAGAGGACAAAGATCTTAAATTTAATCCAGAAAAAATTTTATCATTGATTACTGATAGAACTAGACTATTAATTTTAATCAATCCTAATAATCCTACAGGAAGTTTTGTAGATAAGGCTGATATAGATGTATTAGCTGAAGGTTTAAAAAAACATCCACATGTAACAATTTTAAGCGACGAAATTTATAGTAGGCAAATTTTTGATGGCAAAGAAATGCCTTCATTTTTTAATTATCCAGATTTAAGAGAAAGACTGATAGTATTAGAGGGCTGGAGTAAAGCATATTCCATGACAGGGTGGAGATTAGGATGGAGTTATTGGCCTAAAAATTTAATTGAACATGTAAACAAACTTTTAATTAATAGTGTTTCATGTGTAAATGCTGCAGCACAATTTGCTGGTATAGCTGCTTTAGATGGACCAGATGACTCGATAGAGGAAATGATGGTAAAGTTTACTCAAAGAAGAGACCTAATACACAAGGGTTTAAATGACCTTCCAGGAGTTGAGTGTAGTTTGCCAGGTGGTGCTTTTTATGCGTTTCCTAAAGTAATAGGAACTGGAATGAACGGAGCAGAGTTTTGCAAAAAAGCTATGCATGAAGCGGGCGTTGCAATTGTTCCTGGAACTGCCTTTGGAAAAACTTGTAATGATTATGTTAGATTTAGTTTTGCAGCTTCTCGTGATAATATTTCACAAGCTTTGGAAAATATAAAGAAAATGCTTACTAAATAAGCTGTATTTTTATTTAAAATTTTACTAATATTATTTTCATGAATGATCAAGTTCAGGCAGAACTAAAAAAAATTTTTAATAGTAGATTTTCAACATCTCAATCTACCAGAGCTAATTATGCAAGAGGTGAGGACACATACGACCCTATTCTATCACAAGCAGTGGTTTTTCCACAAACAAATGAGGAAGTTTCAAAATTACTCAAATTATGTAATGAAAATAAAATACCAGTTGTTCCATTTGGAACGGGAACATCTTTAGAGGGAAATGTTGTGGGCAATGAAAATGGTATAACAATTTGTCTCGAAAAAATGAATAAAATTTTAAGTGTAAATGTCGAGGACTTCGATTGTAGAGTTCAAGCTTGTGTTACAAAAGAACAATTGAATGATTATTTAAGAGAGGATGGAGTTTTTTTCCCAATTGATCCAGGAGCAAATGCTGCAATTGGTGGTATGGCCTCAACCTCAGCCTCTGGAACTATGGCTGTAAAATATGGGACTATGAAAACTGTAATTTCAGGCCTCACTGTAGTTTTACCTAACGGCGATATTATTAACACTGGCAGCAGGACTAAAAAAACTTCAGCAGGTTACAATTTAACAAATCTCTTTATTGGTTCTGAAGGCACATTAGGCATCATAACAGAAGTTCAATTGAGACTATCCCCAATTCCTGAGAGCATAATGGCTGCAGTATGTCATTTTCCTTCACTAGAAAAAGCAGTTCAAACTGCACAACAAGTTATTCAATACGGTGTTCCAATTGCAAGAATTGAAATGCTTAACAAAGATCAAATGGGAATAAGTATTAACTATTCAAAATTAAAAGATGTTGAAGCCGTACCAACATTATTTTTTGAATTTCACGGATCTGAGTCATCTAACAATGAGAACATTAAAATTGTTGAAGAAATATCAAAAGAAAATAAAGGTAGTTCATTTAAATGGGCCAAAGATTTAGAGGATAGAAACAAACTTTGGAAAGCAAGATGGGATGTATATTACTCAGTAAAAGCTTTAATTAGTAATGGAAGAGTTTATTCAACAGATGTGTGTTTACCTATTTCAAATATAACAGAGTGTGTAAATTATGCTGAAGAACAAGCAAAAAATTTTGGCCTTAGAGCTCCTATGGTTGGCCATTTAGGAGATGGAAATTTTCATGTGCTTCTACCTTTTGATCCAGCAAAAAAAGAAATGTATAAAAAAATTAGAGAATTTAATGATTTGTTGATTAAAAAAGCCTTAGAATTGAATGGAACTATTACAGGTGAGCATGGAGTAGGTCTTCATAAAAAAGAATATTTATTGGAAGAGCACGGCGATAATATCCCAGTTATGAAAATGATAAAAAAAAGTATTGATCAAAATAATATAATGAATCCTGGAAAGATATTTGATTTAAATTAAAAAGTAAAAATATTTATGAAAAAAATTTTAATTACAAGAAAATTAATTAAGGAAAGTGAGGACAAAGCTACAAAAACTTTTGACCCAATTTTTAATGTTAATGATGAATTATATTCTCAATCAAAAGTAATTGAAATGTCAAAAGGTTGTGATGGGATTTTAACATCTTTAACGGACAAAATGGATCAAGACACTATTGATAAGCTTCCTGATAATATTAAAATAATTTCTAACTTTGCAGTAGGATTTGGAAATATTGATTTAAATGCTGCAAAAAAAAGAGGTATTGCAGTTACAAATACTCCAGAAGTTTTATCAGATGCAACAGCTGAAATTGGAATATTATTAATTCTTGGTGCTTGCAGAAGAGCAGCTGAAGGAATTGAGTCTGCTAAAGAAGGTGGCTGGAAGTGGTCAGCTGATTATTTAATTGGAAAGCAATTGACCGGAACTAGACTTGGAATTTTAGGAATGGGAAGAATAGGTCAAAAAATTGCAAAAATAGCAAGATCACTTGGAATGATAATTCATTATCATAATCGGTCAAAATTGAGTGACGAAAAAGAGCTTGGGGCCGTGTATCATAAAGATATCAAAAGCCTTTTTTCAGTATCTGATGTTTTGTCAATTTGTTGCCCAGCTACAAAGGAAACAGAAAACATGATTAATAAAGAAACAGTGGAATTCTTTCCAAAAGGAGCAGTTATTACTAATGTTGCTAGAGGAGATATTGTTGACGATGTGGCTTTAATAGATGCTTTAATTAGAAGGAAAATTTATGCTGTGGGCTTAGATGTTTATAAAAATGAACCAAATTTAAATCCTGGATATCTTAAAATAAAATCAGCGTTCATTTTACCTCATTTAGGAAGCGCTACTAAAGATACAAGAATTGCAATGGCAAATCTAGCAATCGAAAATATTGATGAGTTTTTCAAAACAGGTAATTGTAAAAATAAAGTTAACTAATTCTACTATAGATTGTAAATAATTAAATTTGTGCGACATCTGAGTTTTTTTTTAGAAAGACTCTAATGTGAATCTGTGCTTTAATTAAATGAGTTAATTAACTTTAATAGGAGAAATAATGACTAAAGAAAATAAATCATTGAAGGTGAAAACATCTTCAAGACGTAAGTTCTTTAAGACTGCTGCCAAGACAGGTGCTCTAGCTGCAGCCGCTGTTGCAATGCCTTATGTTAAGGCTAATGCTGCAACAACATTAAAGATGCAAGCTGCATGGCCTAGTGGAGCAAACATCTTTTTTGAAATGGCTGGTGACTATTGCAATATGGTTAAAGAAATGTCTGGAGGTTCACTTCAGATTGATCTTCAACCTGTTGGAGCAGTTGTTAAGACTTCAGAAATCGGACAAGCAGTTAGTTCTGGTGTAGTTGATATGGGTCACTGGGTGACAGCATATTGGTATGGTAAAAATCCAGCTGCATCATTATTTGGAACTGGTCCTTCATATGGAATGTCATCCCAAGAAGTAATGGGATGGATGGAATATGGTGGAGGAAGAAAATTATATGATGAAACTCTTGCAAAAGTAGGTTTCGATTATATTGGTTTTTTCCATATGCCTATGCCAGCACAGCCTTTTGGTTGGTTCAAAAAGAACGTAACTAAAGTATCTGATGTAAAAGGTATGAAGTACAGAACAGTTGGTCTAGCGACTAACGTTTTAACTGCGATGGGAATGGTAGTAAGACAATTACCAGGTGGTGAAATTCAGCCAGCTATGAAAACTGGTTTGATTGAGGCTGCTGAGTTTAACAACCCTACTTCAGATTCTCAGTTTGGTATGCAAGACGTTTCTAAGCACTATCACTTAGGAAGCTTCCACCAATCTCAAGAGATGTTTGAAATTCCAGTTAACAAAAAAACATATAATAGCTTATCGCCAGCACACCAAGCAATATTAAAAAATGCTGCTTATGCTGCAAACAGTGATAACTACTTTAAAGCTTTAGTAAGATACTCAGCTGACCTAGCTAAGTTGATGAATGAGCATAAAGTAAATGTTTACCAAACTTCAGATGAGATTTTGGCTCAACAATTAAAAGGTTGGGACAAAGTAATCGGTGATTTCAATAAGAAAGATCCTTTCTTTAAGAAAATCGTTGATTCTCAAAAAGCTTATGCGAAGAGAGTAATGAAATACTTGCTGATGAATCAGCCTAATTACAAACTTGCATATGAAAATGAGTTTGGTCCAATTGGAAAAGTTAAGATATAATTAACTTTTATAAATTTTATTAAGGGGGCTTCGGCCCCCTTTTTATTTGATTAATTCATAACAATTCAATAAGAGTCTATATTATTTATGATTAGATCTTACATAAAATTTGCTGATCGATTGAGTGTCTCGATGGGTAAAGCGTTTTCGTGGTGCATAGTAATTTTAATGGGAGGAACTTGTTATGAGGTTTTTATGGCATATGCTTTGAATGCCCCAACTTTATGGAATTTTGATTTTAGTCTTCAGATGTATGGTGCAATTTTTATGATGGCAGGTGCATATACATTATGCACTGAAGCTCATGTTAGAGGTGATGTAATATACAGATTATTTTCCCAAAGAACACAAGCGTGGATAGATATAGTTTTATATTTTATTTTCTTTTTCCCTGGTGTTCTTGCTTTAGCTTTTTATGGTTATGAATATGCTGCACTCGCTTGGAAAATAAAAGAAACAAGCTGGAATAGTCCTGCACAAATTCAAATATACATGGCAAAATCTTTAATACCTTTATCAGGTAGCCTTTTAACACTGCAAGGTATTAGTGAAGTTTTTAGATGTATTATATGTATAAAAACTGGTAGTTGGCCGGAAAGAGGAACTGAGCGTGATGCTGAAGAAACTGAAAAAGTATTAATGAGAACGTCACAAGAAGGAAATAAAGAAGATGTTATTTAGTCTTACAAATCCTGAAGTAGCTATTATGATGATGGGAATATTTTTATTCGCTGTATTATTAGGTTTCCCAATAGCATTTACTTTGATGGCCATGGGATTAGGTTTTGGATATTATGCTTATTTTGATCCAACCAAAATGGAACATCTTTTTGATAATAGGATATTCCAACTTTTTGTTCAAAATACTTATACTGTTATGGATAATAACGTATTGACTGCGGTTCCGCTCTTTTTGTTTATGGGATATTTAGTCGAAAGAGCTGGTATTGTAGCAAAATTATTTTTTGCAATTAGGTTAGCTTCTCATAGACTTCCGGCTTCAATGGCTGTAGCTGCACTAATTACCTGTGCATTATTTTCAACGGCTACAGGTATTATTGGTGCGGTAGTTACTTTAATGGGTTTACTTGCATGGCCGGCAATGATTAAGGCAGGTTATGATAAGAAGTTTGCTTCTGGAATAATTTGTTCAGGTGGATGTTTGGGTATCTTAATTCCTCCAAGTATTATGCTAATAGTGTATTCAGTTATTGCACAGTTATCACCATTAAGATTATTTGCTGCTGCAATTTTTCCAGGATTGATGTTAGCAGGACTTTATATAGGATATGCTATATTTAGAGCTTGGCTAAATCCATCAATTGCTCCAAAACCTGCTGCAGAAGAAATTCCTCCTACAGCAGTTATTATGAAAGAAGTTCTTGTTTCTTTCTTACCTTTGTTTTCTCTAATAATTTTAGTTTTAGGTACTATCCTTGCTGGTATTGCTACACCAGCTGAGGCTGCTGCGGTAGGTGCTTTTGGATCATTAGTGCTTTCTTATTTTTATAAAACATTAAAGTGGAAAAATTTTAAAGAGTCAGTGTTTCTTACTGCAAAAACAACAGCAATGATAATGTGGTTATTTATTGGTTCATGGACATTTGCTTCAGTATTTTCTTATCTAGGTGGTCATGAAGTTTTTGAGCATTTCTTTAAATCGCTTAATTTACAACCATGGCAATTCTTAGTTATCACTCAATTAATTATCTTTTTATTAGGTTGGCCTTTGGAATGGACGGAGATTTTAATTATTTTTGTTCCCATCTTTTTACCACTTGTTGAATTTTTTGGAGTCAATCCATATTTTTTTGCTATGTTAATTGCCTTAAATCTACAAACTTCATTTTTGACACCACCCATGGCGATGTCAGCTTATTATTTAAAAGGAGTTCAATCAAAGAATGTTGAGCTAATGCAGATTTTTAGTGGAATAATGCCTTTTTTAGCTATTGTAATTTTAGCAATGGTTTTAATGTATTTATTCCCCGGAATAGCACTTTGGTTACCAGAGACATTATTTGCAAATTAATTTTGAATGACAGATATATTTTCTTTAAGTCTTGAGGAACTAGCATCAAAAATAAAAGATGCCCAACTCTCTTCGGTTGAAGTCTGTGAAAAATATATTGAAAGAATAGATAAATTTGAAAAAGATATTAAAGCTTGGGCACATTTTGATAAAAAAGTTTTATTAGAAAAAGCAACTGAGGCAGATGACTATAGAAAGTCAGGAAAACCTGTTGGACCACTTCATGGAGTACCTATAGCAGTTAAAGATATAATTGGGACTGTTGATATGCCAACAGAATGTGGAACGGTTATAAGAAAAGGAAAATCATATTCTCAAAACGCAGAGATAGTTGATTTACTCCATTCCTCTGGAGCAATTGTTATGGGTAAAACAGCTACTTCGGAACTTGCTTATCTAGGACCACCATCTACAACAAACCCTCATGATAAAAATAGAACACCTGGAGGATCTTCAAGTGGATCTGCAGCGTCTGTTGCTTCTTTTATGGCACCAGCCTCAATCGGCTCTCAGACCGGAGGGTCAATAATAAGACCAGCATCTTATTGTGGAGTAGTGGGATATAAACCTACTTATGGACTAATCTCAAGAAATGGTGTTTTGAGAACTTCATACAGCTTAGATCACATAGGCGTATTTGGTAGAAAAGTAGAGGATGTAGCCATGTTGGCAAAAGTATTAATTAAAAAAGATAAATTTGATCCTGTAACAATTCATTATTCAACTCAAAATATGTTAACAGAAACAAAAAAGGGACCTTTGTTTGAACCTAAATTTATTTTCTATAAAACTGATTATTGGAAAATAATTGATAAAAAATCAAGAGAGTCATTTGAATATTTTATTAAGTCATTTAAAAAAAATATTGAGATTTTTGATACTCCCTCATATTTTAAAGACATTCATAAATATCATCAAATAATTCATGAAACAGATTTAGCAAATAATTTTTCAGTGTATTTTAAAAAATTCAAAAAAAAACTTTCTAAATATATGCAAGATGCAATTACAAAAGGAAATAAGCATTCCGCAAAAGAATATGCCGAAGCAATAGATTTTATGAAAAGAAGCTACGAGTCTTACGAAGAAGTATTTGAAGATTATCATGGAGTCTTATCTCCTTCTAGCCCAGGGGTAGCACCAAAAGGTTTGAAAAGCACGGGTACAGCAGAATTTAATAAAGTTTGGTCTTATCTAGGAACACCTTGTATTTCTCTCCCTTTACTTGAAGGTGAAAATAATTTACCATTAGGAGTTCAATTAATTGGTAACAAATATGATGACCATAGATTTTTAGGTGTTGCCAGATGGTTAGAAAAAGAATGTGAGGAATAAATTAAATGAATAAAATTACAACTATCATTGGTTTATCATTCGCTGTGTTCTTTTTAATTGGATTAGCAACAACTTTAACAAGATCCATGATGATTGGTTTTTTAGATGTTGTTCCAGTCTATTTATTAATGGGCGCAGCTATCGTAATGATGATATATGAAGCCTTTTTTGATAAAAGTTAATTTTTACAAAAATTGAGAAACCTCGACGTTAATATTTTTCCTCTTTCTCTTTTATTTATTCAACCAATCTTTATGGCAAGCAATTTGGTGGTAGCGCGGGGAGGTGTGGAATTTGTACCACCTATTTCATTAGCTTTTTGGAGATGGACGTTAGTTTTTTTAATATTATTACCATTTACATATGTGAGTTTAAGAAAAAATTTTAAAGTTATAAAGAAAGAATACAAAAAATTATTTTTTTTAGGGTCGATGGGTTGTGGTGTTTGTGGCGCTTTCCCTTTTTTAGCTGGCGAAACTACAACAGTAACAAATATGGGAATTATATATACGTCATCACCTGTATTTATAATTTTGATCTCATATTTTTTCTTTAACGAAAGGATTAATTTTACCAAAATAATTGGATTGATTGCATGTTTAATAGGAGTATTAGCGATTATAATTAAAGGTAATCTAAAATTACTAATTAATTTAGAATTCACAATTGGTGATTTATGGATGTTAGCCGCTGCAATTGGATGGGCATTATATTCTATTTACCTATTTTACTGGAATTCAAAATTAAAAATTTTTGAGAGATTTACTTTAATATCATTTTTTGGAGCATTGAGTTTATTACCTTTTTATGTTGGTGAGGAAATATTCTATAAACAAACAAATTTTATAACTGAATTTTACTTATGGGTAATTTTTGCAGCTGTTTCACCAGGAATAATTGCTTTTACTCTTTATACCATTGCTCAAAAAAAATTAGGTGCATCTTTGACTGGTTTTACACTTTACATATTTACAATTTATGGTGCAATCTATGGATATTTTTTATTTGATGAAAAATTTGAAAATTACCATTTCATTGGAACAATTTTAGTATTTTTTGGAATATACTTAGCGAAAAAAAATAATGTTAAAAAAGTTTAGGAATAATTTGTTCACATTTTTACAAATAATTATTGCAGTTTATCTTTTAGTTTTGGTTTTTTTATATTTTTATCAGAGAAATTTATTGTACCACCCAAATGAAAATAATTACTCAAATGATCAGATATCTGTATCAATTGAAAAGGTAAAAATAAGTACTTCAGATAACATTGATTTATTAGGCTGGTATCATGAAAAAGATCTAAAGAAATACAAAACTATTCTTTATTTTCATGGAAATGCAGGTTCCTTAGAAAATAGAATTCATAAGTTAAACCATTTTAGTGAAATGGATGTTAATTTTTTGATTATTGCCTGGAGAGGTTTTAGTGGGAATCAGGGAAAACCATCTGAGAAAGGTCTATATGAAGATGGAAGAAGTGGAATAAATTGGTTAATCAGCAAAGGCGTTAAAGAGGAAAATATCGTTATTTATGGTGAGTCTTTAGGGACTGGTGTTGCAACTCATTTATCACAAAAAAAAAATTTTGCTGCTGTTATATTAGAGACTCCTTTTACTTCTATGGTCGATGCAGCTAAAACATTTTATCCTTACATACCTGTAAATCTATTATTAAAAGACAAATTTGACAATAAAAGTAAGATTAAAAATATAAACGCTCCAATTTTAATTATGCACGGTGAGGCTGATCAGATAGTTCCATTTTTCATGGGGAAAAAGATGTATGAAATAGCCAATGAACCAAAATATTCTTATTTCACAAAAGATGACGATCATATGATGGAGTTCGATGAAAACCTTGTCAAAGCTCTTAAATCATTTTTAAAAAGTTTAAATTAAGACACAATCTCAACAAATATATTTCAGAATTACAATTTATTAAAAGATAATGAAAAAATTATCTTTTTTATTTATTACAGTCTTTATTCTTATTACCAATGCTTATTCGCAAGATGCATTTTTTAAACCAGATGATTTATTTCACATAGATCACATGGATTCACATAACAAAGAGTTTAGCTTATATTTTAAGGGTAGAGAAAAATCTATTTTAGCTAGAGGCGAAAACGAAAATTATATTAATGATTATCCTAAAGATCTTTATATTTTTAATCATTTAACAAAGACCTCATCACCTTTAATTTCTTATGATTGGTTTCCTTCACAAGCTAAATATTTTTTACAAGAATACGATTTTCCAGTATTTCCAGATGATTTTGCGTATTATTTATTAAAAGATGATAAAACGTTAGTAATGATTAGTGCTGTAAAAAGTTTAAATGCTAATTTTAAATATGACATAAATAGTAAAAAACTAGAACTTTACCCTACCACTGGTAAATTCGATTTTATAATTTCTTCATTTTCTAAAGATTGTGGTCATTATAAATTTAATGATAATTACAAATGTAATATCTATAAACCTTTGATTTCTAGTAATTTGATTAATTAATTTGAGTAAAAGCTTCAGCAAATTTTTCTGCTTCAAATAACTGTAAGTCATCTTCTTTTTCACCTAAGCCTAGTGCAATAATTGGAATTTCATATTTCTTTGCTAATGCTAACAAAATTCCTCCTTTAGCTGTGCCATCTAATTTTGTCATCACGATACCTGTAATCGGGATGATTTTATTAAATTCTTCTACTTGATTTAATACATTTTGACCTGAGGTTGCATCTAAAACTAAAATAACATTATGAGGTGCATTAGGATCTATTTTTTTCGTGACATTAGCTATCTTTTTATATTCTTCCATTAAATTTTTTTTATTTTGGAGTCTCCCTGCTGTATCTATTAAAACTTGATCAAAATTATTTTTAATAGCTTCATCTACCGCCTTAAAGGCAACAGAGGCCGGATCGGCCCCTTGTGATGATTTTACTATTTGAACATCTACTTTACTTGCCCAATTTTCTAATTGTTCAATTGCGGCAGCGCGAAAAGTATCTGAAGCTGCAAACATGACTTTACTGCCGTTAGTCTTCAATATTTTTCCTATTTTACCGATAGTTGTTGTTTTACCAACACCGTTCACACCAGAAATTAACGTTGCATTAAGCTTTTCTTTTTTCTCAAAAAAGGATTTATTTTCCAAGGGTTTCATCAAAGAAATTATATATTCTTTTAAAATAAAGTTTATCTCTTTAGATAGATCTTTATTTGGATCAATTTTTTTTCTAGAAATTATTTCTTTTATTTCAGATGCAGCCTCAACTCCCACATCTGATCGAATTAAAAATTCCTCAATTTTATTTAAATTTTCGTCATTAATTTCTTTTTTGACAATTATTTCTTTAAGTCCAGATGTAAACGCTGATGCACTTTTCTTAAATCCGATTTTAAATTTATCAAAGATACCCATTATAATTTTATCTTTATTTCTTTAATATCTGAAACAGGTCCTTTCAAGTGAATAGAATTATTTTCATCTATTGAAATTGATAATTTTCCAGTTGCAAACTCTATATCAGTTTTATTTTCTGTAAGATTATTTAATTTACCCGCATATGCTGTAGCACACGCTGCAGTTCCACAAGCTTTAGTAAGACCAGCTCCTCTTTCCCAAACTTTTACTTTGATCAAATTTTTATTAAAAATTTGCGCAATTGTTACGTTACATTTCTCTGGGAAGATTTCGTGATTTTCTATCTCGGGGCCAATTTTCTCTATATTGAAATCCTCAATCCTTTTAACAAAAAAAACAATATGTGGGTTACCCACATTAATTGCAGTGCCACCTAAGTACTCATTTTTGTTTTTATCAATAATTTTGATATTTAAGTTCTTTGTATCCATTTCTTTTGATAAAGGTATTTCATCCCATTTTAACTTTGCTTTACCTATTTCTGTTGTAACAATTTCCTTTTCTAAAATTTCAGATTTTAATTTTCCAGATAGCGTATTTAAAATTATAGAATTACTATTTTTCTCTTTTGAAATTAAATTTGCAGCACATCTAGTTCCATTTCCACATGCCCCAGACTCTCCTCCATCTGAATTAAAAAATCTTAAACTTGCATCTGCAGAACTATCTGGCTCAATAAATATTAGTTGATCACAGCCAATAAAATTTCTGTCACAAATTTTAACTATCTGATCCTTCGTCAAATTGGTAATTTTTTCTCTATTATCGATTATCACAAAATCATTACCCAATCCGTCCATTTTAAAAGCTTTGATGTCCATATATAGTTATTTAACTTATTTATTGACTTTTTGAACCTCTATTATAGTTTGTGGCAGTTTCCGCAAAAACGTTAAATTTGCGGTGTCTTTGGAAACAAAGAGATCGACACTAGTCAGCGAGGGTTCGCCCACTAGTGCGATTACTGCTGTGTGTAATAAATATGTTTGAAAATTTAACAAATAAATTTGAGGAAGTTTTTTCCTCTTTGAAAAAAGCTCCATCACTTGATGAAAATCAGGTGGATGAAGGGCTAAGAGGTATAAGACAAGCTTTACTTGAAGCTGATGTGTCTCTTGAAGTTGCTAAAGATTTTATTGAAAAAGTTAAACCAAAAGCCTTAGGCCAAGAAATTATCAGGTCAACATCTCCTGGGGATATGGTGGTAAAGATTGTTTATGATGAATTAGTAAATCTTTTAGGGGAAAAAAATAATGAAGTAAATCTAAATGCTGTCCCACCAGTACCAATGATGCTAGTTGGCTTACAAGGTTCTGGTAAAACTACTACAACAGCTAAACTTGCAAGATATTTAGAAAATACAAAAAAAAAGAAAGTAATGATGGTCAGTTTAGATATTTATAGACCAGCTGCTCAAGAGCAATTAAAATCTTTAGGTGAACAAAATAATATTTTAACTCTTCCAATAATCGAAGGCCAACAACCTGGTGATATTTGCCAAAGGGCAATTAGTGCAGCAAATTTAAATGGTGCTGATATTATCTTATTTGATACTGCTGGTAGAACACAAATAGATTTGCAGATGATGAGTGAAATTAAACAAATTGAAAATACAATTAAACCTGCAGAGACTTTTTTAGTTGCGGACTCACTTACTGGGCAAGTAGCTGCATCAGTGGCAAAAGAGTTTAATAATACAGTTAATTTATCAGGAATTATTTTAACAAGAGCAGACGGTGATGCCAGAGGTGGAGCTGCTGTAAGTATGAAATTTGTTTCACAGGTCCCAATAAAATTTTTAGGTATTGGTGAAAAAATTGAAAACCTTGAAGTCTTTCATCCAGACAGAATTGCAAATAGAATTCTTGGGATGGGAGATATTGTTTCTCTTGTTGAAAAAGCAGCCCAAGATCTTGGAGAAGAAAATATAAAAAAAACAGAGGAAAATTTAAAAAAAGGACAATTTTCAATGCAAGATTATTTAACCCAACTGAGACAAATGAAAAAAATGGGCGGTATTGAGGGCATCATGTCTTTCATGCCAGGCGTTTCAAAAGTAAAATCTCAAATGGATGCAGCTGGAATTGATGAGAGTATTATTACAAAAAACGAGGCTATAATTTTATCAATGACAAAAAAAGAAAGAGAGAACCCAAAAATAATTGACGGTTCTAGGAAAAAAAGAATTGCTAATGGTTCAGGAACTGATCCAGCCACTATCAATAAATTGTTGAAACAATTTAAAATGATGTCTGAAATGATGAAGAAGATGTCAAAAGGAAATCTGAAAGGTATGTCTGATAAAGGAATACCTCCAGAATTATTTAATCAATTAAAATAAAAAGGAGAGTAAATGTTAAAACTAAGATTATCTAGGGGTGGTACAAAAAAAAGACCCGTTTATAAAGTTGTTGTAGCTGATAGTCGATTTGCAAGAGACGGCAGATTTATTGAAAAAGTCGGTTTTTTTAACCCGCTATTACCAAAAGAAAAAAAAGAAAGAATTGGATTAGAGGCTGAGAGAATAAAATATTGGTTGGGTCAAGGTGCACAACCTACAACAAGAGTAGCTAGAATTTTAGGTGAGAATGAATTAATGCCTATGCCTGCTAATGGTAATAACCCTCA
>CACOWV010000011.1 GCA_902630945.1 uncultured Pelagibacteraceae bacterium
AAATACTTTCTATCAAATTTATTTACTGTTTCTTGTAAAATTCCACAAACTTTTTTTTTATTGATTAATAAATCATTAGGTTTTTTAAATAAAATATTCTTTTTATAATATTTCGAAATTAATCTTTTAACTAGATAACAATTCTCTTTAGTCAGCTGCTTTATGGTCAAACGAATATTTTCTAAAGTAAAATAAAAACTTACAAATAAATTTCCTTTATATGAAATCCATTCTCTACCATATTGGCCTCTACCTTTAGACTGCATATCAGAAATTACCATCCCATAATTAAAATTTGAAGTTTTAATTAATCTTAAAGCTGTATTATTTGTACTTTTAACTTTTTTGAATCTAAATATTTTAAATTTCATTAAATTATATTTATTTTCGATACAATATCGATTAACTGACTCGGAAATACAAAATATAATAAAATTAATATAGTTGACGCTATAAGAGAAAATTTTAGCCAAATACCATGATCTGTATCAAATTTTTCATGTTCTTTATCAAAATACATAATCTTTATTAATCTTAAATAGTAGAAAGCTGCAACTACAGTAGACAAAAGTCCAACGATTGCTAAAAAAAACATTGATTGTTCCAAGACCGATTTAAAAATGTAAAATTTTGCAAAAAATCCTGCTAGTGGTGGAATTCCTGCTAATGAAAATAAGATAATTAATAAGGATAAGGATAACAAAGGATGATTTTTAGACAACCCAGATAAGTCTTCGATTTCCTCATAATAAACATCATTCCTTCTCATCATCAGTAAACAAGAAAATAATCCTAAATTCATTATAATATATATTGTTATGTAAATAATTGAGCTTTGTATGCCTTCATTAGATCCAGTCGCTAATCCAGCTAAAGCATATCCTACATGTCCAATTGAACTATAAGCTACAAGCCTTTTTAAATTTTTTTGACCTATGGCCGCAACAGCCCCAAAAAGCATAGAGGCAATAGATAAAAAAATCAAAATCATTTGCCATTGATCTATTAGATTTAAAAAAGGAACATATAAAAACCTTATAAATACAGTCAATGCAGCTATTTTTGGAACCATTGTAAAAAATAAAGTTACAGAAGTTGGAGATCCCTCATAAACGTCAGGCGCCCACATATGGAATGGCACAGCAGATATTTTAAATGCTAATCCAACTAAAATGAAGACAATTCCAAAAGTCAATGCATATTCATTTGAGCTTAACTGATTAGAAATAACATCAAAATTTGTTGAGCCAGTGAAACCATAAATTAAAGAGCACCCATATAATAAGAGTCCTGAGGATAATGCGCTCAAAACAAAATATTTTAATCCAGCTTCAGATGATTTAATTTGATCTCTATTAAACGTAGCTAATACATATAAAGATAAAGATTGAAGCTCAAGTCCCATATAAAAAACAATTAAATCATTTGAACTTATCATAATCATCATTCCTAAAACTGAGCTAAGAATTAATATTGGATATTCGATTTTAAAAATTTTTAATGATTTTAAATAATTTGATGAAATTGTTAAAACTAAAAAAGCTGCAACTAAAGTTACAATTTTCATAAATGAAGAAAGATAATCAATAATTATGCTGTTATTAAATAACTTAATCTTATTGAGACTTAAAGTTTCATTAAATGTAATTACTGCAGTTATAAGTAAAAATACTAATGAAATATTATGAATAAGTTTTGAACTATTTTTTTTAAAAACTCCTAAAATAAGTAGAAACATGATACCCAATGAAATAAAAATTTCAGGAAATACTAGTTCTAAATTTTGCATTATATCTTACTCGCTATTTTAATATTGTAAGCCTCTATCAAATCTCTAATGGATACCTCAATAGTGTTAATTAATGGCTCTGGGTAAAAACCAAAAAATAAAGTTGGCACAGTCAAAGAAGTTAAAATTACCATTTCTGATTTATTTAGATCTAGCATTTTTTTTAAATCTGTATTAATTAATTTTCCAAAAATAACTCTTTTATATAACCACAACATATATGCAGCTCCTATAATCACACCTAAGCTTGCTATTACTGCTACTAAAAAATTATCCTTAAAGGCTGCCATGAGAATTAAAAACTCACCTACAAATCCACTTGTACCAGGCAATCCAAGTGCCGAAAGTGTGAAAACCATAAATAGAACTGAGTATTTTGGAATTATGCTAACTATTCCACCGTATGTATCTATTAATCTCGAATGCATTCGGTCGTAAACTACACCAACACATAAAAAAAGGGCTGCTGCAACAAGACCATGGCTTATCATCTGAATTATACTTCCTTCTATTCCTTGTTGTTGAATAGTAAAAATCCCTAAAGTTACAAAACCCATATGTGCAACTGAAGAATATGCAATTAACTTTTTCATATCCTCCTGCATCAAAGCAATGAATGAGGTAAAAATAATTGCAATCAAACTTAATACATAAATTAATGGTGTAAAAATTTCTGAAGCAATTGGAAAAAGACCTATAGAAAACCTTATAAAACCATATCCAGCCATTTTAAGTAAAATGGCTGCTAATAATACTGATCCTGCTGTTGGCGCTTCTACATGAGCATCAGGCAACCAAGTATGAACTGGCCACATCGGTGTTTTTACTGCAAAAGAGCTAAAAAAAGCTAACCATAATAGATTTTGATATTTAGTATCAATTCCCAATTCATAAAGTTGAACAACGTCGGTGGTTCCAGTTATCCAATATATTGAAATTATAGCAACCAACATTAAAACTGATCCAAGCAATGTATACAAAAAGAATTTAAAAGCGGAATAAACTCTCCTAGTACCACCCCAAATCCCTATTATTAAAAACATTGGTATCAAGCCAGCTTCGAAAAATAAGTAAAAAACAACAAGATCTAAGGAACAAAATACACCAATCATAAAAGTTTCCATGATTAAAACTGCAATTAAGAATTCACTTAATCTATTCTTAATAGAATTGTTTACAGAGATAATGCAAAGTGGTGTTATAAATGTTGTCAATAATATAAATAAAATTGAAATTCCATCAACACCTACCTTGTAATTAATAAAATTTTCAATCCAAACTCTTTCCTCAACAAATTGAAATTCTGAAGTGGTTTGATCAAATAATATCCATAAATAAATTGATAAAAGAAAATTAACTAATGATGTAAAAAGGGCAACATATTTAACAGAAAAATTATTTTCTTTATTACTTTTAGTGAAAAATAAAAAAAGTGCACCAATTGATGGTAATAAAATAAGAGAGGATAAAATGGGAAAATTCATTATTTTACGATTAAAAAAGTTAATAAAGCAGAAAAACCAAGTAGCATTACAAATGCGTACTGATAAATAAATCCACTTTGAAATTTATTTGCTTTAATAGAAAATTTTTTTATTATAGACGAAATGCCATCTGGTCCTAGCCCATCTATTACTTTTAAATCAAAAAACTTCCACAAAAATAATCCAAATTTTTTAGATGGTTTTACAAAAATTTCATCATAAAGCTCATCAAAGTACCATTTGTTTTTTAAAAATTCATGTAAAGGTTTATTAACTTTTACAATTCTATCTGTAAGATCTTTATTTTTTAAAAATAAATAGTAAGCAACAGGAATTGATAAAATTACTAAAGTTGGAGTTAAAAATAAAAACCAAATAGGAGGATGTTCAGTGCTTAATGGTTTTAAAAAAAATATTGAATCTTGCCAGAAATAATTTGTCCCTCCGTGTCCTATAAAGATTTCTTTAAAGGTAAAACCTGCAAAAATAGCACCTACTGATAAAAAAATTAAAGGTATCAGCATAACTAATGGGGACTCATGTGTTTCTTCTATATTAATTTCTTTATTGTTATAATTTCCATGAAAAGTTTTAAATATTAATCTCCAAGAATAAATTGAAGTTAGAAAAGCAGTTAAAACTCCTATGCCAGCTGCATAATATCCAACGGTATTTCCTCTTAGATAAGCAAATTCAATAATTGCATCCTTTGAATAAAAACCCGACAGAAATGGAAACCCTGTTAAGGCTAAAGTGCCAATAATCATTAATGTATAAGTATAAGGTAACTTTTTCCAGACACCTCCCATTTTATTGATATCTTGTTCATCCTTGAAGGCATGAATGACTGAACCAGAGCCTAAAAAAAGCAAAGCCTTAAAAAAAGCATGTGTAAATAAGTGAAACATTGCAACATTATAAGCACCTACACCAGTCGCAAAAAACATGTAGCCTAATTGACTACATGTTGAATAAGCAATTATTTTTTTGATATCAGTTTGAACAAGTGCCACTGTCGCTGCAAAAAAAGCTGTACTCATTCCAACAATAGTTATTATGTTCAAAGCTAATTCAGAATATTCATAAATTGGAGAACATCTTACAACTAAAAAAACACCAGCAGTAACCATTGTTGCTGCATGAATTAAAGCTGAAACAGGAGTCGGCCCCTCCATCGCATCGGGAAGCCATGTATGTAAAAAAATTTGTGCTGACTTTCCCATGGCACCAATAAACAGAAGTAGACAAATTAAATCTATTGCGCCAATTTTAATACCTAAAAAAATTAAATCTTTTTCAAGTATAGTTGGAATTTTGTCAAAAACTTCAGAATAATTTACTGTTCCAAATAAATAAAAAATTAGAAAAATTCCCAGAGCAAATCCAAAATCACCTACTCTATTTACAATAAAGGCTTTTATGGCAGCAGAATTTGCTGTGTCTTTTTTAAACCAAAAGCCTATTAAGAAGTATGAACATAATCCTACACCTTCCCAACCAAAAAATAATTGAATAAAATTATCTGAGGTAACTAACATTAACATTGCAAATGTAAACAATGATAAATAAGCCATAAATCTCGGTTTGTGAGGATCATGAGACATATAACCAATTGAATAAATATGGACCAGTGACGAAACTGATGTAACAACAACTAACATTACAGCAGATAAAGAGTCAATTTTCATTGACCAATTAACATTTAATGATCCTGAATTTATCCAAGTGGCAATTACTATATTTTCTTGATACTGATTAATTATAACCTCATATAATATAAACGCAGAGAAAATTGCAGAAATCGATACCAGCAAACTTGTAAATATTTCTGAATTCCTGTCTCCAATTAACCTGCCAAAAAATCCAGAGATGATTGAAGCTATTAATGGTAATGCTAAGATTAAAATTTCCATTTTATCCTTTTAATTTGTCAATCTCCTCAACTCTTATGGTTCCAGAGTTTCGGTAATAAACAACTATAATCGCCAAACCTATTGCTGCCTCAGCAGCAGCAACCGTAAGGATAAACAGAGTAAATACTTGCCCAGATAAGTCACCTAGATAAATAGAAAAAGATACTAAATTAATATTTACCGATAATAATATTAGCTCAATACTCATCAAAATTACAATAATGTTCTTTCTATTTAGAAAAATACCGATTACTCCAATGCTGAATATCACTGCACCTAGAGTCAAATAATGCCCTAAACCAACTTCAGTCATCTATTTTTACTCCTTTATTTGACGGTACTTCTAATAACTTAACCCCCTCTGATCTTTCTCTTGAAATTTGTTTTAAATAACTTTGTGTTTTAACTCCCTCTCTTTTTCTGAATGTGAGAACAATAGCACCAATCATTGCTATCAACAAAATCATTCCACTTATTTGAAAAATATGGATGTAATCTGTATATAGAATTTGCCCTAATGAATGAGTATTGCTTATTTCATCTATATATGGGTTAACAGTAGTTAATAACTCTGGTTTATACTTCCAACCTCCAACAACAATTATTAATTCAATGAAGATAACTGCGCTGATAATTAAACCAAAAGGAATATGGTTTGAGCTAGATTTCGACAGGAACCATTGATTTTTTTGTTGAGCAACATTTAACATCATTACTACAAACAAAAATAAAACTGCTACAGCTCCAACATAAACAATTAACATAATCATTCCTAAAAACTCAGCTCCAATCATAATAAATAGACAAGATATACTTATAAAATCTAATATTAAAAAAAAAACTGAATGAACTGTATTTTTGGATGCAGTGACCATAATAGCTGAGATAATTGCAATTATTGAAAAAATATAAAAAAAAATCGCATGAGCTATCATAAAATTATCTATAAGGATTATCGCTTTTGATATTTGCAGCTAAAATATTCTCCCACCTATCACCGTTATCAAGTAACTTATCCTTTGTATAATAAAGCTCTTCTCTAGTCTCTGTTGAAAACTCAAAATTTGGTCCTTGAACAATAGCATCTACTGGGCAAGATTCTTCGCACAATCCACAATAAATGCACTTCATCATATCAATATCATAACGAGTAGTTTTCCTACTTCCATCAGATCTTTCAGCTGACTCAATTGTTATTGCTTGTGCTGGACAAACTGCTTCACATAATTTACAAGCAATACATCTCTCCTCACCATTAGGATATCTTCTTAATGCATGTTCGCCTCTGTATCTTGGACTGATTTTTCCCTTTTCAAATGGATAATTAATTGTTTTTTTTGATTTAAAAAGTTCTTTAATGGCAATAAATAATCCATTTATAAAGTCAGTCATCAAAATAGTTTTAAAAAATCTTGAAATTTTCATTTAAATAGAAGGTAAAAGATTAAAATAAAAAAGATAGCTTGCGGTAAATACAACATAAGTAAGAGAAAATGGTAGAAAAATTTTCCAACCAAGTCTCATTAGTTGATCATATCGATATCTTGGAACTATTGCTTTTACTAAAGCAAATAAAATGAATAAAAATAGGATTTTAAAAATTAACCAAAATACACCAGGTATTAAATTGAATGGGTATAAATCTATTGGTGATAACCATCCTCCCAAAAATAAAATTGAACCCAAAGCACACATAAGTAAAATATTCGCATATTCACCTAACCAAAACATTGCATACATCATCCCTGAATATTCAGTTTGATAGCCAGCTACTAATTCAGCTTCTGCCTCCGGAAGATCAAACGGCGGTCTGTTAGTTTCGGCTAAAGCTGAAATAAAAAATATTACAAACATTGGGAATAATGGGATTATAAACCACATATTTTTTTGAGCTATTACAATGTCATTTAAGTTTAAAGAACCAACACACAATAAAACATTTATAATTATTATTCCTATTGAAACTTCATAAGATACCATTTGTGCTGCAGATCTAATAGCTCCTAAAAATGGATATTTTGAATTGGATGCCCATCCACCCATAATAATTCCATAAACACCTAATGAGGACACAGCAAAAATATATAATATTCCAACATTAATATTAGCAAGAACTTGATCTTCGTTAAACGGAATGACTGCCCAGGCGATTAATGCTAAAGTCATAGTTATTATTGGAGCTAAAATAAATATAATCTTATTTGAACTTGCAGGAATTATCATTTCTTTAAAAATATATTTGAGGGCATCAGCTAATGATTGAAGTAATCCAAATGGACCCACTACATTTGGTCCTTGTCTTTTTTGAACAAACGCCCAAACTCTTCTATCTAACCAGACAATCATTGCAACAGAGACTAAGACTGGAATCAGTAAAAATAAAATCTTATAGATTTCTTGAAAAATAAAATTTAAGTTTTCCATTTATTATCCCTCTGTACCTGTGCGTTTAACATCTAGTTTTGAATTATAACAATCCAACATTGTTTTAGAAGATCTAGCAATTACATTTGAAAAATAATATTCTTTAAAATTTATATCTAAGTTTTCATTCTCAAAACTATTTTGATTATGTGATTGAATTAAGTTTGATTGTTCTCTTTCTTTTTTAAGATTTATATAGTTTATCATACTGCTTTCTAACTCATCTTTATCATTAAAAAGTTTTCGATTATTCATAAGTTCAGCTAAATCATTAATTATTTGCCAATCCTCTTTTGCATTACCAGGGGGATACGATGCTTTATATGCTTTTTGAATCTTTCCCTCTAAATTTGTAAAATATCCTGATTGTTCTGTGTATGCTGCTCCAGGTAAAATAATATCTGCGATTTCAGCACCTTTATCTCCATGGCTGCCTTGATATATTACAAATTCATCCTTTTTTATAAAATCAAGATTATCTCGTCCAAGCAAATAAACTATCTTAAACTTATTATCATTAAGTTTTTGAAATATATTATTTGACCTATCAATAATATCTAAATCCAAGCTACCAACTGTAGCAGCATCTGCAGATAATAAATTCATAGGTTTCCATTCATCTGTGGATTTATTATACTTTATCAAAAATTCTTTAAGCGCAAAAAATAAATATTTTGCCGATTTAAGATTTAAAAAAGACTCACCTAATATAATAATTGGTTTTTTTGAATCTAAAATTTCTTTTGTAATGTTGCTTTTGTTTTCAATTATATCTTTTAATGTTTTTGTTTTTCCATCTAAAGATTTATACGGATAAGTAAGATCTCCTAAATTATTTAATGAGATTACTTTTGTATTATTGTTCAAATAAGCTTTTCTTATTCTAGCATTCAGCATTGTTGCTTCAAATCTTGGGTTTGTACCAATTAATAAAATAAGATCTGACTCCTCTATTCCATTTATTGAAGTATTAAACAAATAGTTTTCTCTTTCTGAACTTTCTATAAAATTAGCTTTAGATCTAGATTCATATAACTTTGAATCTAAAGTTCTTTCAAAAAATTCTTTAAAAATAAAACTTGCCTCCATGTTAATTAAATCTCCTACGAAACCAGCTATTTCATCTTTATTTATATTTTCTATTTTAGATTTTATAATTTTATAGACTTCATCCCATGAAGCTTTCTCAAATTTATTGTTGTATTTAATGTAAGGTGTATCTAATCTTTGATTCAATAATCCATCACACGCATATCTAGTTTTATCAGAAATCCATTCCTCATTGATATCCTCATTAATAATAGGTAGAACTCTTTTAACTTCCCAGTCGTAAGTATCAACTCTGATGTTAGATCCAACAGCATCCATTACGTCTATACTCTCAGTTTTTTTTAACTCCCAGGGCCTTGCTTCAAAAACATAAGGTTTTGATGTTAACGCTCCTACAGGACATAAATCAATAACATTACCTGATAATTCTGATTGAACTGACTGTTCTAAATAAGTTGTAATCTGCATATCTTCACCTCTACCAATTGCCCCTAACTCTGGTACGCCAGCTACTTCTGTTGCAAACCTGACACACCTCGTACAATGAATACATCTTGTCATTTGAGTTTTAATTAATGGTCCCATATTTTTATCCGGAACAGATCTTTTATTTTCTTTGAATCTGGATTTATCAATTCCATAAAACATAGATTGGTCTTGAAGATCACATTCTCCACCTTGATCGCAAACTGGACAATCCAAAGGGTGATTAGCTAATAGGAATTCCATTACACCTTTTCTGGATTTTTCTATCTTAGGAGTATTTGTTTTAATAACCATTCCATCAGCTGCAGGCATAGCGCATGATGCTATAGGTTTAGGGGATTTTTCCATTTCCACTAAACACATTCTGCAATTCCCAGCTATAGACAATTTCTCATGATAACAAAATCTTGGAATTTCAACCCCAGCTTTTTCACAAGCTTGAAGAACAGTTAAGCCTTCATCTATTTCAACATCTATATCATTAACTTTTAATTTAAGCATTTTTATCTAATAAGTGTTGATCCACCAAATACGGAATATTTTTATTCTCTTTAACTATTGGATCAAATTTATTTCTTTTTTTAATTTCATCTTTAAAGTGCCTCAATAATCCTTGAACTGGCCAAGACGATCCTTCACCAAAAGCACAAATTGTATGTCCTTCTATTTGCTTAGTTACATCACTTAACATATCCACCTCATCTTTTGATGCCTCCCCTTTAGCCATCCTCTCAAGCATTCTCCACATCCAACCAGATCCTTCTCTACAAGGTGTACACTGACCACAACTTTCATGTTTATAAAATCTTGCAATTCTGGCCATACATTTAATAATGTCTTGATCTTTATTAATTACAACTACTCCAGCAGTCCCTAAGCCACTTTTTTCTGCAGCTAGAGAATCAAAATCCATTGTTAGTGTTTCACACTTTTCTTTAGGTATTAATGGCATGGAGGATCCACCAGGAATAACTGCTTGTAAGTTATCCCAACCACCTATCACTCCACCAGCATGAACTTCAATTAATTCTTTTAAAGGTATATTCATTTCCTCTTCAACGTTACATGGAGTGTTTACATTACCAGATATACAAAAAATTTTAGTACCAGTATTTTTTTCTCTCCCGAGTGAAGCAAACCATTTTCCTCCACGTCTTAAGATTGTTGGAACAACAGCTATTGTTTCAACATTATTGATTATAGTGGGGCATCCATAAAGACCAATTAATGCTGGAAAAGGTGGTTTCAACCTAGGTTGGCCCTTTTTGCCCTCAATGCTCTCAAGTAATGCTGTTTCTTCACCACAAATATACGCACCCGCTCCATAGTGAATATAAATATCTAAATCCCAACCAGTGCCTGCTGCATTTTTTCCAATCAAATTTTTTTCATAAGCTTCATTAATCGCGGCTTGAAGCTTTTGACCATCAATAAAATATTCACCCCTAATATATATATAACAAACATTTGCTTGAATTGCATACGAAGCTATCAAACATCCTTCTATTAATTTGTGAGGTTCAAATCTCAATATATCTCTATCCTTACAAGTTCCTGGCTCAGACTCATCACCGTTTACCACTAGATAATGAGGTCTTGATCCAACTTCTTTAGGAGCAAAAGACCATTTCAATCCTGTTGGAAAGCCGGCTCCACCTCTTCCTCTAAGTTGAGATTCTTTTATTTCACTAATAATCCACTCTCTTCCTTTTTCAGTTAATTCTTTAGTATTAACCCAGTCACCTCTCTTTTTTGAAGAAGCAACATCTGATCCCAAATCATTATACAAATTTTGGAAAATTCTATCTTGATCCTTAAGCATTTTTTATTTCCAATAGGGTTTTTCTATTATTTTCTGGTTCATTATTCGTTCTTCCTCTATAAGAGCCTGGTTTAGGTGACTCACCTTTTAAAATTTTGTCTAAAATTTTTAAAGTTTTTTCTTTATCAAGATCCTCAAAATAATCATCATTGATTTGCATCATAGGAGCATTTACACATGCGCCCAAACATTCAACTTCCATCCAAGAACAATTTTTTTCACTAGTTAGTTCTGACTCATTCTCTGAAATTTTTTCTTTACATGCCTCAACTAACTTATTTGCACCTCTGATCATACAAGGTGTTGTGGTACATACCTGAATAAAATACTTTCCAACAGGAGATAAATTGTACATTGAATAAAAAGTAGCAACTTCATAAACTTTAATGTAGGGCATATCCAAAAATTTTGCGATATACTTCATAGCTACCAATGGTATCCAATTATTATTTTGTCTTTGAGCAATATAAAGTAATGCCATAACAGCGCTTTGTTGTTTGCCTTTGGGATATCTTGAAACAATTTCATTAGCTGCGGCTAGTGAAGAAGAGTTAAATTCAAATTTATCTGGTTGATTCTTAGCAGGTCTTTTTAAACTCATCTATCTACCTCCCCAAAAACTATATCTAAAGATCCAAGTACCGCAGGGACATCTGCTAACATGTGTCCTCTAATTAAGTAATCCATTGATTGTAAATGAGAAAATCCGGGTGCTCGAATTTTGCATTTATAAGGTTTACTAGAGCCATCAGAAATTAAATAAACACCAAATTCTCCTTTAGGAGCTTCAACTGCTGTATAAATTTCATCTTTAGGAACACGATAGCCCTCAGTAAATAATTTAAAGTGATGAATTAAAGCTTCCATTGATTGTTTTATCTCTTTTTTTGAGGGAGGTGATATTTTTCCATCAAAAGTTTTTATTGGTCCTTTTTCCATCTTTTCTAAACATTGATTTATTATTGATACACTCTCTTTCATTTCCTCTATCCTACATAAATATCGATCGTAGCAATCACCATTTTTTCCAACAGGAATTTTAAATTCTAATTGGTCATAACAGTCGTAAGGTTGTGATTTTCTAAGATCCCAAGGTACACCTGATCCTCTTATCATGACTCCACTAAAGGAATAATCTAAAGCGTCTTCTTTTGTCACTATACCAATATCAACATTTCTTTGTTTAAATATTCTATTATCAGTTAATAAATTTTCTAAATCATTTATGATTTTAGGAAAATTTTCACAAAATTTTGCAATATCATTTTCTAAGCCTGCTGGTAAATCTTGATGAACACCACCAGCTCTAAAATAATTTGCATGTAATCTGGAGCCAGATGCTCTTTCATAAAAAGACATTAAAGTTTCCCTTTCCTCAAAACCCCATAAAGATGGTGTTAAAGCGCCAACATCTAGCGCTTGTGTAGTTACATTTAAAATGTGACTTAAAATCCTTCCGATTTCACAAAACATTACTCTTATAAATTGTGCTCTTATAGGAACATCGATTTCTAAAATTTTTTCTATAGCTAATGCAAAAGCATGTTCTTGATTCATTGGAGCCACATAGTCTAGACGATCAAAATATGGAACAGCCTGCATATAAGTTTTATTTTCTATTAATTTTTCAGTTCCTCTATGTAATAAACCAATATGTGGGTCGGCTTTCTCTACTACTTCACCATCTAATTCAAGAATTAGTCTTAATACCCCATGAGCAGCAGGATGTTGAGGACCGAAATTTAAATTTAAATTTTTAATTTTTTTTGTCATTTGTTTCTTTAATATCTTTTATATATTTAGTTCCTTCCCAAGGACTTTCATAATCAAAATTCCGATAATTTTGCTCTAATTTAACTGGTTCGTTAATTACTTTTTTTTGATCTTCGCTATATCTAACTTCTGAATTTCCAGTTAAAGGAAAATCTTTTCTTAATGGATGGCCCTCAAATCCATAATCTGTTAAAATTCTTCTCAAGTCTGGATGATCCTTAAAATTAACTCCATACATATCAAAAACTTCTCTTTCCATCCAATTTGCTGAAGGAAATATTGACGTCAATGACGAAATTACTTCATTTTCACTAATAAAATAATTTAGAATAATTCTTTGATTAAATTCATGGCTTAAAAAAAGATATACAATTTTAAACCTTTGACTCTCCTCTGGATGGTCTACAACTGTGATATCTATAAGCTGCCTAAATTTTGTATAATTATTAGTTTTTAAAAATAAAGTTACGTCAATTAAGTCTTCTTTTTCAATCTCTATATATATTTGATTGTGTTTAATTTCAGTTTTTTTGATCTTTGAAGCTAATTCTGAATTAATTTTTTTTTCTAAATCTACTAAATTTTTCATTTTATCTATTAAATGAACCTTTGTTTCTAATTTTTTTTTGAAGTTGCATTATTCCGTACAACAAAGCCTCAGCAGAAGGTGGGCAACCTGGCACATAAATATCTACTGGAACTATGCGATCACAACCTCTAACAACTGAGTATGAGTAATGATAATACCCTCCACCATTAGCACAGCTGCCCATTGATATTACATATCGTGGTTCGGGCATTTGATCATAAACTTTTCTTAGAGCTGGAGCCATTTTGTTGGTCAAAGTACCTGCAACTATCATTACATCTGATTGTCTAGGAGAGCCTCTCGGTGCTGCTCCAAATCTTTCAAGATCATATCTAGGCATTGCAGTTTGCATCATCTCAACAGCACAACAAGCCAAACCAAAGGTCATCCAATGCAGAGACCCTGCCCTTGACCAATTTATTAAATTATCTAATGAAGTTGTAATAAAACCATTCTTGCTAAAATCTTCGGCAAGTTGTTTAAATTCTTCAGGTACTTGTTCTATTTTATTATTCATTTATTAAATTATTATTCCCAATCTAGTGCACCTTTTTTCCACTCATAAATAAAACCAATTGTAAGTATGAATAAAAAAATCATCATTGAACTAAATCCAAGAATTCCTATTTTTCCTAAAGAAATTGCCCACGGAAATAAAAAGGCAATTTCTAAATCAAAAATAATAAAAAGTATTGCTACCAAATAAAATCTCACATCAAATTCCATTCTAGAATCTTGGAAAGGTTCAAAACCACATTCATATGCGGACAATTTTTCAGGGTCTGGGTTTTTTGGTGATAGGATGTAATTAACAACTATAAATGCACAGCTTAAACCAAAAGCAATTATAAGAAATAGAATTATCGGTAAATAATCTTTTAAAAAATCCGCAGTCATAATGTTAGTTATATTAATCTTTGAATAAGAAAATTCCGATAAGATTCATAATATAGTAGTTTTTTATATAAAATTAAAGTTTAAATATCACAGTTTAAATGACGGTTTTTATAGTTGTTTTTAAACTAATTTATAGTGCAAATTGGTCACGTTTTTTGTGGCTTGTTTATTACACAATTATAAATTTTGAGAATCGTTATCATTAGTGGCGGGAGTGAAGGGACTCGAACCCTCGACCTATCGCGTGACAGGCGATCGCTCTAACCAACTGAGCTACACCCCCACTCTTCGATTCTTTTGGTGGGCAGTAAAGGACTCGAACCTTTGACCCCCTCGGTGTAAACGAGATGCTCTACCAACTGAGCTAACCGCCCATAACCAAAATAGTGGTTATATCTTTTAGTCTCATAACGTCAAGATTAATTAGTTGTTATAAATCGTAGAAAATTTTTTAAAATCCACCTCTCCAATTATTTTTGGAGTTAAAATTATCTTCTTCTCTTTTTGAAATTGGCCTACATAAATAAAAAGTAAAAAAAACTACAACAAGTAAAATCACTAAAAGTTCCATAATTATATTATTGAATACTAGCTTGAGATTTTTCGTCTTTTTTAGAAATATCTACCTCAACCCACTCTGTTTTCTTTAACTCTTTAGTTAAAGCTATTTTTAAAACTTCATCTGCATACTCAACAGGAGTTATCTTAATTTCTTCAATTATTTTTTTTGGCATATCAACTAGATCTTTTTCATTTTCTTTAGGAATTAAAACTTCTTTTATTCCTGCTCTATGAGCTGCTATTAATTTTTCTTTTAGTCCACCTATCGGAAGAACTTGACCAGTTAATGTCACTTCTCCCGTCATTGCTACATTTCTTTTTACTGGAATATTTGTTATCGATGAAACTATTGAAGTGACCATTCCTATACCAGCAGATGGGCCATCTTTTGGTGTTGCACCCTCAGGAACATGAATATGAAAATCTTTTTTTTCAAATAATGGTGGAATGATTCCATACTCCAAACATTTAGATCTTACGAAAGATTTAGCTGCTTTAACTGACTCTTGCATTACATCTCCAAGTTTACCAGTAATTTGCATTCTTCCTTTACCAGGCATAGTAGCTGTCTCAATCTTTAAAATTTCACCGCCATATTCTGTCCAAGCTAGACCAGTTACAATACCAACTCTATCTTCACTTTCTAATTCACCTGATTTAAATTTTGGAACACCTAAAAATTCTGATAAATTTTTCTTATCAATCATTACTTCATTTTTTTCACCTGAGACTACTTTTTTAACTACTTTTCTAGCTAATTTAGATATTTCTCTCTCTAAATTTCTTACACCAGACTCTTTTGTGTAACTTCTGATGACCTCTTTAATTATATCATCTTGTAACTTCATTTCTTTTTCTTTTACACCATTATCTTTAATTTGTTTTGGAAGAAGATATTTATTAGCAATGCTTATTTTTTCATCTTCAGTGTAACCTGCTAATCTTATAACTTCCATTCTATCTAATAAAGGCGGAAGTATATTTAAAGTATTTGCTGTCGTAACAAACATAACATCAGACAAATCATAATCTACTTCAAGATAATGATCATTAAATGAAGTGTTTTGTTCTGGATCAAGTGCTTCTAATAATGCCGATGAGGGATCGCCTCTGTAGTCATTACCAATTTTGTCTATCTCATCCAATAATATGAGAGGATTTTTTGTTCCTGCTTTTTTCATCATCTGAATAATTTTTCCCGGTAGAGATCCAATGTAAGTTCTTCTATGTCCCCTTATTTCAGCCTCATCTCTCATTCCACCTACTGACATTCTCACAAATTCTCGATTAGTAGCTTTTGCAATAGATTTTCCTAAAGAAGTTTTTCCAACCCCTGGTGGTCCAACTAAACATAAAATTGGTCCTTTAATTTTTTCCATTCTTTTTTGTACAGCTAAAAATTCTATAATTCTTTCTTTAACTTTTTCTAGACCGAAATGATCCCTATCTAAAATATTTAATGCTTTTGTAAGATCTATATCGACATCACTTTTTTTGTTCCAAGGAAGTTCTGTCATCCAGTCTAGATAATTTCTTACAACTGTCGCTTCAGCTGACATAGGACTCATGTTTTTCAATTTTTTAAGTTCTTGTAAACATTTTTTCTCAGTATCTTTGGGCATTTTCGCTTTCAAAATAGCTTTATTTAAACTTGTACTTTCATCTTTACCATCTTCTATTTCACCTAACTCTTTTTGGATGGCTTTAAGCTGTTCGTTTAAATAATACTCTCTTTGAGTTTTTTCCATTTGAGTTTTCAC
>CACOWV010000012.1 GCA_902630945.1 uncultured Pelagibacteraceae bacterium
TTGGGAAATGCAAAAATGGTTTGTGATAGATATAGTTTAGATAAATTAATTGGAACACATGCAATAGGTCACGCACGTATGGCGACTGAGTCTGGTGTAGATATAAAATCTGCTCACCCATTTTGGGGGTATCCTTTTAGCGATGTTTCTGTAGTGCATAATGGCCAATTAACAAATTACTGGAATAACAGAAGAGCTTTGGAAAATAAAGGAATGAGGTTCATGTCTGAGTGTGATTCAGAGTTAATAGCTGTTTATTTAGCAGAAAAAATGAGAAGTGGAGCAACCTTAGAGGAGGGTATGAAAGAGTCTTTAACAGGTCTTGATGGAGTATTTACATACTTTGTTGCAACAAAGAATTCTCTTGGAATGGCAAAAGATACAATGGCTGCAAAACCTCTAGTTCTTTATGAATCAGATGACTTAGTTGCAATGGGCTCTGAAGAAATAGCAATCAGATCTGTTCTTCCTCAAGAAATAGATACTTATGATCCTTTTGATGGAGAGGTAAAAGTATGGCAAATTTAAAAAATGTAACAAAAAAAACTAAAGCCCAAGAAATGGGTATGCATACAGAAGTATTAACTGGAAGAACACAACAAAAATTTTTTAATCCTGATGAGGCAGAAAATTTTTATTACTTTGGTACCTATGATGTAGATTTTAATAAAAGAACTGATCTTGATGTTAAAGATATGAGCGCAGCAGAAGCAAATAAAAAAATTGATGGATTAATGAGTGAAGGTTACGGAACAATCGTAATTAAGAATCCTCAAGGAAAACATAGTTTAGGGGTGGGAATACTTAACAAATTAAATTTAATTTTCGAGGGAAGCTTAGGGTATTTTGGAATAGGATCTTGTGATGGGCCCGTAGTCAGAATTAATGGAAGAGTTGGTTGGTCTTGTGCAGAAAATTTAATGGCTGGGAAAGTTGTTATAGAAAAAAATGCTGGATCATGTTTTGGAGCAGCTATTAGAGGTGGGGACCTAATTTGCAAAGGAAGTGTTGGGGCGAGAACAGGTATTGATATGAAAGGTGGAACAATCATTATCGGTGGTGATGCAGGCGCTTTTACAGGATTTATGATGCAAAGAGGCAGAATAATTATTTTAGGTGATGTTGGAATAAATTTAGGTGATTCTATGTATGATGGTACAATTTTTATTGGGGGTAAAATAGGGTCTTATGGAAGTGACGCTGTTCCATCAGAATTAACAAAAAGTGACCAAGAATGGTTAAAAAGAAAGTTAAAAGTTGCAGAAATTGGAGATAACTTTGATGTAAGCAAGATGACAAAAGTAGTCGCAGGGAAAAAATTGTGGAATTATGATAACTTAGAACCTACAGAGAAAAAAGGAGCAATCTAATGGCTAAAAGAAAAAAGAAAAAAAAAACTAATGGTAAACTAAAAGAGAATGTCGGTGGTAAAGCTGACGTACATCTAAATAACAATGGCGGAAGAAATAAAAGTTTACTTGGCCATAATGCAATTTTTACACCTGAAGTAATAGACGATATTCATATTAAATCTCAGTTAGGAAGATACAGAATGCGTGGAATGGCATTGATGAAGAAAATTCCAACATTTGATGACCTAGTTTTCCTACCTGGAACTTTAACAAGATTTGTAATTGAAGGTTACAGAGAAAAATGTGAAACTAAAACTGTAATTGGACCAAGATGTGAAAACCCAATAGAGTTAGACATACCTGTTTATATTACTGGTATGAGTTTTGGAGCTTTATCTTACGAAGCAAAAACTGCTTTGGCACGTGGAGCTACAATGGCAGGCAGTGCTACTTGTTCTGGAGAAGGTGGTATGATTCCAGATGAGAGAAGATATTCTGAAAAATGGTTCTATCAATGTATTCAATCAAGATATGGATTTAACCCACATCATGCACAGCTTGCTGATGGAATTGAGGTATTTATAGGTCAAGGTCAAAAAGTTGGTATGGGTGGTCACTTAATGGGTCAAAAAGTTACTGACCAAGTGGCAGAGATGAGATCACTTCCATCAGGAATTGATCAACGATCACCTGCAAGACATCCTGATTGGTTGGGTCCTGATGATTTAGCATTAAAGGTAGAAGAGTTAAGACAATTAACAAAAAATAAAGTTCCGATACAATTAAAACTTGGAGCTTCAAAAGTTTATGATGATGTTCGTATGGCTGCAAAATGTGATCCTGACTCAATTTATTTAGATGGAATGGAAGGGTCAACTGGTGCCGGTCCACATATTGCTGCAGCAAATACAGGAATTCCAGGAATAGCAGCAATTAGGGAAGCAAGAAGAGCAATTGATGATGTTGGTAAGACTGGGAAAGTTACATTAATTTATGCAGGAGGTGTACGAGATGGAGCCGACATGGCTAAAGCTTTAGCGCTGGGTGCTGATGCAATAGCAATTGGAACAGGTTCGATGATTGCTTTGAATTGTAACAAAGATATTCCTGAGGCAAATTTTGAAAAAGAAATGGGAGTAAAAGCAGGTGAATGCTACCACTGTCATACGGGTAGATGTCCTGTTGGTGTTGCTACTCAAGATCCAAAATTAAGAGCGAGACTAAATCCAGATGATGCTGCTCTAAGGGTTTATAATTATTTGCACTCCATGACACTTGAGGCACAATTATTAGCTAGAGCTTGTGGAAAAACAAATATTCACTCTTTGGAGCCTGAAGATTTAGCTGCTCTTACTTCTGAGGCTTCAGCATTAGCAAAAGTTCCTTTAGCTGGAACAAACTATACAGTTGGAGTTGATAACTATCACAAAATATAATTTTTATTATGCCAAAAAAAAAAAGTAAAAAACTTCCTAAAGTAAAAGAAATAAAAGGGCAGCTTGGTAAAAAGAAAGAAACTGCCAGAGAAAAAATGATTGGTCAATCAATTGGTTATAGATATGATGTAAATCTTTTACCTGATTATAGCAAAATCACTCCATTTCTTAAAAAATATATTGAGGCTATGGGTTGGGATGACCTCAACTGGCTAGAAGATGTGCACATGGGTTATGAAGAAGATAGACCTGCAGTATTTTGTAGAAATGCTAATGGTTGGGTGACAATCCCTAAGACAATCAAACTGCCTAACAATCAGCAAGACAGAGATATGATTGCTAGAGAGCTCTTGGTTAAATTTCAAATGTCGCCGAAGCACCCTCTTGTTGATTTGAAAAAAGCTTATCTAAAATTCTAGTTACACAATCAATAGTTGATTTTATTTTAAATAGTCACGTCATTATTAAGTTTTTTGTCATTCTTTTATTTGTCACTTCTTTCAAAATTTTATAGGCTTTTTAAAACTAATATGGAGATAGACTATGACTGATCAGTTAGCTGCTCTAACAACCATATTTACAGAGTTTTACTACTGGGTAACAGTGGTTCTGATGTTTTTAATTCACGTCGGATTCTGTATGTATGAAGTTGGAGCATCTCGTTACAAACACCATCAACATACTCTAATGAAAAACACAATGCTGATACCTTTAGTAACAGTAACTTGGTTTTTATTTGGTTGGTGGATTTATTGGGCTTTTCCAACAGGACCTGGATTAGCACCATCAATAATGAATGAAAGTAGTGCTTTAATAACCGATGACTCGGCTTTCAGTGCTACATGGTACACAGCAACAAGTGATTTAATGGCTGTCAACTTAGGAGATCACATCTCTGGTGTCTTCTGGGCGGCATTCTTATTATTCTCATGGACAGCTGCTTCCATCGTCTCAGGAGCAATTATTGAAAGGATAACAACTTTTGCATTTGGTATTTTAGCAATCGCAATAGGATCTGTTTTTTGGGTAATTGATGCTGCTTGGGGATGGCACTTTGATGGATGGATGTTAAAACTTTTAGGATACCATGATGCTTATGCATCAGGAGTAATTCACGCAATAGCTGGCGGATTTGCTTTAGGAGTTCTAATGGTTTTAGGACCAAGAATAGGAAAATTCTCATCAAGTGGAGAACCAAGAAATATTGGGCCTAGAAATCCTTGGCTAGTCACAATTGGATTGTTTCTAATTTACACTGGTTTCTGGGGATTCTATGCAGCATGTAATATACCAATATTTGATCTTGGACCTGAATACGGCATGGAAGGTATATCATACTGGACAGCTACAAACATTTATGTAACTCCTACTACACTTAGTGGTATTACTTTTAACTTCTTGATGTCATTATCAGGAGGATTATTAGCAGGTTATTGGATTGCAAAAGGTGATCCTTTCTGGACATACTCAAGTGGACTAGCAGGTATCATATGTGCTTCAGCTGGAAATGATTTATATCATCCAATTCAAGCAATGATCATTGGTATGATTGGTGTTGTGATTTCATACAAACTACATTATTGGGTTGAGCGTAAGTTCAAAATTGATGATGCAGTAGGTGCAGTTGCAGTGCATGGTTATGCTGGATTTATTGGTCTAGTAATATGTGGTTTTGTTCTAAATGGTTACCCAGCGTCTGGATACAGCGTTGGTGCTATGTGGGACGGAACAACATATGCTTCAATTAACCCGTTAGGACAGTTCCTAGGAGCATTAATAATGTTCGTAGTTCTTGGACTAATACCAGGCTATGTTATTGCAAAAGTTCTTCATGGAATGGGTAAGTTAAGAATCCCAAGAGATGCAGAGATTGCAGGACTAGACTATGAAATAATGGAGACTGCTAAAAGAGATGAAAGAGCAGTAGCCACTGCAACCAGGTAAAGGAGTATAATATATGGCGACAGTTACAAATTGGATTGATCACCTAAACAAACCAGCTGAAGAAGTAGTTGGTGCTGTTTATCCTGGTGCTGGATCCTCAGAAGGTTTGCTAGTAATTTTAGCAATAATCTTATGGGTAGGTTGGCATGTTTTGACTGCAAGATCTGAGGGCGATGAGCTCGAAAGATTAGCAAGAAAAAGACATGGTCCAAATGATCATAAGAGCAATATTACCGATTGGTAATTAAATTAAAAATTTGGGCGCTACAGAAATGTGGCGCCCTTTTTTTATCCTATGTCAGAAAAAAATAAAAATAATGAGGAATTAAGACCAAGTAAAATGAGAGGTGTAGCCTTTCCTAAGGCAAAGTATGGTGTCTTTGCCGCAATAATCATTATTGTTTTGGTTAATGCTATTTACTATAAAGACTTCATATTATCTTTAATTAAATAAAAAATCATGTGTGGAATAGTTGGAATTTATTTAAAAAATGAGAAATTAAAAAACTCGCTTGGTTCACTTTTGTCAAAAATGCTAATTAACATGGGTTCGCGTGGACCTGATAGTGCAGGCTTTGCAATATACAAAAAAGAAGAAAAAGAAAAATTTAAATATTCAATATGTATCAATAAATTAAATTTTAAAGATTTTGAGGAAAGAATTACTAAACATGTAGATGCAGAATTGAAAAAAAATTCTGATCATGTGGTTTTAAAAACATCAATAAAGCCCCATACTATGTTGACTATTCTTAAAAATCATTTTCAAGATGTTGCATTAGTTGGTTATGGCAAATCAATTGAGATATTCAAACAAGTTGGGAGTCCTAGTGATGTTGTCAAGAAATTTAAGCTTGATGATTACTCTGGATCTCATGCCATTGGTCATACCAGAATGGCGACTGAAAGTGCAATTACGACTGATGGTTCACACCCATATTCCACTGGAGAAGATGAATGTTTAGTTCACAACGGTTCTTTGTCTAATCATAACAATCTTAGAAGAAAATTAAAAAAAGATGGAGTAAATTTTGACTCAGAAAATGATACAGAAGTAGCAGCTGGATATATCTCTAATAATCTCTCTAATAAGAAAAATTTAAAGGAAACACTAAAAGATAGTCTGAAAGATTTAGATGGTTTTTATACTTTTATAACTGGCACAAAGGATGGTTTTGCTGTTTTAAGAGATGAAATAGCCTGTAAACCAGCAGTGATTGCTGAGACAGATGATTACGTAGCGATAGCATCTGAATTTCAAGCTATGGCACACCTTCCAGAAGTAAATAACGCTAAGATTTTTGAACCAGAACCAGGTGTAGTTTATTCTTGGGGTAATTGATGGAACTAGACTTAAAAAAATTGGAATTAAGAAACGTAAACGATAAATTACAAAATCTCGATAGAAAAACTAATGAAAGAGATTTTACAATTATCAATCCTGAAGGAAATCATGCAATCTGTGCAGGATTAGATAAAGAAATGAATGTAACAATCAAGGGTCATGTTGGTTATTATTGTGCAGGAATGAATAAGAAGGCAACTATTACAATTGAAGGAAATGTTGGAACAGGAGTGGCTGAAAATATGATGTCAGGAAAAGTTCATGTTAAAGGAAATGCCTCTCAATCTGCTGGCGCAACAGCACATGGGGGTCTTTTAATAATTGATGGAGATGCTAGTTCAAGATGTGGGATATCTATGAAAGGTGCAGATATTATTGTGAAAGGTTCGGTTGGCCATATGTCAGGTTTCATGTCTCAATCTGGGAATTTAGTAGTTTGTGGTGATGCTGGTGAGGCATTAGGAGACAGTTTATATGAAACAAATATCTATATTAAAGGGACTGTTAAATCCTTGGGCGCAGATTGTATTGAAAAAAAAATGGATAAAAAACATATCAATAAATTAAAAAAATTTTTAAAGGATGCTGAAATTAAAAATCATAAAGCAGAGAGCTTTAAAAGATACGGTTCGGCTAGGAAATTGTATAATTTTAAGATTGATAATAATTATTAATTATGAAAAAAAATAATAAAACTTTTCCTAGACAATCTTGGACTTTCGATGAGTACACAAATTCTGAAATTAGAAGAGCAGCAGCTACAGGAATATATGATATTAGAGGTGGGGGATCAAAAAGAAAGCTGCCTCATTTTGATGATTTATTATTTTTGGGTGCTTCAATGTCAAGGTATCCTCTAGAAGGTTACAGAGAGAAGTGTACTACAAACGTTACATTAGGAACTAGGTACGCAAAAAAACCATTGGAACTAGAAATACCAATTACTATCGCTGGAATGAGTTTTGGGGCATTGTCTGGTGCAGCTAAAGAAGCCTTAGGGAGAGGTGCAAGTGCAGCTGGCACATCAACAACAACTGGTGATGGTGGAATGACACCTGAGGAAAGAGGACAATCAAAATATTTAGTATACCAGTTACTTCCATCAAGATATGGAATGAATCCAGATGATTTAAGAAAAGCAGATGCAATAGAAGTAGTTATAGGACAAGGTGCTAAACCTGGAGGTGGAGGAATGTTGCTAGGTCAAAAAATTAATGACCGTGTTGCAAAAATGAGAACTTTACCTAAGGGAGTTGATCAAAGATCAGCATGCAGACATCCTGACTGGACTGGTCCTGATGACCTAAAAATAAAAATTTTAGAGTTAAGAGAGATAACTAAATGGCAAGTTCCTATTTTTATCAAAATTGCAGGAGCAAGACCATATTATGATACAGCTTTAGCTGTTAAGGCTGGTGCAGATGTTGTTGTGCTTGATGGAATGCAAGGTGGAACGGCAGCTACCCAAGAGGTATTTATTGAAAATGTAGGGCAACCTACCTTGGCATGTATTAGGCCTGCAGTTGATGCTCTCCAAGATCTAGATGTTCATAGAAAAGTACAATTAGTCATTTCTGGTGGAATAAGAAATGGGGCTGACGTTGCAAAAGCACTTGCTTTAGGAGCAGATGCAGTTTCAATTGGTAGTGCTGCCATGATTGCTATTGGAGATAATGATCCTAAATGGGAAAATGATTATAAAAAACTTGGTACTACTGCTGGAGCATATGATGATTGGCATGAAGGTAATGATCCTGCAGGAATTTCTACTCAAAATCCAAAGTTAATGAAAAGATTGGACCCTAAAAAAGCAGGTAAAAAACTTACTAATTATTTAAAAGTTATGACTTTAGAAGCTCAAACACTCGCTAGAGCGTGTGGAAAAAATAGTCTACATAATTTAGAACCTGAAGATTTATGCGCTTTAACTGTAGAAGCTGCAGCTATGGCAAGAGTTCCTCTTGCTGGAAGCAATTGGATACCAGGAATAAAAGAAAAAAAATGATTGCTAGGCATCTTTTAAATAATTAAGATTAAATATGCCAAAAAATTTATCTCAGATAGCAAAATCAAAAAAAATAAAATACTTTCTTATAAGTTTTGTAGATCTTTTTGGTGTCTTAAGATCTAAACTCGTACCAGCACAAGCAATAAGTGAAATGCAAAAAAATGGCGCTGGTTTTGCTGGTTTTGCAACTTGGTTAGATATGACACCAGCTGACAGTGATATGTTTGGTGTACCAGATCCAAACAGTTTAATACAATTGCCCTGGAATAAAGAAATAGGATGGCTAGCATCAGATTTATATATGGATGGAAAACCTGTCAAAGCATCTCCAAGAATTATGCTTAAAGAACAAATTAAAAAATTATCAAAAAAAAAATTACAAATGAAATCAGGTGTTGAGTGTGAATACTTTTTAATTTCTGATGATGGATCATCAATCGCTGATCCAAGAGATATTCAATCAAAACCTTGTTATGATCAATCAGCTTTAATGAGGAGATATAATTTAATAAAAGAAATTTGTGATAGCATGATTCAATTAGGGTGGAAACCTTATCAAAATGATCATGAAGATGCTAATGGCCAATTCGAGATGAATTGGGATTATTCTGACTGTTTAATAACAGCAGATCGACATGTTTTTTTTAAATTTATGGTAAAAAGTTTAGCGGAAAAACATGGTTTAAGAGCAACCTTCATGCCAAAACCATTCCACAACTTGACTGGAAATGGTTGCCACGCTCATGTTTCAGTATGGAATGGAAAAAATAATAAATTTTTAGATAAAAAAGATAAATTAGGTTTAAGTAAATTAGCTTACAATTTTCTTGGTGGGATAATGAAAAATGCTCAGGCACTATCTGCATTTTTTAATCCAAGCATCAACAGTTATAGAAGAATCAATGCACCTCCAACTAAGTCAGGTGCTACATGGTCTCCAAGTAGTATTTCATATACAGGAAATAATAGAACGCACATGATAAGAATTCCTGATCAAGGTCGATTTGAGTTAAGATTAATGGATGGTTCAGCTAACCCATACTTACTTCAATCTGGAATAATTGCTGCTGGCTTGGAGGGTATAAATAAAAAAATTAATCCTGGTAAACCATTACATTGCAACATGTATACTGATTATAAAAAATATCCAAATTTAAAAAAACTCCCTAATGATGTAAGCCAAGCAATTAAAATGTTTGAAAATAGTAAATCTCTTAGAGATGCTTTCGGAAAAGATGTTATACAAAGCTACGTGAAATTGAAAAAACAAGAAATTAAAAATTTTAATTATAAAGAAAACTTCAACAAGAAAAGACCTGTTACTCAGTGGGAAAAAGACAATACTTTAGATTGTTAAAGTGAAAAGCTTAAAAGATCTCAAAAGCTGGAAATATAAAAAATTATTAAAAAATAATCATTATAGTTTTAAAAGGAATTATGTTTTAAAATATCTTCCCTCTAAATTAATTACTAATGCTTATAAATCAATATCGAGTTGGAAAAATTATAAATCAACACCTCTTTTATCACTTGATAAATTAAAAAAAAATTTAGGATTAAATAATATATTCTATAAAGATGAGTCTAAGAGATTTCATTTAAAATCTTTTAAAGCTTTAGGAGGAGCGTATGCTGTTGAAAAAATATCAAAAGGAAAAAAGAATATTGTAATTTCGTCAGCAACAGCTGGTAATCATGGTAGATCTGTTGCTTGGGGTGCAAAAAGATTAAATTTAAAGTGTAAAATTTTTGTAAGTCAATATGTCAGCCAAACAAGAGTTCATGAAATAGAGAAATTTGGTGCTGAGGTTATAAGAGTTAAAGGAGATTACGAGAATTCATTAGAAGAATGTAAAAGACTCTCGAAAAAGAATAATTGGCAAATTGTTCAGGATGTTTCTACTAAAAACTATAAGTATGTGCCCCAACTTACAATGGCAGGTTATTCTATAATGATAAAAGAAATATCTAAACAGACAAATTATTACATAACACACATATTTGTTCAAGCTGGTGTTGGAGGATTAGCGGCAGGTGTAGTTGCTGGAGTAGCAAAATATTTTAAAAGAATTCCAAAAATAATCATTGTTGAACCTGACAGAGCTGATTGTGTTCTTCAGAGTGTAAAAGCAAATAAAATGAAAAAAATAAAAATAAGAAAAGAGAGTATTATGGGTGGAATGTCATGCAATGAAATGTCACTTGTTCCATGGCAAATATTAAAAAAAACCTCAAACTATTGTGTATCTGTTGCTGACAATAATGTTGCTAAAACAACAGCAATGCTAAAAGATAAAAAATTTAGTAAAGGTTCAATTATAGGTGGAGAATGCGCAACACCTGGGGTTATTGCGCTTATAGGTTTAGCTAACAATCCTAAAGTAAGAAAATCATTAAATTTAAATAAAGATTCCAACATTCTTGTCATTGGATGCGAAGGAAATGCAGATGTTAAACTTTACAAAGAGCTGATATCTAAAGGTAGAAAATAATTTTTATATGACAAAAAACGCAATAGCTTGGATAAGGGAAGACTTTAGAATTGATCACAACCCTGCTCTCTCATATGCTACACAAAATCATGAAAATGTAATTGCATTATATATTTATAATAAAACTGATTTTGATAATAAGAAAGAGGCACAAAAGTGGTGGTTGTTTAAATCCTTAGAAATATTCAAATCAGAATTATCTAAATACAAAATTAATCTTCAAATACTAACAGGTGATGAACTAGATATATTTTCCAAAATCAAAAAAAAAGATGATGTTTCAATATATTGGAACAAAATTTATGAACCTGACGTGATTGCAAAAGGAAAAAAAATTAGAGATGTTTTCTTAAAAAATGAAGTTGAATTTAAATATTTTAAAGGGAATATTTTAAATGAATTTCAAGAGGTTACTAAAAATGATGGAACACCCTTTAAAGTTTTCACTCCTTTTTGGAGAAATGCTGAACAAAAATATTTAGGTTTACCACCGGATAAAAATTATATTGTAAAAAAAAAAATGAAAATGATATCTTTTTTTAAAAATTGTGTTGAACCAAAAAGTATTTTACCAAAAAAAAATTGGTATAAAAAATTTGAGAATTATTGGAAAGTATCAGAAAACGACTCAAAAAAAATTCTGAATAATTTAATTAATGATAAGATTAAAGAATATGGTATAGCAAGAGATTATCCTTCTGTAGAGGGCACATCTAAATTGTCTCCATATATAAAACACGGGCAAATACATGTGAGCACTATTTGGAAAAAATGTAACGAAATTAAGTCTAAAGGTATTGGTTATAGAAAATATATTAATGAATTAGGTTGGCGTGAATTCTCCCATAGTTTGATTAATTATTTTCCTGAATTTTTAAAAGGAAATTATAGAAAAGAATTTGATAAATTTCCTTGGGTAAAAAATGAAAAATTTTTGAAAGCGTGGAAATCAGGAATGACTGGTTATCCAATTGTGGATGCTGGGATGAGAGAATTATACGAAACTGGTTGGATGCATAATAGAATAAGAATGGTAGTCGGCTCTTTTTTAGTGAAACATTTAAGAATTAATTGGACCGAAGGTGAAAAACATTTTAGAAATTGTTTACTTGATTTTAATAAAGCCAATAATGTAGCCCAGTGGCAATGGGTTGCTGGTTGCGGTGCAGATGCTGCACCATATTTTAGAATATTTAATCCAATTCTTCAGGGTGAAAAGTTTGACAAAGAGGGCAAATATGTCAAAAAATGGGTTCCTGAGCTTGAAAAAGTTCCACCAAAATTTATTCATAAACCTTGGGAAATGGATATTAAATACCAAGAGGCATTTAAAACAATTATTGGAAAAAATTATCCAAAACCAATTGTAATACATGAGACTGCGCGGAAAGCTGCATTATTAGCTTTTCAATCTCTTAAAAAATAATATTTATTAAAATTTTTATCTTGTTCTACTTGCCCACCATTTATCCAATATAAAATACCAAATTGCATTAGCTAGGGGTTCTACGATTGCATCAGTCAATGCAATCATAAAAGAAACGTCTGCAATTAACATGAGGACTACAATCGCAATAGCAAAGTGACCAATCGTATAAATTATAGTTCTTAATATGGAGCCTTTATTATTTTCGAAAATATTTTTGGCTGATTTGAATATACCTGTAGTTAATTCCATTTTTCAATATTTACAAAAACAGATTATAAATTTTTTATTATTTTTTTATTTTTGCGAACAAACGTCTTTAATAACTGGTACATTAGCACAATCAAAACATTTAGTTTTTTGTACTATACAGCCATTATCAAGAACTTTAACATCCACTACTCTGTCACACTTAGAGCAAATAGATGAAACTGTTAATCCGCATTTTTTACAGCTAAAGTTTTGTGTTTCCATAAATTAACTCTAATTTTATAAAGAAAATTTTCAAGAATAATCTTAGTGAATGATAATCAATCTCAAAAAAATATTGAGATTGATTATCATTATCTTCAATTTTTTAGGAAAAAAATTTTTGATTATTCTCCAAAAAAATGATGAATAATTTTTCTTCTTTGAGAATTTAAACGATGCTCAAATAAATATAAGCCTTGCCATGTTCCTAGAAGTAATTCATTTTCTTTAATGCTTAAAGATATTTGATTATTTGTTAATGCAGATTTAATATGAGCTGGCATATCATCTTTCCCCTCGGTTGTATGAATATATAATTTTTTATCCATAGGGACTAATTTATCAAAGTAATTTAACAAATCGGCTTGAACATCGGGATCAGCATTTTCTTGAACAATTAATGATGCACTAGTGTGTTGAATACTCAAATTTAAAATACCATTTTTAAATTCTTTTTTTTTAATCCAATCAATAGTTTGACTTGTAAAATCATAAAGCTTTTGTCCATCAGTCTGTATTTGTAAAGTAAAAAAATCCTGTATCATAATTTAATTAAATTTGATTGAAGTTAATTCATATAATCTGCTAATAGTTCTTTTAAATGAATTCTCTAAACTATTAGATGATTTAATAGTACTTAAATCAATTCTAGAAGTTATCATCAATGGTATCTTTTTTTCATATATTATGTCAATTAAAGTTATAAATCTTTGTTGCTGGTTTAAACTATTTTCATCAAAATTTATTAAATTTTCTATAAATATAAATGAACAACTATCTGCAATTTTTATATAATCTTCAGATCCAAGATTACGATTACAGAGTTCATCAAAACTAAGCTTTACTATACCCTCGTAATAATCTTCAAGTATAACTTTCCGTCCTTTAACTTCTAAAACTTTAGAAATTTTTTTTTTATTTTTTGTAATTTCTCTAAAAAATTTATTTGATATAAAGTTATTTGACTTATCTGTTGAAGATAAAAATCTTTCTAATTTTAAATTTTTACTTATGCGATAATCATCTTCAATATTCAATACTTTTTCGTATGAATAGTCTTTTAAAATTTCTATAAAAGGTAAAAATTGATCTCTTTGTAAACCATCTTTATAAAGTTCATCAATTTTTATGTTTGAAGAAAAAATGACCTTTATATTTTCCTCAAATATTTTTTGAAATAATTTTCCAAGTATCATAGCATCTACAATATTAGTAACTTGAAATTCATCAAAATAAATTATTTGAGCTTGCTTTTTTAAATCTTTGACAAAAAAATCAATAATATTTTCTTTTAAATAATCTTTATTTTGAAAACTAAAATCATGGAAATTTATCATAAACTCATTAAAGTGAAGTCTTAATTTTTTTTCTTTTAGACCGTTAAAAAAAAAATTAAGAATCATTGTTTTGCCAACTCCAACATCCCCTACTAAATAAAACCCAGGTTTTAAATTATCTTTTGTAAAAATTTTGCTTAAAAAATTTTGTTTAAAATTTTGGGAATAATAATCTTTAAGATTTCTAATAATATCTAATTGATGTTTGTTAATATCGAATTGATTTTTTTCACAATGTTCTAAAAAAGATTTTTTTAAATTCATTTCTTCTTTTTAAAATCTATCCCATATTCCGATCTTGGTCCTTTTCTCAATCCAAATGGGCCAGATATAAATATTGTTAAAGGTTTGGTGCCTGGTTTAATATCAACTCTATGTAAGTTATTTGCAGATCTAAAACCTATATATCCAGGAGATCTCCAAAATTTACCAGTGCTTAATGTTTCCCAATAACCTCCTCTTAATACAATTGTAATGTATGGAAAAGTATGATTATGAACTCCATCGCCATGGTCATCATCTAACATTTCATGAATTAAAATATTGAATGGAAACCATTTAGGACGATGTCTAAATAAAACATAATAACGATTCATCCAAGGTTTAGCTAAATCAAATCTCGGGTGTGAAGGTCCTCTATCTAAAACTACTTTTTTTCGACCTAATTTTTCTAAAAATTTAAGAAACATTAATTTAATCTGATAATAGCATTATCTTTAATCAAAAATAAATTTTTATTCTGAATAAATGGTTTAGAAATTATTTTATTATCAATCTTTAATGTTGAAACAGTTTTCCCTGAAACAATATCAATAACTAATAATCTACCATTAGACGTAGATAAATAAATATTTTTTAGACCTACCAAAAAACCTGTCGGAGTAATTCGAGATCGATTTTTACTTTTAAAATTTTGAAATATATCTGTTACTCTAATAATATTTCCCGATTTTTTTTCTATTATAATCAAGTATCCCTCAATTGATACGGTCAAAAGATAATCTTCAATTAAAGTAGCTCTAAGGTTTGAATTTATTTTATTTTCCCAATTAAAACTTCCAGTTTTTATATCTACTGAAAAGAATTGATTTTTATTATTTGAAAAGAATATCGACTCTTTATCTGAAATTAAATCTGAAGTCTGCAGAGAAAAAGCTGCTTCATAAATTAAACTTTTTTGAGTTGGTAATTGCCATAAAAGTTCACCTTTATTTATATCAACTGCACTTATATCTCCTAAAGAATTATTAAAATAAATATTTTCATCAATTATTACCATTGAAAGTTTTTTTTGAGTTCTAATCAGTGAGCTCTCTGTTTTGATTTTCCAAAGTTCATTTCCATCTTTTAAAGAGAAACATCTAAGCGTATTTGATAAATCAACTATAAAAAATTTATCATCATAAATTTTAATTTGTGAATTAAATGGAGCTAAATTATTTTTTGACCAAATTAAATTTCCATTATCAATATTTAACATATAATATTTTGCTATATTATCAGCAACTATAAGATACTTGTCATTGTTAACAAATTGTAAAATAGGTTTTAATTTTTTTTCACTTTTTGAATAATAATTTTTTTTCCAAATTAATTTAGATTGATCATTAAATTTTAGGATTGATCCTTTATTATTAAAGAAAATCAAATTATTTTTGGAAAAAGAAATAACAGGTTGATATTGAGAAAAATTATCTATTTTTGAAAATTTATATTTTGATAATTTTTTTAAATTTCCATCAAAATTTAATCTATTATTATCATTAAGATAATTATTTATTGATGTGTTATTGACTGGTTTTGAAGTAAAACTAATTTTAAAATTTGAATTAAATTCTTTTTTTAATGCTTCCTCAGTTGGGAATATTTCTTTATAATTTTCTATTTTCTCACTAACTATCGGCTCAGAATTAGTCCAAAATTTTGAATTTTTGTTAAATGAGCAACTATATAAAAAAATAGAAATTAAGATAATGTACAATATTTTAATCACTCAAATCTCTATTTAATCTTTTTTGTGTCTCTTTGATAATTTCCTTATTAGCATTTTTTATACTAATAATTTTGTTAAAAAAGTCTTTTGATTTTTGTTTTTCATTTTTTGAATAAAAATACTCTGCCATTAAATACAAAGCATGAGACTTCCATACGCTCTCAGAATTAATTATTGGTTTTAATATATCTAACATTTCATTTTCATCAGCTAAATCAGCATTAAAAAGAGCCTTTTTGTAAATAATTAGATACCTAATTTCTTTTTCAAGAGATGTTTTGTTGATTAAAAAATCAAATAATTTATTTATCTCTTCACTATTGTTAGTTAATTCATTATCTATTATGAAATATAGCGCTAAGGGTGAATAGGTACTATCTTTGTCCTGAACAATTTCCTTCATCAATAAGAAAGTTTTGGATTTATCGTCATTTTTATATTCAATTACAGCTCCATTAAATTTTTCTGAAAGTAATTTTCTCTGATTATCATTATAGATTTGATAAGAATAGAAACCTAGAACTAGTAATATAATTATTAAAAGATTTGATATAATTAATATTCTATTTTTAATTAAAAAATCTTTTATTTTTTCATTCCTAGTTTTTGTGTCTATTATTGAAATTTCTTCATCCATGATTAAATCATATTTCTAAGAACATATTGAAGTATTCCACCATTTTTGTAATACTCTAGTTCATTTTTTGTATCTATCCTA
>CACOWV010000013.1 GCA_902630945.1 uncultured Pelagibacteraceae bacterium
AATTAGCCACTCTACCAAAAAAAATTCCTATTGGAGCCACCATAGAAACAATATCGAGATACTTGTATGAATTATGATTATTTATTTTTGAAAATAGGACAGTTGAAACAATAATTCCGATTAATCCTCCATGAAAAGACATTCCCCCTTGCCAAATTTTAAAGATATCTAAAAAATTATCTAGGTAATAACTTAAATTATAGAAAAAAACATATCCTAGCCTACCACCAATTATTATGCCCAATATCACGTAGGTAATATAATCATCAAATTTCTCTTTTAATTCATAATCATAAATAAAAATCTTTTTACTTAAAATCCAACCAATCAAAATTCCAATTATATAAGCTAGAGAATACCACCTTATATCAAATGAAAATATTTGTATTGCGACTGGGTCAAAATTATTAATGAACATTGTTAATTAAAAGTATAATAAGTTACCTAATAAAGATATGAAAAATTCGAAATTTGTTATTGATAAGATAGCCAAGTTATTCGAGCAAGGTTTGGTTTCTTCAAAAGATATTGCAAGTGAAATAGTGACTATTCTGAGATCTAAAAGAGATGAAATAGTTTTTAGAATGAAATTAACAGGCAAGGATGAGTTTGATATTTTACAAAAAAGAGTTGAAAATTTGGAAAAAATTATTACTCAATTAAAAGATAAAAAAATGAAAAAAGCTAGACAGGCAAAAAAATCTTAACACAAAGACCATTCATAGAAGATTTTTCTAATTTGATATTACCCCCATGAGATCTAATTATATCAGATGCAATTGACAACCCTAAACCCACACTTGATTTTGTATCAGCTCTACCCTTATCTATTTTATAAAAAGGCTTAAATACATTCTCATATTCATTTGTAGGAATACCAGGTCCATTGTCTTCAATTTTAATGAATAAATTAGTATTACTTTTGCTTAATTCCACATTAACTTTATCACCGTATTTTATTCCATTATCTATTAAATTATTAATACATCTTTTAATTAAGTTTTTTCTTCCATTAATATTAATATTTAAGGAAAGATTTGAGGTTATGTTTGTGTTATTATATTTCTCAATTATTTCATACATTAAATCACTAATATTAAAATTCTCATTTTTTTCCAAATAAGATGAACTTGTAAATTGCAAATATTCATTAAGCATTTTTTCCATTTCATTAATATCTTCAGTAAGTTTATCAGCGAGCTCTTTATCTTTTATAAAAGCTACCTGAAGTTTCATTCTTGTGAGAGGAGTTCTTAAATCATGACTTATTCCAGAAAGCATTTCAGACCTTTGATTTAAATGTCTAAGAATTCTTTTTCTCATTTTATCAAATTCATAGCCTGCCTGTCTTATCTCTGAAGCCCCTGAAGGTTTAAATTCCTCAATTTCTTCGCCTTTACCAAATTGCTGAGCAACTTTTGCAAGGTTTGTAATTGGTCTTGTTTGATTTTTTAAAAAGATCAATGAGATAAAAACCATAATAAACGCTGGCACCGTAATCCATAAAGCGAAAATTCTTGCAGATGAACTTGTTACTCTATCTTTTGGAACCAAAAATTTAAAAAAACCAGATTCATATTTAACTCTGATATCTATTAATTCTTTATAGCTTGTTGTATCGAACCAAAATTTTTCTAAGCCAAATGTAGATTTTAATTCTCTTCTAAGGGATCTATCGATAGGACTAAACCATCTTTCATCATACTTGTAATCAAAATTACCATCATTTACGAATTCAATATTCAAATCTTGATAAACTGAGAATAGATTTGTTATTTCATTTTTATCATAAATTTCATCATTATAAACTTCAATAAATGTGTTTATTTCATTTACAAGTGCTCTAGTCATTCCTTTGTTAGTTTTAATCCATAGGCTATCAAAAAAAACAAATGAAATAATCAGTTGTAAAAAAATTACAGGAACAGCAACAATTAGTAATGCTCTATAAAATAATCTTTTTGGCAGAATATTTTTTACAAATTTATTCAATCCATAAAACATAACCAGTCCCCCTGATTGTTTGAAGAAATTTTGGATTTTTTGGATCAACTTCTATTTTTTTTCTTAATCTTGTAATAATTACATCAATTGATCTTTCTTTATCTAGATTGATTAGAATACCTATATCTTCTCGAGAAAATGTTTTACCTGGATTATTAATCATTTTTTCTAATATTATTTTCTCAGTATTATTTATTTTGTATTCAAAATTTTTTTTGAGAATTAATTGTTTATTTAAATCAATTTTAATGTTCTCAAATACAATAACTCTTTTTTGATCACTTTTTTTTTGTTTTATTAATTATATTCTGAATTCTTAATATAAGTTCTTTTGGTTCAAAAGGTTTTGGTAAATAATCATCTGCCCCTATTTCCAATCCCTCTATTCTCTCAACAGCCTCTCCTTTTGCAGTAAGTAAGATTATTGGGGTATCTAATTTTTTTTTATTTTCTTGTATAAATTCAAGACCACTTTTTCCTGGCATCATGATATCTAGAATAATTAAATCAAATTTAATAATTTTAATTTTTTCTGATGCATCTTCAGCATTCTTTGATGTAGTAACTAAATAATTATTTTCATTAAGATATTTTTTTACCAAAGATCTTATTCCATCATCATCATCAACTACTAAAATATGTGCATTAAAATTATCCATTAATTATTTTCTTTAAAACATTATCAAAATTAATGACTTCTTCTGAGCTTGAATTTAATAAAGCATTATAAATTCTTTTTTTTTGTATCTCAAAAATTTCATTAAAAATTTTTCTCCCTTTTTCATTTAAATAGAGGTGTTTTACTCTAGTATCTTGCTCATCTTTTTTAAAAATTATGATTTCAAGTTTTATAAGGTCTTTCAGAACTCTATTTAAGCTCTGTTTAGTAACTTTTAATTTTCTCAGAAGTTCTGTAATTGAAATACCATCATACATGGAGATCAAATGAATAACTTTTTGATGTGCTAATCCAATCGAGTACTTATTTAGAATTTTTTTTGAGTCAGAAAAGGTTTCCCTGTATCCTATGAACAATTTTTCAATTAAATCTTTTAATTGATCATCTTTAAGATATAAAAGTTCTTTCATTATTGGTAAGTTATATTGACATATTATAGATACAAAGATATTTTTCAGTAAGAATTTTATATTTCATAACATGATACCCTACGATAAGAGATCAGGTAAAATATGGTACAATGGCGAATTAGTCGATTGGTCAGATGTTAAAGTTCACGTTTTGAGCCATGGATTACATTATGCCAGTTGTGTATTCGAGGGAGAAAGAGTCTATGATGGGTCTATTTTTAAGTTAGAAGAACATACTACTCGATTATTTTATTCAGCTAAAAGAATGGGTTTTGAGATTCCTTACAGCGAAGATGAAATCAATAATGCATCAAAAAAAATAATTTTAACTCAAAACGTAAAAAATGGCTATGTAAGACCTGTAGCTTGGCGGGGAAGTGAGATGATGGCAATATCTGCACAACAAACAAAGATACATGTTGCAATAGCCACATGGGAATGGGGATCATATTTTGATCCTAAACTTAAAATTGAGGGAATTAGATTAAACATTTCTAGTTGGAGAAGACCAGCACCGAATACTATTCCATGGGATACAAAAGCATCTGGTCTTTATATGATATGTACATTATCTAAACACGAGGCTGAAAAACAAGGTTATACGGATTCTCTTATGCTAGATCATGAGGGAAATGTTGCTGAAGCAACTGGTGCAAATATCTTTTTTAAAGATTCAAATGGAGAACTTCACACTCCTGTACCAGACTCTTTTTTAGATGGCATAACAAGAAGAACAGTAATTGAAATTGCAAAATCTAAAAATATAAAAGTTCATGAGAGAAAAATAAAACCTGAAGAATTAAAAAATTTTGTTGGATGTTTTTTGACAGGGACAGCCGCCGAAGTTACTCCAGTTTCATGCATTGCTGAAAATGAATTTAAAGTTTGTGAAATGATAATTAATTTGAATGAAAGTTATCAAGCTTTAGTAAAAAAGAAAAAAGCAGCCTAATCCTTACTGTCTTCTGAGATTGCGTGATCTATTCCTTTACGCATATATTCATAACCTGTAAAAAGTGTTAGAGCAGCTGAAAGCCATAGAAGAATTATTCCTATAGTTTGAGCATTATAGTCTTGATAATTAATTATTTTATTTCCTGTTTCTCCTGAAAGTAAAAGAGCGATTGATATCATTTGTAATACCGTTTTTAATTTAGCGAGATTTGAAACCGGCAATTTAATTTTTCCTTTCGCTAAAAATTCTCTAAGACCCGAAATAAGAATCTCTCTGGTTAAAATTATGATTGCCGCAATTACTTCATAATTACGTATAGTTCCATCCATAACTAGTAAAATAAGTGCAGTCGCAACGATAATTTTGTCTGCAATTGGATCTAACAACTCACCAAGTTTCGATTCTTCACCAAGCAACCTAGCCAACATTCCATCTAAAAAATCTGTGAATGAAGCAATTATAAATAAAATTAAAGCGGTTAAATCACCGTAAAAACCAGGAAGATAGAAAGCCAATACAAAAAAAGGTACGATTAAAATTCGACCAACTGTCAAGATATTAGGAATTTTTTTAAGCATGATTATTTTTATTCATGAAAAAAGTTATATATCTTTTTTGCAACTTTTTCCTCAACACCTTCGACAGATTTAATTTCATCAAGACTAGCAGATTCGACTGCTCTCGCTGAACCAAAATGATTTAAAAGCGCTCTTTTCCTTATACTTCCTATACCACTTATCTGATCTAACATTGATTTTGAGATACCTTTTTTTCTTTTTGCTCTGTGCGCGCTAATCGCAAATCTATGGGCCTCATCTCGTACTCTCTGTAAAAAGAATAAAGTAGGGTCATTTTTTGCAAATTTAAATTCTTTTCCATTGTAGAAAAAAGTCTCATTTCCACTATTTCTAAATTTACCTTTTGCTATCGCTATAACTGGTATTTCGTTTAATCCTAATTCGTTGAGTGTTTCTCTTGCTGAAGAATATTGCCCCTTACCACCATCAATCAATACAAGATCTGGAAAAGTTAAGTAATTTCCCTTTTCTTGTATTGCTCGCTTGAACCTTCTGCCTAGAACCTCTCTAATCATACCATAGTCGTCCTGTTTGAAGTTTTCATTTTTAATATTAAATTTTCTGTATCTTTTTTTAATAAAACCCTCTTCACCATAGGTTATCAAAGCACCAACACTATTCGTTCCTTGAATGTGACTGTTATCATAAACCTCAATAAGACTTACATTATTATCTATTTTAAATTTTTTTGAAATCTTATCCAATAATTCTCTATTATTTTGACTTTCATAAAGATTTCTATTTAAACTATTTTTAGCGTTTTTAATTGCTAAATTAATAACTTTTAGTTTTGATCCTTTCTTTGCAATAGAAATATTAATCTGCTTTCCTTCTTTTTTTGAAAGAGTTTTTTCTATTAACTTTTTTTCTTTAATTTCTTCACTCAGAATTATCGATCTTGGAACAGCTTTATTTTCATAAAACTGTGATACAAAAGAATTTAAAATATTGCCTAATTTTTCATCTGGATCATGTTTTGGAAAGAAAGCTTGATTACCCCAATTTTGTTTCGATCTATAAAAAAAAACTTGAATACATGTTTTTCCAGATTCTTTATATCCAGCTATCACGTCTGCCTCGGTTAAATTTACATCACTGATAGTTAAAGATGACTGAATTATATTTAAAGATTTAATTTTATCTCTTATTATTGCAGCTTTCTCAAAATCTAATTCTTCACTGGCATTCTCCATTTGAGAAGATAGAGTTTGTTGTATTTTCCTAGATCTACCTTTACTTAAAAACTCATCTGCTGCTTCTACTAGTTTTGCATAATCATTTTCATCTATTTTTCCTCCACAAGGACCTGCGCACCTTTTTAAAAAATAATTAAAACAAGTTTTATCACCAGCCTCTACCTGTTTATCAGTACAAGATCTTATTAAGAATATCCGTTGAAGAGTTTTGATTGCACTATTTACTGCAATTGAACTTGCGAATGGCCCATAATATTTTCCAGGTTTATTCTTTGCTCCCCTGTGTCTTTCTATTCTTGGAAATTTATGATCTGAGATGAATATATATGGAAAAGATTTATCATCTTTTAGTAATATATTAAATTTAGGTTTATATTTTTTAATTAAGTTTGCCTCTAGTAATAGGGCCTCGCTTTCATTAGTTGTAGTTGTAATTTCCAGTTTTTCAGTTTGAGACAACATTCTTTCAGTCCTAATGATATGATTTTTCTCTGAAACATAACTCTTTAATCGATTAGGAAGATTTTTAGCTTTTCCTACGTATAAGATCTCATTTTTAGAGTTTAGCATTCTATAAACTCCAGGGAGTTTTGGTATTAAAGGTAACTCTTTTTTAATTATTTCTTTTCCAGCTTCAGGACTTAACATGGCTTCTTATTTTAGAAATTTGTATTCCAACTGACGAACAATCTTTCAGAATTTCTAATTTTTCAATTTTTAACATAATTTTACCAATTCTTTTATCTTTGAATAATTCATCAAAAACTGCTTCAGCTAAAGTTTCTAAAAAATTATAATGTTTCTTTTTAACAAGTTTTTTAATTAATTTTACGATAGTTCCATAATTCACGATTGATCTGAGATCTTTATCATTTGATGGCTTTTTATCTTGATAATCTATTTCAAGACTAAATTTTACTTTCTGAGAATTCTCTTTTTCAAAATCATAATACCCTAGTTTTAAATCTAAAATTAACTCATTAATTAGAATTTTTTTTTCGTAATTGAATAGAGTTTTATTTTTATCTATTTTTACAATTTTAAAATTACTTTTTCTCATTCTTTTCCTTTCATAATATCAGGTGTTTGCCAATTTAAGCATTGACCACCATCTATTGCTAAAACTTGTCCTGTAATAGAACTATTTTTTATGAAAAAGTCAACTGCATTACAGATTTCATTCACGTCAACTTGTTGCTGAAGTGGTGTTGCTAAATATTGACTTTTAAAGTGTTTTTCAGACTGTCTTTTATTTTTAATCGTAGGCCCAGGAGCTATTCCATTAACTCTTATATTAGGTGAAAGGCTCATCGCACTAGTTTTAGTTAAAGTATATAAACCAGTTTTACTTAACGTGTATGAGAAAAAAAATGGAGTAAGTTTAAATACCCTTTGATCAATTATATTTATAATATTGTTTTTTTTACCCCTGATATTTTTTGAAAATTCCTTCGACAATAGAGCAGGGGCTTTAAGATTTGTAGAAATATGCTTTTCCCAACTTTTAGAACTAAAATTTTCTAATTTATCGTTTTCAAATAGTGAAGCGTTATTAATTAAGCAGTCAAAAAATTTCATTTTCGATTTTGAGAATTTTATTATCTTATAGATATCACTCTCTTTACTTAAATCTGCACTTACTAAATAAACTTTAGTGCCAAGTCTTTGTAGCTTTTTTTTTAAATTTTCTGCTTTGGATTTCGATTTATTAAAATGAATTGTTATTTCTATATTTGGACCAGATAACTTTTCAGCAATAGCAGCACCTACTCTAGTAGCTCCACCTGTGATTATTATCTTCCGTGCTTCCACTTTTTATCCCTTTTTTTTGTAACCCTTGTGCCGGGCATGCCAAGTGTAGATCTACCTTTTGGATAAATCTTATTTTTTACATCATACTGTCTAATCTTTGGGTTTAAAGTTATTTCAAGTTCTGTGCTTTGCAATTTCCTTATTTCATCTCTAATTTTGGCAGCTTCCTCAAACTCAAGATTTGAGGCCGACTCTTTCATTTTTTTATCTAGTGCTTTTAAGTGTTTTTTAAGATTTCCACCAACGTTAGATCCCTCGCTTATTTTTACGTAATCTTTTTCATAAACACTCTCTAAAATATCACTTATTTCTTTTTTAACAGTTTTAGCATCAATTTTGTGCTTTTTATTATATGCTAACTGAATTGATCTTCTTCTATCAGTTTCTAGCATTGCTTTTTTTATACTTTTTGTTTCTTTATCTGCGTATAAAATAACTTTCCCATCAACGTTACGTGCAGCTCGTCCTATAGTTTGAATTAAAGAAGTTTCAGATCTTAAAAAACCCTCTTTATCTGCATCTAAAATCCCTACCAAAGCACATTCTGGTATATCTAAACCTTCTCTTAGTAAATTAATTCCAACCAAAACATCAAAGACACCCATTCTCAAATCTCTCATTATCTCAATTCTTTCTAGTGTATCGATATCTGAGTGAAGGTACCTAACTTTTACACCGTTCTCGTGAAGGTATTCAGTCAGATCTTCTGCCATTTTTTTTGTAAGAGTTGTAACTAACACTCTATGATTTTTTTCTATTACTTTTTTACATTCATGCATTAAATCATCAACTTGATTTTTTGCTGGTCTTACTTCAACTGGGGGATCAATTAATCCTGTAGGCCTTATTACTTGATCAATAAATTTCCCCTTTGTCTGATTAAGTTCCCATGGGCCAGGTGTTGCAGATACAAATATTGTTTGGGTTCTCATTAAATCCCATTCCTCAAATTTTAATGGTCGATTATCCATACAAGATGGAAGCCTAAAACCATATTCAGCTAATGTACTTTTTCTAGATCTATCTCCTTTGTACATTCCATTTAGTTGGGGAACAGTAACATGACACTCGTCAACAAAAACTAAAGTATTGTCAGGAAAATATTCAAATAGAGTTGGTGGTGGCTCACCCGGTTTTCTTCCTGATAAAAATCTAGAATAGTTTTCAATTCCAGCACAAGATCCAGTTGCCTCAATCATTTCTAAATCAAATTTAGTTCTTTCTTCCAATCTTTGTGCTTCAAGTAACTTATTTTCAGCTTTATGTTTTTTTAAAGTTACTGCTAATTCTTTTTTAATATTTATTACAGCTTGCTCAATTGTAGGTTTGGGAGTTATGTAATGGCTATTTGCATAAACCTTAACCAAGCTTAAATCTCTCACCTTATCACCTGTTAAAGGATCAAATTCTTCGATTTGTTCAAGTTTCTCTCCAAAAAGACTTAAACGCCAGGCTCTATCTTCTAAATGTGAAGGAAAGATCTCTAAATATTCTCCTCTTGCTCTAAATGTTCCTCTATAAAAGTTTTGATCATTACGCTTGTATTGTAAGGCTACCAGAGATTTAATTATTTGCTCTCTATTATAATCGTAGTTTTTTTGAAGAGTTAAAGTCATTTTGCTATATGCTTCAACTGATCCCAGTCCATAAATACAAGAAACACTGGCAACAATTAAAACATCATCTCTTTCTAAAAGAGACCTTGTTGCCGAATGTCTCATCCTGTCTATCTGTTCGTTGATTGATGCTTCTTTTTCAATGTAAGTATCTGATCTTGGTACATAAGCTTCTGGAGTATAATAATCATAATATGAAACAAAATACTCAACGGCGTTGTCAGGAAAAAAAGTTTTCATCTCCCCATAAAGTTGAGCTGCCAAAGTTTTATTAGGAGCTAAAATTAAAGCTGGTCTATTTGTAGCCTCTATAACCTTGGCCATTGTGAAAGTTTTTCCTGAGCCTGTTACTCCAAGTAAAACTTGATTGAATTCTTCTTTATTTGCCCCATTAACCAATTTCTTAATAGCCTCAGGTTGATCTCCTGCAGGTTTAAAATCAGATTTAATTTTGAACTTTTTACCACCTTCGAGTTTTCCACTGATTTTTGGATTTTTACTCTGAATATCTGTAATTAAATCTTGATAAGTATTTTCCATATATTAAGAACGTATTAGAATTAATTAATATTTCAATGAGCATAATATCTAACAGTTTAAAAAGAATTAAACCATCACCTACTATTGCTGTAACTCAAAAGGCAAGAGAATTAAGAGCGGCAGGAAAAGATGTGATTGGCCTAGGAGCAGGTGAACCAGATTTTGATACTCCTGATAATATTAAGAATGCAGCTATTAAAGCAATTAGAGATGGTGATACAAAATATACGGCAGTCGATGGAACTCCAGCATTAAAAAAAGCAATTGTTGAGAAATTTAAAAGAGAGAACAATTTAGATTTTAGTACCGAGCAAATAACTGTAGGTACTGGTGGTAAGCAAGTTCTTTATAATGCTTTTATGGCAACTTTGAATAAAGGTGATGAAGTAATAATACCTGCACCTTTCTGGGTTTCATATCCAGATATGGTTTTATTAGCTGGCGGAAAACCAAAAATTGTTAAATGCGATGAAAAAGATGGTTTTAAACTTACAGCAAAAAAACTTCAGAAGGCAATTTCAAAAAAAACAAAATGGCTTATTATTAACTCTCCATCTAATCCAACCGGAACTGGTTATACTAAAGATGAGATAGAAAATTTAGCAAAAGTATTAACAAAAAATAAAAAAATATATATTTTAAGCGACGATATTTATGAGCATGTTAAATATGATAATTTTAATTTTTTTACAATTGCTCAAATGTCTAAATTAAAAGATAGAACGTTAACAATGAACGGTGTTAGCAAATCATATGCAATGACTGGTTGGAGAATTGGATATGCAGCTGGTCCAAAAAATATTATTAAGGCAATAGGTAAAATTCAGTCTCAATCAACTTCAAATCCATCTTCAATTAGCCAAGCAGCTGCTGTTGAGGCACTTAACGGTCCACAAGATTTTATTCAAGAAAGAGCTAATGCATTTAAAGAAAGAAGAGATTTTGTAGTAAAAAGCTTAAATAATATCAGAGGAATAAGTTGTTTGACTCCTAATGGAGCATTTTACGTATTTCCAAGTTGTAAGAGCTTATTAAATAAAAAAACAAAATTAAAGACTGATACTGATTTTGTTCAAAAATTACTTGAAAAAGAGAACGTTGCAGTAGTTCAAGGATCAGCTTTTGGTTTAGAGGGGTACTTTAGAATTTCCTATGCCACATCAATGGAAAATTTACAAAAGGCAATGCAAAGAATTAAATCTTTTTGCGAAAATTTAGATTAATGTGATAAGAATTTTTCAGCCTCTAAGGCAGCCATACATCCCATACCAGCTGCAGTAACTGCTTGTCTAAACGTCTTATCTTTTACATCTCCAGCAGCATAAACACCTGGAATATTAGTTTCCGTTGAGTCTGGTTTAGTTATTAAATAGCCTTCCTTATCCATATTTAATTGGTCTTTAAATAATTGAGTTGCAGGATCATGACCGATTGCAATAAATAATCCATCAAGCTTAATTTCATCGACTTTATTTGTTTTTACATTTTTTACTTTAATCCCCTTAACATTTTTTGGTTCTTTATCTCCTATAACATCTTCTACAATGGAGTCCCATATAATTTCAATTTTTTTATTGTCCATCAATTTTTTTTGAAGAAGTTTCTCAGCCCTTAAACTATCTCGTCTATGTATTAATTTAACTTTTGATGCAAATTTTGTGAGAAACATTGCCTCCTCAACTGCTGCATTACCACCGCCAACAACAGCAACTTCTTTATCCTTAAAGAAAAAACCATCACATGTAGCACAAGCAGAAACTCCAAAACCTCTAAATTCTTGCTCAGACTTTAAATTCAACCATCGTGCCTGAGCACCAGTAGAAATTATAATACTATCAGCAGTATATTTTTGACCACTATCACCCATAGCCTCAAAGGGTGATGATTTCAAATTTACCGATCCGATATGATCTTCAATCATTTCGGTTCCGACAGCTCTTGCCTGCTCTTTCATTTGATCCATTAACCATGGTCCTTGAATTACATCTGCAAATCCTGGAAAATTTTCTACATCAGTCGTTGTAGTTAATTGTCCACCTGGCTCAGATCCATAAACTAAAATTGGATTTAACATTGCTCTTGCCGCATAAACAGCTGCAGTGTATCCAGCAGGGCCGGACCCAATTATTAACACTTTTGTGTGTTTAGTTGGATTTTGACTCATATGAGAGCTATATAGTGATAAATGACTAAATTAAAAGGTATATTATTGACAGAGGGAATGCATGGAATGATTAGCCAAGCAGAGGGCCTTGCTAAAGCTCTAGATATAGATTTTATACACGAAAAAATTGAAATTAACAAATTTTGGAAAATGATCCCTCCAAAACTTACTCCTGTAAAAAGTTATGTTTTTAAAAATGATATTAAAAAAAAATTTGATATTGTAATTTCTTGTGGAAGAAAAAGCGTAATTCCATCTATTTTCTTAAAAAAATTATATAAAAAAAAGATTATTAATATCCATATTCAAGATCCAAAAGTATCTCTTAATAATTTCGATTTTATCATTGCGCCTGATCACGACGGTCTTAAAGGAAAGAATGTGTTAATTAGCAAGGGTGCAATTCATTATATTAGAAATAATGAGCTAGAAGATAACATCGGCTATTTAAAATCTAAAATCAATAAAGATAAAATAGTTTCGTTTATTGTTGGAGGTCCTAATAAATATTACAATTATAATAAAACAGATGTAAATGATATATTCTTAAAGTTAAAAAATAATTTTATAAATAATGGATTTCAACTTATCTTTATACCTTCAATAAGAACTCCTAAATATATAATTGATTTAGCAAAAAATTATTTTGATGAAAATCAAATAATTATAAAAGAAATTGATAAAAAAGCTTATCTTTCATCTTTAAAATTAGCTGATTATATTGTCGTTACATGTGATTCAACATCAATGATTTCAGAGGCTGCTATTACAGGTAAGCCAATTTATATAGCAAAAATGCCTCCTATAAAAAGAAACATTAGATTTCAGAAGTTTTTTGAATTATTCAAATCTTTAAATATAATAAAAGACCTTGATGACGCGCTTGAATATTGGAAATATAAAAAACTTAATGAAACTGATAGAATATCAAGCTATATAAAAAAAAAATTAAAAAATTATGACTTTTCTTAATTCAATTCAAAAAAATTCAAAAAAGCATGAATATCCATTCGATCATTGGGAATATGATAACGCACTTAGCGAAGAGGCAATTAACGAAATCATGAATGCAGATATTCCAGATGTAAGCAAACATAATCTATCTTATGATGGTACAAGAGCTATTGATGGAGGAGCGGCAGAATTTAGAGAAGGTATAGCTTCAGGAGGAAAAGCAATAAAATTTAGATGTTTTATAACAAAAGAAAATGAGTCAGAATTTCCAAATCTAGTAAAATTTATCAATGAACTTCAGTCAAAAGAAACACACCAGTTTATATCAAAAATGATAAATAAAGATTTATCTAATTCTTATGTAAGATTAGAAGTAATATGTGATAGAGAAGGTTTTTGGCTTAAGCCGCATTGTGATATAAAAGAAAAATTGATGTCAGGATTAATTTTTATAAATAAAGCGAATGAGTCTGAAGATTTGGGTACAGATTTTTATAACGAAAAATTAGAAAAAGTAAAAACTGTTCCATACAAGCATAATTATGGATATTTATTTACAAGTGGCCCTAATACCTGGCATGGGATGGAAAAAAAAAAAATTGTTAGAGAAAGACGTTGTATCCAAGTAAATTATGTTACTTTTCAAACTGATTGGAAAGTAAAATAATTTTTTAAACGAAATTTGAATATATTCCCATCAAAATCAACGCAATAAACATAAAACAAATGCCTGTTACTGCCCTTAACTGATCTATGTTTGATTTATCTTTTAAGTTCCAAAATTCTGAATTATTGTCTTGAGAATTATTAATATCTTTATTATTTGGAAAACTAATTACCTCACCATTTAATATATTTTCTTTTTTATTTATACTTGCTTCAATGTATTCGTGCAGTTCTGAGCTCATAAATTAAATCAAACTTTAAAATTTTTTTTTATTCTTTCAACTAATCTACTAATCAATTTGGGTTAAGGATAATTAATTTTTTGAAAAAAAATCTTTTTTGCAACCTGCAGATGTAAAAAAATTCACAACTTTGAATTGTAAAATTTCTACTTAAAATCTTGAAGGGAATTAACTTGAAGTTCTTTTGTTTTTAAAGATTTAATTGCCTCAATACATGCGAGAGCTGTAGACATATTTGTGCAATACGGAACTTTATTTTTGAGTGTGGCTCTTCTTAATGCTATGGCATCACTTAAACGGTGTTCACTATTTCCACCCCCAGTATTTATCACAAGCGCAATTTTTTTAGAATCTAAAACATCTACAATATGCGGCCTACCGGTGCTTACTTTATTTATAATTTTGCATCTCATTTTATGTTTTCGAATATATTCAGCGGTTCCTTTTGTTCCGCACAACTTAAATTTAAGCTTGATTAGTTCTTTTGCTAGGTAAATTCCTTCATCTTTATGAGTATCTTTTAAAGAGATAAAAGCCAATCCTTCTTTTGGTAATGAATTTGCTGCTGCGATTTGACTTTTAGCGAAAGCCATACCAAAATTCTTATCAAAACCCATTACCTCACCAGTTGATTTCATTTCTGGTCCTAAAAGTAAGTCACTGTTAGGAAATTTATTGAATGGAAAAACTGCTTCTTTGACAGCGTACATACCCTTGGATTTATCTTTTAGATTAAATTTAGATAATTTATCGCCAGCCATAATTCTAGATGCAATTTTTGCTAAAGGAAGACCTTTTGCTTTTGACACAAAAGGAACTGTTCTGCTAGCTCTTGGATTTACTTCAATGACATAAATTTCATCTTTCTTTATTGCAAACTGAATATTCATAAAACCTTTCACTTTTAGTGCAAGTGCCAATTTTTTTGTTTGTTTTTCAATTTCTTTAATTAGAAATGGTTTAATAGATATAGGGGGAAGACTACATGCCGAATCTCCGGAATGGATACCAGCTTCTTCGATATGCTGCATAATACCTGCAACATGAACTTGATTTCCATCTGATATTGCATCAACGTCTACTTCCATTGCATGATCTATAAATTTATCAATCAAAATCGGATTTTTTTCTGCAGCTTTGAAAGCTTCTTCAACAAAATTTTTTAACTGACTTTTTTCATGAACAATTTCCATTGCTCTTCCTCCCAAAACATAAGAAGGTCTGACCATTAAAGGCAAACCAATTTTATCTGCAATTTTAATTGCTTCTCTAAATGTTTTTGCGATTCCACTTTCTGCTTGCTTTAACTTAAGTTTATCTAATAAGTTTCTAAATCGATCTCGATCCTCTGCTAAATCAATAGATGTGTATTGAGTGCCTAGAATTGGAAGTTTGTTTTCATGTAAAAATTTAGCTAGTTTAATTGGAGTTTGACCCCCAAATTGAGCTATTATTCCAATAAGGTTGCCTCTTTCTTTTTCTTTTTTTATTATATTAAAAACATACTCTTCTTTTAGTGGTTCAAAATATAATCGATCACTTGTATCATAATCTGTAGAAACTGTTTCAGGGTTACAATTAACCATTATTGTCTCAAAACCTGCTTTTTTTAATGAAAAACTAGCTTGGCAGCAACAATAATCAAACTCTATACCTTGGCCAATTCTATTTGGGCCCCCACCTAAAATGATAATTTTTTTTCTAGAGGAAGGGTCTGCTTCACATTCAGAATTTATTGAAAAGCTTCTCTGATAAGTTGAATACATATAAGGCGTGAAAGACTTGAATTCAGCAGCACAGGTGTCAA
>CACOWV010000014.1 GCA_902630945.1 uncultured Pelagibacteraceae bacterium
GTATCTGTTTCTTGATTTAATTCATCAATTTTTTCTGAAAATTCTATTTGTTTTTTTTGCTCATTTTTTTCTTTGCTATGTAATTGATCAAACTTATTACTTAAATTGTTATAATCATCCAGCAAATTTTTATATTTTTGCTCTAAATCTTGTTTTTCAATTTCTAATTGATTTTTTTGAGTACTTAAATTTTCAAGATCTTTTTTTTTACCAGTTTTTTTTAAATTTAAGTTTTTTAATTTTGTTAACGCCAAATTTAGTTTTTTTTCTTTTTCGATCACAGAATTCATATATATATTATCATATTATTAAATAGAATCTTCTTAGTCTAGACAGGATAATTTTTTGAGCAAACAATATAAAGAATTGGCCAATTGTATAAGATTTTTATCAATTGACGCTGTTCAAAAAGCAAACTCAGGACACCCAGGGATGCCAATGGGTATGGCTGATGTGGCAACTGTCTTGTTCAAAGATTTTTTAAATTTTAATCCAAAAAATCCAAGTTGGATAAACAGAGATAGATTTGTGCTTTCTGCCGGTCATGGATCAATGTTACTTTATTCTCTTTTGTATCTTACTGGATACAAAAGTATTTCATTAGATGATATTAAAAATTTTAGACAATTAGATAGTATTTGCGCTGGTCATCCAGAATATCATCCAAATACTGGAATAGAAACTACTACTGGTCCTTTAGGTCAAGGAATTTCGAATGCGGTAGGTTTTGCAATATCTGAGGAAATTTTAAAAAAAAAATTTGGAAAAAATAAAATTAATCATAAAACATATGTGCTTGCAGGTGATGGATGTTTAATGGAAGGTATAAGTCATGAAGCTTTGAGTTTAGCTGGACATCTTAAACTTAAAAATTTAATTCTACTTTTTGATAACAACTCAATTTCTATTGATGGGCCTACTACCTTAGCTGTTTCCGATGACCATGAAAAAAGATTTAAAAGTTACGGATGGGATTATATTAAAATTAATGGTCATAACTATAAAGAAATATTCAAGGCTTTAAAAAGGGCACAAAAATCAAAAAAACCTATAGCTATCTCTTGTAAAACGACTATTGGCTATGGATCGCCAAATAAAAGTGGAAAAGCGTCATCTCATGGAAGTCCATTAGGTAGTGAAGAAATAAAATTAGTAAGAAAAAAACTGAAATGGAACTATGAACCTTTAGAAATACCAAATGAATTTTTAAATGAATGGAGAAAAATTGGTGAGAGAGCTTCAATGAAAGCAAAAAAGCATGAACTTAAATATAAAAAAAAAGTTTCAAACTTTAAAGATTTAAATTCACTCAAAAATTTAATTGAAAAAACTAAGAATGAATATTTGAAAGACTTAAAACCACTCGCAACAAGAAAATCATCTGAAATATTTTTGAACATTGTTGCCAAATTACCAAATTTAATTGGTGGCTCAGCTGATTTAGCTGGGTCAAATAATACTAAAACTAAAAATCATAAAGTAATAAAACCATATGATTTTTCAGGAAATTATATTCATTATGGCGTGAGAGAACATGCGATGTGTGGAATAATGAATGGGTTAGCATTGCATAGTAATTTAATTCCTTATGGTGGTACATTTCTGATATTCAGTGACTATTGCAAACCATCGATCAGATTAGCAGCAATGATGAAACTAAGAGTTATTTATGTACTTACACACGACTCTATTGGTTTGGGAGAAGATGGTCCAACTCATCAACCTATTGAACAATTGTCAAGCCTAAGGTCTATTCCAAATTTAAATGTCTTTAGGCCTTCAGATACAATTGAAACTTTTGAATGTTGGCAATTAGCTCTTGAAAGTCTAAAAACTCCAAGTGTAATAGCTTTAACAAGACAAGGACTTAATCCCATCAGATTTAAAAATACATCTAAAAATGAGACATCCTTGGGTGCTTATGAAATTTTAAGAACTGGAGATAAAATAAATGTAACATTTTTAGCAACTGGGTCTGAAACTAGTTTAGCGATTAATATTAGTCATAAATTGGCCACAGATGGTATTTATTCCAAAATAATATCAATGCCTTGTCACAAACTATTCGACCAACAAAGTGAAGGCTATAAAAACAAAATTTTACATGAACCTAGTCTTGTAGTCTCAATTGAGGCATCTGAAACAAATTTTTGGAAAAAATATACTGGTAATAACGGATTAAACTTTGGAGTAGACGATTTTGGAAAAAGTGCTCCGTATAAAAAAATATATGATCACTTTGGATTAAATGAAGAAAATATAATTGAAAAAATAAAAAAAAAATTATGAAAATAAAAGTTGGAATTAATGGTATGGGCAGAATAGGAAGGATGATTCTAAGATCTATAATTGAAAATAATAACAAAAGCATAGAAATAAAACACATTAATAATAGAACAAGTTCTGAAGCGTGCTCCGCCCTATTAAAATATGATTCAATCCATGGAAAATTTAAAGCAGATTTAGGCTTCGATAAAAATCATTTAATTATTAACAAAAATAAGATTTCTTTTAGTCAAGAATTAAATTTGAATAATATAAATTGGAAAAAATATGATGTGGATTATGTTTTTGAATGTACTGGAAAATTCAACTCCAAAGATAAATTAGAGCCTCATCTAAAAAATGGAGCAAAAAAAGTTATCGTGTCAGCCCCATGTAAAAATGCAGATAAAACAATAGTCTTTGGAGTAAATGAATCTCAATTAAAAAAAAACGATAAAATTATTTCAGCTGCATCCTGTACAACAAATTGTCTAGCACCAGTAGCTCATGTTTTAAATCAAAATTTTAAAATTGAAAAAGGTTTCATGACAACAATACATGCCTTCACAAGTGATCAAAGAATTTTAGATAATTCCCATAAAGATCCAAGAAGAGCACGATCTGCAAGCCAGTCTATTGTACCAACTTCAACTGGTGCATCAAAAGCAATCGGAGAGATAATACCGTCTCTAAAAGGAAAATTAGAGGGAATTGCTATGAGAGTACCAACACCAAATGTTTCTTTAGTTGAGCTTGTCTTCTGTACAAAAAAAGATTTGAATATAAAATTAATTAATTCAGCATTTCAAAATTTTAGTAAAAAAAATAAAATACTACAAATTACTCAAGAAAAACTTGTATCTATAGATTTTAATCACAACCCCGCTTCATCAATTGTCGATGCAAATTTAACAAATGTAGTTGGAAAAAATATGGGCAAAATTTCAGCTTGGTATGATAATGAGTGGGGTTTTTCAAATAGAATGTGTGATATAGCAGAGTATCTCCACAAGATTTCTTAATGAATTATATTGCAGATAATGAGAATCTTAGTGATAAAATAGTGTTATTAAGATTAGATTTGAATGTTCCATTACAAGATGGACTTATCACAGATGAAACAAGAATTGATAAGGTTTTACCAATTATTAATTTTTTAATTAAAAAAAGATCTAAAATCGTAATAATTTCACATATTGGTCGACCTAAGGGTAAAGTAAATAAAATTTTTTCTTTAAAACCAATTTGTGAAAATCTAGAAAAAAAAGTGGAACAAAAAGTTAGATTGATCAATGAAAATATTTTTAATTTAAAAAAAGAGGATTTGTTTAAAAATCATAATAATCAGATAGTTTTTTTAGAAAATATAAGATTTTACAAAGAAGAAGAGAAAAATGACATTTCGTTTGCAAAACATTTGGCTGAACTTGGGGATTTATATGTTAATGATGCATTTTCTTGTTCTCATAGAGCTCACGCATCTGTAAGTAAAATCACAGAATTTCTTCCATCTTTCGCCGGATTACAATTAAAGACAGAAATTGACGCTTTGAAAAAAGTAACCTCTGAAATTAAAAAACCAATTACTTGTATTATTGGAGGTTCAAAAATTTCAACAAAGATTGGGGTTATTAAAAATTTAATTCCTAGATTTGATAATATTATAATTGTTGGTGGAATGGCCAATAATATCATTAGTTATAATGGAAATAATATTGGTAAATCAATAAAAGAGGAAAATTGTGAAAAGATAATCGAAGAAATTTACAAAACACTAAAAAATCATTCTTGTAAACTAACACTACCCGAGGATGTTTTGATTGGTAAAAATATAGATGGTAAATCTCAAGTAAAAAAATTAAATGATATAAAAAATGATGATTTAATTTTAGATATAGGACCAAAAACCATTAAAAAAATTAATAGTATTATTGAAGTAAGCAATACAATTTTATGGAATGGACCAGCAGGTTATTTTGAAAATCCGAATTTTGCGATTGGTAGTTATGAAATTGCTAAAAGTATTATTAAAAAAAATAAAGAAAAATCAATTTATTCTGTTTTAGGCGGTGGGGATACAATAGCTTTAATAAATCAAATTAATGCAATGAAAAATTTCAACTTTGTTTCAACTGCTGGTGGAGCTTTTTTAGAATATCTTGAAGGAAAAGATCTTCCTGGTATAAAAGCCCTTAATTGAAATGTCAGATTTAAATAATATAGCAATAAAAATATTAGAAAATGGAAAAGGTATTTTAGCTGCGGATGAAAGCACTGGTACAATGACTAAAAGATTGGACAGTGTTAATGTGCCATCTACCTCTGAAAATAGATTATTATTTAGAGAAACTTTATTTAGCTCATCGAGTATGACTGAATGTATTGGGGGTGTAATTTTATATGATGAAACTATTAAACAAGTATCTTCAAATAAGAATAAGATTCCAGAATTAATTTCAAAAATGGGAGCAGCGCCTGGTATAAAAGTTGATACAGGTGCAAAAGCTTTAGCTGGATCACCTGATGAAAAAATTACAGAAGGATTAGATGGATTAAGAGAAAGATTAAAAGAATATTATAAACTTGGTGCAAAATTTACAAAGTGGAGGGGTGTTTATAATATATCTAAAGATTATCCAAGTAAACTTTCAATACATTCTAATGCTCATGCATTAGCAAGGTATTCTGCATTAGTGCAGGAATGTGGCATGGTACCAATAGTTGAGCCAGAAGTTTTAATGGATGGTGAACATTCAGATAAAGATTGTTACAATAAAACCTCAGAAGTAATTCAAAAATGCTTTGAAGAATTAATTTTACACAAGGTAGACTTAAAAGGAATTATACTAAAGCCAAATATGATATTACCAGGAAATAAATCCAAAGATAACATTTCAAGTGAAGAAATCGCAAAATTGACTTTAAAATGTTTAAAGAACTCAGTGCCTTCAGAAGTACCAGGAATTGCTTTTTTGTCTGGAGGTCAGTCAGAGATCGAAGCAACAGAAAATCTAAATTTAATTAATAAATACAACAACACTAATTTCATATTGAGCTTTTCTTACGGAAGAGCCCTACAACAGAGTGCATTAAAATTTTGGTCTAAAGATATTAACAATATTGAGGGAACTCAAAGGGTTTTTAATCACAGAGCAAAAATGAACACTTTGGCTGCTCAGGGAAAATGGTCTAGGGAACTTGAGATTTAACAAAAAAAAATTTATTTATATCATCTCACCATTAAAAATTAATAAAACTTTCTATAGTGATTTAATAAAAATTCTTAAACAAAAAAAAGTAAGTTTTTTTCAATTAAGACTCAAAAGACAAAGATTTGAAAAGAAACTGATAATTGGAAAAAAAATTAAAAAGATTTGCAAAAAATATGGTGTCAAATTTTTGGTAAATGATGATGTCTATCTAGCAAAAAAATTAAGTGCAGATGGTTGTCATTTGGGCCAAAAAGATATGAATATTTCTAAGGCTAGAAAAATAATTGGAAAAAAAATAATTGGGATTACTTGCCATAATTCAATTAAATTAGCAAAAAAGGCTATTAAAAATCGAGCTAACTACTTAGCATTTGGAGCTTTCAATTATTCAAGAACCAAAAAAGTAAAATATATGGCTTCAATTAATTTACTGCAAAAAGCGAGAAAAATCACAAAATTACCAATTGTTGCTATTGGTGGTATTAATTTAAGAAATTATCAAAAACTTTTATTGAATAAAGCAAACTTTTTAGCTATCTCAGGCTACATTTGGAACAATAAAAAACTTAAACCATTTGATGCAATTAAAAAACTAAAATGAAAATTAATGCAAGTGAAATAAGAGTAGGAATGCTTTTAGAGCATAAAAATGATCTTTGGCAAGTACTAAAAACTCAACACGTCAAACCAGGTAAAGGGGGTGCGTTTGCTCAGGTGGAAATGAAAAGTGTAAATAAAAATACAAAATTAAATGAAAGATTTAGATCAAGCGAGACGGTAGAAAAAGCATCATTAGATGAGGTGAATTATAATTTTTTATATGATGATGAAAATAATTATTTTTTTATGGAACCGAAATCTTTTGATCAAATACAAATAAAAAAAGATCTAGTTGGAGAGAAAGGAAAGTTGCTCACAGAAAATTTAGAGGTCACAGTTAATTTCTACAACGAATTACCTATTTCTGTTGAATTACCTAATCAAGTTACATGTAAAATAGAAACGACTGATGCTGCATTAAAAGGTCAAACAGTTTCTTCGTCATACAAACCTGCAGTTTTAATGAATGGTTTGAATATACAGGTCCCTCCATTTATAGAATCTGGAGATGAGATAATAGTTGATACAAGAAATCTTGAATATGTAAAAAAATTGTAATCAAATGAATTCTATCTCTGCAAACTTGAATATTATGATTAGAGCAAGCGAAAAAGCTTCCAAAATATTAATTAGGGATTTTGGAGAAATTGAAAAATTGCAAGTTTCAAAAAAGGGGCCAGCAGATTTTGTAACAAATTCAGATTTAAAAGCAGAAAAAATAATTATAGAGGAACTAAAAAAAGCAAAACCAAATTATTCAATTGTAAGTGAAGAAAATGGAATTGAAAAGAATAATGATAAAGAAAATACTTGGATAATTGATCCCATTGATGGAACTGTAAATTTTTTACATGGGATACCTCATTTTGCAATTTCAATAGCTCTTAAATCAAAAAATGAAATTATTTCAGGATTAATTTTTGATCCTATAAAAGATGAATTGTTTTATGCTGAGAAAAATAATGGTGCTTTTTTTAATAATCATAGAATTAGGGTTTCTAAGAAAAGTAATTTAGAAAATTGTTTGTTTGTCACCGGTGGCAAAATAAAAGATGAACCTGAATTTCTATACAGAAAATCTGGTTGTGCAGCTTTAGATTTAGCATATGTAGCATCTGGAAGGTATGATGGATGTTTTCAGAAAAATTTAAAACTTTGGGATGTAGCTGCTGGAATTATTCTGGTCAAAGAAGCTGGAGGATTGATTAATGAAATAGATCTTTCAAACGATAAAAATATTAGAATAATTGCATCTACACCTGATATTAATGCAAAATTCCTCAAAAAAATAGATAACTTTTAATTGTTTTAAAAAATTCTTTTGTTATAAGTCTCGTCATGAAAAAAAATATTCACCCGAACTATCATGCCATAAAAGTTGAAATGACAGATGGATCTCAATTCGAGACAAAATCAACTTGGGGCAAAGAGGGAGAAATTCTTAAATTAGAAATTGATCCCAAATCTCATTCTGCTTGGACTGGGGGGAAACAAAAGTTAATGGATAAGGGTAGAATAAGCAAATTTAATAAAAGATTTCAAAATTTTAAATCAGATAAAAAGAATTAAATGTCTAATGCACCTTTAATGCCAATGGCAACAGCTGTTTGGTTAGTTGAAAATACTACCTTAACATTTAAACAAATTGCCGATTTTTGCAGACTTCATGAAGTTGAAGTTCAAGGTATCGCAGATGGTGAAGTTGCTAAAGGAATTAAAGCTTATAACCCAATTATATCTGGACAGCTTTCTAGAGATGAAATTGAACTATCATCTCAAGATAACAGTAGACCTTTAAATATAAAAAGTACTGATATTGAAATCGCTAGTAGTGAAAAAAAAATAAAAAAATATATTCCACTCTCAAAAAGACAGGATAAACCTGATTCTGCGCTATGGTTATTAAAACAACATAGTATTTTAAAGGATTCACAAATTGCAAAACTAGTTGGTATTACAAAGAATTCTGTAACATCAATTAGAAATAAAAGTTATTGGAATTATAATAACTTAAATCCTAAAGACCCAGTGGCTCTTAATTTATTTTCACAAAAAGATTTGATAGATGCGATCGAAAAGGCTGAGAGAAGAATAAAAAGAGAAAAAAAAGAAAAAGAAAAACAACAAAAGTCACAACAAACTAATGATTAAAATAAATAGACATAAAATTATAAAAGTGTTATTTACTCATTTTTTTGGAGGTAGTTATTAAAATAGAAGTAAAAGACAATAACGTTGAACAAGCGCTAAGAGTTTTGAAAAGAAAACTCCAGAGAGATGGTTTTTTTAAAGTAATTAAATTAAAAAACACATACGAAAAACCTTCCGAGAAGAAAAAAAGAATTTTACAAGAAAATATTAAAAGAGTTAAAAAATTAAATAAGCTAAAAAATAGAATTTAATTATAGCGCGGGGTGGAGCAGTCTGGTAGCTCGTCAGGCTCATAACCTGAAGGTCGGCGGTTCAAATCCGTCCCCCGCAACCAAATCCTTTATATTTTAAATCTTGATTTTTTGCTGTCAGAAAGAAAAGCCTTAACGGTTTCATTAGTTAGTTGATTAAAAGTTTTACCAAACTTTTCTATTTTTTCAATTATTGCAGGAGGAATAGTTATAATGTGACAACCAAGTTGTTTAGATTGCAAATAATTATAAGGTTCTCTAACACTTGCCCATAAAATTTCTACATTTTTAAATTTTTTTGCCATCTTAATACTTTTTTTAAACTCAGGTATTGGATCTTTCCCAGTATCTGCAGCCCTTCCAGCAAAGATAGATATTATAACTTTAGTTTTTTTATTGATTACTTTTAAGATCTTTTTTGTTTGATTTGAAGTGTAAACTGCTGTGATATTTAACTTAATACCTTTTTTATTTAACTCCTTTATTACTTCACCAGTAAATTTATTTTTAGAATTTATAACAGGCACTTTAACATAAATATTATTTGCCCACATACTAATATTAAGTCCTTGCTTTATCATACTAGCACTATCATCCCCAAAAACCTCAAATGAAATTGGTTTATTTTTGCAAACTTTAATTATTTTTTTACAATAGGACTTATAATCCTTAGCTCCTGCTTTTCTCATTAAACTAGGATTAGTTGTAAATCCTTTAACAATTTTTTTTTTATTAAATTTTTTAATTGTATCTATATCAGCAATATCACAAAATATTTTAGTATTCATTATTGCTATAAATTTTTAGTAATATCCTCTGTCATTTTTTTTGCATCAGCAAATAACATTAAAGTATTTTCTTTATAAAAAAGATCATTATCAATTCCTGCATATCCGGGAGATAAACTTCTTTTAACAAATAATACTGATTTACATTTTTCTACATCTAAAACTGGCATTCCATAAATTGGACTTTGTGGATCTGTTTTAGCTACAGGATTTGTTACATCATTAGCGCCTATAACAAAGGCAACATCTGCATTGGCGAAATCATTGTTTATTTCTTCTAATTCAAATACTTCATCGTAAGGAACATTGGCCTCAGCTAACAATACATTCATATGACCTGGCATTCTTCCTGCAACAGGATGTATTGCGTAAGAAACTTTAATTCCACTCTTTTTTAAAGTATCTACCATTTCTCTTAAAGCATGCTGAGCTTGAGCAACAGCCATACCATATCCAGGAACAATTATTACTGATGAAGCATTCTTCATTAAAAAAGCTGCATCATCAGCATTTCCACTTTTAACAGGTTTTTGTTCTTTGTTTTGAGCAGATGAAATTTGTTCTGATGCACCAAACCCACCTAAAATAACATTGAAAAATGATCGGTTCATACCTTTGCACATTATGTAGGATAATATAGCTCCTGAAGAACCAACCAAAGCACCCGTAATTATTAGCGCAGAATTTTCCAAGGTAAAACCAATACCTGCCGCAGCCCAGCCAGAGTATGAATTTAACATTGAAATTACAACTGGCATATCTGCACCACCAATTGGAATTATAAGAAGAAATCCAATTAAAAAAGATACCATTAATAAAATCCAAAATAATTTAGAGGATTGAGACGCACAAAGTAAATATATCAAAACAACTATAGATATGAGTATCAGTGCATTAAGTGGATGTTGACCCTTAAATGTTATTGGAGATCCAGACATAATTCCTTGTAGTTTTAAAAATGCAATCACTGACCCTGAAAAAGTTATGGCTCCAACTGCTGCACCAATAGACATTTCAATCAAACTTCCAAGTTTTATATTTCCAGGGTAACCAAGATTAAAAGCATTTGGGTTTAGAAATGCTGAGATAGCAACAAAGACTGCAGCAAGACCTACTAAGCTATGAAAACCAGCTACTAATTCGGGCATTGCTGTCATTGGTATTCTATATGCAATGAAGGCTCCAACTGAGCCACCTACTATAAGGAAAATTAATACAAAAATCAAACCAGTTGAAAAGTTACCTATAGAAAAAAAAGTAACTGTAATTGCAATTATCATTCCTAAAATACCAAAAAAATTTCCTTGTCTTGATGTTTCAGGTGAAGATAAACCTCTTAGTGCAAGAATAAATAAAACTCCTGAAATTAAATAAAAAATTGCAGATAAATTTGCAGATATCATTTTTTATCCTTTTTCTTTTTTTTGTACATTGCAAGCATTCTTTGGGTGACCAAAAATCCACCAAAAATATTTACTGCTGCTAATATAATGGCTAAAAATCCAAAAATACTTGATACATTAAACACACTGTCATTGCCACCTGCTAGTCCAGCTATTATTGCACCAACTATAATGACTGAGGAAATAGCATTAGTGACAGACATTAATGGTGTGTGTAAAGATGGAGTAACACTCCATACAACATAATACCCAACAAAAATCGAGAGAATAAATATACTTAATCTAAATATAAAAGGATCAATTTCCATAATTTTACTTTATCAAAGTTTTCTCAATTATTTCATCTTCTAAATTAATATTAATTTTAGTTTTTTCTTTATCTAAAAGATTTAACACAAAATTAAACAAATTTTTTGCATATAGCGCAGAGGCTGAAACTGGAAGTTTGTTAAGTATATTTGCCTCTCCCATGATTTTCACTCCATTCTTATCTATAACTTTATCTACTTCCGTATTTGCGGTATTGCCACCCTGAACAGCTGCTAAATCATAAATTACTGAGCTTTTTTGCATGTTATTAATCATATTTTCTTTAATAATTACAGGTGCTTTTTTTCCTGGGATTAACGCTGTACATATAACAATATCAATTTTTTTTAAAGTTTCTCCCAAAAGCTCTTCTTGTTTTTTTTTAAATTCATCTGATGCTTCTTTTGCATAACCACCTTCAGTCTCAAGATTTTCTGCACCTTCGACTGATAAGAATTTGCCCCCTAAACTTTCAACTTGTTCTCTGGAGGCAGTTCTTACATCGGTTGCGAAAACAATTGCACCCATTCGTTTAGCAGTTGCTATAGCTTGCAAACCTGCAACACCTGCACCAACAACTAAAATTTTTGCGGCTGGCACTGTTCCAGCAGCAGTCATCATCATTGGTATAGCTTTCTCAAAATTTGCAAATGCTTCTATTACAGCTTTATATCCGGCTAAATTTGCTTGAGATGAAAGAACATCCATAGATTGAGCTCTTGTAATTCTCGGAAGCAGCTCCAATGAAAAGCTATTTATTTTCTTTTTTGTTAAATTATCTAATTTTTCTTTATTTAAAAATGGATTTAAAACTCCAATCAAATTTTGTTTCTCCTTAAGTTGGGAAAGTTTATCCTCTGATGGTAGTCCCAATTGTAAAATTAAATCACTATTTTTATAAAGATCTGTTTCATTTTCAACTATATTTACGCCATGCGACTTATAATGATGATCATCAAACCCTAAGTGAGTTCCATAATTGATTGGTAAAGAAACTTCAAAACCCAAAGAGATATACTTCTTTGCTATTTCGGGAGTTATAGCAATTCTTTTTTCCATTTTCCTATTTTCTAAAAAAGAGACAATTTTCATAAATTTATTTTTACAATAAGAAAATAGCCATTAAAACTAAAATTAGTATAACAGCGGCAGTTCCCCACAATACAAATTTAGTAAAATTATTCCAAGTCTTTTTATGGTTTTCATTATCCATAAAATCTACTTTTGTCTTGCTTTGAATTTTGGATTAGTTTTATTAATAATGTAAACTCTTCCTCTTCGCCTCACTAACTTTGAGTTAAGGTCTCTTTTTTTAATTGATTTCAAAGAACTTTTTATTTTCATAGTGAGTATTATGTGCCGGCAATGACCTACTCTCCCGTATCTTAAGACAAAGTACCATCGGCGCTGAAAGGCTTAACTTCCGAGTTCGGAATGGAATCGGGTGTAACACTTTCGCAATAATCACCGGCGATTGATTTATATAGATATATTATTTAATGTAAACAAACAATTATTCAAAAAAATCGCTATTTTTTGAGTTTTTCTTTCAGAGTATCTATATATTTTTTTAAGCTAATAGAACCATAATTTCTGTAAATCTTTTTAGATAAGCTTAAAGTTGTCAATGCGGATGCATATCTTTCTCCTTTACGGACTGGCAAAAATTTTATTTTATTTCCAAACATTTTAGCAACTTCTAAAATTGTAAAACTTTCTCTATTTGAAATACTGTAAAATCTACACTTATCATTTTTCCAAGCCTTGTAACAAACTTTAACGGTATCGGTAATATGTGTAAATCTTCTTGATTGAGTTCCGGGTTTAACAACAGTTAGCGGTTTATTTTTAGAAAATTGATCTTCAAATATTCCTATTACAGTAGACATTTTTCCGCTTTTAATTTGACCTGGCCCATACACATTATAAAAAAAAATTACCTCGTACCTAAAGTTAAACCATTTTCTTAAATTTTCTAAAAGTTCTAAATTTTTAGATTTGGTAAATGCATAAGGGGATAGATCTTTATCTTTTCCTTTATTTCCAAGGGATGCAGACGTTGCTGAATAAATAAGTTTAATCCTATTTTTTAAACAAAAATCAAAAATAGCATTTGATCCAATAGTATTTGATTGAATGCACTTATTCATTTCCAAAAAACTTTGGTAAATTCTTGAAAATTCTCCAAAATGAAAAATTGAATGTATTTTTTTTTTGTATTTCTTTAATATGATATCTATATTTTTTGTATTTCCTCTCAAGTAAAGAATCCTTTTATCTTTAATATGATTCTTTTTAGAGCCAGAGGAGTAATCATCAAGACTTATAATGTTAAATCTAGTTTTTAACCTCAAATAATTAATTAAGTTGCTACCAACAAACCCAGCGCCACCGGTAACAATTATAAATTTTTTCATTTTCTTCTTTGATTGATTTTTTTAAGGAAATCATTGTATGTTAAGTTAAAACCTGTGTTTAAGTCAAATTTTGGTTTCCATCCATATTTAAAAGCTAAATTTGAGTTTAACTTTTTTCTTGGTGTTCCATTAGGTTTATTTTTATCATATCTAATTTTAAGGTTTACATTAAGTTTTTTTAAAATAAATTTACAGTAGGAAAAAATTGTTTTTTCTAGACCGGTTCCGATATTTATTAAAGAATGCTTTGTTTTTTTTTTTAAAAAAAACTCACATGCATTAGCTAAATCATCTACATACATTAATTCTCTTTTCGGACTGCCATCGCCCCATATAGTGATAAATTTTTTTTTACTTTTTTTTGCAAAATATATTTTTGAAATTAATGCAGGAAAAAAATGAGATGTTTTTAAATTATAATTATCATTGGGGCCATAAAGATTAGTTGGCATTAAACAAATATAATTAGTTTTATATTGCTTATTGTAAGCTTCACACATCTTGTAGCCTGCTATTTTTGCAATAGAATAATTTTCATTAGTCTCCTCAAGTTTTCCCGTCATTAAATAACTTTCCTTGATTGGTTGTTTTGAGTATTTTGGGTAAATACAGCTAGAACCTAAAAAAATTAATTTTTTTACACCAGCTAAATATGAAGCGTGAATTATATTGGTTTGGATCATAATATTTTCATAAATAAATTCTGCTTTTTTTTCTTTGTTTACAAGTATTCCACCTACTTTTGCTGCAGCAATTATTACAAAATCCGGTTTAATCTTTTTTAAGTATCTTAGGGTTTTTTTTTGATCTAATAAATTTAAAGAATTTCGATTTTTAAAAAACAATTTTTTATAACCTTTTTTTTGAAAATAACGTAAAACTGAAGAGCCAACCATACCCTTATGACCAGCAATGAATATTTTACTTTTTTTATTTAGATGCATTTAATATTTTATATTCGGCTTCAATCATTTCACTAATTAGAAAATCAATATTCTTTTCAGGTTTCCATTTAAGTACTTTTCTTGCTTTTCTGGCATCGCCTAATAAGGTATTTACATCGAGAGGTCTAAAATAATTTTCATCACATTCAATAATTGGATTGCCAGTCTTATTATAACCCTTCTCTTTTTTTCCTTTACCTTTCCAAATGATTTTCATTTTTAATTTTTTTGCTGTTAAATTTATGAATTGTTTTATTGAATACTGTATTCCTGTTGCAATTACATAATCATCAGGCTTTTTTTGCTGCAGCATTTTCCACATAGCGAAGCAATAATCTTTAGCATGACCCCAATCTCTTCTAGAATTCAAATTTCCCAAAAAGAGTTTTTTTTGCTTTCCTTCCTTAATTTTACATAAAGCTGAAATAATTTTTTTTGTTACAAATGTTTCGCCTCGTCTAGGGCTCTCATGATTAAAAAGAATTCCATTGCATGCGAAAATTTTATAAGCTTCTCTATAATTTTTTGTAATCCAATGAGCATATAATTTTGCTACACCATAGGGGCTTAAAGGATAAAATGAAGTTTTTTCATTTTGGGGGGACCCTTGAACTTTCCCATACATTTCTGATGTGCCTGCCTGATAAAACTTTGTTTTCTTCTCTAGTTTGTGAAATTTTATTGCTTCCAAAATTCGAAGAGCACCTAGAGCATCAGCATTAGCAGTATATTCTGGTACTTCAAATGAAACTGCGACATGAGATTGAGCGGCCAAATTATAAATTTCGTCAGGCTTAATTTTTTTAATCAAACTTGATACAGATAAGGAGTCTGTTACGTCCCCATAATGAAGTCTAAACTTATAATTACTTTCATGTGGATCTTGATATATATGATCTACTCTTGATGTATTATTGCTTGAAGATCTTCTTTTTACTCCATTAACAATATAGCCTTTCTTTAACAAAAATTCAGCTAGATAGGATCCATCTTGTCCTGTAACACCAAATATTAAAGCAATTTTTTTTTTCATTATCTTTAATCTTTTACAATTTTTTTCTTATTTCGTTAAGTTAATTCTTCAGTTTATCTTTTTTAACATAGATATATTCAAACGTTTTTCTAAAAGGCATTTTATACTTATAAATTTGAACGAAATTATTTTTTTTTAATAATTTATTTATATCTTTAAATTTATAAT
>CACOWV010000015.1 GCA_902630945.1 uncultured Pelagibacteraceae bacterium
GTAGATTTTTGAATAGTTTTTTTATCAATTACAAGCTAAATTTTCTCTCATACCGAGTAATACCCCACCCCAAAAACCTGTAACTCCACTGTTAGAATTATCTCTTCTAACATTTTCACACTCAAGCATTTTAGTATGCCTTCTTGCATTATCTAATTTCATTAAACAATTACTAAAATCAGCAGTTCCTTGTGTAAAGCCGTAATATTTGCAATTTTGAATATCTTCATTTCTCTGTTTTTCTTTTATAGAAATCTTATTTTCATTATTAGAACTTACACATCCATTCAAAATGATTAAAAAGATGATTAATATTTTTTTCATTTTATCCCATAAATAAAGTTAAAATTAATATTGCTTCAATGATTATAAGAATTTCGATCATTAAAATAATTTTCCCTCGGCATTTAGTTTGGGTAAATCATTAAAAGTTATTTTCTGCACAATGCATCGAACTTTCCCATCGGCTTTCCATTCACCTGTATTGCGATCAAGATGACCTCCGTGAAATGAGATATAATCATTTGTATAACTATATATAGTCGAAGAATAAGTAAATTTTTTTGTTCTTACATTGTAGTGAGATTTAATAGAAGTCCCTGTTAATTTGTAATAACTATTATTACACTTAAGATATGTTGGGCCTTCAGAACTATGAGCATAAGTTCCTATTGTACTCAAAAGAACTAAGCCTGCTAAAAATTTACTATAAGAAAAAATTAATCTTGAGATAGAAGAAAAAATAATTTTCATAATTAAATCTTTCCCTCCCCTATTTTCATAGGGGAGAGGATTAAAGATTAGCCATCCTCCTTATTTAAATTGATTAAAACAGTTCCAATTACACCAAAGATAATTGGTGAAAATCTTGTTGCTGGGCCCATAAATGGGGTAAGATTCACTCCCATCCAAGATAAAATAAAATCTGCAGCTGCAAATACTAGAAACAAAGTTCCCAATACTTGTAATACAGAAAAATTGTTTGTTTCTGTCTTAGTATTTATTTTAGTCATTTTTTTTCTCCTTTTGTTGTTGTTTGTCATGACACATATCTACTGGCTCTAAGGAAAAAAATCTTGTCCAGCTTTAAGAAAATTTTTGGACAATAGTTTTGGTTGTCCAAAAAAAATTTTTATCTTGGACAAGTAATTTTAACTAAAAGATTTAAATATGAGTTATGAAAAAAATTATTACAATAATGTTACTAGTTTTATTAACTGGTTGTGCAACTGGTACATATACGAGTAAAGATGGAGATAATTCAAACCTAAGCCATGATACTTTATTGTGTAAATCTTTAGCTAGATCTAAACACCCAGGTTACATATGTAAAAATCCATTAATGTGCACAATGGAAGAGGTAAATATTGTTTTAAATGACTTAACTCAATATCAAGCAGTATTTCAAAATTGTATGCTGAGAAAGGGCTATAAGTATCAATAATTTATGAGTTTTCATTCTTTTCAAAATATGATTAGGTTTGCCTCGAAGGGAAATTGTATGTGGGATAAGTATAGACACGAGTCTAAACAAACTATTTGTATTATTGGCGTACTTATTCTTTCAGCTAAACTCTGTCGAGCTGATGGTCATTTTAGTGAAAAGGAAGAGGAAGAAATTTTAAAAATTGTTCCACACGAAAATCAACAAAAAAGAATACTAATTAGAATTTTAGAAGAAGCTTACAACGATCCAAATCCAATTGAACATGACGCTAAAAATTTAAAAGCACTACTTGAGGATGAGCATCCAGAATTTTTAGAATTTATAATTGCAGCGTTGTATAAACTAGCACATACAGATCATGTTTATTCTGAAGCTGAAGATGAGGATATTAGATCAGTTGCAAATATTTTTGGAATTACAAAAGGTTTTTTTGATCAATCTCAAGAAACTATTAAAAACTATTTTAATAAAGCTACATCATCATTAAGAAATAGAAAAAAGGAAAATGTAAATGCCTAATCTAGATAACATATTTAATAAATTCTTCCCTCAATCACAAACAGGTTCGAAAGGGAAATTCTTAATTAGAATGGCTTGGGCTATAGAAATTATGGTTGCAGTAATAGGTGTTTGTATTGGTTTAATAATGATTTTTGGACAAAAACAAGTTGATGGTGAACAAATTCAAACTGCTGCAGATTTGGCTCAATACAATGTTACTCTAAATGATTTTACAATAGGATTAATTTTTTTAATTGTTGCTGTTGTCGAGTTAACAAAGATCCCATTAGCTACAGCAGTTTATTATTCTGTAAGAGTTTTTTGGAGAGTTGTTTTTTTAATAGCACTTATTCTTGTTAATGTATCTACATTTGAAACTATAGTTACAGGTTTTGAGAGAATAAACAGAGAAAGAACTAAAATAGTTGATAAGCTTATAGTTGATTATAATAGTGTAAAAACACAAATACAAAATATTAATGAAAATGTTGAAGTAAACAATGTTAATGATGAAATAAAAACTTTAATTGAAAGAAGAACAAAAATTAATGAGGAAATAGGTAAAATTACACTTAACTCTCAAAAACAAATTCAAAGTGTAAAAGAATCTGGTGCTAATCAGGACTCTATAGATCAATTAAAATCTGAAATAAAAGATTTAGATCGAAAAATTGAAACTTTATTAGATGCTAATACTCAGCTCTCTTCACAAAAAGATAGTAAATTCATTGGTTCAAATAAAAAAAGTATAGATGCAACTATCAAACAAAATGATCAAAGAATTCTGAATTATGAATCTGAAAGAAATAGAAAATCATCAGAATTACAAAGTCTAATTCAAGCCTCAAATAAAAACAATGAAGGTGAAATAAATTTAATAAATCAAAGTAAAGATAACCAACTTAATTCTTTATTAGAAGAAAAAGAGTTACTTGATAAAGAAATAAAAGTTTTAGAGGAAGAAAAATTTAAATATCAAGAAAATGATAAAAATAAAGCTCAAAGGTTAATTGATTTAAAAGATAAAAAAAATGAACTTATTGCTAAAATAGATGAGTTGGCACCTGACAACCAAGTTTTCAGAGTTGCTACATGGTTAAAAGGCTGGTTTGAAGTTGATTACAATAAAGAAATTGAAAAAATCAATATGAAAATATTCGAATTAGAGCAACAAAAAGTAGATACTATTACTGAAAGAGGATGGTTTGATAAAATTTTCTCAATATTCAATAAAAATAGTAATTTAGATAACAAAGCAATCGATAGACAAATTTCAAGTTTACAAATTCAATTAAAAGATTTTGAGTACAAAGCTGAAATGGCAATAAACACTGTTAATGAGTCTGTTTATGCAGATTTACCTCGAGGTGCAATAACAGCAGCTTTCTGGTTATGGTTTGGAGTTTTAAGTTTCATTATTTCTGTAACAGGAACTATGTTAGCATTTGCGAGCTTAGTATTATTAGATCCAAGGTTGCATGTAATACGAAATAAAAAGACTGCTTATTGGAAAGGTGTTTCAATAAGACTCTCTAAGTTTTTTGTTTTATTAAATAAATTTATCTGGGGCAGAATTAAAAGATTTAGAGATCCTAATGTTAAAATAGTAGAAAAGGAAGTTGAGGTAGAAAAAATTGTTGAGAAAATTGTTGAGAAACCTGTCGAAGTAGAAAAGATTGTTGAAAAGATTGTTGAGAAACCAGTTGAGGTAGAAAAAATTGTAATCAAAGAAGTAGAAGTTCCTAAAGAAATTGAAACACTAAGAAAAGAAATGGTTTATGTTCCATTGCCTACTGATGATGAAGAATTATTAAAAAAAGGTCCATTTAAAGCACCCGACTACGATAAAGATAAGAAGAAAAAATAATGGCCCACAGAATTTACGAAACAACAACCCATGACTTTGATCCTGTAAACAAGTATATAGATGAAAAAGCAAGATTAAGAAGGACTAAAAGCACTTGGCGATATACAAAAGCTCTTGCATTATTTCTTTTAGCATTTGGTTTATTTCTAATTTTAGCTGCATATGCTTATCATATTTTTAAAAAGCCACATGAAAAACTATTAACAGAAGAAAAATTAACAAAGTCGGAAAAAGTAATTAAACAAAATCTCAATGAAGAAATTTTGAGAAAAGATGAAAAGATACAAAATTTGCAAGAAGAAATTAATATAAATCCTGAAAATCAAAAATTACAACAAGAGCTAGATGAGGTTAAAAAAGAAAAAGAAGAACTTGAAAATCAAATTAAAAATGTTGTTTATAATAGTGATGCAGTAGTTTTTGAAAAACAAACAATAGGTGATTTTACTATCACTACTGGATTTTCTTGGAATACTGTTGATGATTTAAGATACGGAAAGAAACATGTTGATGATTGGTGTTATCTAAGAAAATCTGGGACAACTTTAGATTATTATTTTGATAGAGATGCTAGTCAAGATATAAACTTATCAGCGATGAATATAACGAAATCAGAAGCAGAAAGTTATAGAAAGTATTGTTCAAATTAAATTAACAAATGAAAAAAATATTAATTTTTCTCACAATAATTTTCATAAATTTTTCAGTCCTAGCTGAAGATCCTAAATGGCAAATTGAAAAAGCTGATGAGGGAGATCCTATTTATCAAAATAATGTTGGTTATAGTTATCTTTATGGACTTGGTGGTTTTCCAAAAGATTTAGATAAAGCCATTAAATATTTAAATATGGCTGCTGAACAAGAACAAGTTAATGCAATGACTACAGTAGGTTGGTTTTATTTTACTGGTGAATTTGGAGCTCCGGTAGATAACGAACAAGCAATTTACTGGAACCAAAGAGCTTCGGATTTAGGATTTACTATTGCAAGTTATAATTTAGGTTTTTTTTATTATTCTGGATTAGCAGGCTTAGATCAAGATCTTGTCCAAGCTAAAAAATATTGGTTATTAAGTGCATCACAATGGGTTAATTCAGAAGGATTACACACTTCAACTCCAGATGGATTGCTTGAGGAAATAAATAAGTATAATCCTAATCCATCAAAAGAAATGATTAAGTTAAGGGACTTATTTATTATGATGCTTAAATCTGAGAATACTTAACTGTCATTAAAATATTTAAAAATAAAAAAAATTATATAAAATAATTTTAATGAGATCTTTTATAATTTATCTATTAATAATTTTTTCTTTACAATCATGGACAAAGGCAGATGATATAAAAGATTTTGACATTGATGGAGTTAGTATTGGAGAAAGTTTGCTTAATTACACAAGTAAAAATCTTATAGAGAGTAAATCTAAAAATTATTATCCTAATAGTGAAAAATATTATTTGCTCGAATTCGACTCAAACGAATTACCATTTTTAGAAACTTACTCTTATATAGGTGTTCATTTAAAAAAGGACGATAAAAAATTTTTAGTTGCCTCTATTAAAGGTATGATTGCTTATGAAAATGATTTTGAACCATGTTTAGACCAAAAAAAAATAGTTGTTAATAGTATTAAAGGAACTCTTTCAAGCTCTAAAGAAGAAAAATACACAAATAACTTTAATAATTTGTATGGTATGAGTAAAGCTTATATCTCTGATTTTAAAGTTAAAGATGGATTTGTTAGAATTTGGTGTACTAACTGGGACAATAAAACTGAAGATGAACAAGGCTGGGTGGATACTTTGAATATTGATTTATCTGATCAAAATTTTTTAGATTGGTTGAATACTAAAGCATATTAATAAATGTAATATTAAAGTTGCATAGAAGATCGAATGTGATAATTACAAATTCATGTTCACTGATTTATTCACACCTGAACAACTGACAATATTAACTCAAATCATTTTAATTGATCTGGTATTAGCTGGAGATAATGCAATTATAATTGGAATGGTTGCATCAAAATTTCCATTAGAACAAAGAAAAAAAATCATCTTTTGGGGAATCGGAGGCGCGGTTGTTTTAAGAGTCATTTTAACTTTATTAACTGCTTATTTATTACAAATTACAGGTTTAAGATTAATTGGAGGTCTTCTTCTACTTTATATTGTCTACAAACTTTATGTTGATGTAATAAAGGGTACAGATCATGACAAAGATATAAAGGTAGACAACTCAAATTTCATAAAAGCTATTTGGACAATTTTATTAGCTGATTTTACAATGAGTTTAGACAATGTTTTAGGGGTTGCTGGAGCAGCAGGAGATCATTACTACTTATTAGTTTTTGGTCTTGTTTTATCTATAATATTAATGGCTACTGCCGCAACTTTAATATCAAATTGGATTAAAAAATATAAATGGATTGCTTGGGCTGGTTTAGTAGCAATTCTTATTGTTGCTATTGAGTTGATTTACACTGATATTAAAATATTATTTTTATAATGTTCTTAAAAAATTATAACTTTAGAAATAAGACTGCAATTGTCACAGGAGCTGGCAAAGGTATTGGAAGAGCCTGCGCAATAGCTTTGGCAGAGGCTGGGGCAAATCTTGTTATAATTAGCAGAACTAAAAAAGATTTAGATGAGGTTGCAAAGAAAATTAAAAAATATAGGACAAAATGTAAGTCCTATGTATGTGACATTACAAACTATAATGATATTAAAGAAATTATTAATAAACAATCTAAAATAGATATTTTAATTAATAATGCGGGTAATAATAGACCAGCACATTTCATCAAAGTAAAAAAAGAAGATATGGAGCATATGGTGAAAATAAATACAATTGCTTCTTTTAATCTTGCACACCTATGTGCTTTAAAAATGATAAAATCTAAAAATAGAAAAAAAATTGGAGGATCAATTGTTAATATGTCATCGCAAATGGGTCATGTAGGTGGACCAATACGAAGTGTTTATAATATGAATAAATTTGGTTTAGAAGGTTTAACAAAAGGTATGTCAATAGATTTAGCAAAATACAATATAAGAGTTAACACTGTTTGTCCTACATTTGTAGTAACTCCAATGACAAAAAAATTTTTAAAAGATAAAAAATTTAAAAGAGATATGCTCAATAATATCCCTCTTGGTAGATTTGCTGAATTGTCTGAAGTAGCTTCAGCTGTTGTATTTTTGGCTTCCGATGCAGCCTCAATGATTACAGGAACTTCTTTATTAGTTGATGGTGGATGGACAGCAAAATAATGTTTAGATTATTTTTTTTAATAATCTTTTTTACTTCATCTTACGTAAATGCTATTGAATTTAGGGGAAAATTTTTACAAGGTCATTATATAATTGGAATTACTGATCCATTGGCTGAAATAATAATAGACAAAAAAAAAATTAAAGTTTCTAAAGATGGTTTTTTTGTTTTTGGATTAGATCGAGATAGAAAATTTGACGTAACTATTACAAAAATTTTAGATGGAAAAAAAGAAAAATTCATTAAAAAAGTGTTGAAAAGAAAATATAATATTCAAAGAATTGATGGCTTGGAGGAAAGCAAGGTAACTCCACCTGAGTCTGTATACAAAAGAATCAGAGAAGAAAATAACAAAATAGGTGAAGCAAGAGCTATCAATTCTGACTTACCTTTTTTCAAAAATCAATTCATTATGCCAGTCGAAGGTATAATTAGCGGTGTTTATGGTAGCCAGAGAATTTTAAATGGAAAACCAAAATGGCCTCATTACGGAATAGATATAGCTGCAAAAAAAGGGACAAAAATAAAATCTTCAGCTACTGGCGTGGTCACTATGGCTGAGCCAGACTTATATTATACTGGAGGGACTATTATAATGGATCATGGTCATGGTATTTCAACTATTTATTCGCATTTATATACATTAAATGTAAAAGTTGGAGATGAAGTTCTTCAAGGTGATGTAATTGGCACTGTGGGTTCAACTGGTAGATCAACTGGTCCTCATTTAGATTTTAGAATAAATTGGTTTCAAACAAGACTAGATCCAATGTCTGTATTAAATTAATTTTTGAAATTTTTTATACTATAGTGGTAGCGGGAAGTGGGATCGAACCACTGACCTCGGGCTTATGAGTCCCGCGCTCTAACCAACTGAGCTACCCCGCCTTATATTGTTGTTGATTTATAATAGTTTAATATTTTGATTCAATATTAATTAATCATTCAAAATCTGTTATTTTTGAAAAATTTTTATTAATTTACTAAAATATAATAAGTCCAAATAGAATTAAGCCTGTTGATGCGGCAGCTGAAAAATAAAGTTTTTTTCTAGTTTCATTTTTTTGATTATTTTTCACTCTATTTAATAAAACGTTTATATCTGTACTTTTGGCTGAACTATGTGAGTTATCTTTTACTAAATACTTAGCTACTAATTTTTCTTTAACAGTTAATCCCACATTTTTCATAATTCAATTTAAGCACGAATTTATTTTTTTTGCAAATTTTTTACAAAGAAAGGTAAATTCCTAAAATACCCAGTCCTAAAATTAATGAAGAGAGGATATATAAATTTTTTTTAAATTCCTTGCTCTCTGTTTCTTGAAGCTTCGATTTAAGCACATTAATATCAACACGACCGGAACTAACTTTATTTGTTTTTAAAGGCTTTTCAGCAACACCAACATCATTTGGGGTCTCGATATTTGAATTGTTATCCGCAAAGCCTTTATTTTCCATGAGTAAATTTAATCACGAATTTTTAATAGGCTCAATTAATGCCAAGTTCAATCTGGGTCACTATTGATTTGACAACTGTCCAATTTGGGTTTCTACTACACTTTATTTAAATATGAATTTACAAGAAATAGACTTTTCAAAAACTCTTACAGATGATCAAGTCTATGAGACTATTATGTCTAATTATTCATATCTTAGTAAAGATTGGATATTTCATCAATGGAATTGGCTGAACAATGTCTATTCTCCATTTCAGGATCATTATAAGTACATGATAATTATTTCATTAGTCGAAAAAACTCTGCAATTTTATGACCAGATGCAAATTCAATATAGTTATGATGAATACTATTCAAAATCATATGTTCAAATAGAAAAATTTAGTATTACTGAGCTTTGTGAAAAATTAGATTTACCAAAAGAAACTGTCAGAAGAAAAGTTTTAGAGCTAGAAAATGAAGGAGTAATAAGTCGTTCTAAAAAAAAGATAATAATTAATAGAAAAGCCTTTGGTTGGGTTAAACCAGAACAACAAATTAGATATTCATCAAAATATATTCATTTAGTTTCACTTTGTTTAAATAAAGATCAAAAATACTCTAAAAAACTTGATCCAAAAACGATTGAAAATATTATTAAAAAAAAGTTTACATTATGTTGGCGATGGTTTTATCGAATGCAAATACCACTTATCATTGGGTATCATAAATTTATGAAAGATTTAACCACTTATCATATTTGGGGAACAGTTGTTATGAATCAAATTTTAAATGTACAAAAGCATTTAGAAACCACTGATGAAGAACAACCTTTAGATCATTTTACTACTAGTGATATCCTTTTAAAAAATTTAGGATCAAATACTGGCATAAGTGCTATGTCCATTTCTGATATGACACAGATTCCTAGAGCAACAATTATTAGAAAGTGCAAATATTTAATTAAAGAGGACTTAGTTAAAATGAATAACAAAAAACAATATGTATTAACCACCCTGAATTTTAGAAAAATCTTACCTTACCAGACAGAAATTTTTAGATATAAAGCTAAATTTATAAGAAAAGTTTTGAATCTTCTTGTAATTTCTTAAAAAATATATTTTATAAGCAATACTGCGGAATTACTTAGAGGGGTCATGGGTATAGTAACAACGATAGCACCGGTTGCGCTCGCATTGATAATGTTGGCTTTGGGAGCTTCATTAACAGTAAAAGATTTTACAAGAGTATTTCAGCATCCAAAAGAATTTTTTGTTGGTTTAATTTGCCAATTAGTTATTCTTCCTATTGTTGGATATTTATTAATTATTATTTTAAAAACTCCAGTAGAACTTGCTTTAGGAGTAATGTTAATTGCAGCAGCGCCAGGAGGAGTAACCTCAAATGTATTAACTAAATTTGCTAATGGTGATGTTGCTCTTTCTATATCTCTTACTGCGTTTACAAGTTTAATTAGTATCGTTTCTGTTCCTTATATAGTTTTTTTATCTATTGATTTATTTGATATCACTTATGTTGAAAAACAAGTGTCCATGCTTGGAATATCATTAAAAATGTTTTTTGTTGTTACTGTTCCAGTATTAATTGGAATGATTATAAGAAAAATATTTAATAATTTTATTGAAAACAACATGAGATATATCGAAAAAATATCTATTGGATTATTTTGTTTAGTTTTTATCGCTATCTATATTGAAGAGTGGGATAGTATTGTGATGTTCATGTCTACTGCTGGAACTGTTTCTCTCATTTTAAATATTTCTATGATGGTAATAGGTTTCTATGTAGCTAAATTTTTTGCATCAGGTACACCTCAACGAAGATGTATTTCTTTAGAATGCGGATTACAAAATGGTACTCTAGCTGTTTTTGTCGGAACGCAATTGTTTGGTCAAAACATGACATATATGGTCCCAACTGCTGCTTATGCTTTAATCATGATGGCAACTTCTGTAATCTTTGTACTATTTTTAAGAAAAAGAACTTAATTATAAATTTTTAAAATCTGTTCGTTTTAGGGCCTCTGTTTGAATAGAAATAGGATATTTCTTTTTTTCTACTTCAATAAATAAGTTTTTAATTTTAAGTTGTTCATTAGAGAAATCATTTTTGATATATCCAAAAGATAAATTTTTCTTAAAATTAAATGAATAGTTTCCTGACGTTGATCTTCCAATAATCTGATCCTCTAGATAAATAGGTTCATCATGAAGTAACAATGGTTCACCTGGTTTACTATCCTTCAAAGTAAACATAGCAAATCTATTTTTTGTTTTTTCTTTTTTGATTTTTTCTAAAGCTTTTTTACCTATAAAATCCACTCCCTTTTTATTACTAATTGTAAATGACAAACCTGCTTGATATTGATTTTCTTCTGGTGAAATATCATGTCCCCAATGTAAAAAACCACTTTCCATTCTCATAATATCCATTGCATGCATACCACAATTTGAAAGATTAAAATCTTTACCTTTTTCAATCAATAATTCATATATTTTTTTTGCATCATCAATATTTACATATAATTCGTATCCTAATTCACCAACGTAAGATAATCTTTGAGCCCAAATTTTTACCCCTTCTATCGTGATATATTTTGCTGTACCAAATTTAAAATTATCATTATTAAAATTGTCTTTTGAAATTGTTTTAATTAAATCTCTACTCTTGGGTCCAAATAGCCCGAAGACACAATAATCATCAGTTACATCTCTTAGCTCTACTCCTTTTGAGAGATGTTTGTTAATATGAAATTTATCTCTTTCTCTTGTTGCTGCCGAACTAATTATTCTAAAATGATTTTGATCTACACAAACAACTGTTAAATCAGTCTCAATTCCACCATCCCTATTTAGCATATGAGTATATGTACATTTACCAATCTCTTTTTTTATATTTGCCGTACAAATTCTTTGTAATTCTTGATGAGCTTTATCAGATTTAATTTCAAATTTAGAAAAAGGAGTTAAATCAAATAAACCAACATTCTTTATGGTATTATTGGTCTCGTACTCTGCTGATGGATACCAATTTTGATAATTATAACTGTATTCATACTCCGATTTTTCACCATCTAATGCGAACCACATTGGTCTTTCATAACCAGCAGAAACACCAAAGCATGCTCCAAAACTCTTTAAATTATCATGATGTGGAAGTGTTTTTATATTCCTTGATGTCTTGTGTTGTTTAAAAGGCCAATGCATCCCATAAAGATCACCTAAAGTTTCTGTAATTCTTGGTTTAATAAAACCTAGTTCCGAATGAAACTTTTGAAATCTTTTTATGTCATAACTGAAAATATCCTCATTAATATGACCAGTCATCATCCATTCTGCTGTCACTTTACCAACGCCTCCCCCACTTCCGATTCCAATGCTATTTAAACCACAGCATACAAAGAAATTCTTTATCTCTGAAACTTCACCTAATAAAGTATTTGTATCTGGAGTAAAAGACTCTGGTCCTGCAAAAAATTTTCTTATTCCCGCCTTTTCTAAAACAGGAAATCTTTTAATTGCAGATGCTAAATATGGTTCAAAATGTTCAAAATTTTCAGGGAATTCTCCAAAAGAGAAATCCTCTGGCACTACACTTGTTTTATTAAACGCTGGTATAGATTTTCCCTCAAAAATACCTACTAAGATTTTACCGGCATCTTCTTTTATATAAGTACTATTATCAAAATCTCTTATAACTGGTAAAGTTTTAGATAAACTTTCAATTGGTTCAGTTATTATGTAAAAATGCTCTGCAGGATAAAGTGGAACACTTACTCCAACTTTTTCGGCAATTTGTCTAGACCACATACCAGAGGCTAAGACAATATATTCACAATTAATTATTTGACCATTTACTTTTACTCCAGAAATTTTTCCATCTTTTGTTAAAATTTCATCTACTGGTGATTTCTCAAAAATTTGTGCACCCTCCATTCTTGCTCCTTTTGCAAGCATGTGTGTTACCCCTGATGGATCGGCAGCTCCGTCACCTGGCATTAAAATTCCACCAATTACCTCATCTGTATTTATGATTGGATAATCTTTTTTAATCTGATCTTTATCTAAAATTCTTACATCAACATCATACAGTTGTGCTGTAGTCGCCTGTCTTTGAAGCTCTTGCCATCTTCCTTTATGTTGTGCAATTGAAAGAGCACCGTTCAATCTTAAACCTGCAGAATGATCAACTTCCTTTTCAAGTTTTTTATATAAGTCTAATGTGTATTTTCTTATTTTTGTAATTGCTGCTGTTGGTCCTAATTGACTAACAAGGCCAGCTGCATGCCAAGTTGTGCCTGATGTTAATTGATCTCTTTCTAAGAGGATAGTATCTTTCCAACCAAATTTTGCTAAATGATAAGCAACTGAACAACCAACAACTCCACCCCCTATAACAACAACTTTAGTGCTACTTGGAAGTTTTTTATCCATTTAATTAATTTTTGATTGCATCTCCTGGGTTAACATATTCATGTCCAAACACATCTGCAACCGCTTTATAAGTCACATGGCCTTTGTAAACATTTAATCCCGCTAAAAAATTTTTATCTTCCCCTAAAGCTTTTTGATAACCTTTATTTGCAAGCTTAACTAAGTAAGGAAGTGTTGCTTGATTTAATGCAAAAGTGGAAGTTCTAGGAACTCCTCCAGGCATATTTGCAACGCAATAATGAACAACATGATCAACTATGTATGTCGGATCTCCATGAGTTGTTGGTTTGCTTGTTTCAACACATCCTCCTTGATCGATTGCAACATCAACTATTACTGAACCTCTTTTCATTAATTTGAGCATGTCTTTAGTTACTAATTTTGGTGCTTCGGCTCCTGGAATTAAAACTCCACCAACAACTAAATCTGCCTCGGCAACTAACTTGTTTAAATCTATTTTATCACTTTGTTCTGGAACAATTTTATCTCCAAATATTTCAACTAATTGTTTTAACCTTGCTTCAGATTTATCTACAACATGAACTTTGGCTCTCATACCAGTAGCTATTATTGCAGCATTTTCTCCTACTACACCACCTCCAAGAATTAATACATTTGCTGGCTCTCCACCTGGTGCCCCACCTAACAGTACTCCTCTGCCTCTTTGATTTTTTTCTAAACAATGTGCTCCAGCTTGAACAGACATACGGCCTGCAACTGCACTCATTGGTGCAAGTAAAGGAAGTCTGCCATTATCATCAGTTACTGTTTCATAAGCGATATTAATACTTTTTGATTTAATTAATCCCTCTGTTAATTCTTTTGCAGCGGCTAGATGAAGATAAGTATAAACAATTTGATTTTCTCTAATCATGTCAACTTCGACTTTTTGAGGTTCTTTAACTTTTACAATTATTTCAGAATCATTAAATATATCTGAAGCTTTATCTACAATCTTTGCTCCAGCATTTGTGTATTGATCATTTTCAAAACCTGCTTCAAAGCCACCATTATTTTCAACTAAAACTTCATGACCCTCTGATATAAGTGTTTTAACGCTGTCAGGTGTTAAACCTATTCGATTCTCTTGAGGTTTTATTTCCTTAGGTACACCAATTCTCATTATTGAAATTTAATTTTTTTTACTTTTTGCGTAATTTGTTATTCCGGTTCTAAGTTTTTCAATAATTTCATCTATATGTTTTTTCTCACATATGAACATCGGTGCAATTATTAAACAATCACCAGTGGCTTTAAAATTTACACCAGCCTCATAACAATGCTTGAAACAAGTAAATCCGGCTGCACCTGGTTTCTTATCCATTCTAATATCAATGCCACCCATCATTCCATAGCCTCTAATATTTTCAACCACGTCAATATCTTTCAGTGAAAATAATCCTTTTTGAAAATAAGGTGCTAATTCTTTTGCTCTATTAAATATATCGTCTTTTTCAAATATATCTTGAACAGCTAATCCCGCGGCAACAGAAATTGGTATTCCTGAGTAAGTATAACCATGAAACAATTCTATTGTTCCTTTTGGAGCATTATCCATTAAGGCATCGTAAATTTCTTCTTTGCAGGCAACTACTCCCAATGGGCTAATTCCATTTGTTGTAGCTTTTGCCATAGTCATTATATCTGGAGTTACTCCAAACTCTTGTGAACCAAATGGGGAGCCCATTCTACCCCAACCAGTTATTACTTCATCAAAAATTAATAGAATTCCATGCTTATCGCAAATTTCTCTTAATCTTTGTAAATATCCTTTTGGTGGAACTAAGGTACCAGTAGAACCAGCAACAGGCTCAACAATACAAGCTGCAATATTTTCTGCTCCAAAATTAATACAAATTCTCTCTAAATCTTCTGCAAGCTCAACTCCAGTCTCTGGTTGACCGCTTACAAATTTGTGTTCAGGTAAATGAGTGTGT
>CACOWV010000016.1 GCA_902630945.1 uncultured Pelagibacteraceae bacterium
AGCACTAGTTTTACCTAAAGATGAAAATGATAAACCAATAAATATATATGGTTATTTTAATGGAAATGGTGATCAAAATTTTAATTTTGAGAATAAAAAATTTTCAACCTTGAATGAAGGTATTGCGTATTTTCAAGATAAAAAAAATAGTTGCGAGGTAAATGTTAAACAAGGAAATAAATTTAATCTTTTTATAAGAGAAATAATTTTAAATTGTAAAAAATATGATGTTGAAGGTAGTTATGCAAACAAATCAACTTTAGGTTTAGGTGACGGTGTAGCCACTGGTGGTAATAATGTTGTGTTTGAAATTATTAAAAATAAGAAACAAATTGCAAAAATATTAGAAAAAAATAAATCCAAAAGTCTTCCCAGAACAATGCTTACTCAAGGTGATAATAGTGTTGATGATAATTTATTAGATCTAGAAATTACAGGAAATTATTATGCCTTGCTAATTGGTAATTCTAATTATGCAAAATATGCTAACTGGACTAGTTTAAACTCTCCAAAAAACGATGTTCTTGCAATAGAAAAAGTTCTTAATCAGAAATATAAATTTAAAAGAGTCATAACTGCAATTGATGCCACAAAAAAAGAAATGGAAGATAAACTCAATGAACTTGCTGAAATAACTACAGATAAAGATTATGTTTTAATCTACTATTCCGGACATGGCGAAAAAAAATCAAATTCAACATATTGGATACCAATAGATGGTCCAAAAAAATGGAAATATGGAAGTTGGGTGAGTATATCTGAAATAGGAAATTTAATTGAAAATATAAGTGCTCATCACTTAGTTCTAATGGTCGACTCTTGTTACACTGGATCATCATTTAAAGGGGTAAACGATAGCAACCTCAGTACAAAGAGTTACAACCATTTTAAACAACTTGCTCAAAAATTAATTAATAGAAGAGCTAGGTATGTCCTATCTTCAGGTGGCAACGAACCAGTTGATGATACGTTAGATGGAAAACATTCAATTTTTGCAAAAAGTTTTTTAAATAGTCTGGAAAAAACTGAAGTCATAAATATGGAAACTATTTGGAGAAGAATTGATCTAGCAGTAGCAGAGGCAGATTTAGATCAAAGGCCATATTTTTACTCACCTGAGGTTTGGGGTCATGGTGGTGGTGATTTTATTTTTGTTGCAAAAAAATAAAATGTTTTTAAATAGAATAATACTTATTTCCTTTTTTATAAATTTTATATCTATATTAAATTTATATGCTTTTGATATTAGAAATATAAATAAATCTAATATTGTTTCTCAAGCTTCTTATAATGTTAATGATACAAATCTTGTTGATAGTGAAAATGCAGAAAATATTCTTGAAAACGTAAAAGATTTGAACGAAGCATTGTCAGAAAAAGAAAAAGAGATACAAAATAATAATAAAAATAGAAGCCAGCCAAAGTTTAAAGGAGCAGAAGATATTTACACTGATTTCTCTTCAAGCGTTGTTTTTATTGGAAATAGAAAAAATAATAAACTTGAGGGCATGGGATCAGGTGTTGTAGTTAAACATCAGGGAAAATTAAAAATTATTACTAATTGGCATGTAATAGATGGTTCAGACAGCTTAAGCGTTTGGACAAAACCAAAAGAAATGGTTGATGAAAATTTTTTAATTACAGAAATTGAATCTTATAGCGCAAAATTAATTCACCAAGATAAAACAAAAGATCTAGCTTTACTTGAAGTTGAAAGATTACCAATAAATGTAAAAGCTTTAAGTTACGGAAAATTTAGTAAAATACGTCCTGGTCAGACATCTTTTGCTATTGGCCATCCAGAAGGCCTTCTTTGGACATTTACATCAGGTATGATTAGTCAAGTAAGACCAAATTACGTATGGAGATATAAAGGCTCAAGACATAAAGCTAATGTAATTCAAACACAAGCAGCAATAAATCCTGGTAATTCAGGTGGACCATTATTTAATAAAGATAAAGAATTAATTGGAATAAATACTTTCACTTCTGAGGGAGAAAATTTAAATTTTGCAATAGCTGTTGATGATGTGGTCAATTTCTTAAATGAAAAACCTAAACTTATTAAGAAAAAGAAAAGTAAATACATTCAAAAAAAAGACAAAGGTAATACTTGGATAAAGAAAAAGAAAAAGAAAACTTCAGAAAAAGGTTCAATTGATTTATCAAACGCAAAAGAGATAGACCATAATAAAAATGGAGTGATTGATGCATGGTTAATTGATGAAAATAATAATGGAATTTATGAAATTGGTTATGTAGATATGAATGAAGATGGCACTATCGAAGCTGTTGCGATCGATAAAAATGAAAATAATAATTTTGAGATAATCTTAATTGATACCAATAATAATGGTAATCCAGATGAAGCAGACATTGACGAAGATGATGATGGTGACACTGATGTTATTGCTTATGATTATAATGAGGATGGAGAATGGGATAAATATGAAAATGTCTAAAATTATTTTTGATCTACAGTAATTTTAATTTTCATTATTTTGTCCTCTAAATTTTTGATAGCTTCCATTATTTCTTTTTTCTCTAAATTTGATATTTCTGATCCTTTTTCACTCTTTGGGTCTTCTGCTTCTTTAACAACTTCAAAAAGTTTTCCATGAAGAATGGTTGATTTAACTAACATCGCATCAATATCATTTTGTTTATGTTCTTCTAAATTTTCTGCGATATTTGAAATTATATATTCGTGAGCTAAACATAAATGTGGTGCTTTACCTTTTTTTACACAAGCTATATCAAGTTTGACAGAGTCGTTATGATCTAATTGTTGTTGTTGAGAGGGATCACTGCATTTTCTTAAATATGAAGAGCTCTTTCCAATAGCTTCTAGAATCTCTTTTTCACTTAAGATCTTTAAAACTTGCATAATACCATTTTCAATTGATGCCGTCTTTCTGATTTTAGCCATATATCAATTCTTTAATTTACATCTTAATTATAAGTAATTAAATTGAATTTGTGAAAATAAAAAAATTAATATTTCTTGCACTTATCAAGATATTTATCTTTTCTTCATTAAGTTTGGCTAATGAAAAGCTTTGGCTTTGTGGAAATAAAATTATGCATCATATAATTAATAATGATCAAAGAAATTTTGAATATAATGAGTTAAGAAATGACCCCGGTATACATTTCTCATATGAGTGGAGTAAAGATAAGAAAATAATTATTAAAAGAGATGATAATAATTTTCCAATAGTAAAGTTTTCTTTATTTGATAACAAAAATTTTATCCCTAATAAAACTGTAATAAAGAAAATCGATAATAAAGATTTATCAAAAATTAATGATAAAAAATTAATTAATCTTACTTATTTAAAAGGTAAGATAAATTTTGAGTTAGAAAATGGTAAAATCATTACAATTAAATCAAGACCGTATAAATTTAATAACTTTAATTTATCTAATTTTGAGATTTTAAGCATTCAAAATATTGATACTTCAAAAGGAATTTTAGAAATGTCATTTAATGCTCAATTCACAAATATTAGAAATGATTTAAGAGAAACTTTAAAAGGCACAGATTTATTTAGCAATCGAAAAGCAAACATATGTTCTGAAGCAAGAACTTTAGATGATTGGCCACTGCAAAGTGTTGAATTTGATGAATTTAGATATGATGCAGATGTTAGAGAGGGATTAAAAAATAAAGAGCTTTTAGTAAATCCTGTTTTTCAAGTTACAATTGATGATAATTTATTGAGAACATTGAGAACTGAAAAAGGTGTGGGTTTTTTTAGACAATCTTTTGATTTTAAGAATTTCCCTTTCGATACTCAGAAGCTTTTAATTAGAATAAAAACAGGTGTTGGAAACTATTCTGACTTTAACCTTGAAGATGATAAAAATGTTGGCTCATTAACATTAATTACTCCTGAACCTGGAGTATTTTTGAATTTAGAGAAATTTACAAATCCAGAAATTAATAAACTTAAAGCATGGAGAATACCTGACAATGGTATTACTGTGAACAGTAATATACTTACTGAAGACAGATATGATATTTATACACAAAAAATTGAAACGGTATCTGAAAATGTTTTGGACATCGAAATAACAATTGAAAGAAACTATGCGCATTATGTATGGAAGATAATGTTACCAGTCTTTTTAATTCTTTGTGTTGCATGGTATGTTCTTTGGATACCAACAGAAAAGTATGAAGCGAGGTTGAACACTTCAATAATAGCTTTGCTTGCATTGATTGCTTATAATTTTGTGTTTCAAGATGATATACCAAAATTAGAATATCTAACTGACATGGATAGATTCATATTATTATCTTATATTTTTTGTTGTATTCCTGTATTTTTAAGTATTGCCTTTAGTAAATTCATTTCAAGAAATCAAAAAAAAGTGATGAAAATAAATAAGATTATTAAAATTTGGGGTGGGGTAATTTATCTTTTATTAACTGCTCAAATATTCTATATTGCATAGCATGAACTTTGGTCAGTCAATATCTTATTGTTTTTCAAATTATTTTAACTTTAATGGAAGAGGTTCAAGATCAGAATATTGGTGGTTTATTTTATTTTGTATGATTCTTGAACTTGGTGGAAGCGTTTGGGATGCTTCAATGGGTGATACGAGTGGAAATGGATTTATGTATTGGCTAGCAGTTGCTGCAACATTTTTTCCAAGCATAGCCGCTGCAGCAAGAAGGTTGCATGACGTAAATAAATCAGGTTGGTGGCAATTAATTGCAGTGACAATTATTGGATTAATTCCTTTGATTATTTGGCTAGCAAGCGTAGGTGAAAAAAAGAAAAATAAGTACGGGCCGCCTATAAAATTAAAAAAATAAAGTTACATTTCATCGGAGCCATTTTTCAAGCTCTAGAGATCTTATAGATATATAGAGATGATCCGCTTTATTCTGTGTTTCATATATTTTGTCGCTCCAATCATAACAAGCAATTACAACTTCATATTTATCATCAAGTTTAAGATAAATATCTGTATAAGTGGATTCTCCAGATGGATCACCTGAATGTTCTGATGTTGATGGTCCATCTTTTTTTGCTTTACTGAATATTTGAGTCAAATCATCAGCAATAATTTCTTGTTCTTGATAACAATTTTTTATATTTTTTATTGGTTTATCTTTATCAAAATAAATGACACCAGCAATAGTATCTATTAAATATTCATCATCATTATATTTTGTCCAAACATCAACAAAGTCATAAGTTTCAAAATTTGGACTATCAAAGGCAAAAGCAACATATCTATTTTTTTCAAGATCATCGTACCAATCTACCTCACTTGATTTAATTTTTTTAAGTGAAAAATGATCTAATAAACTACTCCCGACACTCATTCCCTCTATTTCAAAATCACTAATATCGTTTGCTTTAGAAAAAGATTGAAAATTTAAGGTTAAAATAAGAATAAATAATAATTTTTTCATAATTAATCCCAAGCTGTTAAAAGAAATTTAGAATATTCTTTTGATAATAAAGAAACTCTCAATTCATCCACAAAATTATACTCTTCTTTCTGACTCTCCATTTCTTCAGACCAATCAGTGCACATTATTCTTGCGCTACTTCCATTTTTGAAATCAAAATCAATAACATTGACTTTACTTTTCCCAGATTTATCTTGATTATGACTCGAGGTATAAGAATTAATTTCAAAATTTTTAAATAAATCTCTAAATTCCTCTGTAATATTATCTTTTTCTTTAATACAATCTTTAAACTTTTTTGGATAATCTTTAATTGCACTAATAGATGAAATTTCATAATTATCTTTTTTATTTATAAAATAAATTAAAACCGAATCATAAGTATTTAAATTTTGATAAGTGACAAATCTTAAAAATTTTTTACTTTTCCAAGCAGGCAGTTCCTTTTCATTATCGATTTTTGATTTATCAAAAAAATTCAATAAGCTATCTCCAACACTCATTCCCTCTATTTCAAAATCACTAATATCGTTTGCTTTAGAAAAAGATTGAAAATTTAAGGTTAAAATAAGAATGAATAATAATTTTTTCATAATAAATATTTTGTTAGAGAGAATTAAGCCATTTGCTAAATTCTTCTGTTGAAAGAATTACCTCCAAAGTACTTTGAATATTGCCATGAATTTCTATGTCTTTATCCCCAACTATCATACATTCTACTCTAGTATGATCGCTTGCATTAGCATCTCTTTGCGATGAAAGTTGACTTATGTATTGAATACTATTTTTATAGAAATAATGTTTTTGACTACCTTCTAGAAAATAGTAACTGGGGAACAATTCTTTTAAATCTTTAGCTATAATTTTTTTTGTTTTCATACATTGATTTTTACTCTCTACAATATTCATAGCTCTTATGTAATAAATCTCAAAATTTCTATCTTCTCTTTTTACTCCAAGATTAATGAAATCATATTTATTTTTTGTTCCAGTAAAGTTTACCTCAAAAAATTTACTATTTTTTGGATAATGACCTTGGTCATTGTTTAAAATTTCTTTCTCCGTCATATACTTTATTAAATTGTCCCCAATACTCATTCCTTCAATTTCAAACTCTCTGATATCATCAGCTTTAATCAAAGAATGAAAACTAAAAATTGAAAATAATATTATGAAAATTCTAATCATTTATAAGCCTTAGTCTCTATCCAATTAAGAAATTGTTTTCGATTTAGAGAAATTCTTAAATGATCAGTGTTAGATGGATGCGGGTCATAATCATAACAGGCAACAATTGCCATATCTGTATTTTTAAAGTGAAATTCGATTGAATTAACTTTTCCAAGTTCAGCATTAAAATTATTTTTTTGGGGTTCGATATCTGAAAGTATAGAATTAAATTCTTTTACAATTTGATCACTTTTTTTTTTACAATCTTGAATGTTTTCTTTGTACATAACTATTCCACTAAGACCTTGAATTTTGAATTTATTATCTGAACTTAAAAAACTTATTACTAATGCTTCATAATTTTCTAATTTAAGTTTTGTTTCACCAGGAAAGATGGTAACCGTGGTGTAGAGATTGTCTTTATAATAACTTTCTTTAAGTCCTTCAATTTTGTCTAGGCCTATATGAGCTATTAAACTATCTCCTATACTAATCCCCTCAATCTCAAACTCACTGATATCATCAGCTTTGGCAAAAGATTGAAAACTGAAGATCAAAATTAAAATTGATAAAATTATTCTCATTAAATATTTTCCCATTAAATTTGGAAGAGTCAATATATCTTCAATAACTAAAACTTATTTATAACTCTTAAATTTTAACCACTACCATCACCAAATAGACTGTCAAAATCTTTATTTTTAAGTATTACTTTTAGATGATCTTGCCATTTTTTTTCTTTCGTAATCTCATCCGACCAATCATAACAAGATATTTCAATATATGATCCTGATTTAAAATCAAAATAAGTATGCGCAGTTTTAGTATTTCCCGATGGATCATAATCTAACCAAGGTTTTAAATCAATCTCACTTTTTACAACACTTTGAAATGAATTTGAAATATCAGAAACAATCTGATCTTTTTTTCTTAGACAACCATTTAAATCGTTTCTAAAATAAAGTACTCCACTAATAGACTTTATTATATATTGAGGATCATTTTTTTTAAAATGTAATTCTATATTTTCATAAATACGAAATTTTTTTGGTTTTTCATAATCTCTGTAACTCTTAGTTTGAAATTTGATTAATTTGTTTGTTTTGGATGTATAGTAATAAACATCGTCTTTGTTTGATAATTCTTTTTGATTAAAATAATTTAATGCACTATCTCCAAGGCTCATTCCTTCAATCTCAAAATCTCTGATATCATCAGACTTAGCCCAAGACTGAAGAGCAAGAATGAAAACAATTATTGATAAAAATGTTTTCATTAATTAATTATGAGCTTCGTTTTTTATCCATTCAACGTGTTTTTTTGATTGTACAGCAAGCCCAAGATGATCTCTATATCTCATTTTCTCTTTTTCTCTTGAATAATCAGTACACCATATTCTTATAGATCCATTTGAATAATCAAAGTCACTTACTTTCGACTTTCCACCATCATTAGGATATGTAAATACATAATTTTCAGTTACAGGTTTATTTAATGATACCGTTATTTCATTTATAATTTCCTTCATTTTTGGATAACAATCTTTAATATTATCGTTGTAATTTAATATCCCATTAACTGCTTCTAAAATATATTTATCATTATCTAAAACTTCGAAAGCCAATTTATCAAATATATTTAATTCGCTATTTAAATCAAAATTATTTCCTAACCGAACATACTTTTTACTTCCTGGGTAGTAACTTTTTTCAAAATCATTTATCTGATCCATTGTCATGTAATTCAATAAACTATCTCCAATACTCATTCCTTCTATTTCAAATTCACTGACATCATCAGACTTAGTCAAAGATTGAAAACTAAAGATTAAAATGAAAACTGTTAAAAATATTCTCATCAACTTGAAAGTATCATATCAGCACCTTTTTCTGCAATCATAATTGTTGGGGCATTAGTATTCCCTGAAGTGATGTTTGGCATAATTGAAGCATCGATTACTCTAAGATTTTTAATACCTTTTACTTTTAAATTTTCATCGACTACTGCCATTTCATCTTGACCCATTTTACATGTTCCAACAGGGTGAAAAATTGTTTGAGTATAATCTGAGCCAGCTTTAACTAATTCTTCATCATCATTTATATTAATACCTGGTCGATACTCCTCTGGTTTATATTTTTTAAATGTTTCTGACTCCATTACAATTTTTCTAGTTAATTTTAATCCTTTTGCAGCAACCATACGATCATGTTCTGTTGATAGATAATTCATTTTTATTTTTGCGTAGGTTCTTGAATCTTTATCAACAATACTAACGTGACCTCTGCTTGTTGGCCTAATATTTGAAACAGTCGGGGTAAAAGCATGAAAGTCATGATTTTTCGTTGCACCCAAAGTGTCCATACTCATTGGCTGAACATGCCACTGAAGATCTGGCAATTCTAATGATGAGTCACTTTTAGCAAACATACACATTTGACTAGCGCCCATTGTCATAGGACCACTACGTTTAAAAATATATTCTAAACCAATCATTAAATTACCAAATAAACTATTTATTTTTTTATTAAGTGATTTTAGACCATGAACTTTATAAATTGGTCTGAACATCAAATGATCTTGCAAATTTTCTCCTACACCTCTCAATTCATGCACAATTTCAATTCCTAAATTTTTCAAATTTTGTGAACTTCCTATTCCAGATGTTTGTAAAATTTGAGGAGAACCTATAGAACCTGATGAAAGAATTATCTCTTTATTTGCTAAAACTTTTTTTAGCTCATTTTCTTGCAATACTCTACATTTTTTGCAGTTTTGTTTTCAAAGTTTATTTTTTTAACATGAGCATTTGTAATAATCTTTAAATTATTTCTATTTTTAATCGGATTTAAATAACCAACAGCAGTGCTACATCTAAAGCCATCTTTTTCAGTTACTTGAAAATATCCACACCCATAATTATCACCTGTATTGAAATCTTTGGTTTTTGGTATACCAAATTCTTCGGCGGCATTTTGAAACTCATTTAGTAATGGCAATTGAATTCTTTGGTCAGACACTGACAAAGGACCACCTACACCGTGAAAATTATCTTTTCCTCTTTCTTGATTTTCAGCTTTAATGAAATAGGGAAGAACATCGTCCCAACCCCAACCAGTATTACCAAGTTGACGCCAAACATCATAATCTCTACTTTGACCTCTTATGTATAATAATCCATTAATCGAAGAACTTCCTCCAAGTGTTTTACCTCTTGGATAACGAATTGAACGATTGTTCATTGTTTTATCTGGCTCAGTTTTGTAACACCAATCAACAGAAGGATTGTGCATAGTTTTAAAATAGCCAACAGGAATATGGATCCATGGATAATTATCTTTACCACCTGCTTCGATCAATAAAACTTTATTTGATGAATTTTCTGAAAGCCTGTTAGCAAGAACGCATCCTGCTGAACCAGCACCAATGATAATGTAATCAAAGTTTTCCATCTCTAGTTGAATAGTTTTTTATATTAATCTTTATTATCCTTCTTTACACACATATTAAACAATTGTCACTTGTGTCCACTTAATTTTTCTGATTGTATGCTTTAGTTAAATTTAACTAACAAGAGGGAAAAATAATGAAAAAAATCATTTCAATGTTATTTGCAACAATTTTGGTACTAGGTTTTACAGCCAGTGCTAATGCTGCAAAAACACTAAAATGTCAGACAGTTCTTAACACAAAAGCAGATGAAGTGAAAATGTTAAAGGACTTTACTGATACAGTGACTGAATTAACAGCTGGTTCGTTAAAATTCGAAATTTTACCTGCGGGCGCTGTTGTTGGAGTTAAGGAAACTCTTGATGCTGTTGACAAAGGTTTGATCGATTGTGGATTCGCATGGACACACTATTGGTCAGGTGATCATCCTGCTGCTATGTTATTTGGTTCGCCAGTAGCTGGTGGTGGAGTTGGTATTGACAATATCGCGTTTCTATCATGGTTCCAATACGGTGGTGGTAAAGAATTATACGACCAACTTTGGAAAGAAATGGGAAGAGACATAAAAGGATTTATGATTCAACCAGTCGGTCCAGAAGCCTTAGGTTGGTTTCCAAAACCAATTAAAGACATGGCTGACTTTAGAAAATATAAGTTCAGAACTCCTCCAGGAATTCCAGGACAAACATATAAAGACATTGGTATAGCTTCTGTTGCAATGGGGGGTGGAGATATTTTACCAGCTCTTGAAGCAGGAACTATTGATGCTGCTGAGTGGTGTTGTCCAAAACCAGATTTAACATTTGGTTTCCAAAAAGTATTAAAGCACTACTATCTACAAGGTTTACACCAAGTAGTAGTAAATGCTGACTTTTATATTACTGGAAAAACTTATAAAGCTATGAGCGCTCATGAGAAGAAATCACTTGAAGTTGCTGCTAATGCTTCATTAGCTAAATCTTTAAGTTATAGAATCTATGAGAATGGAAAAGCATTGCAAGAGCTAACTACTAAACATGGAGTAATTTTAGAAGATACACCTTCAGATTATTTCACAGAGTATATGGCAGCAGCAAAAGCTTCTTTAAATAAGAATGCTAAAGAAAATAAATTCTTCAATGAAGTTTACAACTCAATGAAAGAATTTGCTGATATCGCTGTTCCATTTTGGAGTGGTGCTCAAATGTCAAATGCGAAGCTTGGAATGGCTCACGCAGCAACATTAAAGTAATCAGTAATTAATCTTGATTTAGTTAGAGCGGACTTTTTAGTCCGCTCTAATTTTTTTAACTAAAACTTATGGCAGACGAACCAGTTAAACTAGATATATCAGATGAAATGATTGCCGAAAGGCGAGGTGGTTCGGGAAAGATGCCTGATGACATGCCATTATGGATGGCTAAATCTATTACTAGAATTGACAAATTTAGCAAGTGGATTGGCAACATAGTTTGTTGGATATTAATGCCACTTATATTTGCAATGACC
>CACOWV010000017.1 GCA_902630945.1 uncultured Pelagibacteraceae bacterium
CATTTTTCTCAATAATAACTTTATCAATATCCGCTAAAACTTTTTCCATGGTCTCCAAATACATTCTTTCTTGAGTTACTGACTTAGCATTTTTATATTCATTATAAATTGCCAAAAATCTACTAGCTTCACCTTCTGCTTTTGCTACAACTTCTTTCTTATAAGCTTCTGCTGCCTGAAGAATTTTTTGTGCCTCCCCTCGAGCTCTTGGTATTACGTCATTAGCATACGCTTCGGCTTCGTTTTTAGACCTTTCCATATCAGCTCTAGCTGCTTGTACATCTCTGAACGCATCAATAACTTGATCTGGTGGGTCAGCTTTTTGTGTTTGTACTTGTGTGATTTGAATACCGCTCGTGTACTCATCTAAAATTTTTTGAATTATTTCTTGAGTATCAGTTTCTATTACTGATCTCCCCTCTGTTAGAATTGGCTGAATGTCAGATCTCGCTATCACTTCTCTCATAGCAGTCTCTGCCGCAGCTTTTACAGTTCCTTCAGGATCTTGAATCTTAAATAAAAAATTTCCAGCATCCTTGATAACCCAAAATACTGAAAAATCTATGTTAACGATATTTTCATCTCCCGTTAACATTAAGCTCTCTTGGGGTACATCGGCAACACCGCCTGATGATGAAAATCCACTATCTCTCTCAGATCTAAAACCAATATCTATTCTATTAACCTTTGTAACTTTTGGCGTTAAAACACTCTCGACTGGGAATGGAATATGATAATTTAACCCTGGTTGAGTTGTTTTTACAAATTTTCCAAATCTTAAAACTACACCCTGTTCATCTGGAAGAACTCTATAAAGTCCGCTTGCCAACCATACAAAACCTAAAACGATTAAAACTAAAATTACTTGTTTTCCACCTGATGAACTGCCACCTGGTAAAAACTTTTTTATCTTTTCTTGAAATTCTCTTATTATCTTATCTACATCAGGTGGTTTTGGTCCTCCGGATCCATTGCCCCCTCCACCTCCTGGAGGTGATCCCCAAGGACTCCCACCTCTTTGTTGAAAATCATCTGACATACGACAATGTATATAATGTCTTTATGAGGAAAAACAAGATAAGATCCAAATATGCCAAAAGAAAAGCCAGTATTAAGTGACGCAATGCGAAAAAAAATTAGTGGAAAAGTACACAAAAAAAACCCTATTAATGGAACAAAATTTACAATCGCGATCTCTAGCGCTAAAGGTGGCGTTGGAAAATCTACATTTGCTACAAATATTGCTTTAGCCTTAAAAAAAATAGGTTGTAAAGTTGGATTACTAGACGCGGATATTTATGGTCCATCAATTCCAAAGATGCTAGGAATTATTGATAAACCAAAAAGTGATGGTCAAAAATTAGAGCCAATAACAAAATATAACATTCAGTGTATATCGATGGGTTTTTTAACTGATCAACAAACACCAATGATTTGGCGTGGACCTATGGTAACCAGTGCGATTAAAACTTTTACTCAAAAAGTAAATTGGAAAAACCTAGATTTTATAATTATTGATATGCCTCCAGGAACTGGTGATACACAATTAACTTTTTCCCAAGATATAAAAATGGATGGAGCTATCATCGTTTCTACTCCCCAAGAAGTAGCTTTACTTGATGTTAAGAGAGGAATTAAGATGTTTGATAAATTAGGGGTAAAAATTCTAGGCTTAGTTGATAACATGAGTTTTTTTATTGGAGATGATAATAAAAAATATAAAATTTTTGGTGAAGGTGGTGTCAAAAAAACTGCTGAAGAGTATCAAAAAGAATTTTTAGGGGAGATACCTATTCACTCTGATATTGGAAAAAGTGGAGATGAAGGTAAGCCAATTGTTGAGGCTAACCCAGACCATGAAATTTCAAAAATATATTTAGATTTAGCAAATAAAATTAAATCAACTTATCTTTAAGATCAAAAGCAGACATTAATTCGTTCCATTCTCGTTTAGATAGACCTGATTTTTCTGCATTAACTTTTTCCCCTTTAATCAATTTTTGAAGAATTATTTTACCTTTTGAAGAAACCTCAGTACCTCCAACTCTATAATCCATAAATGCATCAAAGGTTATTGGCACCCATTTTTTTAATGTGTCCAACATTATATCTGCATAAACTCTTATTTCATATTGAGCATGATGATCAGCTCTTAATCTTAAGAAATTCATCAAATTTAAAAGATCTGTTTTCCAATACCATTGAGTATAAGTATTTAAAGTTAAGTTCATTCTTGCAAGTTCTCTTGCTAATCCTTTTTTATTTTTATCAATTGTTGAACCATCATATCTTTCATTGAGCATTGTTTCATAATTGCCATAAGTTCTTTCAGCATCATTTTTCAATAATTGCAGGACTTCTTCTGCTTGTTTACCTTCTAATACATCGCCTCTTCCTTGCCTGTTGCTTAATGATTGTGCAGCTAAATTTTGAGAAGATGGTAGATAAAATTCTTTATCTAAAATTGAATATCTTGCTGAATATTCATTTACGTTTGCAGTTCTATGTCTAATCCATTGACGAGCAATAAATATAGGTAACTTGATATGATACTTTATTTCACACATTTCAAATGGGGTGCTATGCCAATGGCGCATCAAATACTTAATAAGCCCAGAGTCTGTAGAAACTTGTTTAGTTCCTTTACCATATGAGACTCTAGCAGCTTGTACTATGGAAGTATCATCTCCCATATAATCAACTACTCTTACAAATCCATGATCCAGAGCTGGGATTGCTTCATATAAAATTTTTTCTAAATCAGGAGCTATAACTCGTCTAGTGTTATTGCTTTGAGATTGTTGGTTTTTTATCTCTTCTTGTTGTTCTTTAGTTAATTTCATGATTGATATTGAATCTTTAGTAAATACTTTTATATTAATAAAGTTGGTTTTCCAACTATGACGATAAACGAATTTCGGAATAACCATTGCGGACGTGGGGGCAGTACCCACCACCTCCACCATTTACAACTTATGGGGGTGAACTAGAATCGACGGATGTCTAAAGGCTATTCTTTCGTTCGGAATTGTTCCTCCGAAAAGGGCTAATATATAATTGCTAACGAAAGTTACGCACTTGCTGCTTAATTAACATTGTTAATTAAGTAAACGGGGTTTTGGGGCACCTGGCAACAGAACGCCCCTTCTCATTTGTTAATTTAGTTTTCAATATCAACGTTATTTAAAAAATACAACCTAGCGACTCGTCCTGTACTCGTTAAAAATATTTACTTATAAATTAAAAATTAATAGGATTTGTAATGGCTAAAAAACAAAAAAGTGGAAATGCACATAATAAATTTGCAGCAGTAGCATTAGTTGCATTTGGATTATTTTTATTTGTCATAGGATTGATGAATGTTAACGTCGGTTTTGGGACTAATATCATAATTGGATCAATAGTAATTGGTTTAATAATGGTTGTTCTAGGTGGAATATTATTTAGAAAATGATTTTTTAAATAATTTTACATTTGTAATTATTTGAACCAATAAACATTTATTGAAATTTTTATTCATTATTTTAATTAAGTTCTTTTCAATTTACGGCTTTATACACTTTTGAAAACTTGGACCTGCGAGAGAATTAAGTTTAATAGTACATACAACATAATTTTTACCATTAATTAAAGTAATTATTTTTTGATTAATTTTTCCTGCAGCGTTTTTAATAATTGTATCATCCTTAATCTTATATCCCTGTTTTAGCAAACTATTGATTGTCATTTCATCAGCGAATGATGTGGAAAAAAAAATAAGAAATAAGCATGTAAGAATAGTTTTTTTCATTTTTAAACAATATCAACTTTACAATACAAAACGAGTCGATTTTGACACGTTCTCTACTCGTCCTAATGCGTAAAATTTATGTATTTTTGGAAAAATAATTGGCTATAATCAAAGAAAGTTCGGGGCACCTGGCAACAGAACGCCCCCTACTCATTTAGTAGAACTACTTTCTTTGTTCTATGTTCTATTGTTTAACCATTTAGTAAAATAATCTATCTGAATTGATATAGATAAGTTATCATCAAAATCTCGTTCATTTTCTGTAACTTCTGACCAGTTCACGCAGTAAACTCTAACCACACCATTCTTAAATTCGAAATCACTTATATAAGCAATGCTCTTTAAATCCCAATCATACTTGTAATCATATTCGTTTGATTTTAAATTTCCAAAATCAGATTTCAATGAATTAACAATCTTTTCTTTTTTATCTAAGCATTTATCAAAATTTTTTTTATAAAAAAAAGAACCACTTATAGCGTGTATTATGTATTGATTATCATTTTTTTTAACATGAAAAGACAAAGTCTCGTATTCTTGAGATTTATCTTCTGCTCCAGTTAGCATAAAAAATTCATCAGTATTTTTACGATAATTTACTATATCTAAATTTTTGATTTCATTTTCACTATAAAAATTTAATAAACTATCCCCTATACTTATCCCACTAATTTGGTAGTCTTTCACGTCCTCAGCAAACCCGTTGCTGCACCACATCAAAACCAAAACCACGATACCTAAAAGTTTTCTCATAAAGTCAGTTTAATCAAATTTGCAATGAAGTGCTATATCCAAAAAAGCAACTGAAAAGAAATCATGTCGTTCTGACAATGAAGTTTGCAATGAAGTAGTTTTAATAAGTGAGCAAATATGCTACTTTCTAATCTATTGTCGGGCAACAGAACGCCCCTTTTTAAAAATGGATAATATTAAAAACCCTATCTCGTTAATTTATTCCATAATTACTATCAACCCAATTATAAACAGTTTCAGATTGAATGGAAACTCCAATACTTATTCTGTAACCGGTATCTGTATGCCAATTATAACAAGTAACCGATCCTCTCCCTCCACCACCTAAGTAAAAAAAGGTAGCAGTATAGGTAGATTTCCCACTTGGATCATCTAAATGTTTTTCTTTTTTTTGACGATTTATTCTCGCATTATCAAATTCACCTGACAGTATTTTCTCAATTTTTTTCTTTTCAGTGTAGCAGTCTTCAATATTACTAAAAAATTTTCTCCCATTTAAAGATTGTATAATAAATTTTTCATCACCAGGAATGTAATAAAATTGAATACCCTCATAAAATTTATTCTCTGTATAAATATCTATAATTCTAAATTTCATGTCAGAAGGATATTCATCATAATTTCTAGCATTAAGAATTTTATCTCTAGAAAAATAATCAAGCAAACTATCACCTATACTCATTCCATCTATCTCAAAATCACGAATATCATCAGCATAAGTTGAAGCAGAAAAACTTAAAATAATTAAAAATACATAGGAAAATAATTTTTTCATTTAAATTAAGTTTAGTATAACAACTATAGTTTTTCAACGAGGTCAAAAAGCAAACTTTGGATAAAAAAAGGAGACTTCTCAACGAACTTTTCAACAAAGTAGTTTTAATAAGTTAATAAATATGCTAATTTACAATCTTATACTAAGCAAAAGAGCTCTCCTAATGATATAAATTTAGAGTTATGAAAAATATATTATCTAATATTTTAATAATTTATCTGAGCATAGGTTCTTTGTTCGCTTTACCAATGTCTATTTCTTATATATATGCGGAGTGGTTTATATTAATTGAACTAGGATGGGGCATATTTAGTCTATCAGGAATAAGTGCAATCTTTATGATGGGATTTTTAGTCTTTATCAATCCTATAATAAGAGGTATTTTGTGGTTACCTTCTTTGATAATGTGGTTCAATAATCCAGGTTCATATACATTCTGGATGTGGTTGGCACCTGGATTTTTTATAAGTTCAAATTAAAGGTACCGGGCAACAGAACGCCCCTTAACCAATGGAAAGTGTTATTCCGATTAAAATATTAAATTTAAATCATCACGAAGATTACACGAAGTTTTAAATCAAAAATTTACAAACTTATTTTTTATTTTTTATCTTAAAACCTTGAGATTCAAGTACTTTGATCAAATTTTTTAACCTTTGCTCTCGAGGTGTTTTTGAGTCTCCTATTTTTTCAAAAAATATTGGTTTAAAACCTCTATCTTTTTTCGATTTAAAATAGTTTTTAAGTGATTGTATTTTTAGTTTCATTTTTCTCCTTTAGCGTTTTGTTTATAGTCCTAGCAAGTAAAGTTTTTTTAAATCAGGACTAGTTTTATAATAACAAACCTACAAATTTTTGCCACTATTATTCAATAATATTAGAATGTTAAAGTTAATATCAAAACTTTAATAACTTCAAAATATGCAACAATTAGAAATGTTTGATTTCAGGAGAGATGTTCTCTTTGAAAGAGATAATCAAATCGCTCGTTTTTATGATGTCCTTAGTGAAACTAAAGACAGAATAAGTTATGCTGAACATATAGACCCCAAAAAAAAATTTTCTATATGTGGTTTGGATTATGAGGATTATGTTGATGTTAAAAAGAGATACTTAAAGGGTTTGACCTATGATCAAATACTCAACTACTTAAAGAAATTTAAGAAGGAAGAAAGATTAGAAAAATATAAAATTTTACTTAAATTTAGAAACATACCTTTTGATGCTGATTTATTCACTTGAAACAGTGATTAATTAAATTTAGACTGTTATACTCGCATTTGCGCCTATAACACTTTAAAACAACTTTTAATTATTTATTTTTTTTTAATTCTGCTTGCGCGGCAGCTAATCTAGCAATTGGAACTCTATAAGGTGAGCAGGAAATATAGTTCAACCCAGCTTTAGAGCAGAAATGTATACTTTTTGGATCTCCACCGTGTTCACCACAAATTCCTAGCTTAATTTTATTATTTTGTTTTTTTCCCTTTGTAACCGCTATTTCAATTAAATCTTCAACTCCCTCATCTATTGAAATAAATGGGTCGATTGAAAAAATTTTATTATCAATATAATCATTCAAAAATTTTCCACTATCATCACGACTAATCCCAAAAGTAGTTTGAGTTAAATCATTTGTTCCAAAACTAAAAAATTCAGCATGTCTTGCTATATCTTTAGCTTTAATTGCAGCTCTTGGAAGCTCGATCATAGTACCTACGAGATAATCCACCTTAATTTTATTTTCTTTTTCCACTTGACCAGCTACACGGATAACTAAATCTTTCATTATCTTGATCTCGGCCTCAGTTGAGACAAGAGGAATCATTATCTCTGGAAAAGCAAATTTTTGTTTATTCTTTTTTAATTCTATCAGGGCCTCAAAAATTGCACGACATTGCATTTCATAAATTTCAGGAAAAGAAATTCCCAATCTACAGCCTCTATGTCCTAACATAGGATTTTGTTCATGAAGTTCTTCAATTCTATTTTTTACTTCACTAAGATCTGTTCCAATCACATTTGCAATTTCTATAATTTCTTTTTCTGACTTTGGTAAAAATTCATGTAACGGTGGATCAAGCAATCTAACTGTTACTGGCAAACCATACATAATTTTAAATATTTCCACAAAGTCCTTTTTTTGGTGAGGTAAAAGTTTTTTAAGTGCCTTTGCTCTATCCACTTTAGTTTTTGATAATATCATTTCTCTTACAGATAAAATTCTCTCCTCATCAAAAAACATATGTTCTGTTCTACATAGCCCAATTCCTTCAGCACCAAAATCTCTAGCAATTTTTGTATCTGATGGAGTCTCAGAATTAGTTCTAACTTTTAATTTTCTTATATTGTCAGCCCAATTCATCAATTTTGAAAAATCTCCAGATATCTCTGGTTTTACAGTTGGCACATTTCCTAAAATTACTCTTCCAGTTGATCCATCAATAGTTATAACATCCCCTTCTTTAACTTCAGTTGTTGATGTTTTTAAAATTTTTTTATTATAATTTATATCAATTTCACTTGATCCAGAAACACAAGGTCTTCCCATTCCTCTAGCAACAACTGCAGCATGACTAGTCATTCCACCTCTTGCGGTCAAAATTCCTTTAGCAGCGTGCATCCCTTGAATATCCTCAGGAGATGTCTCAACTCTAACTAAAATAGTATCTTGCATCATATCATTTAGTCTTTCAGCTTCTTCTGAGGTAAAAACTACTTTTCCACTTGCTGCTCCTGGTGATGCGGGAAGACCATTTGCTATAACTTTAATTGGGCTCTTCTCATCTAATGTTGGATGTAACAGAGTATCTAAAGAATTAGGATCAATTCTTAAAACTGCATCATTTTTAGAAATTAATTTTTCTTTAACCATATCAACTGCAATCTTTACAGCAGATTTTGATGTTCTTTTGCCTGACCGAGTTTGTAATATCCAGAGCTTATTATTTTCGACTGTAAACTCTACGTCTTGCATGTCTTTATAATGTTTTTCTAATTTCTTTAAAATTTTACATAAGTCTCTATAAACTTCCGGCATCCTTTCTTCCATTGATGTCTCTTTTACTTTTGCTTCTCTTTGAGCTTTTTTTGTAATGTATTGAGGTGTTCTAGTCCCAGCAACGACATCCTCACCCTGAGCATTAATAAGATATTCTCCATAAATATTATTTGTTCCATCAGAGGGATTTCTTGTAAATACAACTCCTGTTGCACAATTGTTTCCCATGTTTCCAAAAACCATTGACTGAACATTAACTGCTGTTCCCCATTCTGAGGGAATTTGATTCAACTTTCTATAGACTTTGGCCCTATTACTTTCCCAAGATAAAAATACAGCTTTGATAGCTCCAAATAATTGCTGATAAACATCTTGTGGAAATTCCATATTTGTCTTCTCACGGACTGTATTTTTAAAGTCTACAATTAAACCATCCCAATCTTCCTCATCTAACTCAGTATCTAACAAAACACCTTTTGTTAATTTATAATTTTCAATTAATTCCTCGAAGTGGTAAGTCTCAACTCCCATTACCACATTGCTATACATTTGAATAAACCTTCTATAACTGTCCTTAGCAAATCGTCCATTGGATGATTTTTCTGCTAAAGCGACTACAGTTTTATCATTTAGTCCAAGATTAAGAATTGTATCCATCATTCCTGGCATTGAAACTCTTGCTCCAGATCTTACAGATAACAAAAGAGGATTTTTCAAGTCCCCAAATTTTTTTGAAACATCTCTTTCTATAACCTTTAACTCTTTTTTTATTTGGTTTATCAATTTCAAATTCAATTTTTTTTTATCCCTATAAAATATTTCACAAACTTTCGTTGAAATTGTAAAGCCAGGAGGAACTGGTAATCCCATTTTTCCCATTTCGGATAAATTAGCACCTTTTCCACCTAATAAATTTTTGGGGTTTTTAATTTTTTTTGAATCTTTTGAATTAAAGTTTAAGATCAATTTATTCATTTATTGCTTTTAATAATTGAAAATTAATAAAATTTTGAAAGGTTTTACATAACATATTGATAAGTTCCAATCTGTTTTTTCTCAAAATCTCATTTTCTTCGTTCACCTTTACATTATCAAAAAACTCAAATACTTCCTTTCTGGCCTCAGCTAAAATGAATAAAGATTTTTCATAATTTTCATCATTATTTATAGTTGAATAATATTTCTGAATTTCGTTGATCTTTTTATATAAATTTTTTTCAAAATCAGTTTTGAAAATACCAGGATCAGTTGTATTACTTATTTCTATTTTATTATTTTTCATTTCATTTTCTAAAATATTTGAGGCTCTTTTATAACTCAATGTAATATCTAAACCAATTTGACTGCTAATAATTTTATTTAAACACCTTGCTTTATCAAAGGATGAATATAATTTATTTAATGAAAACGCTGAAATAGAGGCCTCAATTATATCATAACGGATTTCTTTTTCTTTAAGATAATATTTAAATCTATCTTTAAAAAAATTATATAATTCTTTTTGTAAATATTCATTTTCAAGTTTATATCCTTGGTTGTTATATAAACCAGCCGAATAATTCAATAAATCACTCAATTTTAAATTTTGTTTGTTTTCTATTATAGTTCTAATTATACCAAGTGCAGTCCTTCTTAGGGCTAATGGATCTTTTGAGCTTGTAGGATGTTCATTGATTCCGAAAAAACCAACTAAAGTATCAATTTTGTCGGTGATTGATAATGCTATGCTAAATGGTTTTTTTGGAACTTTAGAATTTAAACCAATAGGCAAATATTGTTCAGTTATTGCTTGCGATATATCTTTGTCAAAACCTTGATGTGTTGAAAAATAGCCTCCCATAAGACCTTGTAGCTCTGGAAATTCATTAACTAGGTCAGAAGTTAAATCTGTTTTACATATTGATGCAGATAGTTCAACTTTTTCTTTACTTATTAACAACTCATCGGAAATCATTCCACCAAGTTTTCTCATACGTTGTACTTTGTCAAAATAGGTTCCAAGCCCCTTAAAGAAATTCATTGATTTTAATTCTGATACTTTTTTAACTAAATTTTGTGTTTTATCTTTGTTCCAAAAAAATTCTGCATCACTTAATCTTGCTTCTACTACTCTTTCATTACCAATTTTTATAAATCCTTTATGGTCTTTTTTATTTGCAACAATCAAAAACTCGTTAGTAATTTCATTTTTATTATTAAAAGTTGGGAAATATTTTTGATGAGTTTGCATTGTTAAAGTTAGGATTTCTTTCGGAACT
>CACOWV010000018.1 GCA_902630945.1 uncultured Pelagibacteraceae bacterium
AATTATATTAATATCTAGGTTATGAGTTCATACAAAATTATAGATCATGAATATGATGTTGTAGTCTTAGGTGCTGGAGGCTCTGGTTTAAGAGCTGCAGTTGGATTAAGTGAGGCAGGATTAAAGACAGCATGCATTTCAAAAGTTTTCCCTACTAGAAGCCATACCTCTGCAGCACAAGGAGGTATTTCAGCTGCCCTTGGTAATATGGGTGAAGATGATTGGCGTTGGCACATGTATGATACAGTTAAAGGTGCCGACTGGTTAGGAGACCAAGATAGCATTGAATATCTTTGCAAAGAGGCGCCCAAAGCAGTTATTGAATTAGAAAAATACGGTGTTCCATTTAGTAGAACAGAAGATGGAAAAATTTATCAAAGACCATTTGGTGGTATGACTAAAAATTATGGTAACGGAATTGTACAAAGAACATGTGCTGCTGCTGATAGAACTGGTCACGCAATTTTACATACTTTGTATGGACAAGCACTTAAACATAAAACAGAATTTTTTATCGAATATTTTGCTTTAGACTTACTAATGAAAGATGGTGCTTGCAAAGGATTAATAGCTTGGAATCTAAATGATGGAACTATTCATAAATTTAGAGCTCATACAGTAATTATTGCAACTGGTGGATATGGTAAAGTTTACTATTCAGCAACCTCAGCTCATACTTGTACTGGAGATGGTAACGCGATGGTTTTAAGAGCAGGTTTACCATTACAGGATATGGAGTTCGTCCAATTTCATCCAACGGGAATTTATGGGCATGGTACTCTTATTACTGAGGGAGCGAGAGGTGAAGGAGGTTATTTAACTAATTCTAAAGGTGAGAGATTTATGGAGAGATATGCACCAAATGCCAAAGATTTAGCATCGAGAGACGTTGTAAGTAGATCAATGTCAATTGAGATTAATGAGGGAAGAGGTGTTGGGAAAGATAAGGATCATGTTCATCTAAACTTAAGTCATCTTGATAAGAACATTATTGAAAGTAGACTGCCTGGAATAACTGATGCAGCAAGATTATTTGCAAACGTTGATGTTACTAAAGAACCAATTCCTGTTGTACCAACAGTCCATTATAACATGGGAGGAATTCCAACAAATTATAAGGCTGAAGTGTTAACTGTAAATGGTTCAGAAAAAACTGTGCCAGGATTAATGGCAATAGGAGAAGCGGCATGTGTTTCAGTTCATGGTGCGAATAGACTTGGCTCAAACTCATTAATTGATTTAGTTGTTTTTGGAAGAGCAGCAGCAAAAAGAGCTGCAGAACTTATAACACCAGGTACACCGCATGAAGAAATAAGTGAAACAGAAACCCAAAAATGTTTAGATCGTTTTGATAAAATTAGAAATTCTAATGGTGATACGGGAACAGCAGACCTAAGACTTTCAATGCAAAAAATAATGCAATCTAAATGCGCAGTTTTTAGAACTGAAAAAACACTCAAAGAAGGTGTAGACGAGATTAGAAAAACTTATGATGGTTTAAACAACCTATCTGTAAAAGATAAATCATTAATATTTAACACTGATTTAGTAGAGACTTTAGAATTTGATAATTTAATTAGACAAGCAGTTGTTACTGTTGACTCTGCTTACAATAGAAAGGAAAGTCGAGGAGCACATGCAAGAGAGGACTTTCCAAAGAGAGACGATGGAAAATTTATGCAGCATACGCTTGCTTGGTGTGATGGGAAAAATACGAAAATAAGCTATAGAGAAGTTCATAAATCTACCTTAACGAATGACGTCCAGTATTTTCCACCTCAGGAGAGAGTTTATTAATGGTGCAAATAAATTTACCTCAAAATTCTGAAGTAAAAAAAGGTAAGTATTTTAAAGATAAGACTGGTTCAAAGAATTTAAGAAAAGTAAATATTTATAGATGGGATCCATCAACCAAGGAAAATCCAAGAATTGATACTTATGAAGTTGACATGGATAACTGTCCCTCAAAAGTATTGGATATTTTGAATAAAATCAAAAATGAGATCGATCCAACATTAGCATACAGAAGATCTTGTGCCCACGGAGTTTGTGGATCCTGTGCGATGAATATGGGAGGAAAAAATGGTCTAGCTTGTACAAAACCACATGCAGAAATAGATGGAGATATAGACATTTACCCCCTTCCTCATCTAAAAGTAAAAAAAGATTTAATTGGCGATTTAGATGGTTTGTATAAACAATATCAATCTATTGAGCCATGGTTGAAATCTAATTCAAAATCAGAAACTAATGAAATAATTCAAACTAAAGAGGATAGAGCAAAATTAGATGGGGCATATGAATGTATTATGTGTGCATGCTGTTCGACTTCATGTCCAAGTTATTGGTGGAATGGAGATAAATATTTAGGACCAGCTGTTTTATTGCAAGCTTATAGGTGGATTATAGATAGCAGAGATGAAGAAAGGCTAACAAGATTAAAAAAAGTTGCTGATGAGCTTAAACTTTATCGATGTCATACAATCCTAAACTGTACAAGCGCATGTCCAAAAGGTTTAAACCCTGCAAAAGCAATAGCTGAAATAAAAAAAATGTTAGCAACGGCTAACATTTAAACAATAGACTAATAAGAATTTTTACTCTAAAAGATCGTATTCATGAATTTAATTGAACATTTTGTAGGTGGAAAAATAATTTCTGGTTCTTCTGACAAAAAAGCTAAAGTTTTTAATCCAGCTACTGGAGAACAAGAAAAAGAAGTTAGATTAGCATCAAAGATTGATTTGGATCAAGCAGTAACAGTTGCTAACAAAGCTTTTGAAGAATGGTCATTAAAACCTCCTCTGCAAAGAGCTAGAATAATGTTTAAGTTTAAAGAATTGATAGAAAAAAATTCTGATGAACTAACAAAGCTTATTGTGGCAGAACATGGAAAAGTTTATGAAGATGCCAAAGGGTCTTTAACTAGAGGTTTAGAAGTTGTTGAATTTGCATGTGGTATTCCTCATTTATTGAAAGGCGAATTTTCAGAAAATGTTGGAACAAATGTCGATAGTTGGTCAATACGACAACCTTTAGGAGTAGTTGCAGGTATTACACCATTTAACTTTCCAGCGATGGTTCCAATGTGGATGTTTCCTATAGCAATTGCTTGTGGAAACACTTTTATCTTAAAACCATCAGAAAAAGATCCATCATGCTCTATTAGATTAGCCGAGCTGTTAAAAGATGCGGGTTTAACAGACGGGGTTTTTAATGTTGTTAATGGAGATAAGGAGGCTGTAGACGCAATACTTACAAATAAGGATATTAAGGCAGTAAGCTTTGTTGGATCGACACCAATTGCAAAATACATATATGAAAATTCTGCTAGAAATGAAAAGAGAGTTCAAGCTTTAGGAGGCGCTAAAAATCATTTAGTCGTTATGCCTGATTGTGACTTAGATGGTGCTGTAAATGGTTTAATGGGAGCTGCTTACGGTTCAGCGGGTGAAAGATGTATGGCTCAATCGGTTGCTGTAGCAGTCGGAGATATTGGAGACGAATTGGTATCAAGATTGTCAAAAAAAGCAGAAGCTTTAAAAGTAGGTCCTGGAATGGATAAAAATTCTGAAATGGGACCATTAGTGACCAAAGAACACTTGGAAAAAGTTAAAGGTTATGTTGATTTAGGAGTTAAAGAAGGAGCAAAATTAATAGTCGATGGAAGAAATTTAAAATTACAAGGATATGAAAAAGGTTTCTATATTGGTGGTTGCTTGTTTGATCATGTTACAAAAGAAATGAGAATTTATAAAGAAGAAATATTTGGACCAGTTTTATCTGTCGTAAGAGTAAAGACTTTTGAAGAAGCAGCAAAATTAATCAATGATCATGAGTATGGTAATGGAGTAAGTATTTATACAAGAGACGGTGATGCTGGAAGAACATTCGCAAACAAGATTCAAGTTGGAATGGTTGGTATTAATGTTCCAATACCTGTTCCGATGGCTTTTCACAGCTTTGGTGGTTGGAAAAGATCTTTATTTGGAGACAGCGCAATGCATGGTATGGAAGGAATAAAATTTTACACAAAATTAAAAACAATTACTTCAAGGTGGCCTTCAGGAATTCGTTCAAATGCTGAATTTGTAATGCCAACAATGAAATAAAGGAGAAAATGAGCAAGATATCTTTAATTGGTGCAGGCCAAATTGGTGGAACTCTTGCACACTTAATTGGAATAAAAGAATTAGTTAATGAAGTCATTTTATTTGATGTTGCTAGTGGAATAGCTAAAGGTAAAGCTCTTGATATTGCTCAATCATCATCAGTTGATGGTTTTAATGTAAAGTTTTCAGGAACTGATGATTACAAAGATATTAAGGGTTCAGATGTAATAATTATCACAGCAGGGGTACCAAGAAAGCCTGGAATGAGCAGAGATGATCTACTTGGAATTAATTTGAAAATAATAAAGGAAGTTGCAGAAGGAATAAAACAAAATGCTCCTGATGCATTTGTAATATGTATTACTAATCCTTTAGATGTGATGGTAATGGCATTTCAAAAATTTTCAGGTCTTTCACCAAATAAGGTTGTAGGAATGGCTGGTATACTAGACAGTTCAAGATTTAAATTATTCCTCTCTGAAGAATTTAATGTTCCAGTACGAGAAATAGAAGCAATGGTAATGGGCGGACATGGTGATACAATGGTTCCTTTGCCAAGATTTACAAAAGTTTCTGGAAAATCTTTATTAGACTTAGTTAAAGAGGGAAAAATATCTCAAAAAAGATTAGAGGAAATAAATCAAAGAACAAGAGACGGTGGAGCTGAAATTGTGAAATTTTTAGAAAAAGGTTCTGCTTTTTATGCACCAGCAGCTTCAGGAGTTGAAATGGCTAAAGCTTATTTAAAAGATGAAAAAAAAATGCTTCCATGCGCTGCTTTCCTGAATGGTGAATACGGTATTAAAAATATTTATGCTGGTGTTCCAATAATTGTTGGTAAAAATGGAGTAGAGAAAATCGAAGAAGTAAATTTAGATGATAAAGAAAAAGCTGAATTTCTTCATTCTATTGATGCAGTAAAAAAACTCTGGGATGCAGCATCTAAAATAGATGCAGATTTAACTAAATAATGAATATTCACGAGCATCAAGCTAAACAGATTTTGAAAAAATTTGGTGCAGTAGTTCCTGAGGGAGTTTTTGGCTTTACAGTCGAGGAACTTTTGGAAAAATGCAAATCTTTAAAAACTGACAAGTATGTTCTAAAAGCTCAAATTCATGCCGGTGGAAGGGGAAAAGCAGGTGGGGTCAAAATTTTAGATAATTTAAACGAACTTGAAAAATCAGCAAAAGAACTTTTAGGAAAAAAATTGATTACTCATCAAACAGGGCCTGAAGGAAGAGAGGTAAAAAGGCTTTATGTTGAAGTTTCTTCAAACATTGAAAAAGAATTTTATCTTTCTTGTTTAGTAGATAGAGCAACATCAAAAATTGCATTCATTTCTAGTGATCAGGGTGGAATGGATATTGAAGAGGTAGCTATTAAATCTCCCAGTAAAATTTTAACAACTAAAATTGAATTAAATGAGGAAATTTCTAATGAAGAATGTGAAAAGATTATCAGAATATTTAATTTAGAGGGAAGTTCTAAATATGAGGCAATTTCATTAATAAAATCAATATATAATATGTTTGTAAAAACTGATGCAAATATGGTGGAGATAAATCCATTAATATTAACAAAAGAAAAAAAAATTATTTGTTTAGATGCAAAAGTTAATTTTGATAGCAATGCTCTATTTAGACACCCAGAAATTTTAGAGCTAAGAGATTTAAATGAAGAAGACCCCGCAGAAATTGAAGCAAGTAAGTATGATTTGGCTTATATAAAATTAGATGGAAGTATTGGATGTATGGTTAATGGTGCAGGCTTAGCAATGGCAACAATGGACATAATTAAACAATATGGAGAAGAGCCTGCAAACTTTTTAGATGTTGGAGGTGGAGCTTCAAAAGAAAAAGTTGCAGCTGCTTTAAAGATAATATTATCAGACAAGAATGTTAAGGGAATACTAATAAATATTTTTGGAGGAATCATGAGATGTGATGTACTTGCTCAAGGAGTGGTGGATGCAGCAAAAGAAATAAATATAAGTGTCCCTCTTGTAGTAAGATTGGCAGGCACAAACTTTAAAGAGGGAAAAGAAATACTTGATAATTCTGGTTTAAAATTGATTTCTGCTGAAAATCTTGATGATGCTGCAAAAAAAATTGTTAAGGTTATTAAATAAATGTCAGTTTTAGTGAATAAAGAAACTAGATTAATTTGCCAAGGTTTTACAGGTAAACATGGAACATTTCATTCTGAGCAGGCAATCAGATATGGAACAAAATTAGTTGGCGGTGTTACACCAAAAAAGGGAGGTGAAAAACACTTGGGTCTTCCCGTTTTTAATACCGTGAATGAGGCAAAAAACTCTGAAGGTGCTAATGCTACGATGATTTATGTTCCCGCAAAATTTGCTGCTGCTGCAATTATTGAAGCAATTGAGGCATCGATAGAACTTATAGTTTGCATAACAGAGGGCATACCAATTCAGGATATGTTAAGAGTAAAGCAAAAATTATTGAAATCGAAATCCAGACTAATAGGACCTAACTGCCCTGGAATCATAACACCAGATGAGTGTAAAATTGGTATTATGCCAGGAAATATCCACAAAAGAGGTTCTGTAGGAATTGTATCAAGATCTGGAACTTTAACTTATGAAGCCGTTGCACAAACGACTGAAAACGGCTTAGGTCAATCGACCTGCATTGGAATAGGGGGCGATCCAATTAATGGCACTAATTTCATAGATTGCTTAGACTTATTTTTAAATGATGAAGAAACACAATCTATTTTAATGATCGGTGAAATTGGAGGAACAGCTGAAGAAGAGGCTGCAGAGTTTATTAAGGATCATAAATTAAAAAAACCAATTGTTGGATTTATCGCTGGTGTAACTGCTCCTCCGGGACGAAGAATGGGACATGCAGGGGCAATTATCTCTCGTGGAAAAGGAAATGCGGAAGATAAGATTAAAAAGATGGAAGATTGTGGAATAACTATGGCCAACTCACCATCAAAAATCGGAAAAACATTATTCGATAAATTGTCTAATTGAAAAATTTCTTTGTAGGTTTATATTGATTGAAAATAATGTCTTCTACTAAAAATCTTGAATTTAAAAAAACAGCTTTTTTAAGCAAATCTAATAATGCTTTTATCGAGGAAATGTATATGAGGTTTGTGAATAACGATCCATCCTTGCCTGAAAGTTGGAAAAGATACTTTAATGAGATAGGTGAAGAAGCAAAAATAGTTGTAAATGAAATTAATGGCCCATCGTGGAGTCCATCTAAAAAAGTTTCTATAAAAAAATTTCATAAATCTGAAAATAATGATGGGCAGATAAATGAGTCAGAAAGCATAAGATCAAACGCAAATTCTATTAAAGCTGTTGCAATGATTAGATCTTATAGACAAAGAGGGCACCTAATAGCTAAATTAGATCCTTTGGAATTACTTAAATCGGACTATCTTGAAGAACTTCATCCAGAATCTTATGGTTTCAAAAAAGAAGATTACCAGAAAAAAATTTTTTTAGATGGAGTAATTAATAGACAATATTCTAATATTTATGAAATATTAAAATTTTTGAGAGAAAAATATTGTGGTTCAATTGGTTATGAATATATGCACATTTCAAATCCAACTGAGCGAAAGTGGTTCAGAGATCGTGTTGAAAAAGCTGACGATTTCAACTTCACACAAAATGGAAAAGAAGCAATTCTGAATAAGTTAATTCAAGCAGAAGGTTTTGAAAAATTTTTACATACTAAATATGTCGGAACTAAAAGATTTGGTCTTGATGGTGGTGAAAGTTTAATTCCAGCTCTAGAACAGATTATTAAAATAGGTGGCCACTCTCATGTAAAAGAGGTTAAAATTGGAATGTCTCATAGAGGAAGATTAAATGTGCTGGCGAATGTTTTACAAAAATCTTATAAAAGAATATTTAATGAATTTGCAGGAGAAATTAGCTCAAAATCTGAAGATGACACTGGGGATGTAAAATATCATTTAGGCGCATCATCAAATAGAGAGTTTGACGGAAATTCAGTTCATGTTAGTTTAACAGATAATCCATCTCATTTAGAGGCGGTTAATCCAGTCGTATTAGGACAAACAAGAGCGAAGCAGTTTTTCCATAGGGATAAAGAGAGAAAAAAAGTTATACCGATTTTAATACATGGGGATGCAGCTTTTGCTGGTCAAGGAGTGGTTGCAGAATGTTTTGCGATGTCTGGTCTACCAGGGCACAATACTGGTGGAACTATTCATATAATAATAAATAATCAAATAGGCTTTACGACAAGCCCAAGATTTGCGAGATCATCTCCGTATCCTTCTGATATTGCGAAAATGGTAGAAGCGCCAATTATTCACGTAAATGGTGATGACCCTGAAGCAGTAGTTTATGCTGCAAGAATTGCAACTGATTTCAGATTAAAATTTAATAGAGATGTTGTAATAGATTTAATCTGCTATAGAAGATTTGGCCACAATGAGGGTGATGAACCCTCTTTTACACAGCCGCTCATGTATAAAAAAATTCGTTCTCATCCTTCACCAGTAAAGGT
>CACOWV010000019.1 GCA_902630945.1 uncultured Pelagibacteraceae bacterium
TGTATATTTTCGAGGGTTTTACTATGTTTGTCAAACGAGTCATCACATCAATAACTCCTTCAAAATGGCCCTTTCTATATTTGGCACATAATATTTGATCTTTTTTTGATAGTTGAATTTTAATTTTATTTTTTGAGCTATAAACTTGATTTTTCAGAGGAGTATAGACAAAATTTACTTTTAATTTTTTGAGAATATCTAAATCTTTTTTTAAATTTCTTGGGTATTTTTTATAATCATTTTTGTTATTAAATTGTGTTGGATTAATAAATATACTTACAACAGTCTTATTACAGCAATTTAGTGATTTTTTGATTAAAGAAATATGACCCCTGTGAAGACTTCCCATAGTAGGAACAAAACCCACATTAGAGAAACCTGATAATGCCTCATTTAAATCATTATTTCTTAATAAAATTTTCATTTGTATAAAGTATTTTAATAAGTAAAACATTTAAATGATTAAACAAGCAATTATTCCACTTGCAGGGTTGGGTACTCGATTATTACCACTGACCAGTGTATTTGCTAAAGAACTTCTTCCAATAAATGGGAAACCTGGAATAGAATACATTTTAGACGAATGCATTGAAGCTGGTATTAAAGAAATAATATTTATTATTTCAAAAAAAAAACAAATGATCAAAAAATATTTTTATAACGATAGCTTCTATAAGAAAATTATAAAGAAAAAAAGGGACCCCAGAATAATTAAAGAATACAAAAAAATTTTAAGATACAAGAAGATGATTAAATTTGTTTACCAAAGCAAACCACTTGGCACAGGCGATGCTGTTTTAAAAACACAAAGATTTATAAAAGATAAGTTTTTTTTAATGTTATTACCAGATGATTTGATAATCAAAAAAAACTGCTCTAAATCTATGATTAATATTCATAAACGCTATAAATCATCTGTTATGGCTAGTATGAAAGTCAATAAAAAAACAGTTTCAAGATGGGGAATTTTTAGATTAAGTAAGAAGTTTGATAAAAAAAATTACTTAATTAGAGATGTGATTGAAAAACCATCTATTGCTAGTGCCCCTTCAAATAAGGCAGTAATAGGTAGATATATTTTACCTAAAAAGATATTTTCTAAATTATCTAAACAAAAACCTGGTAAAGGTGGTGAAATTCATATTACTGATGCTATTCAATCATTGATTTATGAAAACAATAAGTTTGTAGCACACACTTTCTCTGGAAAATATTTAGATTGTGGAAGTATGAATGGTTATATTAAATCAACATTGGAAATAGCTAAGTCATGAAATTATGTATGATAGGCACTGGTTATGTAGGATTAGTTAGTGGTGTATGCTTTGCTGATTTAGGAAATGATGTAATTTGTGTAGATAATAATACAACTAAAATAGATTTACTAAAAAAAGGTAAAATACCAATATATGAACCTGGCCTTTCAGAATTAGTAATTAAAAACTATAAGAATAAAAGATTAACTTTTTCTACTAATTTAAAAAAATCAGTTAAAGAGTCAGATATTATTTTTATTTGTGTTGGCACACCAACTAAAAAGGGGGGAGGTTCTGCAGATTTAAGTCAGATTTATGATGTTTCTAGAGAAATATCTTCTTCAATTAATAAATATAAGATTATTATAACAAAGTCTACTGTACCATTAGCTACAGGAGATGAAATTGAAAAAATTCTATCTAAAAAAAATAATAAAAAAAATTTTTCAGTTGTCTCTAACCCTGAATTTTTGAGAGAAGGGGAAGCAATAAGAGATTTCATATATCCAGATAGAGTAATAATCGGAACTAATAATAAAAAATCTGGTAGAATTTTAAGAAATTTATATAGCCCACTTATTTCTAAGGGAGCTTCTTATTTACAAACTTCTAGAAGAGCAGCGGAATTAATTAAATATGCTTCGAACGCCTTTTTAGCCACCAAAATTACTTTTATAAATGAGATAGCTAATTTGTGTGAAAAAACTGGTATAAATGTTGAGGATATCTCAATTGGTATGGGTCTCGATAAAAGAATAGGAAGTCGATTTCTTAGAGCTGGACCTGCTTATGGTGGATCTTGTTTTCCAAAAGATACAAAAGCTATAATTTCAACAGCTGATAAATTTAAAACTAATTTATCGGTAATAAAATCAGTTATTAAATCAAATGAAAATAGGTCTAAAATTTTACTTGATAGAGTTTATCAAATTTTAAATAAAAGAATAAGAAAGAAAAAAATAACTTTCTTAGGTGTTACATTTAAAGCAAATACCGATGATATGAGAGACTCTTCTAGTCTTAAAATGATACCATGGTTATCCAAAAAAGGGGCAATGATTAATTATTTTGACCCAACTGGTTATAAGAACGAATTTTCAAAATTAAAAAATGTAAGCCACAAAACGACAATTAAATCTGCTATAGAGGGATCTGATCTCGTTATTATTCATACAGAATGGAATGATTTTAAATCAATAAATTTTAAAAATTTTGCTAAAGGTAAAAAATTTATTATTTTTGATATGAGAAAGATATATTCTTCAACAAAAATTAAAGATCAAGGGTTTAAATATTTTAGTGTTGGACAATAAAATTTAATTTAACTCGAAAATTGCATCTACTTCTACCGAAACTCCTAACGGTAAACTATTAGTACTTACAGCAGCTCTAGTATGCATACCAGTATCTCCAAACACTTTAGCTATTAAGTCTGATGCTCCATTAATTATTTTTGGTTGATCAGTAAAATCATCTGTAGAGTTTACAAATCCAGTTAATTTTATACACGACTTAACTTTTGATAGATCATTGTCACATGCTTTTTTAACTTGAGCAATAATGCTTAATGCACATCTTTTAGCAGCATTATAACCTGCTTCAGTGTCCAATTCTTTTCCAAGCTTTCCTTTAATAAGATGACCATCTTCATCAATAGAAATTTGTCCAGATATAAATAACATCTTCCCTACAATCTTTGTTGCCACATAATTTCCAACTGGTGGTTTGGCTTCTGGTAGTTTTATCTTAAGTTCTTTAATCTTATCATCATAACTCATTTTAATTTCCTTCTTTTTGATTTCCTAGTTTTATCGTATTCTTTTCTTTTCTCAATCAATATTAAAGCATCTTCCATTGTTAGTTCAGTAGGGTCTTTTTCTTCAGGGATAGTTGCGTTGAGTGATTTATATTTAATATAAGGCCCATATTGACCCTTCATAACTCTAACAGGCTTTTTATCTTCTGGATGTTCTCCCAAATCTTTTATAATCGATGAAGACATTCGACCAGGTTTAGCTTCTGCTATAAGAGTGATTGCTCTATTCAAACCTATAGAAAATATTTCTTCTATATTTTCTATTCTTGCAGATTTATTTTCACATTTTAAATAAGGGCCAAATCTTCCTGTGTTCAATATAATTTCTTTTTGATTATCTGGATTTATACCTAAAGATTTAGGTAATGAGCATAAAAATTGCGCTTTTTCTAAATCAATGATTTTCAAATCTAAACCTTTTGGAATTGAAACATTTTTTAGAAGTTCGTTGACATCTGATTTAGATTTTTTAGTTTTTTTCTTTTTCTTAACAGTTTTTTCAACTTCAATTTCTGTGGGGATTTTCTCATACTGAAGATAGGGACCAAATCTTCCATTTTTTAAATATATATCATTTCCATTTTCATGCTTTCCTATTAATTTTGGCTCAGCTAACTGTGCTTGAGCTGCAGCTTTTGCTTTAGATAATGGTCGTGTAAACTTACATTCAGGGTAGTTTGAGCATCCTATAAAAGCACCACCCCTGAAGCTATTTTTTAAACTTAATGTACCTGAACTGCATAATTGGCACTTTCTAACAACATTTCCTTCATTATCTTTATCAAAAATTAACTCACCCAAGCTATCATTTAGTAAATCCAAGACTTCTCTAGTCCTTTTTTCTTTTACCTCTGAAACGTTATTATTAAAGTCTTTCCAAAAAATCTCTAAAACTTTAATCCAGCTTTCTTTGCCAGTTGTTATTTCATCAAGCTGATCCTCTAGTCCTGCCGTAAAATTATAATCTACATATTTTGAAAACAATTTTTCCAAAAAGGCAGAAATTAATTTACCTCTGTCTGTAGGAAAAAATCTTTTATTTAATATTTCTGCATAACCTCTATTAGCAATAGTAGAGATGATGCTTGCATAAGTGGAAGGTCTTCCTATACCAAGTTCCTCTAGTTTTTTGACTAAACTGGCCTCAGAATATCTTGGTGGTGGCTGCGTATAATGTTGTTCATCTAGTAATGCCTCAATATTTATTGGTCCTTTAGATACAGCTGGCAATATACTTTCATCATCATCCTTACTTTGATTGTTGTAAACTTTCAAAAATCCATCAAATTTTAGAACCGACCCACTAGCTTTACAAATAGTATCGTTATTTTCTGAGGTAATAGTGATAGTATTCCTGTCAAACTTGGCTGACTCCATTTGAGAAGATAAAGCTCTACTCCAAATAAGGTCATATAGTTTATTTTGATCTGTGCTTAAATATTTTTTAACACTTGGAGGTGTTCTAATAATATCTGTGGGCCTAATTGCCTCATGTGCCTCTTGAGCATTTTTTGCTTTCTTACCTGAGTAATTTAAAGGGTCTTTAGGCAAATATTCGTTACCAATTTCTTTTTGAATATAATCTCTGAAAGCTGATACTGCATCTTTGGATAAATTAGTTCCATCAGTTCTCATGTACGTGATCAAACCAATTGTTTCTCCCTCTATTTCTACTCCTTGATAAAGTTTTTGTGCAATTTGCATTGTTCTAGATGCACCAAAACCCAACCTACTTGATGCAGTTTGTTGAAGAGTAGATGTAGTGAATGGCCCAGATGGATTTCGATTAACAACCTTGCTTGAAATATCAGTGATACTAAATTTTTTTTTATTTACTCTTTCTATAACTTTATTTATTTCTTCTTTATTTCTGAATGAAAATTTTTCAACTTTATCATTATCTAAGTGACTAATACTCGCTGTAATTTTTTGATTTTTTTGATCTTTAAATTTAATATTTAAAGTCCAAAATTCCTCTGGTTTAAATGACTCAATTTCATGTTCTCTTTCAGTAATTAATTTTAAAGCTACAGACTGAACTCTTCCTGCAGATTTTGAGCCGGGTAGTTTTGTCCAAAGTATTGGTGAAATATTAAAACCAACTAAGTAATCTAAAGCTCTTCTAGCCATATAAGCATCAACTAGATGAGGTTCAATTTGTCTTGGGTTTTCAATTCCCTGTATGACTGCTTTTTTAGTTATTTCATTAAATACAACTCTTTCAATTTCTTTATCTTTTAGAAGTTTTTTTTCACTTAGGTATTCTTTCACATGCCAAGCAATAGCTTCGCCTTCACGGTCAGGGTCAGTAGCTAATATAATTTTAGAGGAGTCTTTTGCTGCATCAGTAATTTCTTTAAGATACTTTTTTGAAAAACTGTCAACTTCCCATTCCATTTTAAAATCTTGGTCTGGATCAACTGAACCATTTTTAGAAGGTAAGTCTCTTATATGACCATAACTTGCTAAAACCTTATAATCATCACCTAAATATTTATTAATTGTTTTAGCTTTAGCAGGACTTTCTACAATGACCAAATTCATAGTCTACAAACTACTCAAATCACTTCGATAGTCAATTTAATAAATTTTTGTCTTTGTTTCCTCTTTATTTTTCAATCTTTTGATATTCTCTCTATGAGTAAAAAATATCAAGACAAACATAACCGTAAAAAAAATTCCTTGATCGAATTGAGTCAAAATTAATAAATATATTGGTATAGAAGCTGCCCCTACTAAAGATGACAATGAAGAATACTTAGAAATAAAAAAAGTTAAAAACCAAGAAATTGTAAAAATAATTCCGAAATAAATATTAATAGCAAATAAAATTCCAACATAAGTCGCAACTCCTTTTCCACCTTTAAACTTTAACCAAATTGGAAAAACATGACCTAAGAAAGCGCACAGAGAAGCAATATATAAAAAATCTTGATAAAAAATTTTTACATAAATGACAGGAGCTACAGCTTTCAAAATATCAAGAACCAATGTTGAGTAACCTACGATCTTATTCCCAGTCCTTAAAGCATTAGTAGCTCCAATATTGCCTGAACCAATTTCTCTAATATCTTTTTTTAAAAAGATTTTTGTAAGTATGAAACCGAATGGTACGGAACCCATAAGGTAAGAAATTGTACCTATTAAAAAAATATCCATTCTATAGCTTAAATAATTCTTTCCCTTTTACAAAGGTATTTGTAACTTTACCTTGAAGTTTTTTATCTTCTATTGTCGTATTTTTTGATTTTGAGATTAATTTGTCTTTTTTTACAATCCATGGTTTGTCAATATCAACTATACATAGGTCTGCGTCATTTCCTATAGAAAGGTTACCTTTGTTTATTTTAAGTATTTTTGCTGGATTAGATGTTAGAGCTTTAATAATAGTCTCAAGTTTGAGAGATTCGTTGTGGTATAACTCTAAACTTAAAGATAAAAGTGTTTCAATACCAGAAGCACCAGTAGCAGCTTGAGCAAAAGTTAATCTTTTTGATTCTTCATCTTCAGGCTTGTGATCTGAAACAATTACATCAATCAAGCCATCTTTTAATCCTTGCACTAGAGCCAATCTATCCTCCTCTCTTCTTAATGGGGGAGATAACTTTAAAAAAGTTCTAAAATCTCCAATGTCATTTTCATTTAAGGACAAATTATTAATCGAAACCCCTGAGGTAAATTTAACAATATCTTTTCTATATTTGATAACTTCAACCGATTTTTGTGATGATAATTGAGATATGTGATATCTACATTTGACCTTCTCAAGCAATGTTAGATCTCTCTCTATTAAAATTCTTTCTGCGATTTCTGGTATGCCTGATAATCCTAATTTAGAAGCAATTATTCCAGAATTTATCATACCATTTTTTGCAAGCTCGTAGTCCTCAGCGTGTTGCATTATTAAACAACCCAAATCTTTAGCTGAGTTCATAATTCTTGACATTAATCTAGGATTTTGAATTGTTTTTATTCCATCAGTGAAAGCAATTATCCCTTTACTTTGTAAGAGACCAAATTCTGTCATGTTAGTGCCTTCAATATTCTTTGTAAGAGAAGCAGATGGAAAAATATTTATTTTTGACTTATCTCTTCCTCTTCTTTTTAAAAAATCAACTATAGAGACATTGTCAATAATTGGATCAGTATTTGGCATTGTAACTACTGATGTAACTCCACCAGATAATGCCGCATTACTTAAGGTTCTAAAGTTTTCTTTGTATTCATATCCAGGTTCACCAACAAAAACTCTCATATCTACTAAGCCTGGAAAAATATACTTTCCTTTTAAGTCAATTGGTTTTTCTCTGGTAGGTAGATTATTAGTATTTACTTTTTTTCCTATAGCCTCAATTTTACCTTCTTCACTTATAATCAAACCCCCAACTTCGTTGATTGAATTATGAGGGTCAATTATGTTAGCGTTTATGAAGTATTGTTTTTTCATCATGTACAAAATATCTTTAAACAAGCCATTCTTACAGCTACACCTAGTTCAACTTGTTCTTTAATTACGCTTTTATTTATGTCATCTGCTAATATTGTATCTATTTCTATACCTCTATTCATTGGTCCAGGGTGCATAATTAATGCATCAGATTTAGCATGCTCAAGTTTATCAGGAGTCAAACCGTAATATTCATAATACTCTCTATTTGATGAAAGATATGAACTTGTCATTCTTTCATTTTGTAATCTTAGCATCATGACGATATCACAATCTTTCAATCCTTTTTTCATATCAGTAAAAGTATTTACACCAAATTTTTCAATTTCTTTTGGCATAAGATTTGTTGGAGCAACAATATTTACATCAGCTCCAAGCATATTTAGAAGATAAATATTTGATCTTGCTACTCTTGAATGTAAAATGTCTCCGCATATTGCAATTTTTAATCCTTCAATTTTATTTTTTCGAGTTTTAATTGTTAAAGCATCTAAAAGAGCTTGAGTAGGGTGCTCTCTTCTTCCATCACCAGCATTTAGCACCGCACAATTTACTTTTTGTGAAAGTAAGTTACAAGCTCCAGAGTCTTGATGCCTAACAACAATAATATCTGGGTGCATCGCATTTAAAGTCATAGCTGTATCAATTAATGTTTCACCTTTTTTAATTGCAGAGTTATTTATATTCATAGACATAACGTCTGCTCCAAGTCTTTTTCCAGCTAATTC
>CACOWV010000020.1 GCA_902630945.1 uncultured Pelagibacteraceae bacterium
AAATGAATCTTGTTAAGTCTGTGTTACTTGTGAGCTCATCAATAAAATAAATTGTTGAAGTAAATATTGGAGATATTCTTGTAGAGTTCTCAATTTTATCATAATTTAAGAATGTAAATGTAAAATTTTCCTTAAAAGAAGCCACTTGTTTAAGTGCATGTTGATCTTGGTTGTATGTTTGGTGTGATTGACCTGTATAATTTATTAACAACTTATTTTTTTTCAAAATAAAATTTAAAGCAAAAATAAAGAGAAGCAGCGCAAAAATTTCTATCATTTTTTCAAATAGTTAATTGATAAGATAAGTAAACTCAATAATGATTTAAAAAAAGATTGTTTCAAATAATTTCTGTAAACAAAATAACCATCAAAAAGTTTTTGAAAAACTGATGATGATAATGATTCATCTAAGGATCTCCATGATGTTAATGTTTTTTTAATTGGATGAAATATAAATTTTTTTTTTGCTAAAGAAAGCCAAAGCACGTAATCCTCTTTCGTTTTTAACTTTGCAAAAAAGTGTTTTTTTAAAATTGTTTTTTTTATCATCACTGTAGACAAACCAATATCACATGATTTTACTAAATCTTTATATTCTATTTTTTTAGCTTTTCTCAATCCTATTTTAGTACCATTCGTGTCAATAATATTATACGAGGTATGACTTATAAAAATTTTATTTTTTATCATGTAATTAAGTTGAGTATAAAGTTTATTTGGATGCCATAAATCGTCAGCATCTATAAAAGCCATGTAAGTACCTTTGGATAATTTAATACCTTTATTTCTCGACATTCCAGCGCCAATATTTTGCCTATTAATAAATAATTTAATTCGATTGTCCTTTTTTTGAAGAGTTTTAAGAAAATATAAGTCCTCCTGATCAATGTCATCATAGATGATTAAAATCTCAAAATTTTTATATTTTTGACTTAGGATTGATTTAAGTGTTTGTTCAATATAATTTTTTTTTTTATAATAAGGAATTATTATGCTAACTAATCTCATTAAAAAGAAATTTCTTATTATAATTAGACTATTTTTTAATTAATGACACAAAAAAAATTAATACTTTTCATGCCATCTATTGAAGGTGGTGGGGTTGAAAAAAATTTTTTTGTAATTTCAAATTATTTAGCAAGTAAAATAGATAAGGTTATTTTGATTACTGCTGAAAAAAACCTATCTAATAAGCTTAAAAATATTAAGATAGTAAACGCTAAGTCTAATTTTTGGAGAGAAAAAGGTAGACTTAGAAAATATATAATTTCTATTTTTTTATTAATCAAAATTTTATTAACGAATACGAATGTTGCAGTATTCTCATTTCAGGCCAACCTATATGCTATTTTGGTTTGTAAATTATTGAATATAAAAATAATATCTAGATCTAATTCTTCACCTTCGGGATGGTCAAAAAATTTAGTTAAACTAATTATTTATAGAATTGGACTAAATCTCGCTAACGTAATAATTGTAAATAGTATTGAGTTTAAAAATGAGATGAAAAAAAAATTTTCAGTGAATGCTACTCATATTTATAATCCTCTTGATCAAAGAAAAATTTTAAATCTATCTAAAAAACGAGTTAAAAATTTTTTCCCAAAAAATACATTAAAAATAATTAATGTAGGAAGATTGGTTGATCAAAAAAATCAGATAACTCTTCTAAAGGCTATTAATGAAATTAAAAATTTATATAGAGTTAAGCTAATTTTGATTGGAAGAGGTGTCGACTTAATAAAGATTAAAGAATTTATTAATATTAACAAACTCTCGAAATTGGTAAAAATTTTATATACCTCGAATCCAATGCCATATATTAAACAAGCAGATCTTTTTATTTTATCATCAAAATTTGAAGGACTGCCAAATGTACTATTAGAAAGTATTACCTTAAAAAAAATGATAATTTCAAGTAGCTGTCCGACTGGACCAAAAGAAATATTATCTAATGGAAAAGGGGGATTATTATACAAAGTTGAAGATCATAGAGAACTTTCAAAAAAAATAATCTTTTTTATTAAAAATAAAAAAAGATGTAAAAAAATGATAGATTTTTCATTTAATAAGCTCTCAAGATTCAATTATAAAAAAAATTTAGATAAATATTTGAATGTGGTAAAAAAAATTATTTAAACAATGAAAAAAAAAATAAAGCCAAAAATTTATTATATATCTGAATTAAATCTTCCTAATACGTCTGCATATTCAATTCATGTTATGAAAATGTGTGAAGCATTTTCCAAATTAGGTTATTCAATAGATTTATTTACGATCAAGAGTTCAGATTTAAAAAAAATCTTTAACATCTATGATATTAGATATAAATTTAATATAATTTCCATTTTTCATAATTTTTTACAACTAAATTTATTTTTCAGATTAATTTTTACCTTAAAAATTTTATCAAAAGACTTGGATGAGAAGTCTATCTTAATTTCTAGAAGTATCTTATTTGCACTAGTTGCCTCAATTAAAAAAAAAAATATCATATTAGAGTTACATCATGAAATCACAGGTTTTTCAAAATATCTATTTTTATTCTTGAGACAACTAAGATTAATTAAAAATCTCAAATTTATTTTTTTACACAAAACATTAAGAAATAAATACAAAATCGAAAATTCAAAAAATATTATTTTAGATGATGCAGTGAATATTGATAATTTTAATCTAGCTAAAACCAAAAAAATTAAAAATACATGTGTTTATATAGGTAGTTTTTTTGAGGGAAAAGGTGTTGAACAAATATTTCGTCTGGCAAAACTAAACAAAAAAATATTTTTTCATATTTATGGTGAAAAAAAGTATCTAATTAAACAAGAGATAAAAAAAAATATCAAAATTTTTGATTATGTTAATTATTCAAAAATTCCTAAAATCCTATCTAATTATGAAATTGCGTTAATGCCATATCAAAAAAAAGTTAAAGGCAAAGGCTCTATTTGGTTGAACAAATATATGTCTCCATTGAAGATGTTTGATTATTTAGCTGCTAAAATGGTAATTATTGCGTCTGATCTCATTGTCTATAAGCATATTCTTAAAAATGATTTTAATTGCAAATTGGTTAAAATAAATGATGATTTAAAATGGTCAAAAACCATCAACACAATCTTAAAGAATAGAAAGAAAAAAGATTATTTAAAAAAGAATGCTTACAAAACTGCAAAAAAATATACTTGGGATTTACGTTGTAAAAAAATTATTTCTTTTGCTACAAAAAATTTTAAAAAAAGAATTTAATCATAATAATTTATGATTTTTTAAATACCAGTTGCAAGTTCTTTGAACACCTTTTTTATAATCAGTAAATTTAATTTTTTTATGTAAATAATTTTGAATTTTTTTATTATCCCCATATGTTTTATAAACATCTGCTTTGTCCCTTCCTTTTTTCAAAATTTTAGGTTTTTTTGAATATTTATCAATTTCTTTTATTACTTTTGTAATTAACAAAGGTTGGGAGGAGCAAACGTTGAAAATATCAAATTTCTTTTTAAATTTTTTATAAATTAATTGCTCACAAATATTAACTGCGTCATCAATATAAGTAAAATCTCTGTAATGATCACCTTTGTTATATAAAAGAAATTTTTTATTTTTTTTTGATGCAATCAAATATTTCATAATCATCATATCCGGTCTGCCCCAAGGGCCATAAATAGTAAAAAATCTCAACCCTATGATCTTTGTTTTTATTGATTTACTTATAGAATTTGCAAAATGTTCATTTGATAGTTTTGATAAAGAATAAAGATTTATTGGATATGTCTTAGATTTCTCTGATTTTGGAAAAGGTTTTTCATCGCCATAAACTGAACTTGAAGATGCAAAAATAAATTTTTTAATGTTAAAATTTTTGATCATATCAACTAAATTTATAAAACCAATAATATTAGAATCTGTATAAGATTTTGGATTTTTATAAGAGTATCTAACACCTGCTTGAGCTGCGAAATTTAAAACTATATCAAAATTGTTTTTTTTAAAAATAACTTTAATTTTTTTTTTGTCTACAAGATCAACATTAAAAAATTTAAAATTTTTTTTTTTTTTTAAAATTTTTAATCTTTCTAGTTTTAGTTTTTTGCTATAATAATCATTCAAATTATCAATACCTACAATTTTCACATTTTTATTTTTTAAAATTTTTTCTGCTAATGAAAAACCTATGAATCCAGCAACACCGGTAATTAATATCTTATTTCTAATTTTCATTTCAAACTATTCTTTTTAATTTTAAATAAATTTTTCTAACTAAATTTAAAAAAGACAATCTTCTATCAGATAAAGTTTTAGATCTCTTTAATTTGTTGTCATTTAATTTTGTTAACTTTACTGCACCAGTTCCAATAAAAGAAGACTCAAAGTACAAATTTTCATGATTTGAGTTGAAAATTTCTAATAACTTTTGAAATGTCTCATAATTATTGATTTCTAGTGAAAAATTATTTTTTTCTCTTTTTTTTAAATACGGTAATGAAGATGTATCATCTACGACAAAAACTCCGCCAATATTTAATTTATCAAAATAGTGGTAAAGAATTTTTTCAACGTGACTTGCTGTATGAATTGTATCTAAATAGATAATATCAAAATTTTTTGGAATAATACTTTCAATTTTATCGTAATCATCATCTTTGCAATGAATAAATTGCCAGTTGTTTGACTTAAAATGGTAGCTATAATCAACTAAATCTACAGAGTACAGATGGCCATTTTTTTTTTCACAATATTCCAAAAATATAGAAGTTGACAAAGCTTTTTTGCTTACGCCAAATTCAAGAATAATTGGTTTGTCAATTTTTTTAAGTTCTTTTTCAAAAATTCTTAAAAATTTTTCCTTATGTCTATTTTCAAAATCACTCATTTAAAGCCCAAACTTATATACTAAATTAGTATTTTTGATAATTTTTTATAATTATTAAAGTTGGAATATAACTTACATTTTTTTTTTGCATTTTTTAATTTTTTTAGAAGCTCTTTATCAGAAATATTTAAAAAACTATCTAGCACCGTGTTAAAAACTTTCTCATCATTTAATTTATAAATAAATCCATTTTTATCGTTATCAATAAATTCTTTTGGACCACTTGGACAATCAGAAGATATTATTGGAATTCCTAATGAAGCTGCTTCAACCATTACAAAACCTGGATCTTCCCATAAGGAGCTAGAGATAATACACTTGGCATTATAAATATAATTAAATATATTTCTTTCGTAACCTAAAATTTTAATCTTATTTTTTAGATTTGCTTTATCAATTATTTGTCTATAGGAATTTTCTAACTCTCCCTCACCAATAATCAAAAAATCAAAATTATCTAAATAATGAAAATTTTTTACAAAAAAATCTATTAAGAAAATATGATTTTTTTGTTTTGTAAATCTCCCTATACTTAAAAAATATGGTCTTGAACTTGTAAATTTTAAAGGCTGTTTTTTTAATGTATTTATTTTCTTTATTTGTATTATTGGATCAGGAATAAAAATTAATTGGTGATCTTGAAAAATTTTTTTCTTTTTTAAAAATTCTTTAGTTTCATGTGTTGGGCAAATAACATATTTTATTTTTTTAGAAATTGCTTTCCAAAGCAAATATCTAAAAATATTTAACTTCGGAAAGCCTGATATACGTAATATTAACTTTGTTTTAAAGTTGTTGAATAAAAATAATAAAATCGGAATTGATGTTATTAAATGAATAATTAAATAATCAGGCTCATCCTTTCTTAAAATTTTTTTTAGAGGCTCATAACTTAAAAAGAAAATAGAAAAGTATAGAAATCTGGATTTTAAATAACCTTTAAATTTTCTTTTTATAAGCTGTCGATTAAGGATAAGATCTATCTTTCTTATAGACTTTGAGTCTACCCAATCCCATTCACCAAAAACGTTTATTAACAATGTTTGAATATTTTTTCCATATGTATTTAGTGAATTTAAAGAATTGTAAACTGATTTTAATGTTGCAACTTGAGGGTCAATGTGAGGTGACCAAAAATAAATTGTTTTCATTCTACTTTAAAAAATTAATTTTTTTTCTTCTTTATAAAACTTTTGGATATGGCACATGTGTAATAAATTTACCTGAGTTTTTAACAAATAATTTTTCTTTTTTTAAAATTTCTTTATAAAAATTCCACGCACCCAGAAAAACATATATTCTAAAATTTTTTAATCTTTTATATTTCAAAACTTTTATCTTTGTGCCTGGTAAATATTTACCTATTTTTTGCTTTGTTGTATCATAAAAATAATCAATATATTTTTCTTTTAAATTACAATAATTTAAAATTGTAACTGCTTTTGCTGAAGCCCCATAGCCTATAATTTTTTTCTTTGTCCTTTTAATGTCTTTAAAAATATCAATTAATTTTTTTTTTGAATTTTCGACTTTTTTAGAAAATTTTTTATAAACAGAAAATTTATCTAATCCATACTTTTTTTCTAATTTAAAATTTCTTAAAAACCTACTTGTGACTTTTCTTTTTTTATTTATCCTTTTTTTAATATAATAACGATTTGATCCACCATGAACTTGGATATTTTCTACGTCATAAATTTCTAAATTATTTTTTTTTAA
>CACOWV010000021.1 GCA_902630945.1 uncultured Pelagibacteraceae bacterium
TTCTAGAAAAATTGGTTCATATCAATAGAATTACAAAAGTTGTAAAAGGTGGAAGAAGATTTGGATTTTCAGCTTTAGTGGTTGTAGGCAATCAGGCAGGAAAAATTGGAATAGCGCATGCAAAAGCAAAACAAGTACCTGATGCAATTAAAAAAGCCAATGAAATGGCAAGAAGAAAGCTAACCCACATTCCACTAAGAGAAGGTAGAACCATTCATCATGATGTAAAAGCAAAAGATGGATCGGGAAAAATAGTTTTAAGAGCAGCTTCAAAAGGCACTGGAATTATAGCAGGTGGTCCAGTTAGAGCAGTGTGTGAAGTTTTAGGAGTAAAAGATATTGTTGCAAAATCGATGGGCACATCAAATGCTCATAATGTTATTAGAGCAACTATGAAAGCTTTGCTAAAACAGAATTCACCTAAACAAATATCATCGATTAGAAACAAAAAGATCTCAGAAATAATTGAAAAGAGAGGATAATGTTAAAATTAAACAACAGAAATAAAATCAATAAATCTAAATTAAGAGTTGGTAGAGGTATTGGATCAGGTAAAGGAAAAACAGCTGGACGAGGTGTAAAAGGGCAGAAATCAAGATCTGGTGTTGCAATTAAAAGTTTTGAAGGTGGACAAATGCCTCTATATAGAAGATTACCAAAAAGAGGCTTTAATCCAGTTAGAAGAAAGAATATAGCAATTTTAAATTTAGATAAAATTCAATCTTATTTAGATAAGAAGAGTATAAAATCAAGCGATACATTAAATTCTGAATTATTAAAAAAGCTAAAACTTATTAATAAGAATTCGAATAAGTTAAAGATATTAGGTTCTGGTGAAATAAAAGTAAAAATTAATATCGAGGCTGATTTAGCATCTAAAGCAGCTGTTGATAAATTAGAAAAAATTGGTGGATCTATACATATAAAAAAATAATTACTATTAAATGAGTGCAACATCATCAAGTAATGATTTAAGAAATAGGATTTTATTTACCATTGCTATTTTAGCTGTTTATAGATTTGGTACATTCGTCCCTTTACCTGGAATAGATCCAGAACAACTTAAGATTATGATGGAAGGCAATCAAAAAGGATTGCTTGGAATGTTCAACGTTTTTGCTGGTGGTGCTGTTAGTAGAATGGCTATTTTTGCATTAGGTATAATGCCATACATATCATCTTCAATTATAGTCCAGTTATTAACTGGTGTTTCAGATTATTTTAAAAATTTAAAATCACAAGGTGAAACAGGAAGAGCTAAAATCACTCAAATAACAAGATATGGAACAGTTCTATTGGCAACAGTACAAGGCTATGGTTTGGCAGTTGGTTTAGAGTCTTCTGCTAATTTAGTAATTAATCCAGGAATATTTTTTAAAATTACAACTGTTACAACAATAGTTGCAGGAACAATCTTTTTAATGTGGCTAGGGGAACAAATTACCCAAAGAGGAATAGGTAATGGTATTTCGTTAATTATTTTTGCTGGTATAGTTGCTGAAATACCTAGGGCTTTAGTTACTACATTTGAACTAGGGAGAACAGGCGCAGTATCAACATTGATGATTATAGCTATTTTCATATTATTGATTTTAACTGTATTATTTATTGTTTTCATGGAAAGAGCTTTAAGAAAAATTTTAATAAATTATCCAAAAAGACAAATGGGAAATAAAATGTATGGTGGGGAATCTTCTCATTTACCACTAAAAATAAATCAAGCTGGTGTTATACCTGCTATATTCGCGTCTGCATTATTATTATTACCAGTTACTTTTTCAAATTTTAATCTTTCAGAAAGTGAAACTTTTTTAAATATAAGTTCTTATTTTACACAAGGTCAACCACTTTATATGTTGCTTTATGCATCAGGAATAATTTTTTTTACTTTCTTTTATACATCGATAACTTTTAATCCTACTGAGACTGCAGATAACTTAAGAAAGTATGGAGGATTTATACCAGGTATAAGACCAGGAGAAAGTACAGCTTTATATATTGAAAATATTTTAACAAAATTAACAACAATTGGTGCGCTGTATCTTACGCTAGTATGTTTAATGCCAGAATTTTTAATTGCTAATTACCCAATACCATTTTATTTAGGTGGCACATCTATACTAATCGTTGTTGTAGTTGCTATTGATACTGTGACTCAAATTCAAACAAGAATGATGAGTTCTCAATATGAACAACTTATAAAAAAAACTAAATTTGGTAGATAAAAAGTGAATATAATCCTATTTGGTCCCCCAGGGGCAGGAAAAGGTACTCAAGCAAAATATTTAGTTAAAAAATTAAATGGATTCCAAGTATCAACTGGTGACATTTTAAGAAATGAGATCAAAAAAGATACTGATATTGGAAAAAAGATAATTGATAATATGAATGATGGAAAATTTGTTAATGATAAAATTGTAAATAGTTTGATTGAAAAAATTATATTTGATCCCTCAAAAAAAGATAAGTTAATTTTTGATGGATATCCAAGATCAATAAGTCAAGCCAAAAATTTAGAAAATTTATTGAAAAATTCCAATCAGAAAGTTGATTTTATTTTTTTTCTTAACGTTAACAAAAGTACAATTGTTAAAAGAATAGAGAAAAGAAAAGTTTTAGAAAAAAGATCAGATGATGAACTAGATACAATTTTAAAGAGATATGATACCTATATGGATACAACTAGGCCGGTCCTGGATTTTTATAATAAAAATTCAAACTTTTATGAAATAGACGGAGCATTAAAAATCGATCAAATAACTGCTAAAATTGACGCTTTTATAACAGTTTAAGACATTGACTTTAGAAGATCTTCTTATATAAAAGGCTCAATTTATCTCAAAATTTATGGCTCGTATTGCAGGTATTAATATTCCACAGAATAAATTAGTCCATGTAGGATTAACTTACATATACGGTATAGGTGATAGATTTTCTAAACAAATTTGTGACTCATTACAAATTCCAAAAGAAAAACGTGTTAATCAATTATCTGATGAAGAGATTTTAAAGATAAGAGAATTTATAGATCAGAACTTTAAAGTTGAAGGAGACTTAAGAAGAGATTATTCATTAAGCATCAAAAGACTAATTGATCTTGCTTGTTATAGAGGCTCAAGGCATAGAAAAAAATTACCTGTTAGAGGACAAAGAACAAGATGTAATGCTCGTACAAGAAAAGGAAAAGCCATAGCAATTGCAGGAAAAAAACTAACACCACTTAAAAAATAATTATGGCTAAAACAGATAAAGTTGAAAGTAAGGATCAGAAAGTAGAAAAATCAGTTAAAAAAATTAATAAGAGTTCTTATTCAAAAAAGAAAAAAATAAAAAAAAATATTTTGAACGGAATTGCTTATGTTCAATCTACTTTTAATAATACAATAATTTCTATAGCTGATAATAACGGTAATGTTGTTTCCTGGGCATCAGCAGGACAAAAAGGTTTTAAAGGTTCAAGAAAATCGACTCCTTATGCAGCTCAAGTAGCAGCTGATTCTGCAGCATCAAAAGCTTTAGAATTTGGGATGAAAAATTTAACTGTTGAGATAAAAGGACCTGGTTCGGGTCGTGAGACTGCTTTAAGAGCATTGCAAGCTAGAGGTTTTAAAATTTTATCTATTAAAGATACAACACCAATGCCTCACAATGGAACTAGACCACCGAAAAAAAGGAGAGTTTAATGCAAACAGAAAATGTAAATATTAAAAATTGGAAGTCGTTGATTAAACCAGCTAAGTTAGATGTAAAAATAAGTGATGATTTAACTCAAGCCAAAATAGTAGCTGAGCCACTAGAAAAAGGTTATGGATTAACCTTAGGAAATTCGCTGAGAAGAATATTGCTATCATCTATAAGAGGAGCTGCTGTCACCTCTATTCAAATAGATGGCGTATTACATGAATTTACATCAATTAAAGGCGTTAGAGAAGATGTTACTGATATAGTTTTAAATGTTAAATCATTGGCTTTAAAGTGTAATTCAGAAGGAACAAAAAAATTAGTTTTAGATGCAAAAGGACCGGGTGAAATTAAAGCTTCTGATATAGCTGCAGTTGCAGATGTTGAGATTTTAAATCCAGATTTGGTAATTTGTAATTTAGATGAAAATACTAATTTTCATATGGAAATGAATGTTAATACTGGAAAAGGTTATGTGCCAGCAGAATTAAATAAACCTGAGGAACCACCTTTAGGTCTTATTGCAATTGACTCACTTTACAGTCCAGTTAAAAAAGTTTCCTACTCAGTAAGCACAGCTAGGGAAGGTAAAGCTTTAGACTATGATAAATTAACTATGGAAGTTGAAACTAATGGTTCAATTTCAGCAGAGGATGCTGTCGCTTATGCAGCAAGAATTTTCCAAGATCAGCTTAAAATGTTTATAAATTTTGATGAACCGGTCGAAGCTCCAGTGAAAGAGGTTTCCACTGAACCTGAGTTTAATAAAAATTTATTAAGAAAAGTTGATGAACTTGAGCTTTCAGTAAGATCAATGAATTGTTTGAAAAATGATAATATTATTTACATCGGTGATCTTGTCCAAAAATCAGAGGGTGAAATGTTAAGAACACCAAATTTTGGAAGAAAATCCTTAAATGAAATCAAAGAAGTTTTAACAGGAATGTCTTTATATTTAGGTATGGAAATTCCTAATTGGCCCCCAGATAATATAGCAGAAATGTCTAAAAAATTGGAGGAAGCAATCTAATGAGACATGGATTTGCAAATAAAAAGTTAAACAGGACCTCAGAGCATAGAAAAGCTATGTTAAAAAATATGCTTAATTCATTAATCAAGTATGAACAAATTAAAACAACTTTACCAAAGGCGAAATTTCTCAAGCCGCAGGCTGATAAACTTATAACATTAGGTAAAAAGGATACATTACATAACACCAAAATGTTAGTTTCTCAATTACAAGACATAAAGTCAGCTAACAAAGTAAAAAAAAATTTATCAAAAAGGTATGAAAAAAGATCAGGCGGTTATACTAGGATAATAAAAGCAGGTTTTAGATATGGTGATAACGCACCAATGGCAATAATAGAATTTGTAGATAGAGATGTTGAAGCTAAAAGAGTTGATAAAAAGAAAAAAGATACGGCTAAAGAAGAAAACAAAAAAGAAGAAAAAAAAGTAGCCACAACTTAAAATTGTAGTTTAGATCATCATGATAAAAAGTTATATCGTTGATTCAACGTACAATAATATGCGTTTAGACAGATGGTTAAGAAATAAAATTGGAAATTTACCTCAAGGCTTAATAGAAAAATCTTTAAGATC
>CACOWV010000022.1 GCA_902630945.1 uncultured Pelagibacteraceae bacterium
TCCAAATTCAGTTGAGGTTGTGAATTTTCTTAATAGAGGAATTTTATTGCCTGCCAAGGTAACAAGCGGAAACTCTCTTGAAAACGATGATTTAGGAATTATTAAGGGAAAATTTATAAAACATTATCCAACAGGTTCCAGTGTACAATTATTACTCCAACCAGAGGATTTAGAGCATGATGACGATAGTAATTTGAAGTTAGAGGTTGTAGATAGAAAGTTTAGAGGTACAAACTTTATCTATACATTAAAAACCCAGAGTAATAGATTGATACCAGTAGCTGTACATACTCATCATTGGGAGCAACATGAAATCAATGAAAAATTTGGGATTAAGAGACCAATTGAACTTGAACATGTAGTTTGCTTTTAATAGAAAGAAACCTTCAATTTAAATGAATAATTTAAAAGTTTTTTTAAAAGGTATTATCGATGTCAGTCCATTAATGATTCCCGTAGTGCCTTTTGGTTTAATATTTGGCGTACTCGCTATCGATGTTGGATTTACTCCATTAGAAACAATGGGTATGTCAATAATAATTTTTGGCGGAGCTTCTCAAATTATTTTATTACAATTATTTTCTGGCGGCGCGAGCACTTTAGTAATCATAAGCTCAGTTGGGGCGGTAAATTCAAGACATATTTTATATGGTGCAGTAGTTTCAGAACATCTCTCAGACCTAAAATTATTTTGGAAAATAATTATTTCTTACTTTTTAGTTGATCAGGCATTTGCAAGGTCAAATGAATATTTTAAAAAAAACAATAATACGAATAAGTATTTTCACTTAGTTGGTGGTGGTATTACATGTTGGTTGATATGGCAAACAACAACTTTTACGGGAATAGTTTTAGGTTCATTTATCCCAGAAAAGCTTGGTTTAAGTTTTGCAGTTCCTCTAACTTTTTTAGCGTTATTAGTTAACGATTTTAGAAAATTTATTAATGTTATTGTAATTTTAATTTCAGGGTTAGTAGCAACTTTTGGATTTAATTATATACCTTATAAAGCTTATGCGATTGTCTCTGGTTTAACTGCGCTTTTTGTAGCAACAATTTTAACAAAATTTTTTAGAAAAAATGAGTAATTGGGCTTTAATTATTTATTGTGGTATAATAACCTTTTTAACCAGATTTTCAATGATTGCAGTCTTAAAAAAAGAAATGTTCAATGATAGAATAAGAGAAATTCTCTCATATGTTCCATCAGCTATTTTTCCAGCAATTATTTTTCCAGCAGTTTTTTTGAACAATTCTGGAGATTTCCAATTAGACAATAACCCGAAGATAACGGCTGCAATCATAGCTATGTTTGTAGGTATTATAAGTAAGAATATTATTGCGACAATTTTTTCTGGATTAGCATCTTATTGGTTTATAATATTTATTATATAATAGTTTTATGAGAAAAATAATTTACTGTACACTATTACTGTTTGTTTTTAATTCAAATGTGCTTTCAAAAGAAACAACTTTTAATAAAAAGTTGTTTGATAAAGCTCAATCAGACGGCAAAATTGTAATAGTTAGTTCTTGGATAAAGTATTGTACATCTTGTGCTAGTCAAATGAAAGTTTTGGATAAAGCTGAAATTGATTTTAATAATATAGTGTATTTCAAGTTTGATGTAAGAAATAAAGAGATATCAAATTTATTGAATGTTCAGTATCAAACTACACTTTTAATTTTTAAAAATAATAAGGAAGTTTACAGAAGTGTTGGTGAAACTAGCAAGGATCTAATATACAAAGCCATAAAATCCTCAATTTAAACTTAAATTTAACCTCCTAATTTTATATTTTTTGAAACATTTTTTTCAATTTCAATAGGTTTTTTTAGTTTAAGGTTATTCATAATATCAATATATTCATCTACACTATTGACCTGTAATCTTGGATTAAATTTTCTTTCTTTTCCAATAGTGCTTACCATTTCCCCTTTGTAATCATGAGCTGGGTATAAAAGAGTTTCATCAGGTAATTTTAAAAGTTTATTGAATATTGAATTATAAGCATCTTTGGGATTACCGTTTTGAAAATCAGTTCTACCAGTTCCATTAATTAACAATGTATCTCCTGAGAAAAGATAGTTATCCATAAGAAAACTATAGCTATCAGAGGTATGACCTGGCGTATACATAGCTCTAATTTTAAGATTGTCTAAATCTATAATTTCATCATCCTTTACTTTAATCTCAACAGCTTCAGCTGGTGTATGTTCACCCATAATTGTTGAACATTTTGTTATATTTTTAAGTTTGGAGGCACCCGTTACATGATCTGCATGAATATGAGTATCAATCACTTTTACTAATTTTAAATTTAAACTTTTAAGTAAACTAATGTATTCTGCGACATTTTCGATGACTGGGTCAATTATAAGAGCTTCTCTGCCGTTACCCGAGGAAATTAGATATGTATATGTTGAAGATTTCGTATCAAATAATTGTTTAAAAATCATTTTTACACAGTAACACAAAAGTTAAAAATGACCCATTGTAAAAATATATTAAGATAATAGTAATTTTGAATGAAAAAGTTATTTATTTTAATATTCACCTTTACATTTTTTAATTCAATCTCCTATGCTGATAAAAATATGAAAATTGGATCCAAAGGGGTTTTGGATGAAGTAACTCGTGTAATAAAAGTAAAAATGTATGATAACTATTATCAGCCAAATTCATTTTCAATTAAAGCTGGAGAAACAATAAAATTCGAAGTCGAAAATTTAGGTATACTTGTTCATGAATTTAATATTGCAAATAAAATGATGCATATAAAACATCAGCCAGAAATGTCTAAGATGGCTGAAAATGGAATTTTACTTCCTTTCTCCATTGATAAAGAAAAAATGAAAAAAATGGCTAAGATGGATAAGTCTATGGGGCATTCACATAGCAATAGTGTTTTGTTAGAGCCAAAACAAAAGGGCGAAATTATTTGGAAATTTATTAATGCTGTAAATATTGAAATCGCATGTAATGTACCTGGTCATTATCAAGCTGGAATGATTGCCAAAGTTGATATAAATTAATTTTATGGACAAGTCTGTAGGTACTAGTTTCAACTGGTCATGTAGAAATACATGGAAGGCTAGTGCAAAAAATACCTCATGGTGTTTATTAGGTTGTGCAATTGGTGACTTTGGTACTATTTTATTCTTCCAAATCACGAAAATTCCTTTTCCAGTTTTAGTAATAATGATTTTAGCAATTATCAATGGATTAATCACCAGTATTATTCTTGAGACAATTATTTTATTAAGACAAAAATTTTCATTCCAAGACTCTTTTAAAACAGCATTGGGGATGAGTTTTATTTCAATGATAAGCATGGAGGTTGCAATGAATGTTACAGATTATTTTTTAACTGGAGGTGCAATTTTAAATTGGTGGGTTATTCCTATTATGCTTGGAGTTGGATTTATCACTCCTTGGCCATATAATTATTGGAGGTTAAAAAAGTTTGGTGTTAACTGTCATTAAAAATTGGGACAAAAATAATTGGCTCTCATCTAAAAATTATATTTCAAAATTTAATAATTTTTTAATTAATACAAAAAAACTAAACGTTAATTCTTGTATATTAGATATTGGATGCGGTAGAGGTAAAATTATTGGTTACTTAAGTACAAAATTTAATCTAAACTACAAACCTATTGGAATTGATTTAATAGATCATAGCGATAGAGACAAAAGAATAAATTTTAAAAAAATTGATGCCTTATCTTTTTGTTCAATAAATAAAAAAAAATTTGATCTAATTTTGATTAAACAATCTATTCATTTATTACAATTAAGTGAAATT
>CACOWV010000023.1 GCA_902630945.1 uncultured Pelagibacteraceae bacterium
ACATCAGGTGGATCAGCAGAAATTCAAAATGGTGATCCTGGAAATGCATCTGACTTTTCAAAATTTATTAAAAAAGAAGAGATCAAATCAGATAGACCAGAGCTTGGCACTGCAAGAGTAGTTGTTTCAGGTGGAAGAGGAATGCAAAGTGGAGAAAATTTTAAATTAATTACAGCAGTAGCTGATAAGCTCAATGCAGCAATAGGTGCATCAAGAGCGGCCGTAGATGCTGGCTATATAACTAATGATCATCAGGTTGGACAAACTGGAAAAGTTGTTGTGCCAGACTTATATATAGCTGTAGGAATTTCTGGAGCTATTCAACATTTAGCTGGAATGAAAGAAAGTAAAGTAATTGTGGCAATTAACAAAGATGGGGAAGCTCCAATTTTTAGTGTAGCAGATTATGGTTTAGAGGCAGATTTATTTGATGCTTTGCCTAAGTTCCTTGAAGAATTAAACAAATTAAACACTATACAAAAATAATAGAATCTGTAAAAAATTAGTTTATGTCCAGAGAGACAATGGAATATGATGTTGTAATAGTTGGTGGTGGTCCATCAGGCTTATCTACAGCTATTAAATTAAAACAATTAGATGCAAATTTGAATATTTGTTTACTAGAGAAAGCATCAGAAATAGGAGCACATATTCTTAGTGGAAATGTTTTTGAGACAAGAGCTCTAGATGAATTATTACCTAATTGGAAAGAATTAAATTCACCAATTAAAACTAAAGTAAGTAAAGAAAAATTTTTATTTTTAGGAAAAAAGAAATCTTTAAGTTGGCCTACTTGGCTACTACCTAAAGTTCAACAAAATCACAAAAATTATATAATTAGTCTTGCAAATTTATGTCGATGGTTAGCCGAAGAAGCTGAAAAACTAGGTGTAGAAATCTTTCCTGGCTTTCCAGCTAGTAAAATTTTGTTTAATGAAAATGGTTCAGTAAAAGGTGTATCAACTCAAGATATGGGTATTGATAGAGACGGAAATAAAAAAGACGCGTTTGAACCTGGAATAGATCTTATTGGTAAAGTTACAGTCTTTGCTGAAGGGTGTAGAGGACATTTAGGTAAAGAATTAATTAAAAAATTTGAACTGGATAAAGGTAAAGATCCTCAACAATATGGAATTGGTTTTAAAGAAATTTGGGAAATTGATGAAAAAAATCATGAAGAAGGTTTAGTTATGCATACAGCAGGTTGGCCACTTGATAATGATACTTATGGAGGAAGTTTTATGTATCATGCAGAAAATAAACAGCTATTTTTAGGATACGTTATTGGATTAGATTATAAAAATCCTCACCTATCACCATATGACGAATTTCAAAGATTTAAGACACACCCTGCAATTAAAAAAATAATACATGGAGGAAAAAGAATATCTTATGGTGCAAGAGCACTAATCGAGGGTGGCTTCCAAAGTTTACCAAAAATGTTTATGCCAGGAGCATTGTTGGTCGGCTGTGATGCAGGAACATTAAATATGCCAAAAATAAAAGGATCTCATACGGCTATGAAGAGTGGAATTTTAGCTGGAGAAACAATACACGAGCATTTTAGAGATAATAAAGATTTATCTATATTCGATGAAAAATTAAAAAAAAGTTGGTTATATAAAGAACTATATGAGGCTAGAAATGTTAAGCCAAGCTTTAGCTGGGGATTGATTTTAGGCATAATATTTACTGGATTAGATCAAATATTATTTAGAGGAAAATTACCTTTTACTCTAAGACACAAACATGCAGATCACGAAACTCTAGAATTAGCCAAAGACATGCCAAAAATAGATTATCCGAAACCTGATAATGTACTTACATTTGATAAAACTAGTTCAGTTTATCTAACAGGAACTAATCATACTGATAATCAACCTGTTCATCTCAAGCTTAAAGATCCGATGTTACCAATTAATTACACTCTAGAAAAATTTGATGAACCCGCGCAAAGATACTGTCCTGCTGGTGTTTATGAAATACAAAAAGAAAACAACATTGATAAATTTGTGATTAACTCACAAAATTGTATACACTGCAAAACTTGTGATATCAAAGAACCATCACAAAATATAACTTGGGTAACTCCTGAAGGTGGCGGTGGTCCAAAATATGGAAATATGTAACTAAGACAAATCTATTGCAAATTTCTTAAGAATTTCGATTGGTATATGTTTTAATGTATTTTCATGAGTGCATTTTAGATATACAGGACAAGCTTTTCCAGCATCAACTGCTTTTGCATACCAGCTTGCACAAACACACCAACCATCCCCATCTTTTAAACCAGGAAAACCAAACTCAGGATGTGGAGTAATTAAATCATTTCCAGCCCCTTTGCACCATTCTAAAAATTCAGTTGTTACTTTAGCACAAACAGTATGAACACCTTGGTCATTTTCATCTGTATTACAACAACCATCTCTATACCATCCAGTCAAAGGATTTAAGGAACACTCTTCTAGTTTTTCACCTAAAACATTTTTTTGATTTTTATTATCTGTAGACATTGTAAATTTCCTCATCAATATTAGCATTGAAAGAAATTGATCTTCTTTCCTCATTTGTATCTTTAAACGGAAAAACAGCATGCATTAAATAGTGAGGAAAAAAGTAGAAATCTCCAACTTGAGGTTTAATATTCAAAGTTGATTTACACAAAAACATCTGGGACCCATGAATTAGCTGTAAGTTTCCTCCCTTATAATCTATTTCCTTTTTTTCTTGAGTATGTTTTCCAAAAGTAGATGGGACTTTTAAAAAACCTGCTCCTGAAATATGACCGCTGTGCCAATGAGTAGGATTATATTCATTAGCAAATTGTCTTACTACCCATGAATTCAAAATTGTAAATTTTGTCACTTTCTTTTTTGTTTCAAATTCAATCCATTTATTCACACACGAAGCTAGA
>CACOWV010000024.1 GCA_902630945.1 uncultured Pelagibacteraceae bacterium
GAAAGAAAAACTGCAAAGGGTAATGCCTATGCAGTTTTAAAATTAACCGATTTAAGTAGTGTTTTTGAATTTTTTATTTTCTCTGACATTTTAGAATTAAATCGTGAAGTTTTAAAAGAAGGAAATTCATTTATTTTATCTGTAATGAAGTCAATTTCAGGTGAAGAAAACCGTTTCAAGAGAATTAATGTTCAAAAAATAAGTCCTCTAAAAGATATTTTAAATAAACCGATTGAGGAAGTTGTTTTTAATATCAAATCTTTAAAAGAATTAGATGAAATATCAAAATTTTTAACAAATACGGGTAATACCCTTGTTAAGATAAAGCTTAAAGATAAGAATAATTTTCTAAAATTTAACTTAGAAAATAAGAGAGATATAGACCGAAAAATGATAAATCTTATAAGAAATAAGGAAATATCTGCAATAATAAGCTAATTTATACTTGTTTATTAAATAAAAAATTTGTAAATATCACGAGAAATTAAATTAACACGCACACAGTTGTTGGTTTTATACCTCCGGTCCTTAATTGGAAATTACTGTGGTGGCTTAACCGGGAAAAAATATGAAAATACCTAACGTAACAATTCAACAATTATTAGAAGCTGGCGTACATTTAGGTCATAAAACACTTAGATGGAACCCAAAAATGAAAAAATATATTTTTGGCAAAAGAGACTCAATTCACATTATTGATCTCACCCAAACTTTAGAATTAACCAAAATAGCTTTGGAAAAAGTTTTCAGCACTATTTCAAACAATGGTAAAATATTATTTGTTTCAACAAAAAAACAAGCATCTGAAGCTATTGCTGAAGTAGCTAAAGAGACTGATCAATATTTTGTAAACTATAGATGGCTTGGAGGGATGTTGACAAACTGGGGAACCATTTCAAATTCTATTAAAAAACTAAAAAAACTTGAAATTGATTTAGTAGCTGAAAATAGAGGCTTCACGAAAAAAGAACTTTTAAAGATGAGTGTTAAGAAAGATAAACTTCAAAGATCTTTAGGTGGTATTTCGGAAATGAAAAAAGTTCCAGATTTAGTATTTATTATAGATACTAATTATGAGTCCTTAGCAATTCAAGAGTCTGTAAAATTGGGTATTCCTATTATTGCAATTTTAGATAGTAATTCAAACCCAGATGGTATTGACTTTCCAATTCCTGGAAATGATGATGCAAGAAGGTCAATTGATCTTTATTGTAATTTAATTAGAGATACAATCATCGAAGCTAAAAAGGCTACACCATTCACTGAGTCAAAAAAATTATCTGAAAAAAAAGAAAAAACAGACAAAACAAAAACTGTTGCGGAAATTGACAGAGACAAATTAGATAAGAAATTCTCAAAAAAAAAAGATAAAGAATTAAATTAGCATGAGTGATATTGAAAAAATTAAGAAACTTAGAGAAGCGACTGGTGCTGGTTTTAAAGATTGTAATCTAGCTATTAAAGAGTCTAACGGTGATTTAGATAAAGCAGTTGAAATTTTAAGAGTTAAAGGTATTTCAAAAGCTTCAAAAAAAATGTCCAGAGATGCAAAAGAAGGAGTAGTTGCAGTAAGTGGAGATGAAAAAAAAACTTCAATCATTGAGGTAAATTGTGAAACTGATTTTGTAGCTAAAAATGATGACTTCATAAATTTTGTTAAAGAATTAAGTGATCTTAATAATCAAAATGATTCAAATATAGAAAATCTTAAAAAAACAAAAATGAAAAATGGTAATTCTGTTGAAGATAATTTGGTTGCATTAATTGCTAAAATAGGTGAAAAAATTACAATAGGCAAAACAAAAACAATTTCAAATTCATCATCAACTAACTATCAATATCTACATACTGTTGTTAAAGATAATTTAGCAAAATTAGCCGTAATTGTTTCTTTAGAAACAAAAGAAAATTCTGAAACGATAAAAACTTTTGGAAAGCAATTATCCATGCATATTGCTGCCTCTAATCCACTTGCTCTAGAATCAAGTTTGATTGATAAGTCGATCATAGATAAGGAACAAGAATTAGTCACTGAAGAGCTTAAAAATTCTGGCAAACCAGAAGATATTGCCAAAAAGATCAGTTTAGGTAAAATGAACAAGTTTAAAGAGGAAAATGCTCTATTAACACAAGCTTGGGTAATGGAGCCAAAAAAGAAAGTTCAAGATGTATTAAAAGAACTTTCTATAAACGATTTAAAGATTAAGGAGTTTAGCAGAATTAAAATAGGCGAATAGATGTTCGATGAAAAATCACATAGCCTTAAAATGGATAAAGCTGTAGAAGCTTTTTCAAAAGAACTTTCATCATTAAGAACAGGAAGAGCTAATGCTGCAATGTTAGATTTAATTAAAGTAGATGTCTATGGTCAACAAATGCCTATTAACCAAATTGGCAGTATAACAACTCCAGAACCAAGAATGATTAATATTCAAGTATGGGATCAAAATAACGTTAGTTTAGTAGATTCTGCAATTAAGAAATCTGAATTAGGATTAAATCCTCAAATTGATGGACAGTTAATTAGATTGCCAATACCTGAGCTTAATGAGGAGAGAAGAATTGAGCTAAAAAAATTAATTAAATCAATTGGGGAAAAATGTAAAATTTCGATTAGAAACATTCGAAGAGATGCTAATGAAGAATTAAAGAAACTTTTAAAGTCAAAAGAAATTGGTGAGGATGAGGAAAAATCTTTTGAAAAGAATGTTCAAACAATAACTGATAAACACATCGCATTAGTTGATGAAAAAGTTTCATCAAAAGAAAAAGAAATAATGACAATATGAACCCACTTAATCATGTAGCCATTATCATGGATGGTAATGGAAGATGGGGCCTAAAGTATAAGAATTCAAG
>CACOWV010000025.1 GCA_902630945.1 uncultured Pelagibacteraceae bacterium
GATTATAGATGATAATGAAAATTTTATAGTTTTAAATAAAAGTGCTGGTATTTCAGTTCAAGGAGGAACAAAATCAAAAAAAAACTTAGTTGATATATTCGCAAAAAGTAAAATTTTTCAAGGTACTAAACCTTTTTCAGTTCATAGATTAGATAAAGATACCTCAGGAGTTTTTATAATGGCAAAAAATCGAGAGACTGCTCAGTTATTAACTTCTTTGTTTAGATTAAGAAAAGTTTACAAGACATATATAGCAATATGTAATGGTGAAATAGAAAAAGATTCTGGCGAATGGATAGATGAATTAGTCAGATATGATAATGGTAAAAAAATTATTGAAAAAGCAAAAACAATTTTTAAAGTTTTAGATAAAAATTCTAATTCAAGTTTAGTTGAAATGAAACCTATTACAGGTAGAAAACACCAATTAAGAAAACAATTATTTGGTATTGGCCATTCTATTTATGGAGATAAAAAGTATCGATCATCTATTTCAACAAAAGGTATAAATAAAGAACTAATGCTTCATTCATATCAAATAAGATTTATGATTGATAAAAAAAAATATACTTACAGAGCTTTGCTACCTGATTATTTTAAAAACTTATTAAAGGTAAAAAGACTTAGTTTTTCAAATTTGAAATAAAATTTTTAATTAATACGTTCTCAATATCTTTATAATTTTGATCTTTTATATCTTTTAAGTTAATAACTCCTTTATCTTTAATTCCACAAGGTATTATTGCATTATATTTTTCTAAATTATTATTTATATTTATCGAAAATCCGTGATAGGCAATCCATTTGCTAACTCTTACACCTATTGCTGCAATTTTTTTTATCTTTGAATTATCATTATACCAGATTCCGATGTTATCTTTATCTGGAAATGTATCTATTCGATAAAATTTAAGAGTTTCTATAATTGTTTTTTCAATAATTGATATAAATTTTCTAATGTCCTTTTTACCTTTTTTAAGATTTATCACAAAATAACAAATTAATTGTCCTGGCCCGTGATAGGTAATTTTTCCTCCTCTGTTAGTTTTAAAAATTTCAACAGATTTATCTAAAACTTCATTTTCTTTAAAAGATGTTCCAGCTGTATAGATATCTTCATGCTCCAAAATCCAGATTAAATCATTCGATTTATTTTGATCAATTTCCAGTAATCTTTTTTCCATGAATTTCAATGCATCTTCATATTTTACTGGTTTTAGTGACTTTTTAATTTCTATACTCATTTATAAATTGTATTCTTTTTATTATGTATTAAAAGATCCGACAGAATAATAGGTAAATGTATGACTTTAATTAAAAAAATAAAAGATAAAAAAGTCAATTTTGAATTTAATAAAGAATATATAAAAGTTGTTACAGACAAAATATCTAGCAACGATGCACAATTTATTACAAATTCTTTTAAAGAAATGCACCCTGCTGATGCTGCAGATATTATCGAACATTTAAGTCAAAATGATAGAGAAAATTTAATAAAACTTAATAATTTTAATATAGACCCAGAAGTTTTTGTTGAGCTTAATGAGTCAGTTCAAACAGAAATTATAAAGTACATATCATCCGACGCTATTGTAAGAATATTAAAAAATCTTGAGTCTGATGATGCAATAGCTATTTTAGAAAATGTTGAAGAAAAAGATAAAAATTCAATTTTAAGTTTATTACCTCCAAAAGATCGCTTTGCTCTTCTAGAAGGTCTTAGTTATCCTGAGGAAAGTGCTGCTAGAATTATGCAGAGGGAATTTACTGCCATTCCTAGCAATTGGTCAGTGGGTCAAACAATTGATTATTTGAGGGAAAATAAAGATTTACCAGAACAGTTTTTAGAAATTTATATTGTGGACGAAAATTTTAAACCTATTGGAGCTGTACCTTCTTCAAAAGTTCTTAGAACTTCTAGAGAAACTAAGATGTCTTCAATAATGGATGATTCAATTTTTTTAATTCCTGTAGATATGGATAGAGAGGAGGTGGGAAATTCTTTTGAAAATTACAATTTGAATTCAGCCTGTGTTGTTGATAAAAATAATAAATTAGTAGGTATGATTACTTCTGATGATGTTCTTACCGTTTTAAAAGAAGAAGCTGAGGAAGATGCTTTAAGACTCGCAGGTGTTGGTGATGAAGAAATTACTGATGGCGTAATCACAAAAACAAAAAGAAGATTTAACTGGTTGTTATTAAATTTATTTACAGCTTTCCTTGCAACCTATTGTATCAGTTTGTTTGGAGCCACAATTGAACAAATGGTTGTTTTAGCTTTTTTGATGCCGATTGTTGCATCTATGGGTGGAAACGCTGGAATGCAAACTTTGGCTGTTACTGTTAGGACACTTGCAACAAATGATTTAACTAAAAATAACTTCAATCAAAATATACTTAAAGAATTTAATATTGGTATTTTAAATGGAATTATTTTTGCAATTATAAGTTCTTTAATAGTTCAATTATGGTTCCAAGACTATCAACTTTCACTAATAATTTCTATTTCGATGATTTTAACAATGGTAGTTGCTGGATTATTTGGAATAGTAGTGCCTGTTACATTAAAAAAAATGAATATTGATCCCGCTATAGCATCAAGTGTTTTTGTAACCACAATTACCGACGTAATTGGTTTTGTATCCTTTTTAGGAGTAGGTGCTTATTTTTTATAGTGATTAAAAATTATCAATTAATCTAACATTCTTTATATAATATGCTAAAAATATTTTGGAATTATTAATTTTATTACT
>CACOWV010000026.1 GCA_902630945.1 uncultured Pelagibacteraceae bacterium
TCCTCATCAGACACATCAAATGAATAAGCATCTTTCATATAAAATTCTCTACATCTCATTATTCCAAATCTTGGTCTTATCTCATCTCTAAACTTCCATTGAATATGGTATAAAAGTTGAGGTAAAGATTTATAAGATTTTATTGATGATCTAAATATGTCAGTCACAAGTTCTTCATTTGTTGGTCCATAAAGCATTTCTCGATTTTGACGATCTTGAATTCTTAACATTTCTTCACCATAATCTTCATAACGTCCACTTTCTTTCCATATTTCAGATGATTGAATTGTGGGCATCAAGATTTCTTGAGCACCAATTTTGTTTTGTTCCTCTCTAACAATTTTTTCAATTTTTTTCATTACCTTAAAACCCAAGGGTAACCAAGAATAAATTCCTGCAGATGATTGTTTAATCATTCCAACTCTTAGCATTAATTGATGAGATTTTATCTTTGCCTCTGAAGGATTATTTTTAAGTATTGGTATAAATGATTCAGAAATAAACATGCTAGATGATTATATTTCTTAAATTCAAATATTCAAATTTCATTAACAAATATATCATTATGAATAAAATCGTTGTTATTCCTGTGCAAAAAATGAATTTTTTTAACATTTTTGGATTTTCAGGTGAGCCAGGATCCTCACCATCAATTTTAATTGTTTTATTTCTTTCTACATCGACTGGCAATATAGCAAAGAAAACTATCCACCAAATTATAATGTAGATTATAGCTAATCCAGTTGGGCTCATTAAATCCTAGCTAAATTTATATTAGTATGGGGCTTTTTACCAGTTTTCTCTTTAGTCAATTTTCTACATACAATTTTAAGTGCATCAATTAAATTATGTTCTTGTTGTTTACTTTCTATTTTAAAAGTTCTCGCCGTTTTTTCTATTTCTTCTTCTAAACCATAAACAAATTCATCCTTATCTAAGATTGGTAATCCTCTATATGATATGATTGGGTTATTATGAATATTTCCTTTAGGAGTTATCAATATTGTCACTTCTAAATAACCATTGGTGCTTAAATTTTTTCTATCCTTAATTGATTGAGAATCCTCTTCAACACTTATATTTCCATCAAGGTATAACCTACCTGAAGGTGCTTTATCGTAAACTGCTGGATGTTCACCTGGATATAATTTTACAATATCTCCATTTTCTACTTGAACAGGATGGGGCACTTGCATTTCTTTTGCAAAATTTATATGTTCTATCATGTGTCTGTGTTCTCCATGGACCGGTATTACACATTTAGGTTTAACCCATTGGTACATATCTTTTAAATCCTCTCGATTAGGGTGTCCGGAAACATGAATAAATTCTGTTTCCTCGGATATGACTTCTATTCCATCTTTCACTAAACTATTATGTAATTTATAAAGTTTTTTTTCATTACCTGGAATTATTTTTGATGAAAAAATTACAGCATCATTTTTTTCAATAAATACATCTGGATGAACATAGCTTGCAATTCTCATCATGGCCCCCATTGGTTCACCTTGACTTCCAGTACAGAGGTAAACAATTTTATCTCTAGAAAAACTTTTTGCATCTCTTGGGTCAATTGGTTCTATAGTATTTTTTAAATACCCACATTGTCTTGCAGCTTTATAAATTCTGTGCATGGACCTTCCAACCAGTGATATTTGTCTTCCAGTTTTTTCAGCACAATAAAAAACTGTCTCCATTCTTGCAACATTAGAAGCGAATGATGTAACAATAATCCTTTTATTTAATCGACTCATAATATTTAATAAATTTTTTCTAACATCCAATTCTGATCCAGATCTCCCTGCGCTAAAAACATTTGTTGAGTCACAAATCATTGCTAAAACACCTTCTTCACCTATTTCTTTTAATCTTTTTGAATTTATTTCATCACCAATTAAAGGATTAGGATCAACTTTCCAATCACCAGTATGTAAAATTACCCCTGCAGGAGTTTTTATTCGTAATCCGTTTGGTTCTAAAATAGAATGAGTAAGAGTTATAAATTCAACTTCAAAAGGATTTAACGATACATTACCATTAAGTTCCACGATTTTAAGATCATTTGTAACATCAATGTGTTTTTCTTTAAATTTTTCTCTGATTAGTATGGCTGTAAAAGGAGTGGCATAAATTTTACATTTAAGTTTAGGCCATAAGTGAGCTATTGCTCCAATATGATCTTCATGAGCATGAGTTAATACTATTCCTAGTAAATTTTCTTTTCTTTCAACTATAAAACCTGGATCAGGATATATTAGATCAATGCCAGGTATTGTGTCATCGGCAAAAGTTACTCCAATATCAACCATTATCCATTTGTGGTTACCTGGTTCACCATAACCAAATAGATTCATGTTCATCCCTATTTCACCAGAGCCTCCTAGAGGACAAAATAATAGTTCTTTATTCATTTACTTAATCAATCTCGAAATTTTAATTAGGCCTTTAACAGTGATGTCTTTATCTTGTATTACTTTTGTTTTAATTGATTTTTTAAATAAATCAGAAAAACCTCCGGTAATAACAATCCTAAAAGAACTTCCAGTTTCCTTCTTAATCAAATTAATAATATTGTCAATCAAACCTGCATATCCCCAAAAAAAACCAGATCTAACAGCTGATATTGTATCTTTTCCAACTACTT
>CACOWV010000027.1 GCA_902630945.1 uncultured Pelagibacteraceae bacterium
TATGAAAAAAATTTGAGTTTTTATGATAAATTAGTTTGTATAATTATTAAAAAATAATTAAAATTAAATTATGAATCAGTTTTTTAATAAATTTAACGATTTTTTTTCAAATTTTGAAGCTTTAGGATCTCTTTTTTTAAGACTTGGGGTTGGAATAGCTTTTATAATCTATGGTCTTGGAAAATTTCCTCTACCTCCAGAAGGGCTAACAGATTATTTTGGTCTTTCTCCTTTCCTTGCGAGTTTAGTTGCTATATCTGAGTTATCTACTGGAATTATTTTAATAATTGCTCATTTTTTAAAAAATCCAATTGGGCATACACTAACTAGATTAGTAGGTCTAAATATTGTTATTCTGATGGTTTGTATATTTTTTGTAGCTCATAGAGATTGGTTTATAACAAAACAACTATTCACAAACATACAAATATTTCTTCTTATTGGTGGTTTGTATTTTTTGATTAAAGGAAATAAAGCGTAAATTATTTAAAGAGAGAGCAGCTCTTTTGATCTAAAACCAAAAGAGCAACCCTATATTGCCTCTTTGGCATGTCCGATTGGACTTTTAAGTTTTTTCTAACTGTTTTTAGAAATAGAAAGCTACCCAGCTAAGTTTCAGGTGGCATTCGATTCATTTAAATTACCTCCTTAACTAAAAAATAATTTTTGATTAAGTTGAATTCAACAAAAATATTTTACTTAATCTCAAATAAATATCTTGAATACAACCTGACTGTTTTATAGTATTCCCACATCTTAAAAAAACTTCACCTATTAATAGAAAATTTTAATTTACATTAATATAAAATCTAGTTAAGATTTAATAATGAAATACATTAGTGGACTTATAAACTTAATAGTAAGTTTAATTGTTTCCACTGTTATAATCTACTCGATAAACTTTATCGCAGGTTTTGCAGGCGCAGATTATTCATTTAGTAATGGTGAAATTTTTGTAATTTGGATTTTGATGGCTATACTAGTTAATAACTGTTTTAATAAATAATACCTTTCATAATCAAGAAAAATACTATAATGATCTCTGCAAGGGGTGTCCTTACAGACTGAGATTAAACCCTATGAACCTGTCCGGTAATTCAGAAAGGGAGAATAATGGATAAAACATACTTTATAAGTCAGCCTACATCATTAACATTAATAATTATTATAAGTTTGATATTTGCGATTTTGGGCCTTAATTATTCAAAGAAATATAAAGGATTAAATAATTATTTAACAGCAAACAGAAACATTGGTCTTTTTTCTTTAACGACAAGCTTAACCGCATCTGCATTAGGTGCATGGATATTATTTGGACCTGCTTCTGCAGCAACGTGGGGTGGAGTTGGATCAATTATTGGATATTCATTAGGAACAGCATCCCCAATGTTTTTTTTAATATATTTAGGAAAAAAAATAAGAAAGGAATTTCCAAAAGGTTCTTCTCTAATTGAATTTATGAGAAAAAAATTTGGAAAAAGTTTGTTTAAACTTATTCTTTTGATGACTATCTTTTATATGTTTATTTTCTTATGTGCAGAAGTGACTGCAGTAGCAGTTTTAATTAACTATATATCAGGTACAGAACTTTGGATAATAGCTTTAATCGTATTAATCTCTACATTAGCATATACTTTATATGGTGGCTTAAAAGCTTCAATATTCACAGATAATATTCAAATGATTGTAATTGGAATTCTATTATTGATTTCATTTATTTATATAAATTCTTTTACCGGTTCTCAATTTTCTTTTGATTTTATTAAAGAGAAGAATCCTCATCTTTTGAGCAGTTCTTATCTTCCAAGCTATACAGCTGGTTTAACATTTTTTATTGCAGTTGCTGCAACAAACTTATTTCATCAAGGAAATTGGCAACGTGTATATGCAGCAAAAAATTTTAAAACATTAAAGAAAAGTTTAGTGATTTCCTTTTTTTTAATTATACCTATTATATTTTATATGGGATTTGCAGGAATGGTTGCTTTTTCTATAGACTCAACATTAAGACCAGATCTTGGGTTTTTTTCATTATTACTTAAAGAACAAACTACCTTATTATCTTTAGTTGTAATAATACTTGGTTTAGCCCTCACTATTTCAACTGTAGATACTTTAATAAATGCGATATCAAGTTTAATTGTAATTGATGGTAAAGCTTTATTTAAATTTAAAAATAAAACAGATTATTTAAAATTTTCAAAAAATGTAATTATATTTTT
>CACOWV010000028.1 GCA_902630945.1 uncultured Pelagibacteraceae bacterium
ATAAAAAACCAATTTTAAAAGATTATATTGTCGATAAAGTTGTATTTCCGTCAAAAATTAAAAATATCGACAAAGAGATTATAAAAATAAGAAAACAAGGATTTAAACTATCAAAAATAAGAAAAAAGGTTTGGATCAATTAATGAAGTATTTGAATTTTAAATTTATGATTTTATGGTTTAGATACTCATTTTCAAAATATTCAAGATACAAATATCTTTTTAAACTAATACTAAATCAAAAACCAAAGATAATTTTAGAAATAGGTGTTTATAAAGGAAAAAGATCTATTGAAATGGTGGACCTTGCCCAATGTTTCAATAAACAAATTATTTTTTATGGATTTGATCTGTTTGAAAAAATTACTAAAAAAAAAATTAAAGATGAGTTAAGCAAAAACCCGTTAAATAAAGATCAAATATTTACTAAACTCAAAAATTTGTTCCCAAAATCTAAGATTAATTTAATCAAAGGAAATACAATTAAAACACTTAAAAATTTTAAAACCAAAAATAAAGTTGATTTTATTTTTATAGATGGGGGTCATTCAATTGATACTATCAAAAAGGATTGGCAAAACGTAAAAAAATTAATGCATAAAAATAGTATAGTTGTATTTGATGATTATTACGATGATGAGCATATAAGCAAAAAATTTGGATCAAAAAAAATAATTGAAAATTTAGAAAAAAAATACATTTCGAAAATATTACCTTCAAAAGATATAGTCGTTATAGGGAATAAAAAAATTTTAAATTCTTTAGTCTTAGTAAAAATAAAAGATTAATTTTTTAAAAATTTAGATTTCGGAATACACCAGATTTAAGATTGAAAATTTCAAAAATCTATTAAAATCCCCAAACTATTAATCTTTTTTTCTCTTTTTGTTTTTTACTCATCTTTGCAAATTTCCTAACATGGTTATCAGACATGATTTTTTTTGATTGATTGCCTATGGCATATGTATGGCTATTATGCCAATTTTTTTCAGAAAATAATTTATTTTCAGAATTAACAACCAATATTCTAAATTTTTTTTTTTTATAAAAATTGTATAAACTATTTTTGCCACTTTCAATTTTCCATGCTTTTTCTTTTGAGTCTAAATTGTTATCAAAATTATATTTAAGAAAATCTTTACCTAAAATTAAGTAATTAGTTGTTCGAAAATGGGGATTAGGAAAGACAGGAAATAAAATATGATATTTGATCAATTTATAAAAAAAAATAAAATAATTATCTAAATGATTTCTATAAATTGATTTTGATGAAATACTCTCTAATGATGCACTTGAGGCTATTATACTTTTAGGTTTATAATTAGAATAATAATATTTGAGCCAATTTTTCTTTACTGGATATGAATGACCGTTCATAAAAAAGAATAAATTATCTTTAAATTTTTTAACTAATCTTTTATTTGTTCCAAAGTCAAAATCATTTTTTTTTTCAGGATCAATAAATTCTTTATGATTAATACCTTTAATTTTTTTTCTAAAATTTTTTATTTGATCTAATGATAAATTCTTATAACAAATAATTAGTTGATGATCTATCCCAGGTTTGTATTTTTTATAATGAAAAATGAATTCAGTAAAACATTTTTTTGAAACATAAGGAGAGCAAAGATATGCTATAATAATTTTTTTTTTCATGATAAAAAGATATTAGTAGCATTTTTTTATGAAATATTTAATTTTTATATTTAAACATAGATTTAGAAGAGGTTCATTAAATAACTTTCTTAGATGTAAAAAAATCAAAGATACTGTCATAGTTGATTTATCTGGGCCATTTCTATCTCTTTTTGGAAAATTTTTATATTTTATTTTAAGAAGTAAAAAGATAATTTTTATATCTTGTGATGGCCTTGATTTTTTAAAGAGAGAAAATAATAGTATTAATTTTTGGATGGGTGGAACATCACAAAAAGTTTTAGATAAATATAAAAAATTTAAAAATAATTTTGTTGCAGCCAGCACTCTTTTTACTGACGAGACAAAATTACTAATATTTTATCCAACGCTTATTTCCAAAAATAAAATGAATAGAAATTTTAAGTTTATATATATTTCTGAAAATAAAGTAATAGAGGATAAAACCTCAATGAAAATTTGGAATGAAAATAAAGATAGAATTTTAAAAAA